>NZ_JAUG01000044.1 GCF_000708285.2 Pedobacter borealis DSM 19626
GGCCCATTGCTGGATTGACAAAGCGCTTTGGGTAATTGGCGCTCCAAAATGCGCCAGCATTCTTGAGCACAAATAAAAATAACATGATCTGCGAAAAACTACCATGCCCCGCGGCAAAGAGCGAAAAAAAAATGACATTTGTGCCTTCTTAAGGAATCAAGGCCAGTTAATAGCAGGAAAGATGCTGAAATAAATTCTGCATGACGATCGCCTTAGGCAGAGGAGCCAAAAAAATCCAATCAGAGAAAAATGTGCCCAAGCGGTAGTATTTACATTGGCACTACAACGAACGGCTGTAACCTAAGAATTACTGCAAATGCTTTTCAAAAAAGGCAATATATGGCCTACGATACACCTAAAAATCTGATTTCAATCAAACAAAAAAGGTTCAGCTGTTTCCAACTGAACCTTTAGGTTTCATCCCGCCTTGGCGGTAATAACAATTATCTTAAATCTACCACTTCAACACCAGGATATTTTTTGGCATCGAAAGCAAAAGTAGTTTCTGGTACATTTACATTTGGCGAAAAAGTTTTCACATTGTAAGTGTATTTGTTGCCATTTTTATCAAATAACACCACGTTTGCAATTTGTTTAGCTGTTTTATCGATACTTAAACGTACTTTAAAAATCGATTTTTTAGCGTCAACAGGTGTTAAATCAATCATTTGGTAAGTTTTGGCACCTACTTTTTCTTCACCTGTGTACACATATTTAAATCCTTTTTCGTAAACCGTAAAAATCTTAGCAGGGTTAATGGCATCGCCACTGTTATCTACATTGCTCACCTGCACCTCTTTGTCTTTTTTCAAATAAGTCCATTGACTTTTACCATCGCTAAACAATTCTTGATTCGTCATCGCCACTTTATACTTATTAGAATTGGCTTTAACATACAAAGTACCTTGCTGGGTTTCTTTTACTTTTGCCTTCGGATTATCCAAAGTGAAGGTAAAATCTGTTTTTACAATATTATACGATTTGTATTTTTTACTCACCTCAGCTAAAATGGCTTTAGCTTTCGCATCAGTTTGAGCATAAGTTGAAGTTGTAAAAGCAACTACAACCATTAATGCTGAAATTAATTTCTTCATCTTTTCTTTTTTAAATTTTTCCTTTGAAACGTTAGAGTAGATTTTTTTGTATTGGTTTAATCTAATCTTTGTCATTCATACTGTTCAAGAACTGTTCCAAAGAATATTCATCCGGATACAAGACTTCACGCGCCTTACTTCCTTCAAAGGGACCAACAATTCCGGCAGCTTCCAATTGGTCGATAATCCTTCCGGCCCTGTTGTAGCCTAATTTTAGTTTCCGTTGTATTAATGAGGTAGAGCCCTGCTGATGCATTACAATCAGTCTGGCTGCATCTTCAAAAAACTTATCACGTTCGTTAGGATCAAAATCGGCCTTACTTCCCTCACCTGCTTCATCTATATATTCTGGCAGTTGATAAGCATCAGCATAACCACGTTGGTTACCAATATACTCAGAAATCCGGTCTACCTCTGGTGTATCAACGAAAGCACACTGTAGCCTGATTAAGTCGCTACCTGTAGATAAAAGCATATCACCACGGCCAATTAACTGATCGGCGCCACCACTATCCAAAATGGTTCTTGAATCGATTTTCGATAACACCCTAAAGGCTAACCTGGCCGGGAAGTTGGCTTTAATGGTACCCGTAATAATATTTACCGACGGGCGCTGCGTAGCCAGAACTAAGTGGATACCGATTGCCCTCGCCAATTGAGCCAAACGGGCAATTGGTGCTTCAACTTCTTTACCAGCCGTCATCATTAAATCGGCAAACTCATCTACCACTAAAACAATGAAAGGCAAAAAGCGGTGACCATTATTTGGATTAAGCTTGCGCTTAACAAACTTATCGTTGTATTCTTTTAAATTCCTAACCTGTGCATCCTTCAATAAATCATAACGCTGATCCATTTCGATACAAAGTGAATTTAAAGTATTTACAACTTTTTTAGTATCAGTAATAATAGCATCGGCCTCTCCCGGCAGTTTAGCTAAAAAGTGCCTTTCGATTCTATTGAATAAAGTTAACTCTACTTTTTTCGGATCGACCAGTACAAATTTCAACTGTGCAGGGTGTTTTTTAAACAACAGCGAAACCAGAATGGCGTTAATACCAACCGATTTACCCTGACCAGTTGCTCCTGCCACCAATAGGTGAGGCATTTTAGCCAAATCTGCAATAAAAACCTCATTACTAATGGTTTTACCCAATGCAATAGGCAAATCCATAGTGTTTTGGCTCCATTTTTCGGTATTTAGAATGCTGCGCATCGGCACCATTTCTGGGTGTTGGTTAGGTACCTCTATACCAATTGTACCCTTTCCTGGCATTGGTGCAATAATACGGATACCTAAAGCTGCTAACGAAAGCGCAATGTCATCCTCCAGGTTTTTAATCTTCGAAATCCTTACCCCAGGAGCTGGAATAATTTCGTAAAGGGTAACCGTTGGACCAATGGTTGCCTTAATCTTATCAATTTCTATATTGTAATGATTAAGGGTTTCGACAATTTTATTTTTATTGGCTTCCAATTCTTCGGCATTTACCGAAATTTTATTGGTGCCATAATTTTCGAGCAAATCTATTGTTGGGTATTTATAACCAGATAAATCTAGTTTTTCATCATAATTACCAAACTGTTCAACCAGATCATCCGATTTTTTTTCTTCTTCAGTTTTTTCGATCGTAAAAGCAGGTTCCTTTTCGGCTTCAATTGGTGGTTCTACTGTTAATGGAAGTGTTGTTGCCGCAGCAGTAGCAAGAGGTAAATTGGTAGCCAATGGAGATAATACAACAGGTGCTACAGTTTCTTCCTCTTCTTTTTCTTCGAAACGGCTTGGCTGCAAGACCACATTTTGTTGTTTACGTTCGTTACTTATTGGCTTATCACGTACCGGAAGTTCAATGGATGATGAAGGTTCTTCGAAAGTTTTGTTTTTTACTGCCTGCTCTCTAATATCATTTACATAATCTGGCGTTTCGTTGTCCAGGTAAACCTCTTTCTCTTTACGCTCTGGAAATTTGAAATCGATATTATATGCGATGATTAAAATGGTTAATCCCGCAAAAGCAATTAATCCCGCCACCCCAGCTGCGCCAATTTGGGCATTTAATAATTTATTGCTCCAATACCCAAATTCACCTTCTAAATAATGTGGCGATTCTGACCAGAAACTATGTGCAAAACCTAGGGTTAAGGATATAAACAATAAAAAGAAAAAGCTATAACCCAATGTTTTCGAGATGGAAAGGATTTTAACTTTAAATAATAAGCGGTAGCCGATAATAAAAAAGGCCAAAACGAACAGGAAAGATGCAATACCGAACCATTCGTAAATAAACTGGTGCGATAACAAAGCGCCAAACTTACCTAACCAGTTTTGAACTACTGGTATAGAAACACCAGCTTCTTTTAGTTCTTCTGTTGTTTTAAAAAGATTGCCCCAACCACCATTTGCATCGATTACATAACTCTGGTCATCTTGCCAGGTAAATAAATACGAGGTAAAAGCAATTAAAAAATATAACGACAATATCACAAAAAACAGACCTGCAATTTTAACTGCACGGCCATCTGCCAGATCGAAGCTTGGCAAAAAATCTCTTTTTTCTTTCGGCTGCCGACCTGATGATGATCTGCCAGGTGCACTTTCTGCACCCTTATCTCTGAATGTATTGGTTTTAAACTGGTTACCCCTTACCGACATTTTCTATCCTAAATAATTTAATATTGAACAAACTTAGATAAAACTGCGCAGCATTAACGAAAGCCTAACAAAAAAAATAATCACAAATTGTAAGCATTGCTGCTAGGGCTTTCATCATACCACTCCCTATTTTCAAGAAGCGCTAAATTTGCACCTCTATCTATTGGTTTTATAATCTGCCTTAAATTAAATAAAAATATTCATCGGGCATTAAACCTTAAACAGAAATTATTGTCTATTATTTTAACAACACACAAGTTGTTACGTTTTTGTCAAATGAAACGGATTTTGTTTTAGGTTTTATCCCGTTTTGCCTGGAGAGGTTAAACGGGATTTTTTATTTATAGACCTTAGGTTTTTAAAACCTTAAATATATGGATACCAGTCCACTTAGGTGATTCATATTATTTTGAAAAGCAGGGTTCGGCCCATTTCGGCTATGATAGTCTTGCTATCACTTCAAGTCCTCACTCGTACCTCGTTCCGGGCTTTTCGTTCTATCAGGTTTATTTAACTGAGTCTGTAGTTCTGTGGCTTGCCAGACCTCGCAGGTTTTAAAAACCTGCGAGGTATAATCTTTGCTAATTTGCCTTACACTATATATATTTAGGCAATAAAGTTTACAATTTCTTAATTTTTGTTAATTTAAAGCGATTTTTGAAACAATATTATGGGCATAGCGCAACTCGAAGAACAAATTGAGGCTGGAAATTTACAAGCAGTAAAAGAAATTTTGGTTGAAAATCCAAAATTGGCAAATATTGACACCTCCCATCACATTTCGCCATTGTTATTGGCCTGTTATTATAAAAAACAGGAAATCGCTGATTTAATTGCTGAATTTGTAGATGACTTAACTTTGTTCGAAGCTTGTGCAGTGGGCAAATTTGATGCAGCGTCGCAATTAATATTTCAAAATCCCAATAGTATTAACGAATTTTCGGAAGATGGATTTACACCACTAGGTTTAGCCTGTTATTTCGGTCATGAAGATCTAGCCCGTTTTTTAGTTTTAAAAGGTGCGGATGTTAACCTGCCATCGAAAAATGGATTTAATGTATTTCCGATCCACTCGGCAGTTGCCGCCAACAATTTTAATATTACCAAGATACTTTTAGAAGCTGGTGCCTATCCAAATGTTTGTCAGAAAGCAGGATTGGCACCCTTACATACCGCCGCACAATTAGGAAATATAGAATTGATTATTTTATTGTTAGAACACGGAGCAGAAGTTTCTTTGCGCATGGAAGGTGGAAAACTGCCTGCAGATTTAGCCGCAGAAAAAGGCTTTAATGAAATTGCAGAGATTTTAAGAGACGATGATTAATTAGTCTGGAGTCGTGAGTCTTTAGTCAAGAGTCTGATTTAGCAACCATTTTCCATCATCCATACTACCTCTTACATTTTATTCCCAAATCCTTAACCGCATTCTTTTCATATACGTCCTGATATCGAGCACAACAGCGGCCAAAAAATAGAACAATATTGGAAAACCCACCGCTAAAAACGACGAATAAATAAAAAACAAACGCACTTTCGCTGTGCTCATGTTCAACTTGTTAGCCAAATAAGTAGAAACGCCAAAACTCTGTTGTTCAAAATAGGTTATAATTCTTTGGAACATTTTAAGCTTATTTTAAAAATCTTAATAACAATACCACAAGATAAAATCATTGGAAACCGAAATCATAATTTGATTTCCAAACTCTAATTTAGCAATAATAATCGGTTAAATTTTCAATAGCATATTCTATCTCGATTATTCCAAAACCAATTTTTCGAAATCCTGTTTATCCTCGTGTTTAATAAAAAGCGTTTGTTGTTCTTCCAGTCCTGAAAACTTTTTGATCAGTTCTGCCTTAAATTTATGGATATCAACATCTTTGTTTAAAATAACAGTTAAGGCATCGGCATTACCCCTAACCTCAATAATCTGATTAGGATATAGTTCTTTTAGCTCATGTGGAAATTCCATAATTTAAAAACAGATTATAGGGTAGAAAGTTTTGTTTGAAATCAGCACCTGGTTAGGCCTGCTTTAAAATTTTAATTCCAATACCACAATATAGACATTTTTTCTCATCGCAGTATTGCTTTTTCAGCTGCAAAATTCCTTGCGAAGCAAATGCATGATCCATCTTCACTCCTGCCCCGGTAAATTTATCTGTGATCGCATTTTGCTCAGCTGGCAAACGCTCCAACAATTTTATCGCCCTGCTAATGTAGTATTGTGTACCCGTGTGTTTACCATACGCGAATAAAAACAAAGCCACCGTATTTAACAAAACATTATCAACGGATGTTTTCCCAATTTGTGTATTTACACCAGAAGTTTCTTTTTTAAAATGATAATGTGTTTTCCAGTAATCGTTTACCGGTAGGTTTTCAAACAAAGCATGCAATTGGGCTATATCTTTGATTTCCATAATTTTAGAAAAAAGATGGTTGGCTTTTACAATTAACGCTGCAAATTGCGCCAATCTGATCGTAGGAAAGTTTTGCGGCCTCATCCGCATAAATTTCCACATCGAAGCTTCTATAGGTTTAATATTATATTTCTTTCGAAGAAACTGGAATTCGGCCTTTAACTTTTTAGGGTATTCCTCTTCAAACTGATCATTTAAAAAACCAGCGGCACCAAAAACCAGCGCTTCAATTTGGTTTGGGTTATTTTTGTGCTTGGCATAAATTTGCTGCGAAACGGCTTTAGCAAACAACTCAAAAGGAAGGGCGTTTATTTTAAAGCCAAAATTACGCGCCATGAAACGGTAGAAAGTCTCATCCCAATTCCCATTTAATTCGTTTAAAGTTTCAGTTACAGCATTCGTTTTTTGCTCGAAACGCTCTATTAAGGTTCTTGATAAAAAAGAATCGACAATTAATTGATCTACCGCTCCAATTTGTGCAATGCAAGGAAAATCAGTTAGTGTGAGAAATAGGTTTTCGTATTTTTTAATGAGATCGGCAGAGATACGCTGTTTTAATTCCAAAACGGGCAAAACAGTATTGTCTATTCTTTTTATTTCCGCATCATGCTCATAAACAACATGTAAGATTACATTTTCGTAGGCGGGATTAATCTGGTGATTGTGTTTTAACCAGTCTGACGACCGGAGATGAATTTCTACATTACCAGCCCATGTAGTATCGTTAATTTCGATTTTCGCGTTAAAAAAATCCGGCCCAGCATTTTTGTTTAACAAGCCTGGGTTGATAATTTTCAAGTTTTCTCCAGCAGTAGTTTGCAGCCCGCTATAATCAAACGACCTAAATTGCCATACGTAATGAAGAAAATCTTCTGGAAAATTCATTCTTCAAGGTAATGAATTTATTTGGCTATAACTAACTTATAAGTTTAAATTTTGAGCTTCTTTGGAGTAGTTATTAAAAACATAGGTAACCAAATAACGGTGGTTCTCACTTTTTTCGAATACAAAGTACCAGGTTGTTTTCTGACTGATATTAAAATGGATTAGCCAACTGCCATGATGACAAATAGTCTTCGGAGCAATGTAACACGATCTTGCTTTCAGCAATATCAATCAACCTGATAACGTAATCTATAGCACTTTCGCGGATACTGAAATAGTTTTCGTAAAAAAGCACATCAACCAGTTCATTAAGATAAAGCAGAACGGAGGGATTGAAGCGCACTATTTCCAAGGCAGGGTATTAATATGCTGAATGGCTGCTGCTTTAAATTCAGAAGCCGATAAACTTTCCTCCCACTTCGCATCAAAAGAAGTATGCGTTGCAGACGTCTTTACATAAGCTACGCGCTCTTCATTAACCAACGGAAGCTGGCCTTGATTTAAAACCTGCATCAGTTCTTTCTTTTCGGCTGCTGAAAGTTTTTTTACATGCTCAAGTAACGACTTAAAGTCCATATTATCAAAAGGGTTAGTCATAGGCGAAGTCTAAATGATTAAATATAAGGATTTTTACGCAAAGAAAAAGCAATCCACCTAATCAATATTAGCTACAGTCATTAATATTGAATTGTATACCATAAATAATTTCTCAAAGTAAACAACTGAAATATTAAATTTTTTATACCAACCCCGCTTTAATCAAAATCTGCTCCATTTCTTTTTGAAGTTTCAACGCTTCTTCCCTGGCCTTTTCTGCAAAATCTTCTCCCTGGCTGGCATAAATAATGCCTCTCGAAGAATTAATCAGCAAGCCGCATTGTGAATTTAGGCCATACTTGCACACTTCATTTAAATCTCCTCCCTGTGCGCCAACGCCCGGCACTAAAAGAAAGTGATTCGGTGCTAATTTACGTACATCACCAAAAGCGGCGCCACGGGTTGCTCCTACTACATACATCATCTGTTCATCTGTAGCCCAGGTTTGCGATGTTTTAAGTACTTTTTCGAAAAGTTTATCTTCGCCAATTTCCTGCAATTGAAAATCGGCATGGCCGGCATTCGAGGTTAAAGCCAAAAGAATTACCCATTTATCTTTAAAAGTTAAAAACGGTGTTACCGAATCGCTACCCATATAAGGTGCTACGGTAACCGAATCGAAACTCATATCTGATGATGCGGCATTGAAAAACGTTTCGGCGTACATGGCAGAGGTATTTCCAATATCGCCTCTTTTAGCATCAGCAATAGAAAAAATATCCTGAGGAATATATTTCCAGGTTTCGATCAAAGTTTCCCATCCCTTTTTTCCATAACACTCGTAAAAAGCAGTATTCGGCTTATAAGCTACACACAAATCTTTTGTGGCATCAATAATCTGTTTATTGAATTCCAGAATCGGATTTTCATACCTCAATAAGTGTTTTGGTATCTTATCTAACGAAGAATCTAATCCGACACATAAAAATGAACGTTTTTTTTGTATCTGCTCGAAAAGTTGTTGCTTTGTCATATATGGGCTTATTTGCTGCAAATATGTAGATTTTTAAGTTTTCTGAGCGACAAAATAATGCTCACATTAATTATTTTTATAAACATTTTAAACTTTTGCTTGCAGATTACGTTTCAAATACATACAATTGCAACATAATTTCTCAACCGTTTATCTGAATATCCCAGAAAAAATTTATCAAGACTTGTTTTTTGTTACCATTTTTTAAAAGCACATTTTGCTTTTTATTCAGCTTGTAAACAATTATGAAACAATTTGAGCATTTTCCATAATGAACTCATTTAATGTTTTATAGCCTTAAGAATTTATACACAATGAAAAGCCAGGCCTACACTAACACAAATATATTTAAGCCTGTGTAGATTTATAACAGAAAACATCCGTTATAAACAAATGAAAAATTTCTTGAAACATATATATTTAGAATGTTTAGTAAAACAGAATTAAATGATAAGCTCACAACAGAATTACGTGAGCTAGCAAAAAGCTATGGCATTGAAGGTGCCGACTCCCTAAGAAAAATCGACCTTGTTGAAGTACTTTTACACCAACAAGAAATTATAAATGCTGCTAAAGCCGGTGTAGACCCTTATAGCGAAATCGAACCTATTGCAGCTACTCCTGCACCTAAAACCAAAGCTGTAAAAGCACCAAAAGTTGCCGCAGCTGCGGCCGCCGCTTCTACAGTGGCCGCTGAAAAACCAGCTACTACGGCCGACAAGCCTGTTAAAAAAAGAGCAAGATTAACGAAAGATGAGCCTGCAGCGCCAATTGAAAGAAGAAGAGATGCAGTAACGTTATTTGACGAGCCTCAACATCAACAACAGCCAGAAAGACAACCAGACAGAATTATTGAATCTGAAGAAAGTGTAAAACCTATCTCAGCTTTAATAGAAGAAAGTGCAGAAGTACTTCCGGCAGCTCCGAAACAAAAACAAGAGCCTAAAGAAAAGCAGGAAAAACCACAGCGCGACGAAAACCGCCAGCAAAAACAACCAGGCGGTGGCAATCACCACAAAAACGAAAACAGTTACTCCAACTTGGATTTCGATAACGTAATTACAAATGAGGGTGTTTTAGAAATTATGCCTGATGGTTACGGTTTCTTGCGCTCTGCAGATTACAACTATTTAACTTCTCCTGATGATATTTATGTATCGCAGTCTCAGATAAAACTTTTTGGTTTGAAAACCGGTGATACTGTAAAAGGTAGCATCCGTCCGCCAAAAGAAGGCGAAAAATATTTCCCGCTGGTTCGCGTAGAAACCATTAACGGCAGAATTCCTGCTGAGGTTCGCGACCGTGTTCCTTTTGATTATCTGACTCCACTTTTTCCAACAGAAAAATTAAATTTATTTACGGATAACAGTAATTACTCTACCCGTATTATGGATTTATTTACACCAATTGGTAAAGGACAGCGTGGTTTAATTGTTGCACAACCAAAAACAGGTAAAACTAACCTGCTTAAAGAGGTTGCAAATGCAATTGCTAAAAACCACCCTGAAGTTTATTTAATTATCTTATTAATTGATGAGCGCCCAGAAGAGGTTACCGATATGGCCCGTAGTGTAAGAGCAGAGGTAATTGCGTCAACTTTTGATGAACCGGCCGAGCGCCATGTTAAAATTGCCAATATTGTTTTAGAGAAATCGAAACGTTTGGTAGAAAGCGGACATGATGTGGTAATCCTTTTAGATTCGATTACACGTTTGGCCAGAGCTTACAATACAACAGCACCGGCATCAGGTAAGATATTATCAGGTGGTGTTGATGCAAACGCATTACACAAGCCAAAACGTTTCTTCGGTGCGGCACGTAACATCGAAAATGGTGGTTCGTTAACCATTTTAGCTACCGCATTAACCGATACAGGTTCTAAAATGGATGAAGTGATCTTCGAAGAATTTAAAGGAACAGGTAACATGGAGCTACAATTAGATCGTAAATTATCTAACAAACGTATCTTCCCTGCAATTGATATTACGGCTTCAAGTACCCGTCGCGATGATTTATTGCTAGATAGAGATATTTTGCAACGTGTATGGATTTTACGTAACCACCTTGCCGATATGAACAGTCAAGAGGCGATGGAATTTGTTCAATCTCAAATAAAAGGAACAAAAAGTAACGAAGAGTTCTTAATTTCGATGAACAGCTAGTTTAAGGCTGGAAGGCAAAAGGTGTAAGGCTTAAGGTTCCTATTTGGATGCCTAAACCTTACACCTTAAACCTTATACCCTATACCTCATGAAAAAGCATCTCCCTAATGCGATTACCTGTGCAAACCTTTTTTCAGGTTGTATCGGAATCGTTTTCGCATTTAAAGGCAATCTAGAAACCGCGGCCTATTTCGTTATTTTCTCTGGAATTTTCGATTTTTTTGACGGTATGGTTGCACGTTTATTAAATGTAAAATCGGCAATTGGAAAAGATCTTGATTCTTTGGCAGATATGGTAAGTTTTGGGCTCTTACCGGGGGTAATCATGTTTCACTTGTTAAAGGCAAGTGATTATTCATCTGAATACCTTCCATATCTTGGATTTATCATTACTATTTTTTCGGCACTGAGACTGGCCAAATTTAACAACGATACGAGGCAAACAGAAGATTTTATTGGTTTGAATACGCCCATGAATACTTTGTTTATCTGTTCTCTACCTTTTATTGCCAACGATTATCCTCAGGTTATTGCTTCTAGCATTTTACTGATTGCCATTACAGCAATTACAAGTTTTTTACTGGTGAGCGAAATCAAAATATTCTCTTTAAAATTCAGCGACTTAAGCTGGGCGAAAAATAAAATTAAATTCATCTTCCTCATCCTATCGGCTATATTAATTGCTTTTCTAAAATTTGCAGCAATTCCTTTTGTATTGGTACTGTATATTGCTTTATCGGTATTGCATTTTAGGGGTGCTACAACTAATCACAAAATATAACTAAGTTTTCCCGCAGATTAAGAAGATTAAAATCGCTGATCAACGCGGATTAGATTAATCCTTTAAAATCTGCGTTCCTTTGCAAAAGGAAAAGGTCAATATGCTATAGTTTTTTAACCTCAAGCGGATCTGTAATATTTCTGCAAATATCGAGCATCGTTTCTCCAAATACAGGATGCACAATCTCTGGTGCAATTTCAGCCAAAGGCTCCATTACAAATTTTCTATCCTGCATATGGGGATGAGGTACCTGAAGTTTATCCGGAATATTGATAATTTCATCTCCAAAAAGGATCAGATCGATATCAATTAACCGTTCTCCCCATTTATCTTTCCTTACCCTGCCCAATTCCTGTTCGATACTTAATGCATGCTCTAAAACTTCAAGCGCCGTTAAACGGGTGCGTAAACTTACAGCTTGATTCAAAAAAAAAGGTTGGTCGGTTTTACCCCACGCAGCGGTTTCATAAAGAGATGAGATGGCGATCACATGACCAATTTTATCGTTCACTAGTTCGATGGCCTTTTTCAAATTCGCCTCCCTATCGCCTAAATTTCCACCCAGTAACAAATAAGCCGTGTTGTACTCTAAAGCTTTATTAAGCATCATGTATTTTTATATCTTTACAACACAAAATTAAAACATTTAAATGAGAGAATTCTTTAAGTATTTATTTGCCTCTATGCTGGGCTTTTTCTTATCAATAGTAATTGTATTTGTGATCTGCTTCGTAGTTGTTGTGGGTTTAATATCTTCTATTGATAGCGACAAAACCGTTGTTGTGTCTAACAATTCGGTACTATTCCTAAATTTAGACCAGGCCATTACAGAACGTACGCCCAAAAACCCATTCGGAAACCTGCCAATTGTTGGTGGTGAAGAAAAAGATGGTATTGGCTTAAACGATTTCTTAAAAGCCGTACAAAAAGCCAAAACAGATGATAATATTAAATGCATCTACCTGAATGTGAGCAGTCCGAATGCAGGTTTTGCAACTTTGCGCGAAGTTAGGAATGCGTTGATCGATTTCAAAAAATCTCACAAAAAAATTATTGCCTACAGCGAAGTGTATACACAAGGCGCTTATTATTTAGCTTCAGTTGCTGATAAGGTATATCTAAATCCCGAAGGCGCTTTAGAATTTAAAGGTTTTAGCTCTGAATTAACTTTCTTTAAAGGAACTTTAGAAAAAGTTGGAGTAGAAATGCAGGTTATCCGTGTAGGAAACTATAAAAGTGCAGTAGAGCCTTTCATTTTAGATAAAATGAGCGATTATAACCGCAAACAGGTTACAGCTTATGTTGGCGGATTGTACAATACTTTCTTAACTGATATTGCGCAAAGTAGAAACATTCAAAAAGATAGTCTTTATAACATTGCCGATAATTACAAAGTACAACAGCCACAAGATGCCGTAAACTTTAAAATGATCGATGCCCTGAAATATAAAGATCAGATTTTAGAAGAGCTGAAAGGGTTATCTGGAAGAACCAGGGGTGAAAATATCCGTTCGGTTACGATTAATGATTATGCGAAAAATAATACAGATACTGGCGAAGGAAAAGATAAAGTAGCCGTAATTTATGCCAATGGCGAAATTAATGGCGGCGAAGGTTCTGACAACCAGATCGGCTCGGAACGTATTTCCAGGGCAATTAGAAAAGCACGATTGGATGATAACATTAAAGCGGTGGTTTTACGTGTAAACTCACCCGGAGGTAGCGCACTTGCTTCGGATGTGATTTGGAGAGAAATTGTATTGACCAAAAAAGAAAAACCAGTTATTGCATCGTTTGGCGATGTTGCCGCATCAGGCGGTTATTACATTGGTTGCGCTGCTGATAGCATTTTTGTGCAACCGAATACCATTACAGGTTCTATCGGTGTATTCGGTATTATCCCGAACTTCCAAAATTTAATGACCAACAAACTGGGAATTACATTTGACGGCGTTAAAACCGGTAAATATGCCGATATTATGGCCACTAACCGCCCTATGACTGCAAGTGAAAGATTCATCATCCAAAATGAACTGAACAGAATTTATAGCGGTTTTGTAAGCCGTGTGGCCGATGGCAGAAAGAAAAGCAAAACATATATAGATAGCATTGGTGGTGGCCACGTTTGGATCGGTACAGATGCCGTTCAAATTGGTTTGGCTGATAGAATAGGAAGTTTTAACGATGCCATTAAGGCAGCCGCTAAAAAGGCTAAATTAAAGAATTATAAGGTTGTAGAATATCCAGATGTAATTGATCCATGGAAATCGTTAATGGATGAGGGTACAGACAGGATTAAAACCTATTACACCAAACAGGAACTTGGCGATAACTACATGCTTTACCAACAAATGAAAAAGGTAATTGCAAGCTCTGGCATTCAGGCCAGAATGCCGTTCGAGGCAGTAATTAAATAATAATTAAACCTCGCAGGTTTTGAGGGCTGAAGCGCTTAAAAACCTGCGAGGTTTATATAAAATGGATATTTTGTTGATAGTCCATGGTTAAATAGTTAATAGCCTTGAGGTATGTGCCAGTAAGCAATTGACCATGGACAATAAAACTATGAACTAATTAACCTGTCTTCCATCCCCTACTTTTATTCAATTAACTTCCATCCGGGATGCAACGTTAAATAAGTTGCATTAACCGGAATATTCACCTGATGAACCGTTAAGGAAATACTTTTCCCTTTTAAAAATTCAAAGCCAATTCCATCTTTTTTGGCATCATAAACCGTAACGGTATCTTTATCTTCATTTAAATAGGCAGAAAGTTTTTCAATGGTTGGGAACTTCAATTTCACATCTTCCAACGTGCTCCCGGTTGCCAAGCCATCCTTTGTTTTAAACTTATTGGAGGTAATCCGAATCTGTTTTACATCTTTTACAAGCATACTGGTATCACGATAAGAAGAGTATACCGCAATTTCGTTGCGGTGTTTCGCGGTAGAATCGTCACTGTACCAAATCCCCCAGGCTTTTCCCATTGCGGCATCACCGGCATTTGGCCTGCCTAATTTTTTACTTACCTCTTCCATATCCTCTCCCAGCGCAATTTCTCCAACTGACCGACCAGCGACAACCAGGAAGCGCTCATCAACACTTTGCACTGGGGCTGATGTTAAATTACTTATTGAATCGGCATTTTGATCTGTTTTACTGGCAGATTGACAAGCGGCTACACTCATACTTAATCCCAAGAGGGCGAATTTTATAGATTTCATGATTGTAAAACAACAATTAATAAATTTGTGTTTTAATTTTATGAGCACAAGAAGGATTTGAGGCATTATTTCCTAATTTTACCCCTTATGGAAAACAAGACCATCGCCCGTACCTTACGCCTTCTGTCGCAGCTTATGGAACTGCACGAAGAAAATCCCTTCAAAATTAAATCTGTTGCAAATGCCTATTTTAAGGTAGATAAATTACCCTTTGCTTTAAAGGATAAACCTTTAGAGGAACTGGATAAAATTGAAGGTATTGGTAAAGGACTGGCTTCCAAAATCATTGAACTTCTCCAAACAGGAGAATTAAAAGAACTTAACGAAATTCTAGAGAAAACGCCCGAAGGTGTAGTAGAAATGCTGGCCATAAAGGGCATCGGACCGAAAAAGATATTCATTATCTGGCGTACCTTAGGTATAGAAAGTATAGGTGAATTGTATTATGCCTGTAACGAAAACCGCTTAATTGAAGCCAAAGGTTTCGGTTTAAAAACCCAGGAAGAAATTAAGAATGCGATCGAATTTAAACTGGCGGCCAACGGACGGTTTTTATACGCCCAGGTTGAAGGTTTTGCCAAAACTATATTTACACAGCTTGCAGATTGGACTGGAAAAATTGACAACAGTGCACTTTTGGGCTTCGCCGGTCAATACCGCCGTGCCTGTGAGATTATCGATGAACTGGAAATTGTGATCGGTGCTGAACAAATTGATGCCCTTAAACAAAACTTGCCTGCTTTCGAAGCACTTTCTTTGATTGAAGCAGAAAATTCTTTCATCTGCACTACTGAAGCTGGTTTCAGGATAAAAATTTATGCAGTTGAAAAAGCTGAATTTTATTTACAATGGTTCAAACTCACAGGAAATGCCGAACATGTAGAGCAGGTTTTAGCTTTAGCAGGTAATGGTCCTTTTACAAGTGAAGAAGAAATTTACGGCAAAGCAGGTTTATCTTTCATCGTTCCTGAACTTCGTGAAGATTTTGATGAAATCGACCTGGCGAAAGCCGATAAACTCCCTAACTTAATCCAATATGAAGATTTAAAAGGCAGTTTGCACAACCACTCTACCTGGAGCGATGGCGTACACACCCTGGAGCAAATGGCTGTATATTGTAAAGAAAACTTAAATCTTCAATATTTTGGGATCTGCGATCATTCTAAAACCGCTGTTTATGCAAAAGGTTTAAACGAGCAACGTGTTTTTGGTCAACACCAGGAAATTGATGAACTAAATAAAAAACTCGCTCCCTTTAAAATCTTCAGAGGTATTGAGAGCGATATTTTAAGTGATGGCTCATTGGATTATTCAGATGATATTTTAAAAACATTCGATTTTGTAGTGGCTTCTGTGCACAGCAATTTACGTATGGACGAAGCAAAAGCAACCGCACGTTTGCTAAAAGCTATTGAAAATCCATATACCACCATTTTAGGGCATCCAACAGGCCGTTTATTGTTAAGCAGAGCCGGATACCCGATAGATTATAAAAAGATTATTGACGCCTGTGCAGCAAATAAAGTAGTGATCGAAATCAATGCGAATCCTCTACGTTTGGATTTAGACTGGCGATGGCACCGTTATGCTTTAGATAAAGGTGTATTGCTTTCTGTAAATCCAGATGCTCATAGAACAGAAGGTTTCCACGACATGCATTACGGTATTTTAGTTGCCCGCAAAGGTGGTTTAAGTGCCGACAAATGTTTGAATGCTTTTTCTTTGGAGGAGATAACGGAGTATTTTAACAGTAGAAAGGTTTAGGGTTTAGAGTTTAGGGTTTAGGGTTTAGGGTTTAGGGTTTAGGAGAAACAGGCCCGAAGTCATCTTGTTTTAAATCTCACAAATAAATCGGTACAATCTTAAAATCTGTGTAATCACCCCCCAGGAAAAATCTGTGTAATCCAAAGATCTGTGTAATCAAACCTTAAGGAATCTTTTAATATCTTTGCCCCATGATAAGTGAAATTGCCAACCGCATATTTAATCAAGTAATTACAGACTACCATAAGTTTGATGATATTGACCATCCGGTTGAAAACCCATATGATGCCGAAAGTTTAGAGCATCTTTTTTACGTTAAAAACTGGATCGATACCGCCCAATGGCATATGGAAGATGTGGTGCGTAACCCTCAAATTGATCCTGTTGAAGGCTTGAGCTGGAAAAGACGCATTGATGCACAAAACCAGGTACGAACCGATATGGTTGAGTTTATTGATGGCTATTTCTTAAATCTTTATCAGGGAATTTCAGCTTTACCAGATGCGAAAATCAATACAGAAAGCCCAGCATGGGCAATTGACAGGCTTTCTATCCTGGCACTAAAAATTTATCATATGCAGGAAGAAGCTGAACGTGAAAGTGCCTCAGCTGAGCACCGTATGCAATGCCAGACTAAATTAAATGTATTGTTATCACAACGCGAGGATCTTTCAACCAGTATTGATGAATTATTGGCAGATATTGAGGCAGGCAAAAAATACATGAAAGTATATAAACAAATGAAAATGTACAACGACCCGAGTTTAAATCCGGTATTGTACAATAAAGCATAAATTAATCAACCACAAAGGCACGAAGAACACAAAGAATGCCTTGGTGCTCTTTGTGCCTCCGTGGTAAAACATTATGGCCGCAACCCAAAAAATTATTGTTTTACGCTTTTCGGCAATGGGCGATGTGGCCATGGCGGCCTCCGTTTTACACGAATTTTCAGAGCAGAACCCCAACATAGGGATCATCATGGTGAGCAGACCTGCGTTTAAGCCATTTTTTGATGGCATTCCGAACCTGATCTTTCACCCTATCCAGCCTAAAACTGTCCATAAAGGAATTGATGGTTTATACAAACTCTATCAGGAACTCCGCAGCTATAAACCAAGCGCAATAGCCGATTTACACGATAATTTGAGGAGTAGGGCAATTTCTACGTTCTTTCGTTTAACCGGAACAAAAATTAATCGGATCGATAAAGGAAGAGCAGAGAAAAAGAGATTAACACGCAACAATAACAAAGTTTTTAAACCCTTAAGAAAAACGGTAGAACGTTATGCTGATGTTTTCCGCGAATTGGGATTTGCGGTTAAACTCAGTCATAAAATAAATAAATCCCCTCAGGAAATTCCAGCAAATGCAAAAGATTTATTTGTTAATAAAGCCACAAAAAAAATAGGTATCTCCCCTTTTGCGCAACATGTTTATAAAGTATATGCTTTAGAAAAAATGGAAGCCGTAATTGCCACATTAAGCAGATTGGGTTATGAACTTTTCATATTTGGTGGTGGTAAAACAGAACAGGAAGCTGCCGAAAACTGGGCGAAAACATATAAAAACGTTTATAATTTAATTGGTAATTTTAACTTAACGGAAGAGCTTGCCATTATCTCAAACTTAGATTTAATGCTAAGCATGGATTCATCCGGCATGCACATGGCATCGCTTGTTGGTGTGCGTGTTGTATCTATTTGGGGACCAACACATCCATATGCTGGCTTTTTGGGTTACGGGCAATTGGAAAGCGACTGTATCCAGATTGATCATCCTAGCAGGCCAAATTCTATTTATGGAAACAAACCCTGCCTTTGCGGTGTTGAAAACTGTATAGACTTAATTAAGCCTGAAACAATTGTAGATAAAATTAAAGAGAAATTAAATGGCTAAGCAATTACTTTTGGTTCGTCACGGTAAATCGGATTGGGGAAACTTAGATTTAAAAGATTTCGACCGACCGCTAAACAAACGTGGCAAAGAAAATGCACCAGAAATGGCAGAAAGACTAATTAATAAAGGCTTCAAATTAGATCTGATTGTAAGTAGTCCGGCAAAAAGAGCCAAATCTACAGCTAAATACTTTGCAGAAGCCTATAATATTGATCAGATCCAGTTCGAAGAATCTATTTACGAAGCCAATACCACAGCCCTGCTTAAAGTGGTTAACGGATTAAATAATGGCGCAGACCATGTAGTGCTATTTGGTCATAACCCCGGTTTTACAGATTTTGCGAACGAGTTATGCGATGCCGATATTTACAACATTCCAACTGCGGGCATGGTGTTAATTTCTTTTCCTTTTGATTCATGGCAAATGGTAAGCAAAGGAACAGGAGAATTGGTGTTTTTTGATTACCCGAAGAATAGTGATGAAGTTTAAGGCTTTTTACCATTAAGGGATTAAGAACATTAAGGCTTAAATTCATTACAGATTGGCTTTTCAGCTAACTGTATAAATACTTAAAACGGCTTTAGTTCATTGGCGCTGGAAAGATTTTCCCGACAAGCACAATCTGACGTAAAATAAACCCGGTAGTAGCGGCAGCCCCCGATCCTTTATCGGGGCTATAGCGAATGACGGGCCTGAAGACGCCAAGAACTACTGAACGAACATTTCTAAAAAAAATATCGCATCAATTTAAAATATCTCAAATCAGGTATGAATACCACAAATCAAATAATTTTATTACCTTTGAACATATAAAACGAAAATCTGGCAATAGACATTTCGGTGAATTCATAACCTAAACTCCTCTGGTTATTTCATAATTCGTATCGCCAGAAAATTTATCCATTAATTTATCTGAACATGAGTTTTGACTATAATACTACGCGTAGCCATTTAATTTTATCGGAATATGGCCGTAACGTACAAAATATGGTGAAGTATATCTGCGAATTACCCACCATTGAAGAACGTAATAAATATGCCCAGGCGGTTATCGACCTGATGGGTTTTTTGCAACCACATTTACGTGATGTTGCCGATTTTAAGCATAAACTTTGGGATCACCTGCACATTATTTCTGGCTACCAGATTGATGTAGACAGTCCTTATCCAAAACCATTAATTGAGAATGCTTACATTAAACCAGAGCCCCTGGCCTATCCTCAACAAAGAATTACCTACAAACACTATGGTAAAACGGTTGAGAATTTAATTGAAAAAGCCATGCGCGAAGAAAATGCCGAAATTAAAAAGGCAATGGTTCAAAGCATCGCAAATTTTATGAAAATGGCTTATGTTACCTGGAATAAAGATAATGTGAGTGATGATACCATTATTAAGGACTTAAAGTACCTTTCTGGCGGATTGTTATCACTTGATGAAGGTGTTAACCTGGCCAAGGTAGAATTTAGAGCGCAAAACCCTCGCCAAAATAATAACAACAACAATAACCGGGGCAGAAGCAACAATAATAACAACAACGGAAAAAACCGTCAGAATAACAACAATAATAACCGTCAACGCAACAACAACAATAAACCTAAGTATTAAGGTTGAAGGTTAAAGGCAGAAGGCGGAAGGTTAAAATATCCGCCCAATCTTGATACTTGATACTTTGTACTTGATACTAAAAAAATATGAACGCATTTGAAATAACAGGCGGAATTAAATTAAAAGGCGAAATTACCCCTCAGGGAGCCAAGAATGAGGCTTTACAGATTTTATCGGCTGTATTGCTTACCGAAAAGAAAGTAACCATCAGTAATATTCCCGACATTAAGGATGTTAACAAACTGATTGAATTACTTGGCGATTTAGGCGTTACTGTTGATCGCATCAATAAAGACACTTATACCTTTGAAGCTAAAAATATTGATTTAAATTTCTTTGAATCTGATACTTTTAAAGCTAAAGGTGGTGGTTTACGTGGCTCCATTATGATTGTTGGGCCATTGTTGGCACGTTTTGGTAAAGCAGCAATCCCGAAACCAGGTGGTGATAAAATCGGTCGTAGAAGACTGGACACACACTTTATAGGTTTCGAAAAGTTAGGTGCAAAATTCGTTTATGATAGCAAAAAAGCTTTCTTTAATGTAGATGCAACCAATTTAAAAGGTGCATATATTTTATTAGATGAAGCATCGGTAACCGGAACGGCAAATATTGTAATGGCGGCTGTTTTAGCAAAGGGCATTACTACGATTTACAATGCTGCCTGCGAACCCTATTTACAGCAACTTTGCAAAATGCTTAACCGCATGGGTGCAAAAATATCGGGCATTGGCTCTAACTTGTTAACCATTGAAGGCGTTAGCGTTTTAGGCGGAACTGAGCACAGAATGTTGCCGGATATGATCGAAATTGGCTCTTTTATTGGTATGGCTGCAATGACAGAATCTGAAATTACCATTAAAGATGTTTGTTATGATGAACTGGGTGTAATACCAGAGGTTTTCAGAAAACTGGGCATTAAATTAGAACGCCGCGGCGATGATATTTACGTTCCTTCTCAAAAACATTACGAAATTGATACTTTTATTGATGGCTCGATTTTAACCATTGCCGATTCTCCCTGGCCAGGTTTTACGCCTGATTTATTGAGTATTGTTCTCGTTGTGGCTACACAGGCAAAAGGAAACGTTTTAATCCACCAAAAAATGTTCGAAAGCCGTTTATTCTTCGTGGATAAACTGATCGATATGGGTGCGCAAATCATCTTATGCGACCCGCACCGTGCAACTGTTAATGGTATTGATAAAAAATATAAACTTCGCGGAATCAGCATGACCTCTCCAGACATCAGAGCTGGAGTTTCATTGTTAATTGCAGCTTTATCTGCTGAAGGTAAATCGACCATTTACAACATCGAACAGATTGAACGTGGCTATCAGGACATCGACACCCGTTTACGTGCCTTAGGTGCGCAGATTAAACGTGTAAATGCTGATGCACCGAGCCATTAAGGTAGAAGGTTAAAGGTATAGGGTTTAAGGTAAAACCCAAAAATAGCATAAATAAAAACGTCCGGGTAATAATTACCAGGACGTTTTTATTTTGGTAACTTTTTAAGGGAAATCGTCATGCTGAATTTATTTCAGCATCTATTAGTCTTAACATTAAGACCCTGAATAAATTAGGGTGACAACCAGGGATTGCTTCGGGATCAGCATCTTCCATGCGATAAAGATCCTGAAACAAGTTCAGGAGGACGATCGCAGGAACTAACCACCATTACCCCGATATCGCATTAATAATATCGTATTGTGTGATAATTTCGATCTTTCCAGATTCATCTTCTACTAAAACGGCCGAGTTTTCTTTATTGATCAATGAAGAAATTTTATCAATTGAGGTATTCAAATCAACAAATGGGAAAGTAGCCGTCATAATTTCTGAAATCGGCGCGGATTTTAAGCCTGGATTTTCAAGTAATGCGCTTAAAATATCACTCTCTGCGATTTTACCTACAATCATTCCTTGTTGTGTTACCGGAATCTGAGAAATATTCATCGATTTAATGGTATTGATGGCCTCAAGCACAGATTTTTGTGCATCAAGTGTTACAATCTCTGTGCTTTCTTTTTTAGCCAGGATAGATTTAGCGGTTAATTTTTCATCCTGTAAAAATCCGCGTTCGCGTAACCAATCTTCATTATACATTTTGCCCATGTAACGGCTGCCGTGATCGTGAAAAATAACGACAACAACATCTTCAGGCTTCAGTTTATCTTTTAGCTGTATTAATCCGCCTATGGCAGCACCAGCAGAGTTCCCAACAAAAATACCTTCTTTACGCGCAATGTCGCGTGTCATTAAAGCAGCATCTTTATCTGTAACCTTTTCAAATAGATCAATCACATCAAAATTTACGTTTGCAGGAAGGAAATCTTCGCCAATACCTTCTGTGATGTAAGGATAAATTTCATCCTTATCAAATATGCCTGTTTCTTTATATTTCTTGAAAACTGAGCCATAGGTATCGATTCCCCAGACTTTAATATTTGGATTCTTTTCTTTCAGATATTTTCCTGTTCCAGAAATGGTTCCACCAGTGCCCACGCCAACTACTAAATGGGTAATTTTTCCTTCAGTCTGCTCCCATATCTCAGGACCAGTTTGCTCATAATGAGCCTGTGAGTTGGCTAAGTTATCATACTGATTAGGTTTCCATGAATTTGGAACCTCGCGTTCTAAACGCGAAGAAACTGAATAATAAGAACGGGGATCTTCAGGCTCAACGTTTGTAGGACAAACGATTACCTCGGCACCAAAGGCACGTAAAGCATCAACTTTTTCTTTTGATTGTTTATCAGTTGTGGTAAAAATACATTTATAACCTTTAATAATGGCTGCCATAGCCAGGCCCATACCTGTATTTCCGGATGTTCCTTCTATAATTGTTCCACCTGGTTTTAATTTACCACTTTTCTCGGCATCTTCAATCATTTTAACCGCCATACGGTCTTTAATTGAATTGCCTGGGTTAGTAGTCTCTATTTTCGCCAGGATTGTTCCCGGAACTCCTTTTGTTATCGTATTTAATTTTACCAATGGCGTGTTGCCAATGGTTTCTAAAATATTATTGTACCACATGTTGCAAAATTAAGCAATGGCATTAAGTATTTTATAAACTATATTTTATTTGAAACATAATTTCGAAAATAATAAATTAAAAGAATTTAATTCCATAATCTATAATTATGATAGGCATTATAGATTTATTATTGGGCAGAATGCAATTTCACTTTCTTATAAGAGTTTATATATCTTTCCCGGTAACGAAACAATAATCCCCTGCATCTCTAATGTGAGGATTACGATTGCCAGTTTACTTTGCTGAATATTCAATTGAATGCAAAGCTCATCTATAGAAAGTTGGCCGTTTTGTAATGCATCAACAACCCGCTGTTCGTTAGGGGTAAGGCTAAGGTGTAGTGTGGTTTGCGCTTCCTTTTTCTTTTCTCCCACCTCATCATCCCAACCCAAGTAATAAATCAGATCATGAGCATTATTTATTAATCCGGCCCTATTGGTTTTAATGAGGAAATTACAGCCCTCCGAAAAAACATCATTTGTTCTACCCGGAAAAGCATATACATCTTTATTGTAAGAATTTGCGATTTCTGCGGTAATTAAGGCGCCTCCCTTTTTTGATGCTTCAACTACAATGGTCGCATCTGCAATCCCTGCAATTATCCGGTTTCTTTGTGGAAAATTAGGCCGATCCGGATTGGTAAGGATTGGGAATTCGGTGAGCAGGCTTCCATTCAAAACCATTTTTTGAGCAATCGTTTTATGAATTTTTGGATACATTCGATCTAAGCCATGACCAAGCACACCAACGGTAGGAATATTATTTACCAAGCATTCTTTATGGGCCGTTATATCAATACCATAAGCCAAACCACTCACTATCAAAACATTGTACGGCGCTAAAACTTCGCATAATTCTTTACAGAGATTTTTCCCGTAGCTTGTTGCATTACGGGTTCCAACGATGCTGATGATACGCTGATGGTTAAAATCAACCGTACCTTTAGCATAAAGGAGTAGCGGCGAATCGATGCAATTCTTTAACCTTTTAGGATATTTTTCATCAGAGAAAAACAATACTTCTATTCCATGTTTTTCAATAAAATCTAGTTCTTGCCTGGCCCTAACCAAAGCGTCGGTACTACGAATGGCTTCAATTGTTTTCTCTCCAATACCCGGAATCTGCAAAAGCTGCTTTTTGTTTGCAGAAAATACGTTTTCGGCGCTTCCACAATAGGCAAGAAGATTTTTGGCCGTTACCGGACCGATAGATTTAATAAAAGTTAAGGCAATTTTATGGAGCATGCTCATGATCTGATAAGGTTAAATAAATGCGGGATGATTTATTTCCTTAAAGCAAGCTTAAAAATCAATATCGATTAAACTTTTTAACGGAATATGAATATTATTTTTCAGCTGTATATATTTTTCTGTAACAGCCCAAACCGTAGTATCAACTCGTTTCGGACCAATGGTAGTATTAAAAGTAATGACGGCTTTTGATTTAAACTCATTACCCAGCCGTTGCGCTTCATCAAGTTTTGTTTTTAATTCGGTAGTGTGATCTTCTTTTGCATTGATGATGTTTAAATAACTGATATGTTCCTTTTCTACAATTTCTATTGGCATGGTATCTCTTTAACGATTAATGTTAAACAAGCTTATCAATTTTTTATAAAAAAAACAACAATATTTTCTCAAATAATGCAATAATTACATAAAAAAGGCCAGATTTGAAATACAAAACCGGCCTTTTTAGTACAATTTACAGCTAATTACTTAAATTTCAGCTTTCTAGTTTCAACCATACCTTTAAATTCGTGATCAAGCTTTTCATTTGCTGCATCTATCTGAAGCCTTGTTGCCCCTGAAGTGCTGCTTAATGCATTATCTTTGGCCAAAGCCATGAAGGTATTGTTGGCAGAATAATATAAAGCCTGGGCCAACATCTTTTCTGCTGGATTTCCAAAATCTTTGGTTAAATCATCTGTTACATCTTTATCAACAGTCATACCCGAAAAATAATCACCCTGGTCTAATTGGTTTTTGGTTTGGAACTGTGGAATATATAAGTCGTTTTTATCAATTCTTAAAGAGAAAAAGCCTACAGGTTTCCCATACGTAGTTTTACCGATTAATTTAACATCCATAACGGGCTTTAAATTGTTGATTAAAAGCTCACTTGCAGACGCCGTACCACCTGTTACAATAAAATAAACTCTGGTTAAGTTATTCAGTGAACCTCGTTTTGCAAAAACCTCCTGGTTTCCTGCTGCTATGGTTGGTTTGTAAGAATAATCTGCATAAGAGTAAAGTCTGGTTACACCATCGTTACCTTTTGCATAAAATTTCTGGTTTTGCAAAATGGTTGCGGCTCCATCTTGCATTGTTTTGGTCCAGTATGTGGTATACATTACCTTGCCATTTTGTGAAACAGGTGCAATCAGGTTTGTAAATGCTTCTGAAGTAGCCACCGAACCGCCACCGTTATACCTTAAATCTACTACAAGCTCTGTTACGCCATCAGTTGAAAATTTGGTAAAGGCAGCCTCTAATGCAGATACTGAATTAGTAGTAAAGCTATTAAATACAATGTAACCAACTTTTTTGGCACCAACGGTATAAGTATTGCTAAATAAAACAGGTTTTATATCATAGCTACCACGGTTAATCACAATATCCTGTGTAGTATTATCAGGTTTTAAAACCGTTAGCGAAATGGAAGGGTTATTGCCAAATATCGAAGCATTTAAATTAGCTATATCGGTATTGCTCGATCTGGAAGTGCCACCACCGTTAACTTTAGTAATTTGGTATCCTCGTTTTAATCCCTGTACATCAGCAGGAGAACCCGGATAAACATACTTTACCCTTAATAAATCGGTAACATCAAAATTTGCAGAAAAACCATAATCTTCACCTGCTCCACCAAGTTGAGTGGCTACGCTACCGTCATCTATAAAAGAATATTTATCTTTTCCACCTGTACTTGGCAAAGCTTTTATTGCCGCCAAAACTGCCTGATTTGAGCCATACTGTCTTGGATTAAAAGATGAGTAACTTGGCATACCCACATTCCAGAAATAAGTTTGCTGTGCATAGAGGTAAATTGAATCTTTGGTCAATTCGTCCCTCGTTCCTGAAGCCCCTTGTGGTGCACCATTACCATCAGGATCACTGTTAGATTTTTTACACGATACTGTAAATCCAACCACAATAAGCAAAGCATATAAAAATGCATTTTGCGAAATAATTTTTTTAAGCATATTTACTTGTAAATTTCTAATGACACAATATACGGCAAATTAATTAATTTAGATTGTTGCTCATCAAATTTATTTGCACCAACAACTAACGCCTGGTTAGGCGATAAATTGTTGCTGTTTAGTATGTTCTGAAAAATTTCTGCTTTAGTTAAACTTAGCTCTTCAACAAAATATACCGTAAGATACTGCGCTAGCCCATTCCACTCTGTTTGCTTAATTTTATTGAGTTGTTGCTCAGGGTTGCCGGCAGTTACAATAAATATTTGTTTGCGGTCTATCACAAGTTCCTGTATAAACTCGAGCATATTTTATAAAGCAAAAGTTTTAAAGGTAAACGGGCATTCTGATGTAGAAGATCAAAATTATGCTTGTACTTTACATCAATAGCAAACTGGCTTGCTGTTTTCTCAAAAAGTTTTTCAGTACCATTACTTTCATACGCTGCACGCATAAATTCTATAATAGGTTGCGCACTTTTCTGCTCGGTATATTCTATAAACTGCGCAAACAGATAATAAACCTGTAGCAAATAATCCTTCTCTGGAAATAGCACATCATCCAATTCAAAAATTACGATCTGCTTGTCTTTTACGTATTGATATGCATCCATGTTAAATTGTAAAAAGTTTTAAATCATCAGCATCGTTATAACCAAATACCCCATTTAATTTGGGAGATACATTTGTAGATAGAGAAGCCTCCTCGGTTGAAAAAATCTGATCGCCATGAATAAACACTGCAAAATTTTGATAAGTAAGCTTTTCTTCCGTTAGGTAGTCCGCAATTATAGCTGCATCAGGCAATAACACCTGAATTCCATACTCACTAAAAAGTACAGCAGATTTAGCCAATGGCTCAAGCTCATAATGGTGTAAAGGGATAATACAATCTATGGCCTCAGTGATACAAAAATTTAATAGAATATGAGCGATACTGTCTTTATTTAATACACCTAACGATGAAAAGGCATAATTTTCAGTTATAATCCCCGGTACATCACCATAATCGGCAAGTAAAACAAAATGACTGGGAAACGCTTTCATCAGCTTTAAAGCCTTAGCATTGTTCCCTCCTGTTATCAGTATTTTCAAGGAAATGTTATATTTTAATTGAACTTAATTGTAATAATATATTTGATTTGAATAACCAAAGAATATTTCTTTATTATTATTCGTATATGTGGCCTTAATCACATTGCCTTTCGCATCATAAACATATTCCTTAATGTAAACGATTCCGCCGTTAATGGCATAACTTTCCCTAACAACCTGATTTTTTGCATTGTATGAATAAGCAAAGACTTTTTTCTTTTTACCATCGAGTGCATTTTTTTCTGTCAAATTGTTCTTCTTATCATACTTATTGAATTCATGGCTTTCAATTTTTCCATTATTGGAAGTCAAGATCTCTATAATGTGATTGTTAGTATCGTATGTATA
The DNA here is from genome assembly GCF_000708285.2 of Pedobacter borealis DSM 19626. Lineage (GTDB taxonomy): Bacteria > Bacteroidota > Bacteroidia > Sphingobacteriales > Sphingobacteriaceae > Pedobacter > Pedobacter borealis. The sequence continues at coordinate 27,757 of NZ_JAUG01000044.1, forward strand.
TTCGGTTATGCTACGATAATTATTATAGTGTGAAATCGATTCTTCTTTTATTTTTCTATTTTGAATATCATAAGTTTTCTTTTTTGTAGGAGTCAATATCCCATTTATTATGATTGATTCCTCTTTCAACTTCCCATTGGTATAGGAATAAACGAAATTATTTTTCTGTGTTGGCACCTTATTATTGGTAGAACAATCATAAAAACTCTGCACACGATCTGATAAATTTTTATTGTCATCGTACTTAAAAATATTGGTCTCAGATAAACATCTCTTATCTTTAAAAACAGAAGTATCCAACGTTTCTATCTTTAATCCTTTAACATACCTAATGGTCATTTTATGAGATAGAAAACCTTTTGTGTTCGAGTAATCCAGTTCTTCAACAAGATTGTTTTTGGCATCATATTTTCTAATATAATCAAAAGGAAAGCCTGTTTCTTTTATCAAATTGCCTTTGATATCATATTCATAAGTTCTTGATGTTTGACTGATGACATCTGCATACCTCACATTATCGTTTATATCGATAGTCAACAGCGTCATCATTTCCATAGATTTGAGCGGCATTGGATTATAGATTATCTTTTTAATCTTTCCATATAAAACTTTGCCCTTAAAATATTTATTCTGTGCATAAGTGCCGTTTGAGAGACATACCAAAACGAATAAGATAAAGCACTTAAACATCCTATTTATAAATTTCATGTGGTTAATAATATTGATTATTTCTATACAATTAAGCCATCTTTCATACTTACCACACGGTCGCTGGTTTTTGCAAGGTGTTCATTGTGCGTAACAATTACAAAGGTTTGATGGAAATTATCGCGCAAACTTACAAACAACTGGTGTAATCCGGCTGCATTTTCAGAGTCTAAATTCCCTGATGGTTCATCGGCCAATATAATTGAAGGATTGTTGATCAGCGCTCTTGCAATGGCTACACGCTGCTGCTCACCGCCAGACAGCTGATTGGGTTTATGCTGGGCCCTGTCTTTTAGTCCAAACAGATCTAACAGTTCAAATGCCCTGGCTTCGGCCTGTTTTTTATTGGTTTTGGCAATAAATGCCGGAATGCAAATATTTTCAATGGCACTAAATTCTGGCAACAAATGATGAAACTGAAATACAAAACCGATATTCTGATTGCGGAAAGTACTTAGCAGATCGCCATTCAATCTATTAACAACAGTGCCTTTTAGTTCTACGGACCCAACATCAGGTCTATCCAATGTTCCTAAAATATGCAATAAAGTACTTTTACCTGCACCAGATGGCCCAATAATACTTACAATCTCCCCTTTTTGCACTTCAAAATTTACGCCTTTTAAAATTTGTAGATTTCCGTACGATTTTCTTATTCCAGTGGCTTTTAGCATGCTTCAAATTTAATAAAAAAGGTTAAAGACTAAAGGTAAAAGCATAAAGACTAAAGCAAAAAGACTAAAGACTAAAGACTAAAGACTAAAGTTAAAATTAGAATCTGTGTAATCTCTAAATCTGTGTAATCATACCGAAGGAAAAAAAATAATTTTGGAAATATCAATTTCTTATTTAACTTTGAAAAACAAAGCACTTTTAAAATGAGCAATCAGGAAGAACAATTAAATACCTTAAAAGATATCAGACAAATGATGGACAGGTCGTCGAGATTTATTTCTTTGAGCGGTTTATCTGGTGTTTTTGCAGGTGTTATCGCTTTAATTGGGGCTTATTTTGCAAACGATGAAATTAACAAATTCATCGGCAAACGCGGTTACGGTTATGGCGTTGATGGAGAAATGGACCTGGAGTTTAACTTAATAAAACTTGGTATTTTTGTTTTGGTGATTGCTCTGGCTGGAGGAGTTTTATTTACCTATAGAAAAAGTCAGAAAAACAATCTTCCAATCTGGGATAAAACCTCTAAATCACTTTTAATTAATTTATTTGTCCCCTTGGTTGCCGGAGGTTTGTTTATTATTGCTTTATTGATTAACCATCCGAACACTTATGCTATTGTTGCACCAAGCTGTTTAATTTTTTATGGTTTGGCGCTTATTAATGCCAGTAAATATACTTACAGCGACATTCGCTACCTGGGGCTTTGCGAGGTAATACTCGGATTAATCTGCATGTTTTACGTAGGTTATGGCTTAATTTTTTGGGCTTTTGGCTTTGGTGTATTGCACATTGTTTATGGTCTTTTAATGTATTTTAAATATGAGAGAGGTCAGTAAGGATGAAAAACCCGATAGCAGATTTAAATAAAATATTCGATAGCCGGATCAGGTTGGGCGTAATGTCTATCCTGGTAGTAAACGATGAAATTGGCTTTAACGACCTGAAACAAATGCTCGAATTAACAGATGGAAACCTGGCCTCACACCTGAATACTTTAGAGCAGGCAGAATTTATAAAGGTACACAAAGGTTTTATCGGCAGAAAAACCAGTACCACCTACGCTATCACGGCTTTGGGCAAACAGGCTTTTAAAGCACATTTAGATGCACTTGAAAAAATGATCAAAAAACTATAGGCCATTTTTTTTAACTATTTACTTTGAAATACAAAGCACTTTTAAAACAAACAATACAATCTTAAAAAATTATAAACCATTATCATATCATTATGAAAAATAGATCCAACCTCTTATCACTCTCTGTTCTGCTGGGTGGCCTCCTGTTTACTTTTCTATTTTGGCAAGAAAGGTTAGCGCTCAATTTGCTCATCTACAGCATTTATTTGCTGGCTATTACCTTTATTAATCCAGATGTAGTTAAAAGTGCCAAACTAAAAATTTATGGTTTAGCACATCTTTTAGCCGCGGTACTGGTAGTGGTCAACAACTCTGATTTATCAGTTGCCACCTACTACATCAGTTTGCTGTTATTTATCGGTTTTAGTCATAACCAGCAGATCAGAACGATTTTTGCCGCTTTTCTTGCCAGTATTTTACAAATGATCACGGTTCCTTTTAATGCAGTAAAACATTTAAGTAAAATAAGCATAGGCAATTTTAACCTGAAACCTGTTTTTAAATTAATCAAGTACATTTTTTTACCTGTTATTGCCGTAATCTTTTTTACGTGTTTGTATTCTGCAGCGAATAATGTTTTTGCACATTATGCAGAAAGTGTATTAACTAACATCGGTCAATTTTTTGAAGATATTCTCCATTTCTTTTTCAAAGATTTAAGTATCGAACGCATCATACATTTCTGCTTTGGATTAGCCTTAACAGGAGGTTTATTACTCGCATTTTTTGATAAAAGTTTAGAAAAAGCAGAACTGAAATGCAAGGAACAATTAGTAAGGATCAGAAGAACATCAGGTCAAAAAACGATTTGGTACCACATTGTAGAAACATTTAGCGGCAACCTCTTAACACGGAAAATGGCTTTAAAAACCGAATACATTGTAGGCATAATTTCGTTTGTTGCCCTTAACCTCCTATTGTTGTTATTAAATGCCATCGATATTACCACGCTTTGGTTCGGTTATAAACCTTCGGGAAATTTCTCTGGAGAGCTGCACCAAGGCACGAATACACTAATCTTTAGTATTGTAATGGCCATGGCTGTAATCCTTTACTTTTTTAGGGGAAATCTAAATTTTTATCGTAAAAGCAAAACATTAAGAGCACTGGCCTTTGCCTGGATGGTTCAGAACTTTATCCTGATCATCTCGGTATTTATCCGCGATGGTTATTACATCGAATTTCATGGTTTAACCCACAAGAGAATCGGTGTTTTGGTATTTGCCATCCTCTGTATCATTGGTTTGGCCACCGTTTATTTAAAGGTAGCTAAACAAAAAACCATATTTTATCTATTTAAAGTAAACGGAAACATCTGGTTTGCATTACTACTTGCTTTTAGCACCATTAACTGGGATGTTTTAATTGTAAAATATAACCTCAACCATGTTGATGCCGTTGCTATTGATCCTTATTATCTAACCTCTTTATCAGAAAAGACACTCCCATTCTTAGATAAAAACCGGTCAAAAATCCATCCTTCAACCAATAACGATTCGGAAGTTGCCAAAGTAGATCGGCCAGAAGAAGCGCTAATGAGAAAATTAGACGAGCGAATTGGTTATTTCAAAGAACGTTACGAGAAATCGGGCTGGTTATCGTGGAATTTACAGGATTGGAATACGGCAGAATATTTTGGTGTAAGTAAAAAATAATAGCGTCAAGAATCATGAAAGCAAAAGCATTTCTAATCAATCTAAGTTAAAAATAGATTTAAGAAACATTCGGAACAACGGGATAAGACGTCTTGATCATTTCAATTTAATCGTTTTTATAAAAAATGGTAAATCTGTTTCGATAACAGAATTAAGCAGAAAATACGGCGATTTTAACGAGACAGAAGTCCTTATTCCAATCACTCAGGCAAAATTCAAGAAAGTTAAAACTGCGTGGCAACTCATTTTATAATTAACCGCTCAACCCTTAGCTCCCTGGTGCAAACCGCATCGGGGAAACTAAAAATTATTTAATTATCCATTTAAAACGTATATTAAAATATAAAAATCATGAAAAATCAAGAAACATTAAATTCAGGCAAACCAAGAATGATCATTATTTTAAGCATAATCGCATCAATATTGGCTATTCCTCTAATAGCAATGCAGTTTACTAATGAAGTGGATTGGAAGCCAACCGATTTTGCAATTGCAGGCACATTATTACTAAGCACAGGATTGGCTATAGAACTTGTAATTAGAAACTTAAAAACAGGTACTTTAAGAACAGTAATACTCGTTGTTATTTTACTAGCCTTATTCCTTATATGGGTAGAACTGGCTGTTGGTATATTCGGAACACCATTTGCAGGAAGTTAAAGAACACTATTAACCGTTTTGTTCCCGCAGATTTAAGATAATCAGCGCAGAGGAAATATATTTTTTGTATTTGTTAGAAACCAAATTGTTTTAAGCCTGATTACAGCGGTAAGCCTGGAGCGTAGTGAGGACTTATAGCGGAAAGCAGGGCCGCCAGCCGCCACGAAGAACCGCCCTCTCACTTTCAAATAAAAAATCTCTGCGCATATCTGCGAAATCAGCAGGACACTGTAAACTAGCGCACATTACAGGCACTAATTTCCCGATTAACACAAAACGTTCATTTTCTGAAAAAATCGGCAATTGCTATTTGTTTAAAGGGTTTGAAATTGTAGCTTTGGGCAAATTTTGTAGCAAATGAATATTCACGAATACCAGGGTAAACAAATATTAAAAAGTTTCGGTGTTAACGTTCAAGAAGGAATAGTTGCCGATACTCCTGAGCAAGCTGTTGAGGCTGCTAAGCAACTGAAAATAGATTACAATTCTGACTGGGTTGTAATTAAAGCGCAAATCCACGCTGGTGGTCGCGGTAAAGGTGGAGGTGTTAAATTAGCCAAAAATCTTGAAGAAGTTAAACAACGTGCAACCGACATTATTGGTATGCAATTGGTTACTCCTCAAACCGGCCCCGAAGGTAAATTAGTGAGTAAAATTTTAGTTGCTCAGGATGTTTATTATCCAGGTGCTTCTGAAACCAAAGAATTCTACATTTCGGTATTGTTAGACCGTGCAAAAGGCCGTAACATTATCATGTACAGTACGGAAGGTGGTATGGATATCGAAGAAGTTGCCGAGCACACACCACACTTAATTTTCAAAGAAGAAATCGACCCTAAAGTTGGCTTACAGGGTTTCCAAGCCCGTAAAGTAGCTTTTAACTTAGGCGTTAGTGGTGCTGCACATAAAGAAATGGTTAAATTTGTAACCGCTTTATACAAAGCTTACGAAGCTACCGACTCTTCAATGTTCGAAATCAACCCGGTATTAAAAACTTCTGATGATAAAGTAATTGCAGTTGATGCCAAAGTGAATCTGGATGAAAACGCTTTATTCCGTCATCCTGATTATGCAGCAATGCGCGATGTTACGGAAGAAGATCCGATGGAAGTTGAAGCAAGTGCTTCTAACCTAAACTTCGTTAACCTTGATGGTAACGTGGGTTGTATGGTTAACGGTGCTGGTTTAGCTATGGCTACCATGGATATTATTAAATTGGCCGGTGGTGAGCCTGCTAACTTCTTAGACGTTGGCGGAACTGCTAATGCACAAACAGTTAAAGCAGCTTTCAACATCATTTTGAAAGACCCTAACGTTAAAGCCATTTTGATCAACATTTTCGGTGGTATTGTTCGTTGCGACCGTGTTGCGCAAGGTGTAATTGATGCTTATAAAGAAATCGGTAATATTCCGGTGCCAATTATCTGCCGTTTACAAGGTACAAATGCAGAAGAAGCTAAAAAATTAATTGATGAGTCTGGCCTTCAGGTTTACTCAGCAATCGCTTTGAAAGAAGCTGCAGATTTAGTTACTAAAGTATTGGCTGAACAAGCGTAATAAGCTTAAAGCATTTAATCATAATGTACAAACCTTTCAGTGAAAACTGGAAGGTTTTTTATTCCCCGCTTTTAGAGGGGTATCCGCAGGACGGGATGTTTAACCCGGTCTATCTTTTGTAGGACAATAATAGTGGATACTTCAAGGAAAATATATCAAGTAGTCGAAACTTATTATGAAAATCAGGGTCCTGTTCTCTTCGGCCCCGATAGCCCTGCTATCACTGCAATCTTTTTAAACAACAACTGTCATGCTGAGGCACGAAGCATCTGTTTCATCGGCTGCAGATGCTTCGTACCTCAGCATGACAATAAAATTTATGGGTACCACAATTAAAAAGTATTTTCGTTCTATCAGGTTTATTTAACATGGGTCCGCCGTACTTCGGAGAAAAAACACAATGTTAAACTTACAAAGTCTTTCCTGCGCCCGGGCCTTTTTAGACTTTGTAAGTTAATCTACGCGGAATTCCAAAATATCTCCAGGCTGGCAATCTAAAGCCTTACAAATCGCTTCTAACGTTTCCAAACGGACAGCCTTTGCTTTTCCTGTTTTGAGTATCGACAAATTAGACATCGTAATCCCTACCCGTTCACTTAATTCGGTTAACGACATTTTACGCCTGGCCAACATGACATCTAAATTTACAATTATGGGCATGGGCTTATATCGTTAAATCGTTTTCTTTCTTTAACCCCAGCGAATAATTGAGCACCAACAAAAGCGCCCAAACAACTACATTAGCAATAAACAGATCGGCGAAAGGTTTTATTCCAACCTTTATCCCATAACCTAAAACCTCGGCCTGTTGTACGTAAGCTAACCTTGGTAAAATAAACCAGGTTACAATATTGGTAAAAAAGAATTTGAAAAGCAGATACGAAAATATGGCATACCAGATGCCCTTGATTTTTTTAATCCCATCTTCCGAAACAATTGTGCTTGCAATATGCTGCCGGTTATTATAAACCATTTTAAACAGCAGCCAACCGATATAGAAATAAAAACCGATCGATACTGTTTGCTTTATGCCATCGATAAAAAGGATAGAATTTGTTGGCGCACTAAAATCCTTAATTATTTCGAAGATTCCAGAGATAAAAAATATCAGCCATACTACCAGCCACATCCCGACTGATATTTTTTGAAGTTGCTGAAGTTTGTTTTTCATAAATTATATCGTTAAATCGTTTTCTTGTTGAATTTCTATTCCTCTGTTTACAACCTGTACAATTATAAAAAGCACAACGGCCATAAAGAACCACACATCAGCTCCATCCATATTTAACGATCGGAGATTAGCATCCATAACCCTTTGCTCTGCGAGCCAAACCGTATACTTATAGCCTAAATGGGCAAAAAATCCTATCCCAAGCGCTAAAAAAACCTGTATCAAAATAAAATGCTTCAATGCTACACTGAAAGGCTGAGAAATACTGAGTTTTTTATCGATAAACAATTTCACAATTAGATAGAACATGATTGCTTTTAGCACAGCAACAATAATCATAACGAGTGTAATAACGAGGAAATGCCCCTGATCAAATCTGTAAACACTTGATAAATAATCTGCTCCACCCCAAAAGTTCCTCACACCCTGTGGGTTTATAAACGTTGTAATAATTGTATTAACAATTACCCCACCGGCTTCGACACATAGGCCTATAAAAATTATCCAGGAAAGTACCTGTAATACTTTCAAAATCTGATTGGTTGTTATTTTAATTTCCATAATTACAATACCAGTTTAAAATGTAATGCCTGAGATTTTATTTACTGTTAATAATTAAGCCGTTTTCTTGTTTTGATCTTTATTCATGCAACCTGACAAAAACTACATGATCAAAAACACCCCATAATAATGGCTTTTATTATTTGCTTTAAATAGCTGAAAAATTAAGAAACGTCATATTTATTCAATCATTTATAGTACAAACATAAATAATAAATTATTACAATTCAAAATATATTTATTGATTTACAATAAATAATATTCGATAAACAATCATAATATAGTTATTCAGACATACAATGACAGAATTTTGTTTGGAATGATTTTTGCTATAAGTAAAACTGTAAAAAACTTGTGCAAACAGTAACATTTTCAGCATTTTATCCTTTCGGATTGCTATACAATTTCGTAACTTTGCACACTCAATAATTAAAGAGCACACAATTCGTATAAATGAGACAACTCAAGATAACGCAATCCATTACCAACCGTGAAAGTCAGTCATTAGATAAATACCTACACGAAATTGGCAAAGTAGATTTAATAACAGCAGAAGAGGAAGTAATTTTAGCAAGGAAGATTCGTGAGGGCGATCAGGCTGCATTAGAGCGATTGACTAAGACCAACTTGCGTTTCGTTGTATCTGTTGCAAAACAATATCAAAATCAAGGCCTAACCTTAGGCGATTTAATCAATGAAGGTAACTTAGGTTTAATTAAAGCGGCAAAACGTTTTGATGAGACTAAAGGTTTCAAATTCATTTCTTATGCCGTTTGGTGGATTCGTCAATCTATTTTGCAGGCAATTGCCGAGCAAAGCCGTATTGTACGTTTACCTTTAAACCAGGTAGGTTCATTAAGCAAAATCAGTAAAGCTTTCTCTAAATTAGAGCAAGAATACGAACGTGAGCCTTCTCCTGAAGAACTTGCCGATATTTTAGAAACTACAGTGGATAAAATTTCGGACACACTTAGTAATTCTGGCCGTCACGTATCAATGGATGCTCCATTTGTTCAAGGTGAAGAAAATACATTATTAGATGTATTGGAAAACCACGAACCAAATACTGATAGCTCATTGATTAATGAATCTTTATCAGAAGAAATTAAACGTTCTTTATCTACTTTAACTGAAAGAGAAAGAGAAATTATCGTTTTATTCTTCGGCTTAGGTTCTAACCATCCCCTTTCTCTGGAAGAAATTGGAGAGAAATTTAATTTAACCCGTGAACGTGTTCGTCAGATCAAGGATAAAGCGTTACAGCGTTTACGTCATACGTCAAGAAGTAAAATCTTAAAATCTTATTTAGGATAGGAAATTAGATTCATATAAACAAAAAAAGATCGGCTATTGGCCGATCTTTTTTTTGTTTATAACCTGAGTTCGATAATTATTTGCTGAAAATTATATCTTATTTACGCCTAATCCCGCTTTATCGTCCTGCTGAATTTATTTCAGCATCTTTTTAGCGTGAAAGACCCTGAAATAAATTCAGGGTGACGACCGTCTTAACAGAAAACTTGATTAAAACGCCACAAA
>NZ_JAUG01000045.1 GCF_000708285.2 Pedobacter borealis DSM 19626
TTGTTAGAAATTGATATGATAAGTTAATTTGGATACGAGCTACAAGCTCGCACCAGCTCGGGAAAAAAACAGGAATGTAACAAATGGCCAGTTTTGGCAATAGTATGACAAGCCTATTGAGCTGTGGTCAAACGAAGTAATTGATCAAAAAGTCGATTATATTCACAACAATCCAGTTGAGGCAGGCTTTGTAGCAGAAGATTACCATTGGAAGTATAGTAGTGCAATAGATTTTTCTGGAGAAAAGGGTTTGTTAGAAATCGATATAATTTAAGTTAATTTGGGTACGAGCTACAAGCTCGCACCAGCTCGGGAGGGGACATGGGTCTTCTGTCTTTTGATCGAAATCCAATATTCACCGTCTATACCCAGTACGATGTCAGTTTCCCGTAATTGCTTTACGTCAATGTAAGAAAGCCCTGTAAAACAGCAGAAAAGAAATATGTCCCTAACTTGTTCCAGCCTCTCACTTACCATCGGCTTACGGGCAATCTTCTCCATTTCCTCTTCGTTCAGGCATACTCTCTCGATTGGCTTGACCTTGTTTTTGTAATTCAAAAATGGATTAAAGGACATCCATTCGTTGGAAAGGCATATTCTGATAATTTTACCGAAATTCTTCAGGTACTTTACTGCGGAGTTGTTGTTGCATTTTCTGACCGACCGCAAATAAAAATCATACTCGGTAATAAACTCATGGTTCACCTTTTTAAGCTCAACATCACTTACAGAATATTTCCATTGCAAAAAATCCTCAGTGTGTTTAAGGGAAGTGCGGTATCTTTGGGCTGTGCCTTTGGTATACTCGGTTCCTACCAGAACTTCCATCTTACGGTTATGCTCCGTGAAGACCCCGATCAATGTGTTCTGTTTCTCTTCTTTTCCCTGGAACCTGTCGCGGATGGCTTCCGCAGTAATTGGTTTGTCGCATAGGGTAAGTTGACGGTGCGCTTCATAGACCTTCATCTGTAGGTCCGTTAGGTAGGCGTTCAAGGACCTTGCGTCCTCCTTTTTTCCATTGATCCGACCGGTGGCAACAATCCATTTCTCCGGTTCACAGGATCTTCCTGTAGTGATTTCGGATCTTTTACCATCAACAGTAATCCTCATGTAGATTGCTATAGGGCCGTTTTGATAATTTTTTGACTTCTTCAAATAGAAGAGCAAGCTGAAATTGGTTTTCATAATGTCTTACATTAATGGTTAACAAATTTAGCTTTGCAGTATTCAAAAGTCAAGATGTATCCTTTCTGAACATCTTGATGATCAGTATTTTATAAAGAATTCGGTGAGTCATTTCAATTTTTCGTTTTACTCACCGGATCACTCACCAGAACTATGCGAATTCATGCATGTTTTGTGATGTGCCGGAAACGATAAAAGCCTGCTATCATACGATTTGCAGGCTTTTCTTTGGTTTTGATACCAGATTGGCGGAGAGTGGGGGACATGAACATTAAGTTTAACTATCTGTTTACCAATCTGTTATATATGTAATTTTTTACAGGTGCCACGAATGACGCTGAATGTTTATTTTATTGCTTTAATATTTTTATTTTCGTTAAAATTTAAACATAAATCCAAAATAAATTTGGGTATAAACCTTAATCAAACATCCTATGAAAAAATCATTACAGACTAAAGCCCTTAAAAGGGGAATGGGTGTTGCGTTAATCTTACTCCTGACAATTCTATTAATTCATTCTTGCAAGCAGGATCGTTTACAACCCGAACAAATAAAGCATATTACAGTTGATAGAAATAAAGCTGCTGGATTGAAGGGCAATTTGCAAAAATCTACACAAAATGTACCACAAAGTAGTCTCAGTGTGGGGACTTGTTATTTTGCAGTGCCAAGTGCTAATGGCAATGTTTCAGGGCCAACAGGGCCAGCTTTCGATATGGTACTTGATTATATAATACAACAAATAACCGTACTTGTAAATAAACAATACCCAACCAGACAAGATGCATTAAATGATTTTAACTCTGTCAATAACATGTGCTATATGTACGCTCTGGATTATGGGTGTAATTGGAGTGTTGGCGTATTGTTTGATCCGGTGCAAGAGATGTGTCCAGGAGATGAGGGATATGCTGTAGGTGGCGGTCAGGCACCCGTCGTTAATCAAGTAACCAATAACCTAACAGATCCTTGCAAAAAGGCTGCGTTGTCCAAAATTACCGATACAAAAATCAAAAATTTTGTGACGGGATTTTACAATAATTTTTTGTTGCCAACGGATAGTAAGATTAACGTGATTTTTAAAGAGGGAAATAATCTAACAGTTAACAACAGTATAGTTCCTGCTTATTCCACAGACCCAACTCCGCATAACTGGGAAATCAACATCAGTTCAAACTATTATTCATCAACGTCTGGGTATAATATGTCACAAGAAGGATGGGGCATTATCATAGCACATGAGATCATCCATGTGTTTATTAAGGAAAATAATTTGAATAACGGTAACTCTAGCTTAGATCATGTCGCTATGTTTAAAAACTTTGTAAATCCTACCGCACAACTTCTTAAGGACTCATTTGGAATGGATGCACAAGACGCTTTAAAATTAGCATTAACCGGAATGAAAGACCTTTGGGGTTACTCTGACTTTGCTGCATTATGCAAGTCTACTTATGATGTGACTTTAGATGAAATTAATACTAATTATGATAAATATACAAAAGGAACAGGGGGGACAAAATGCAATTAAGGTTTAATTTTTTTTGGATACTAATTATAATAGGTATTCAAACATTTGCTCAAAAGCCAGCTGAATTAGATGGGGGCAAGAAGCTTTATAGTGATATTTATCAGGTTGCCTATAAGCAAATTGATGAGCTTCAAAAAATTAATGAAAATGGAGTGCTATTGATAAAAGTTGATTTGTTAGATGGGAAAATAAAGCACATTACATTTTCATCTGAACATCCTGTCCAACTGATAAATATACTTCAAAGTACTATCCAAAAGTCCATTATAAGAGTAAATTCAAGTTTATTAACGAGTGTGATTATTCCTGTTTTCTATAATTACAAAACGTCATTAACCACAAGTGTAAGTGATTTATTAAATCAAACCCCTTCGATTGATGTGAATAAATTGCCTATGTCAATCTTTCAAAATGATTATGATAAGTTTCTTGGTATCAAATCTACTGATAATAAGGTTTTGGGGATTTCTTGTATATTTCTGCCTTGGATTAAACTAAAAGGGAAAACTGAATAAAAATAGCTAACACTATCCAATTGCTGGCTTATCATCTTGAACCTTAAGATAGACGCTGGTTTGAAATAAAAGGGATTTTATTTACCAGAAGTTGTAAAGGTTAATATTTTTTAATAATATGACTGTGGGTCTGTGCCTAAATGTAGGGTGCCCTGCCTATGCCCGCATTCCAGCGGGAGGGTTCGCAACTACGTCCAGTGGTAACTTCTGACCTGTTACCACTCACAGTAATGCGAAGATAGATAGGGGCAACGCCTTTTTGATAATTCTTTGGCTTCTTCATGTAGAAGAGCAAGCTGAAATTGGTTTTCATAATGTTAAACATTAAAAAGTAAACAAATTTAGCCTTGCAGTGATGGAGAATCAAGATGTTTAGTAACGTAACCTGTTCAATATCAAATTGATATTAATAATCTGGTGAGTTTTTACCTGTTCAAGATTTACTTCCGGGTAGAGCGGATCGTTACCTCCCCGCACCCCCGCAGACCCGTGCGAGCATCTTTCTTGCACACGGTTCCTCTATTTACGGTTTCGCTACAAATAACTGTGATAGATCCTTGGTCTTATCAGTGGTTCCCATTCTTCCACGAGTTTGATGATCCTTTCCCAAGTCCATATCCGTTTGCCTCCTCTACGGTTCAACCATTTCTGAAGCATCCGTTTTGTTCCCTGATAATAAGATCTGATCTTCCTGAGATTGAATGTGATGCCATAATAACCATAATAGCCCCGCAGTTTTAGGTTGAGTTCATGGATAAGCAACTTTATAGACAGCTTATCCCGGTTCTTTTTGATCCAATCGTCCATCCTTATCAGCGCCGCATTTAGCTTTTTGCTGCTCGTTTTGCGCATTAGTATCAGATTCCCTTTTCTGCTTTTACCCATGTAATGGGTAAAGCCTAGAAAATCAAAGGTCTTCTTTGACTGCACTTTTTGAGTATTTCCGCCCAGATCTATTAATCTGGTCTTTTCAGGATGCAATGTTAATCCAAATTTACCTAAGCGCTTAGGTAGTACTTCCATCACCCGCATTGCATCCTCACTGTTGGTAAAACCCAGCAGGTAATCATCAGCAAAGCGTATGATGAAACTTTTCCCCTTGAGTAGGGGCTGAACCTGTTCTTTGAACCACTCGTCCAATACATAATGTAGGAAGATGTTGCTGATCAGCGGGGAAATTGAACCGCCTTGCGGCGTTCCTTCCCGCGGATAGCTAAGCTGTCCTTTGTCCATTATACCTGCTTTGAGCCATTTGTCGATCGCTTTTCTGATCACGCCATCTTTTATCCTGCGGTCAAGGAAGCTCCTTAGGCTTTGGTGGTCTATACTGCCGAAGTAATTTTGCAGGTCTGCATCTATCACATAGCGCATCCCCTTAAAGCTTGCTTCTTTAAATAAGGATTCCAATGCCTGATGTTGTGACTTGCCCGGTCTGAACCCATAGGAGGAGGGAAGGAATAGTTGTTCATACACAGGAGTAAGGACTTTGGTTACTGCTGTTTGCAGCAACTTATCCTCTATTGTGGTCAAGCCTAATGGCCGGAGCTTCCCTTCTCCTTTAGGTATATATACCCTCCGGATAGCAGGTGCCCGGTATTTGCCACTTTTGAAGGCCGCCAGCAACTGAGGTATTCGTTCTCCTTTTTGTGCCTGATAATCCTTCCATGTCTGGCCATCTATGCCACTCGCACCCTTTTTATTCAGGGTGGCAAAGCAAGCTTCCAATAGCCCTACATCTACCATTTCATGCAGGTTCGTTAAGGCTTCGCCCGGATACTTCCTTGCCCTTTCCGCTATCTGCATTTCTACTGTTAACAATTGTTTCATGTCTCTGGTACACTGATTGTTTCTAAAATGCAGCTCCGTAAAATAGGCATCTCCCTTCCTTACTCTTGGCTTTCATGGAGCTGATTTCCCACCTTTCTATCAGTACTATGAAGATGCTAAGACTGCCTTCGCTCTTTTCCTTTCCTTCGGTTTCCCTCGGTCAGGATACCATTCCGATACCGCCTTTTCTTGTGTGCCTGTCAGGGTGGCGGTATGTACCCTGTAGGCTAGGATGCTTCTGGTCCGGTCATCCTTATTGCCGCTTTTCGTATGGAAGCGGGAGGCTCTCCTGTGTTCCCGTACAACCCCAATATGCTTCTGATATGTTCTAAGACCCCGGTCGAATCGTACCGCCTTGTCATTAGCGCCGGTTTGATATTGCCCTGGTGTCGGTGAAAACCAAGGCTTCGACATTTCAGCGGTTTCGAGACTCAATAGCATACCTTAGGCAATCGCTGTCTACGCTTCGTGCCATCATTTCTGATGACTACGCAAGACTTGCTTCCGGTGGATGACTAGTCCTTGTCGGTCAGGTTTGGATACCTGACGGGTTGTGAAGAGGTGTTTCATTTGCAATCCCCACCTCACGAGCTTTTCACAGCGCAACACCGAATCACGCACCAATCTTATGGGAATTAATGAGAGTTTTGATACCTGATAAAAACGAAAAAGCCTGCTATCATACGATTTGCAGGCTTTTCTTTGGTTTTGATACCAGATTGGCGGAGAGTGGGGGATTCGAACCCGCGGACCCTTTAACAAGTCAACAGTTTTCAAGACTGCCGCAATCGACCACTCTGCCAACTCTCCGCTGCAAAAGTACGAACTTGAAGCAAATCTGCAAATGATTTCGAATCAAATATTTGCATAAATATTTTAAGCGTTGCTAATCATTTAGTTAGCTCGCATAAAAACTTTTAAAAAAACAAATACAGGGCCAATAAAGGCTGTTTTAGCTACAATTTTGGGCTTTAAGTTTAAACTAAAGCGCCTCTTTAGGGTAAATTTTTTCCCGGTCTACCGATAAAATTCCATTTCCCTCAATTGCAAAACAAACGAGTCCGATTAATACGGAGACCGAAAACCAAAATTCTGAATAGGGTTTAAAAATTCCACCAGAAATATTTACAAAGAATACCGCCCCGATCAATATTGGTAAATTAACCAGGCAGAATACACGGGTATGTGTGCCCAGGGTGATGGCTAAGCCCCCAATTAGGTGTAACATAATAATCAGGTGTGCCAGTAGGCTAATGCTCACTGCCGTGCCTAAGAAAGCGCCCCTCATTAAATTACTAAAGGCTGGCATATTGATGTAAAAATCAATACCCTTCCAAATTAAAATAAGGCCTAATAAGATTCTAAAATAGTCCAACCATTTTGGGTGATGGTGATCACCCCAGATCTGGATTTTCTTAAGCATGTTCATAACTTCTATATTTTGGTTATGACAATTTACGGAAAAATTAAGAAAATAACAAGGCTTAACTATTTGATTTTAAGGCTTTTTTTATCAACAGTTTTACTGTTTACATAATCGGTTGGCGACATGCTGAACTGTTTGGCAAAGTTTCTGCCAAAGTGCGATTGAGAGCTATAACCAACCATTTCTGAGATTTCGTAAATTTTCAGTATCCCTTCATTTAAAAGCTCGGCCGCTTTTTTTAGTCTTGCCAAATTAATCAGTTCGTTTGGACTAAGGTTAGAAATGGATTTAATTTTCCGGTATAAGGTTGGCCGGCTCATATTCATCTTTTCTGCCAGATGTTCGACGTCCAGATCCTGATTGCTGATATTCTTGTTAATGGTATCCTGTAATTTTTCTAAAAACAGTTCGTCTGCCTTTGAATATGCAATACTTTTAAGGTGGAGCAGGGGAGAGCTCGCGAAATATGCTTTGATCTTGTTCCTGTTTTTAATCAGGCTCGAAATCTGTACCTGTAAAAACTCGGGAGAAAAGGGCTTTTCCACATAGGCATCGGCACCCAGTTCTAAACCTTCAATTTTAGATTGCAATGAATTTTTTGCGGTAAGCAGGATAACGGGGATATGGCTGAATTCTAAGGTAGATTTTACTTTCGCACAAAATTCGAAACCGTCCATTTCGGGCATCATTACATCGCTAATAATGAGCTGAACAATTTCATGCTGTAATATTTCTAATGCTTCTATACCGTTTCTGGCCTGTAGTACATCGTATTTTTCTTCCAGATCATCTGAAATGAAATCAAGGATATCTTCATTATCATCAACCAGCAACACGACAGATCTTTCCATACCTTCAGTATCTTTTATGGTCAGCTTGCCTACAATTTCTTCCATTTTCCGTTCAGGTTAAATTCTATAAGTTGATGGATAGGCAATTCCAATACAAATATATTAAAATCATGGTCATTAAAATCTAAATAAAGCGCTCCGCTATGCAGTTGAGCAAGCGATTTTGAAATCGATAAACCTATTCCGGTTCCTGCCTTAATTTCTGTTTCTTTGCCTCTAAAAAAAGGTTCAAATATCTTGTCCTTAATTTCAATTGGGATGCGATGTCCATCGTTTTTTACCACCACAGCAAACTTATCGCCTTCCTGCAATGATAAATTGATCTGTACCATGTTTTTTCCGTACTTAATGGCATTGTCTGCCAAATTGCTGATCATTTTGTAAAAGGCCTCTACGTCGATATAGGCAAGGAGCTTTTTCTCAGGTAAATGAAGGTTATACTTCATCTCATGCTGTTCTGCAGCAGGTTGAAACTGAAGAAATACGTCTTTTAGGATTTCTGAAATATCGGCTTTTACGAAATTTAATGAAAATTCGCTGGTTTCGGTTTTTCTGAAATCCAGTAACTGATTGGTCAATTTGAGCAACCTATCGGTGTTTCGCTCCATAATCCGTAAATTCTTTCCTATCGCGGGTACGGCATCGGCTTGTTTAATCAGTTTCTCCATCGGGCCGATAATCAGTGTAAGGGGTGTTCTGATTTCGTGAGCAACATTGGTAAAGAATTCGATTTTCGCCTGATACACTTCTTTTTGTTTTTCATGCTCAAAAACTTCCATCCGCCTGCTGTTTTTTAACGCGATTTTTCGGTGATAGCTTCGTACCAGAAAGAAGATAATTCCACCTGCCGCGATCAGATAGAGCAGATACGCCACCGGGCTAAGGTAAAAAGGAGGACGGATTTTGATCAGTAACTTCGCGTTTTTGGTGCTCCAGGTACTACTTCCTTCAACCAGTGCTTTCACTTCAAAAATATAATTCCCAGGGGCAAGTTTGGTAAAATAAACCTTCCTGTTGGTTTTTAAATATTCCCAGTTTTTATAAAGCCCTGTCATTTTATAGGCATACTCTGTCATTTCGGGCGAGAGATAGCTTAATGCCGCAAAATCGATACTAAAAGAAGATTGGTTGTAGTTAAGTTCGATGGTATCGGCATAAACGATCGATTGATCAGAAACAGAATCTGCCCCATTTAAACCTATTTCTAAGCTGTTGATCTGAAATCCGGTTAAAAATACAGGGGTTTCGTATGATGTTGCTTTTAAGTTGGCCGGATTGAAGCTGACCAGCCCTTTTACACTTCCAAAATAGGTTCGGCCATCCTCATCCTGATAGGCAGAACTGTAGTTGAACTGATTGGTAAGTAATCCGTTGGCTTTAGTATAGGTTTTGTTTAAACCCGTGGATGGGTCAAAATGGATAAGTCCCCTGGTACTGCTAATCCAGAACTTATTTGCGTCATCTTCTTCAATGCGGAACAGGTAATTGCTCGGAAAGCCATTTTTTATGCTGTAACGCTTAAATTGATGTGTTTTCTGATCAAATCTGCAAAGTCCGCCACCGTCTGTGGTTACCCAAATCTGCTGTTTACTATCTTCAAAAACACTATTTGCGGTGTTATGACTTAAACTTTTCGCATCTGTCGGAATATATCGGTAGTTCACATATCCAGGTTTGGATAAGTTAAACTGAAATAAACCATCGTTAAAGCTACCTGCCCAGATATTACCCTTGCTATCTTCGATAACCGAATCGTAAAAAATAAAGGGAAGGCCGGCAACAGGTTCAAAATCATCACGCTTGCGGTTATAGCGGTAAATCCCATTAATGGTCCCAACTAAAATTTCACCAGACCGTGTTTTACAAAAAGTAACAATAAAGTTGGTGCGTAAGGCATTTCCAACACCTGCCTGGTAATGTTTAATTACCTTTTCTGTTTTCAGGTCTAAAACATCCAGTCCGTGTTCGAAAGTGCCAACCCAGAGTTTGTCGCCATCAACCAATAAACCATGGATATTGGAATAGGCAATGCTTCCGGGTTTTCCATCCGGTAAGAAGTGTTTAAATATTCCTGTTTTTACGTCAAGTTTGTTCAGCCCCGCATCTTCCGTGCCGATCCAGAAATTTCCGTTACCATCCCTGGTAATTTCTCTTACGTCACTTCCACTGATCGAGTTTGTACCTTTTTGAGGAAAGTATTTGGTAAACAGGGAAGTATGGCTCGAATAGTAGTTTACGCCGCCAAAATAGGTGCCCGTCCAAACGCCTCCTTCGCGGTCAAGACAGATGGTGTAAACGGCATTATCGCTTAAAGAATAATCATTATTGTACTGTTTTTTGATATGGATAATCGCTCCATTTTCGTCATTGTAAATGTAAATGCCCGATTCGGTAGCAATCCAAAACTCATGAGGGCCTGTTTTTTTGATATCCCGTACAAAGATTGGTGTTTGGTCGTCGTTTAACCGGAGTATATTTTTCGATGATAAAGTAACCGGATTAAAGAGCTTGACCCCCTGATTGGTGGTGCCGACCAATAAATTTCCATTTTCGGTTTCTGCAATTCTGGATACCCAGCCGTATTCTATTTTTGCATTTTTACCGTTGATGTTAAAGCGCTGAAAATTATTCGCTTTGGCATTGTATTTTTCCAGCGTTCCCCTTCCGGTACTGATCCAGACGCTGCCATCTTTTAAAACCGTTACCATTGAGGCATCGAAAGGTGCATTATGGGTAAAAGCCTGTACCTTCTTGGTACGCTTTTGATATAGGTATATTTTGAATGAAGATAAGATCCATAAATTTCCATACTGATCGCTGGCCAGATCTATAATCCGCATCCCTTTGGTTTCTTTGATGATGCTGAAGCTTTCTTTTGCCGGATTATATTGGTACACGCCACTGTTGGTACCTACCCAAAGTGTTTGCTCCCGATCGTGGTGAAGTGCATAGATTAAATCGTTGCCTAAACTGCCAGCCTGGTCTGGGTCGTGGCGATAGGTTTTAAATGAATAACCATCAAACCTGTTTAAGCCATCTTTTGTGCCAAACCACATAAAACCGTTTCCATCCTGCACACTACAAAAGGCTGTATTGTTAGAAAGTCCGTTTTCTACCTGGTAATGCCTGAAATAATAAGGTTGCCCCCACAGCAGGTGGGCCGAAAACAACAGGCATAAAAGGATAAAGAGTTTTTTCAAGATATCTTGGTCAGCTGCATCAAATATATTAAAGAAATGCTTTGCTTTCAGGCTAAATTGAATTTGAGCGGATAAGTAGAAAGATTGAGACAGATTCCATTTTTATTTGGTAAAGCCTTAATGGTTTAAGGAACTCAGTTTTTATGACCTGAAAACTGTCAACTGCTAATTGCAGGCTAATTTGGGCGTTACCTAAGCTGCGCAAAGGTCGGGCTTTTCAGGGCTGCGCTTCGCTCCGGTACCGATGAAGGATCGGTACTGAACCCTTACAATCCCTAACGCAAAACCCGGCGTAAAAAATCTGCAAAGTCTGATTTCAATAGCACTACAGGCCTGCGTTAAATAAACCTGATAAAACGTAAAGCCCGGAACCCGATTTTTTCTATCGGGAGAGGACTTGGAGTGATAGCAGGGCTTCCCTAACCGAAATGTGCCAGCCCCATCGTTTCCAAAAAAACTGTTGCTTAAGATCCTGAGCTAAATTCAGGATGACGCCCGCAGGGAGGAGTCGCCACTGCAAGATTGCTTACTCGAAAGGTTGATTCCATAGAAAGGTCGTCATACTGAACTCGTTTTACAAGTAGAAATATTATTTTCAATTGTCTTGTAGCTACTATGTGGTCAGTATCTATCATGCTAGTCTGTTATTATTAATACGCTGAGGTGGACTCAGCATGACGGAATCCAAAAATCGGTTCTCATTCCCGCGCAGGCGGGAACCACGAAGTGCTCAGCGAAGCTAATCTTAATGCGCTTGCATTACGATTATTCATAAGTTTTCCTTTTTTCAGAGGCATTCATGAGCAATCCTTGGTTTCCAATCAAGTTGGGAATGACGATTCCACGCTGTATATCAACTTGTTTCTTAATCTATCATGCTAATCCGTTGCCATTAAGATCCTGAGCTGAACTCAGGATGACGCATTGAGCGGCATTTTCCGTGTTTCTGAGTCTCCGTGGCTAAACAGACTCCTTAAACACAGATCGAGACAAAATGAAGAAAGATTGATACAAATGCGTATCCCTCTGAAAAGCTAAAAACCGAATCTTTGGATAAGAATTAAATAGAACTAAATCCATTTAGCTCTTTAACTAACCAAATCCCTAACCTAATATGAAAAGAAGTTTATTCTCTTATGGTGGCTTTGTCTGCCTGGATTGGTATCCACTTCAAAAAATGTTTTTGAAACGCAAAGTCCTCTCCGCTATTTTTACTTCCATCACCTTAATCTTACTTTCCTTTCAGCTCAGTGCCCAGGAGCAAACAGCTGTTACCGGAACAGTAACTGATGAAAAGGGCGAAACGGTTGTTGGCGCCAGTATTAAAGTTAAGGGTACTAACACAGGCGTGACTACCGATGGCAATGGAAAATTCAAAATTCAGGTAAGCGATAAAAATGCTACCCTGATCTTTATTTATGTGGGATATGCCAATCAGGAAGTTGCATTGGCTGGCCGTACGCAAATTAATGTTAGCCTTAAGCCATCTAACAACGATCTGTCAGAGGTTATTGTGGTGGGCTACAACACACAGAAAAAGGAAGCCATTACGGGCGCCATTTCATCAATCAGCAGCAAAGATCTCGAAAAAGTGCACGGCGGTTCTACAGTAAGTACAGGCTTGGCCGGAAAGCTGCCAGGTGTATCTTTCAGGATGCCTGACGGAAGACCTGGTGCGAGCGCCAATATCCAGATCCGTAACATGGGTAACCCGCTTTATGTTATCGATGGTATTCAACAGGATGCTGGCCAGTTCAATAATATTTCACCTAACGATATCGAAAGTATCAGTGTGCTTAAAGATGCGTCGGCTGCTATTTATGGTAGCAGGGCATCAAATGGTGTAATTTTGGTAACCACAAAAAGAGGAAAAAACAGTACCCGCAATACCTTTAGTGTTGATGCTTACACGGGCTGGCAGAACTGGGTACGTTTTCCAGAAACGACCAATGCTTACCAATGGAAAGTGGGACAGGCTACTGCAGAAATGAACCAGAACGGCGCAACGAGTATTACCCAGGCCGAACTGGATAAATGGAAAGCAGGAACAGAATATGGCTACCAAAGCCAGAACTGGAAAGACATTATCATTGCACCTAACGCACCCCAAACTTCAGTAAACCTAAGTGCTTCGGGTGGAAGTGACCGGGTAAACTATTACTTTTCTGCTACCCGTTTAGATCAGAAGGGCGTATATGGAACGGCAAGGGAATTCGATTTTAACCGGACCAATATCCAGAGTAACATCGAAGCTAAAATAACCGACCGCTTTAAGGTGGGTATGCTCATCAATGGCCGTATCGAGAGCCGCGACCAGCCAGGCGTACCGGGGGGAGATGATTACTGGGCTGCCCGTTTTGCCTTATTGAGAAACAGGCCTACCGAACAGGCTTATGCCAATGGTAATCCAAATTACCCGAACGATATCGGGCACAATACCGAGCAGTTCGCTGTGCAAAGTAAAGCTTTAACCGGCTACTGGAAATCAGACTGGAGAGTTTTACAGACCAATTTATCAGCCTCTTACGAAACGCCGATCAAAGGTTTGGAAATAAAAGGTTTATATTCTTATTATATCGCCGATAACGTAATCAATGGGCACGAGTACACTTACAATGTATACACCTATAATCCAGAAACGGGTATTTATGAAGAAAAAGTAGGCAGTTCAAATCCATATAGAGAGCGTAGAAATGAAAAAGTATACACGAATACCTATCAGCTTCAGGCTAATTATAACCGCACTTTTGGCAAACATACCGTTGGTGGAGTATTGGTAGCCGAGCGTTTAGACCGTTTTAGAACTTATACCTTTCAGCACGCTGTACCACAAACTAATATTTTACCGGTGCTTCAGTTTGCCGATATGGACGGGCAGGATTTTGCTGATATACAAGAAGAACAGGCCCGTATCGGTTACGTGGGTAGGTTAAATTACAACTACGACAATAAATATTACCTGGAGCTTTCCGGTCGTAGAGATGCCTCTTGGAAGTTTGCACCAGATAGGCGTGTTGGTTATTTCCCTTCGGCATCAATTGGATGGAGAATTACCCAAGAGAAATTTATGAAATCGCTTTTGGGCGAAAGCAATATCTTAAATGATCTGAAGCTCCGTGCTTCTTATGGTGTATTGGGTGATGATGATGTGGGTATCGATCCTTTTGCATATATCCCAGGCTATAACTACAACCAGGGCAGCGTGATATTGGATGGAAAAAACATCACCACTTCGAGGGATAAAGGTCCTATTATCAATAACCTGAGCTGGTTTAAAAGCAAAATTACCGATATCGGTCTGGATTTTACGATGTTCGGCAGTAAACTTTCTGGAACTGCAGATTATTTTTATAGAAAACGTTCTGGTTTACCGGCCATCAAAAACGATGTAATTGTACCTATTGAACTGGGGTACCCTTTAAATGTTGAAAACCTGGAGAGTGATGCACAGTTTGGAGGAGAATTCTCTTTAAACTACAGAGATAAAATCGGTGAGTTTAACTACAATGTTGGCGGAAACATTTCCATTAGCAGAAAGAAACTTTTAGAAAGGTATAAACCACGTTTTGGTAACTCCTGGGAGAATTATAGAAGTAATGGTACCGATAGATACGCCGATATTTTTTGGGGTTACGAAGTAACCGGTCAGTTTCAGAGTATCGATGAAATTAATAATTACAAAGTTAACATCGATGGAAAAGGAAACCGCTCTTTATTGCCCGGCGATTTAATTTACAAAGATCAGAATGGCGATGGGATTATTGATGGGTTAGACGAAAGGCCGATTGGTTATACCACGGCGGGGCAGCCAAACGTCGGCTTTGGTTTCACCATCGGTGGCTCTTATAAGAACTTCGATTTCACTGCAGATTTTTCTGGTGGTGCCATGTATTCCTGGAACCAGAACTGGGAGCAGCGCTGGGCATTCCAGAACGGAGGTGCTTTGCTGCAGAATTTTGCTGATGACAGTTGGCACCGCACTAATCTTTACGACCTGAACAGTCCATGGGTGGCCGGTAAATATCCTGCAATCCGTTTTAATGACCGCGACCATAGTAACAATACCAGAAACTCTACTTTCTGGTTGCACAATGTTAGGTACCTAAGGGCACGTACACTTGAAATTGGTTATACCTTGCCAAAAAGATGGGCAGAAAAAATCAAGATCCAGAATGCAAGGGTATATGTAAACGGGTACAACCTGTTCTCTATCGATAACCTGAAAGATTATGGTGTAGATCCTGAAATTGCCGACGATAATGGATTGCAGTATCCACAGAACAAATTCTTTAATATCGGCCTTAAACTAACGCTGTAACATGAAAAAGACTAATCAAATGAAAAAATATATATACGCATTTGCTGCCATTGCATGTTTAAGTTTTGCGCAGTCGTGTAAAAAAGATTCGGAGTTTTTAGATAAACAGCCAACCAGTACCCTGCCCATTGATGCAGTATGGAAAGACCCCAACCTGGTGCTTACTGTTGTTGGCGATCTTTATGACCGTTACCCGGATTATCAGACCATTGAAGCATGGTGGGCTTTTACCGATTTTGATGAGGGTTTTGCCTCAGCCAGTGGTGATTATGGTCGCCACCAGAATTTAGAATACGGATACGATGCATGGAGATATTGGGATATGGGCGTTTACAGGCTGGTGAACGACCTGAATCTGTTTATTAAACGTGGGCAAGAAGCGACCGCTTTAAAAGCCGAAGACCGCGACCGTTTTTTAGCTGAGGCGCGTTTTATCAGGGCTGGTGTTTATTTCGAGATGGTAAAAAGAATGGGCGGTGTTCCGCTGATTACTGTCCCCCTGGCTTATGATTATAGCGGAGATCCAAGTTACCTGCAATATCCAAGGGCAAAGGAATCTGAAATTTACGATTTTGTGATTGCTGAACTGGAAGCCGTTAAAACCATACTTCCTGATAATGCAACTGTACAAAGCAGGGCTACAAAAGCTGCGGCCCTGGCTATGGAATCGAGAGCTGCGCTTTATGCAGGTTCTATTGCCAAATATAGCAATGCCCAATTAACCCTTCCAGGTGGAGAGGTTGGCATTCCTGCTGCAATGGCCAATGGTTATTTTACCAAAGCCTTAAATGCTGCTAAAGAAATTATCGATGGCGGTAAATATTCGCTTTATAAAAAGAACCCTAATTTATCCGATAATTTTGCAGCCCTTTTTACCGATAAGGGTAGTAACCCAGAGGTGATATTTGCAAAGGATTTTAAATTGAAAACCAATAAAGCTCATGGTTTTACAATCGATAACCAACCGCGTTCTTCTGCCGAGGAAGCACAGGGCGGAAGATTGAACCCCTCATTAAATCTGGTGCAGTCTTTTGAAAAACTAGACAATACCTATGCCTCATTAGCCTCCGTGGATGGCAGCGGAAACCCGGTTTATTATACCAATATTACCGATATTTTTGCTGGCCGCGATGCACGTTTGGCCGGTACTGTAATTCTCCCTGGAACACAGTTTAAAGGAAAAACGGTTGATATATGGGCGGGCTATCAATTGGGGAATGGCACCATTATCACAGGAGATGATTTCGGGCAGAGCAAAAAAGAGGTACTGCCAGATAATCCGGCATCGGTACAAGTGGTTGGAAGAGATGGCCCTGTTGATGGTTTAGAATTCAGCGCACAATCAGGATTTTACGTGCGTAAATATTTAGATCCGGCTACAGGTTCAGGTCAGATAGGTACCCGTAGCGATGTATGGTGGGTACGTTACCGTTATGCAGAAGTATTGTTAAATGCTGCAGAAGCCGCTTTTGAATTGGGCGATGCAGCTACTGCAGCCAATTATATTAAACCGGTAAGAGACCGTGCAGGATTAACCACAGCACTAAGTCCGGCCGATATTACCTTCGATCGTATCGTACACGAACGTAAAGTAGAATTTGCTTTTGAAGGACATCAGCTTTGGGATATGAAACGTTGGAGACTGGCTGATAAAGTATGGAACGGCAACAATATGTCGGTTGCTGATTTTACCAATGCCAGTAATATCGGTAGTGCAACACGCACCAGTACACAGGTGTTTGGCTTGTGGCCATATAAATACTATAATCCGGGCAATGCAAATCATTTAAAGTATATTTTTAAAGTGATTAAACCTAGCCGTGTAACTGCAGCGCACCGCTTCCGTATCGGTAATTACTACTCTTCTATCGGGCAGGATGTACTTAATGGCAACCCGAAAATTATCAGAAACCCTAATCAATAATCAATTATATAGACATGAAAAATAGATTTTATTTCATCATAGGGGCAATTATAGCTGTGTTTTTCTCCTCTTGTAAAAAGGATAATTACGAAGCACCTGCGGCCGATTTTACAGGAAGGATCGTTTATAAAGGCGAAGCAATCAATGTGCAATACGGTCAGGTAAATTTCGAACTTTGGCAGTCGGGCTTTGGCAACTACTCCGCATTAAACGTAAATGTTAGTCAGGATGGCAATTACTCCGCTAAGTTATTTGATGGGAACTACAAACTGGTTTTTTCACCAAACCAGGGACCGTTTTTGTGGAAAAAGAATGCCGCAGGTAAACAAGATACCATCGCGGTAAATATTAGCGGTAACAAGGTGATGGATATTGAAGTAATGCCTTATTACATGATCCGTGGCGCTAGTTTAACCGCAGCTTCCGGAAAAGTGAACGGATTCTGTAAATTGGAAAAAATCATCACCGATGCCAATGCAAAAGATATAGAAAGTGTATCACTGTATATCAACAAAACACAGTTTGTAGATGGAGGTAATAACATTGCGACACAACAACTTACGGGTGCAGCACTTGCCGACCTGAATAACTTAAATATGAGTGTAAGCATCCCCACAATTGTACCGACACAAAATTATGTTTTTGCCAGGATAGGGGTCAAAATTGCAGGAGTAGATGACCTGGTTTTTACACCTGTAACCAAAATAAGTTTTTAAAATGGGTAGGTGTTTTAAAAGTTAAATCTAATAGAATTTGTCACGTTGTCCAAAGGACTCCTACGGAGAGCTTGTCGAAACGCTTTAATAATAATATTTAAAACAGTCCTTCGACAAGCGATCATTGACAGATTTCAATATAAGTGTCGTCATTGCGAGGAGGAACGACGAAGCAATCTTTCATGCTAGCAATTTCTGCTATAAAGATTGCTTCGTCGGCTGAAAAAGCCTTCTCGCAATGACGACACTTCGAGGTTATTCATTCTCTTAAAACTATGTCAATAATATTGATTTTTATAAAATAAATTATTTCTCAGGATGGCATTTATACCATGAACATTCTGGCTTATCAATACCTTACCCTTAGCAAATCATATTAAATGAAATACCTTTTCGCCTTTTTTTTATGCTTCTTCGTATTTTTTATTGGTAAAAAGGTGTTTGCTAAGCAACTAAACGACACCCTTTATCTGGCCGATCCAACGATTTTTTTGGATGGCGGCGTCTATTATTTATATGGCACAAGTAGCGATGAAGGCTTTCTGGTTTATTCATCCAGCGACCTTAAAAACTGGACTAAACCGACCGGAAAAAATAAAGGATTTGCATTAAAAAAGGGCGATGCCTTTGGGAGCAAGGGTTTTTGGGCGCCTCAGGTATTTAAAAGAGGCAAAACTTATTTTATGGCCTATACTGCCGATGAGCAGATTGCCATTGCGCATAGTAATAGCCCGGCAGGGCCTTTTGTCCAGGAAGAATTAAAAGCAATTTCAGGCACAGGCAAGCAGATCGACCCTTTTGTATTTACCGATACAGATGGAAAAAATTACCTCTACCATGTAAAACTCGATCATGGCAACAGGATTTTTGTAGCACAACTGAAAGATGATTTTTCTGATGTAATCCCTGAAACAACAAAATTTTGTTTATCAGGAACAGCAGCCTGGGAAAATACAGCGAAAACCGATTGGCCGGTAACCGAAGGGCCAACGGTAATCAAAAAGGAAAATCTTTACTATCTTTTTTATTCGGCTAATGATTTCAGAAATCCTGATTATGCAGTGGGTTATGCTACCTCAACCTCAGCTACCGGACCATGGATAAAGTATCAGGACAACCCGATTATCAGTAAAAAGGTATTGAAAATAAACGGCACCGGGCATGGCGATTTCTTTATGGATAAAAGCGGAGCATTACAATATGTTTTTCATACCCATCATTCAAATCATAAAGTATCGCCAAGAGCTACGGCTATAATCAAAGCTGCCTTTATAAAAGAGAAAAATGGAGGTTTTCGCATGCAGATCAACCCTCAAAGTTTTCGGTTTTTAATGCAAAGCGCAGCAAAGATTAATTGATTGCATTTGTAGAAATATTGAGATAAAAATAGGCCGATTTAAGAAAATAAATCACTTTTTTTAAAGATTAAGGAATGCTGCAGATCAAAAAATATAAAAGACGTAAGAATTTAAAAATGAATGCTTTGAAAATGAGATATCTGCTTGTCGCATTGTGCCTATTATACGTAACAGGTTTACATGCACAAACATTTACCAATCCTTTATTGCCATCGGGTGCCGATCCATATAGCTTTTATAAAGATGGTTATTATTACTATACCCATACTACCGGAAACCGTGTAGATCTTTGGAAAACCAAAACCCTGGATGGTTTAAAAGATGCGGAGCGGAAAACCATTTGGCGTGCACCTGCAGGAACCATGTACGGTAAAGAAATCTGGGCACCAGAAGTGATGTTTTTAAAGGACAAATGGTACGCTTATTTTGCCGCCGATGATGGGAAGAATGATAACCACCGCATGTATGTTTTAGAAAATGCCTCGGCCGACCCAATGAAAGGCGAGTGGGTATTTAAAGGCAAAATTACCGATCCGACTGATAAATGGGCCATTGATGGAGATGTGATCGATTTTAAAGGCCAGTTGTATATGATCTGGTCTGGATGGGAGGGAGATGAAAATGGCAAGCAGGAAATTTTCATCGCCAAACTTAAAAACCCTTGGACAGTAGCGGGGAAACGAGTAAAGATTTCTACACCTAAATTTAGCTGGGAAAAAATCGGAGACCTTGGCGGAGGGGCGCATGTGGATGTAAACGAAGGGCCTCAGTTTTTGCCGCATGGTGATAAAATATTTATCATTTATTCGGCCAGTGGCTGCTGGACAGATTTTTATGCTTTGGGTATGCTTTCAGCTTCGGCTAAAAGCAATCTGCTCGATCCTGCTTCCTGGACAAAAACAGATCAACCTGTTTTTCAGCAATCGCCAAAAGACGGCGTTTATGCGCCTGGCCATAACTCATTTTTTTCTTCACCAGATGGAAAAGAAGACTGGATCCTATATCACGCCAATGATAAACCGGGCCAGGGTTGCGGAGGTTTCCGCTCGCCCCGGGCCCAAAAGTTCAGCTGGAATGCCGATGGGACACCAAATTTCGGAACTCCGGTAAAAGCAGGTTTGAACTTAGCTTCACCATCAAACCACAATAAAAACTAAATCAGATAAATGCCGATATGAACTTAAAAAACTACGCGCTACTTGCTGTCTTGAGCTTTAACATCAGCTTGGGTTTTGCGCAAAAAACAAAAAAAAGTGCTGAGCCTGCAAAGGTTTGGTCGATAGAAAAAGCCAATGCCTGGTACAAGGAACATAAATGGTTAACAGGTGCCAACTACATTCCTTCCAATGCAATTAACCAGCTAGAAATGTGGCAGGCCGATACTTTTTCACCCGATCTGATCGATAAAGAACTGGGCTGGGCAGAAGGAATCGGTTTTAATACACTGCGCGTATTCCTGTTCAGTAAAGCCTGGAGTCAGGATCCTGAAGGTTTTAAAAAGAGAATGGACCAATTTTTAACCATTACCCAAAAACATGGTATTAAACCAATGTTTGTTTTTTTCGACGATTGCTGGAATAAAACTTCGGCCATTGGTAAACAGCCCGAGCCTAAAACGGGTATTCACAATTCGGGCTGGTTGCAAGATCCCGGCGATCCGGCTTTTAAAGAGGAAGCCAATTTCCCGGAGCTCGAAAAATATGTAAAAGATGTACTTACTCATTTTGCACACGATAAAAGAATTTTACTTTGGGACTTATACAATGAACCCGGAAACAGTGGAAAGTTAGAGGCAACCATTCCTTTGTTAACCAAAACCATTAGCTGGGCAAGGTCGGTTAATCCCGATCAGCCGATTTCTATCGGATTGTGGAGCTGGGGTTTCGAAAAGCTTAACGAAATACAGCTGGCCAACTCAGATATTGTAACCTACCATAACTATGAGGCACCAGATTGGCACCAAAGAACCATCGATCTGTTAAAAGCCAGCGGCCGGCCATTAATCTGTACCGAATATATGGCCAGATCGCGCAATAGCCGTTTCGCTAACATTTTACCGATGCTAAAAAACGAAAATGTAGGCGCCATTAACTGGGGGTTTGCTGCGGGTAAAACCAACACCAAATATGCATGGGATACCCCGCTTGCCGATGGATCTGATCCGATTGAGTGGTTTCACGAAATCTTTCAGCCCGATGGCACCCCGTACCGCCTGGATGAAGTTAACCTGATTAAAAAACTTAACAGCAAATAAATTATTATTAGTAGGGAGATAATTTATTGTATAAAAATCAATATAAATGGCAGAAGATTAGCAAATTGTAGGGTAGGAGGCATCGTCATTGCGAGAAGGTTTTTTCAGCCGACGAAGCAATCTTACAACGATCGCTATTAGCGTGCGCATTAAGATTGCTTCGTTCCTCGCAATGACGACCTTTCTATAAGAATCTGCCCTTGATAGCCTGTCGAAGGTCAATCCTTATAGTGAAGGTCTTCGGCAAACTCTCCGAAGGAGTCATTTGGACAGACTGACACCAGTTAATACTTAAGTTAACACATTTGACGAAACCCAACTTTAACACACAAATTTAAACCAATGAACAAAAAAGTATCCATCCTTTTCTCGCTTATGGGACTCTCGCTTTCCCTTTCTGCGCAGCAGCAGGACAAATCGTGGTCGATGGTAAAAGGGAAAATCTCTTCACCATGGGCCCAGGAAGTTAATCCTAAAAATGTATTGCCGGAATATCCGCGGCCACAGTTTGAGCGTGGCGGTAACTGGAAAAACCTCAACGGACTTTGGGATTATGCCATTTCCGGAAAATCACAACAGCCGGCAATCAATCAGGGTAAAATCCTTGTGCCTTTTGCGGTAGAATCTTCACTTTCGGGTGTTGGTAAAACAGTAGGTAAAGATAGCTTGCTGTGGTATAAAACCAGCTTTACTGTGCCTGCAAACATGAAAGGCAAAGAAATTTTGCTTCATTTTGGTGCGGTTGACTGGAGAAGTACGGTGAGCATCAACGGTAAAGAGGTGGGTAAACATGAAGGCGGTTTCGATCCTTTCAGTTTTAATATTACGCCGTTTTTAAACAAGAGTGGAAACCAGACTTTAACCGTAGAAGTTTGGGACCCGACGGATGAAGGCCCTCAGCCAAGGGGCAAACAGGTAAGAAAGCCAGAGGGCATCTGGTATACCCCGGTAACGGGTATCTGGCAAACGGTGTGGATCGAGGCGGTAAACAAAATACATATCGATCATATTAAAATAACGCCTGATATCGATCAGCAAACCGTAGCGGTTACCCCATTTTTAACAGGTGCCGGTGCAGGAGATCAGGTTAAGGTTTCGGCATGGGATGGTACGATCAAAGTGGCTGAGCAGACCGCAGATGGCACTGGCGCAATCAGTTTAAAAATTGCGGATCCTAAACTTTGGAATACTAAAAACCCATTTTTATATGACCTGAAAGTTGAGTTGATCTCTAAAAATAAAAAGGTTGATGAGGTGAAAAGTTATTTTGCCATGCGCAAAACCTCAATCGGCAAAGATCAGAACGGTATTCAGCGCATGCTCTTAAACAACGAATTTGTTTTCCAGTATGGTCCCTTAGATCAGGGTTGGTGGCCAGATGGACTTTATACTGCACCAACAGATGCCGCTTTAAAGTTCGATATAGATAAAACCAAAGAAATGGGTTTTAATATGATCAGAAAACACATTAAAGTAGAGCCCGCACGTTGGTATTACTACTGCGATAAAGCAGGTATGCTGGTTTGGCAGGATATGCCAAGCGGCGACCTGGGTAACGGCTGGGAAAACCGCCCAGGTATTTTAGACCATGGATCGGATAAAAACAGAAGTGCCGAATCTGAAGGATATTACAAAAAAGAATGGAATGCCATTATCGATGCACTTTATAATGTGCCTTCTATTGTAGTATGGACACCTTTCAATGAGGCCTGGGGGCAGTTTAAAACAGTAGAAATTGCCAAATGGACAAAAGAGAAAGATCCTTCAAGATTAGTGAATACGGCCAGTGGAGGTAATTTTTATCCGGTTGGCGATATTATCGACCTGCACAATTACCCACATCCGGCTATGCCTAGTCCTGATTATTTTGGAAAAGACTATGCCCTTGTACTGGGTGAGTTTGGTGGGCTTGGCTTGCCGATTGATGGCCATGTGTGGCAACAGAAAAATAACTGGGGTTATCAGAGTTTTAAAAACAAAACCGATTTGTTTAATAAATACGCCCAGTTTACGAAACGTTTAGCCGAATTAATCCCATTAGGGCTTTCTGCCGGAGTGTATACTCAAACTACCGATGTTGAAGTAGAAACCAACGGCTTGATGACCTATGATAGAAAAGATATCAAGTTTTCTGAAGCACAGATGAAAGCTTTGCACGATAAGCTTTATCAGATAAATGTATCGGTAAAGCAATAGCAGTAGGGTTATCGCTTTTCGTATGCTCAGCATAAAAAGGCGCTGCAATTGTATCTGTAGATTAGACAGAATACCATTGACAGATCCCATAAGAAAGGTCGTCATTGCGAGGAGGAACGACGAAGCAATCTTTCATGCTAGTGATCCTTGCGGTAAAGATTGCTTCGTCGGCTGAAAGAGCCTTCTCGCAATGACGATTCTATTTTTATGATACAACTTCAATGATTTTATTATTGTAAATGAGTTTTTTTATTTGTCCGTAACCGAAAGGGTACTTTGTAAAGGGCCAGGAAATATGCTAATATTTGTTTACCCCTTCTGTACCTGTTGTTTACCCTTTCTCTATACCAAGTTAACCCCAGGTTAACCCTTTGGTTACCTTTTCTTTACCTTTTGGTTACCTAAAAGGTAAAGCCAGGCCCTGCTTTGGGGCTTTCTTCCGTGAGTCGGGGCCGATGCTCCCTGCCAGCAAGTACCTTTAAGCGGTAATTAGTTATATTTGCCTTGTACTGATCGAGAAACTTTAATTCATATGAAAAAATCGTTATCTTCCGCTAGATAATAATCTTGACTGCAGCAATTCTTCCTTAAGTTATCCAGATGAAACAACTCGATTTTTCCACTTTCCCTGTACTCGAAACCGACAGATTGGTCCTTCGCAGACTTTCGTTGGAAGATGCTGCGGTAATTTATCAATTGCGTTCGGATGTTGAAGTGGCTGATTTAACGGGTAAGGCGCCCTTTCTTCATATTAACGAAGCCATTGCGTACATCAATAAAATTGATAACCTGATCAATAATGATGAATCTATATACTGGGTTGCTACTTATAAGGGTGATGCCGCAATGATAGGTGCTGCCTGCCTCTGGAATTTTGATATCCAGAATGAGACTGTGGAAATGGGATATGAGTTGCTTCCTGAGTTTCAGGGTAAAGGTATCATGGTAGAGATTATTACCTGTATACTCAGGTACGCATTTGAGGTGATGGGCATTAAAACAATTGTTGCTATCGTATCCAATGACAACCGGCCTTCTGTGAAACTACTTGAAAAAATGGGATTTGAAATTTCGCCAGGCGATTACCAAAATACAGGTTTGCTCACCTATGTTCTTACTTCACGGGGTTAGATTTGGCTGTTGGCCCCCACAGATTAATTGTTAGAAAAAAACAGTTCTCGGGTTTGTTTAGAATACGATAAAATAAGAATGAAATTCTATCTTAGTTAAGTTCAACCAAAAAGGCTTAAAAGGAGTCAGAATTAACTATTTGCAACAGTCGATCTAGTCATATACTTGCGAAGAGATGTTTCAATAGTCGTTCAGGTTATTTCATCACATAAAGGTTACAATGAAAAAATATTTATACTTCGCTTTTTTAATCTGTTTAGTTACAATCAATGCTTCTGGTCAGGAGGCTGCCAGTATCCGCGAATATAAGAAGGCATTTAAAACTTATCCCTTTTCTGATCCTAATCCAATTCCTTCATTTACACATATTTATCCTTATTTCCGCTATGATGGATTTACCGATAAACCCGTACAAAAAGAATGGAAAGTTATTGAACTGGAAAATGCCTATTTAAAACTGACCATATTGCCGGAGATAGGAGGAAAGATATGGTCGGCAATCGAAAAATCTACAGGAAAATCTTTCGTTTACGATAACCATGTGGTGAAATTTAGGGATATCGCTATGCGTGGCCCCTGGACCAGCGGTGGAATTGAACCAAACTATGGCATTATGGGGCATACACCCAATACAGTAACGCCAGTGAACTATTTGACTAGAAAAAATGACGACGGCAGTGTAAGCTGTTTTATTGGTGTACTGGATCTGTTAACACGGACAAACTGGACAATGGAGATTAACTTGCCTAAAGATAAATCATATTTCACAACGAAGTCTTTCTGGTTTAACTCAACACCTATTGAGCAACCCTATTACCATTGGATGAATACTGGTATAAAAGTGAGTGGAAATTTAGAGTATATTTATCCGGGGACCCATTATCTTGGGCATGAAGGTGAGCATAGCGACTGGCCAATAAATAAAGCGAATGGCAAAGACATTTCTTTTTACGACAACAATAATTTTGGAGGTTATAAATCTTACCATGTATTCGGCAAATACACCGATTTTTTTGGCGCATACTGGCACGATGACGATTTTGGAATAGCGAGATATTCTGGTCACGACGATAAGGCGGGTAAAAAGATCTGGATCTGGGGACTCTCAGAACAGGGCATGATATGGGAAAAGCTATTAACCGATACAGATGGTCAATATTCTGAAATTCAATCGGGAAGATTATTCAATCAAACTGCCGATAAGAGTACGTTTACACCCTTTAAACATAAAAGTTTTTCACCAGGTGCTGCTGATTTATGGACAGAATACTGGTATCCTGTTTTAAAAACGAAAGGTTTTGTAAAAGCCAACGAATACGGCGCATTGAATGTGAAACATGAAAATGGCTGGTTGAAAATTTATTTTAGCCCTGTACAGCAGATTTCAGATACCTTGAAGGTGAGACAGGGAGAAAAAAATATTTACAGTAAAAGAATTGAGATTACACCACCGAGAACTTTCATTGATTCCATAAAAATGGATATGAATCAGGGAGATCTGGTATTTACATTAGGCGATAATAAGCTGATTTATGAATCTAAGCCAGATGCCTATAACTTGAGCCGCCCGCTCGAGGCGCCCAAAGATTTTAACTGGAATTCGGGCTATGGCCTTTATATGCAAGGCAAAGCATTAATGGATCAGAAAATGTACGCAGCTGCAGAAGAAAAATTGAAGACATCGTTAGCTAAAGAACCTAATTTTTTGCCTGCGTTGGTTAAAATGGCCGAATTAATGTACCGGAATATGCGGTATGCCGAGGCCTTAAGATTGATAAAGCAAGCATTAAGTATGGATACGAACGATGGTGCTGCTAATTACTATTATGGCATCATCAATGCAGAGCTGGGACATGTGATCGATGCTAAAGACGGTTTTGATATCGCAAGTTTGTCTGTTGAATACCGGAGTGCAGCTTATAATGGATTATGTAAATTATACCTAACAGAAAAAAACTGGAACAAAGCATTAGAATATGCGGGCAAAGCCATTGATTATAACCGGTTTGATATTGCGGCGTTACAGGTAAAGGCTATCGCCCTTCGCTATCAAGGTAAAAATGCTAAACAGGTATTGGATACAATTTTGTCTTTCGATCCACTTAATCATTTCGTGCGTTTCGAGAAATACCTGGCAAAGCCTTCAGCAGACAACAAAACTGCATTCACTTCAATGATACGGGATGAGCAGCCAACCGAAACCTTTTTAGAATTGGCTGTTAACTATTACAAGAATGGGCGTTATAATGAATGTGAAAAAGTATTGAGATTGGCACCAGCAAATGCGCTAGTGAATTATTGGCTGGCATTTTTGCAGCATAAAAAAGGACTGTCTTTTTCTCTGCCATTAGATCAGGCTGATTCTACCTCTCCGGCATTTGTATTCCCATTCCGGTCAGAAGACCATGAAGTATTATTGTGGGCAGTACAGAACAGCAACAGTTGGAAACCAAAATATTACCTTGCGCTTTTATATAAAGACAGGAATAATATTTCTGAAAGTAAAAAGCTCTTTACAGCATGTGGTGATCGGCCAGACTTTGCCCCTTTTTATGCGGCACGGGCTGCTATGGTAATGGGCAACACAGATTTAGCAGACCTTAAAAAGGCAATTGCATTAGACAAAGATGATTGGCGCTACATTAAACTATTGGGCGATTATTACATTAGCCACAAACAGAATGCGCTGATGGTCATTGAGCCTTATTATCATGCACACAAAGAAAACTATATCATCGGAATGTTGTATGCAAAAGCACTGTTGCTTAATAAGGATTATCGGAAATGTGCTGAACTTTTATCAAAAATCAATATCCTGCCATTTGAGGGGGCTACAATCGGGCGCGAATTATACCGGGAGGCAGAACTCATGCAGGCAATTGAAAGGATACAACAGAAAGATTATACTACCGCAATAACCTTCATTAATGAGGCGAAAAATTGGCCGTTGAACTTAGGTGTAGGTAAACCCTATCCTGAAAACCTGGACGAGCGTTTAGAAGATTGGATGAGTTACTTGTGCTTTAAGCGTATGGGGAAAAATGCAGCTGCACAAGCGTCTTTACAAAAGATTATTCAGTTCAAATCTAAAACAGAGAATACTGTAAATAATTTTATCCCTTCCAATCATCTGGTAACGGCCTGGACGCTCGAAAAACTTGGCAAAAGAGCCGATGCCAGCAAATGGTTAACAGCACAGGTTAAACAATATCCAAACGATAAAATATTGAAATGGTGCAAGGCCGTATTCGAAAATGAACAACTACCGAAAACGGATATCGATGATGCCGGAGTACGCTTATTGGAAAAGTTAAAACAGTTTAAGTAAAACCTATATACGCCAATAAAAATGAGCCAAAGGTAAATAAGGGGTTTAAGGAAAAGGTTAATTATTTCCCTTCCAATCTTTAACTTTCAACTCATCGCCAACTTTTATGGTACCTAGGTGATGATGGAGGAGGTTCTGTCCGAACATGATTTTTTTACCTACTGTGCGGTAACTGGCCAGCGTTCGTAATGGCTCTTGTCCTTTCTCACCGGTTTGTTGATCGATGGTAATGAGCACACACCTCGCACATGGTTTTACAGCCGAAAATGAAACCTCACCGAGGTGAAAAGTTTTAAAACTATCCTCAACATGTGGCTCCCCGCCCGTAAAAACAAAATTTGGGCGGAAACGGTCCATTCGGATTGGATCGGCAAGTTTTTCATTAAGCCCATTAAGCGACGATTGGCCGATAAGCAGGCAGGGATAACCATCGGCAAAACTAACCACTTCATCATTCGAAGCATAATCCCGATCTACCAATCTTTTTTCAGTTAAAGGCATTTTTACCAATCTAACCTTAAATTTTAAGAAATTAGAAAACCAATCGCTTACGGTTTTATTTACTTCAAGCGCAGTGACGGTATCGTTCCATATTACAACAGATAGCTGTTCTCCCGTATCTTCATCCAAAGAAAATGATATGTTTTGCTCAGGTAATGTTTTATGGGAAACAGTTAATTTACCATCCCCAATATTCACCTGAAGCTTTGCCAGTTCAAAATGTTTACGTTGGGTAATAAATATACCTTCTGCATCAACAAGCATCCATCTTCTGTCATATTGCAAGCCTTTTTCTTCAAGCTGTGCTTTTTCAAGACGGATGCCGCCCAAAGATTTGATAGGATAAATATTGATTTCAGAAAGGATAAATTTGCTCATGCTTTAAAGATAAATCACTTTTTTGATTTATCCCACTGGTTTGGACAAAATGAAAAGTCATTGTTCTTCAATACGGTTTAAAGTGTTTTTTTATCCCTTCAAAATTTGAATAAGATCATCATTAATATAAAATACTTCTCTACCATCTTTAGCTGCACTCACTATTTTTGCATCTTCAAGTTCTCTGAAGTATTTAGTAAGTGTCGTTCTTGAGCTAACGCCAAGCAGGTCTCCAATAAATTTAGGTCTAATATAGGGCTGGCTGAAAATAGCTTCATTAATTTCTTTATTATACCATTTGATCTTGGATTTTCCATAAGATAGGGTGGCTTCCATCTGATTCAGGATACTTATGATTAACTGGTTGGTTAATACAGCAGTTTTTTCTACAGCATCAAGCATATATAGGAGCCATGGTTTCCATGCCCCCCTCTGGGTAACTACCCCTAGGTGATAATAATAATCATCTTTGTTTAGGATAATGTATTTGGACAGATATAATATAGGTTGTTGTAATAAATCTTTGTTGACTAAATATAAAAGGTTTAAAATTCTTCCAGTTCTTCCATTTCCATCGGTGAATGGATGTATTGCTTCAAATTGATAGTGGGCGATGCACATTTTTATCAGTGGGTCTGATGGGTACTTATTATCATCGTTTAGATATTCAATCAAATTGTCCATTTTTGCTTCAATTATTCCCTCTCCTCTAGGTGGGGTATATACAATCTCGCCTGATCTAAATTGACTTTGCCCTCTTCTGATCACTGTTAAACTTTGTTGGGGCCTAAAACTTGCCGTCGTATTTTTAATCTGTCTAAATGTACTGATGATACAATCCTTATCTATTTTTCCATTCATTAAAATCAGTTTATACCCTTCCCAAAGTGCCTCTCGGTACCTTAATACCTCTTTGGTTGCCGGCTTAATGTTATCTTCTCTAAGTGTATCTGAAACGGCCTTATATAATTCATCTTCTGTGGTGAATATATTTTCAATCGCAGTTGAGGTTTGTGCTTCCTGTAGTGCAATAGTGTTGACTAACATTGTTGGATTGGGCAAGCGATGAAGGCTACTATTTGTTGTAGCCAATGCTCTTGAAGCTGTTACTAATTTTTTTAAAATATCTATATCCTCCTCAATACTTTCTAAGGGAGGTAAGAGTGGGAGATCATTGAAAGGACGTGTTCTATCATATACCATAAATGTTCATTTTTATTATATACTTAAGTATATGTGTATAATATTGGTTGTTAATGGACATACTTCGACTATGTGTTCATATTTTATGAAATATTTGAACATATCACAAAAATATATAATATTTTGAACAGAAAGATATAATGTGTTCATTTTTTTAAAAAAAATGAACACATTATATCTTTTGGTATCGAATTACTGGTTTTATAATTCTTTTAGTTTATGATATTGGAATTATAAAATTTCGATGTTCTTCTGTTCAAATGCCTCAAATATCTGTGCATTGATCATACTCCGTGTCAGATCAGCTTTAGAAATATCCTTGCACCAGAAATAAATATTGATGGTACTGTTCAGCTTACTCACCGGGCTGATTATAATAATAGGTTCTTTGCTGATAAAAACATTGCTGTTCTCTACAATAATTTCTCTGATCAGGTTTACCACTTCAGTAGAATTAAAGGGTTTTGCAATCAATAAAGAAATATCTACCCGCATCTGGTTGTTACTCAGTGTCCAGTTGATGATGTTGTTCGATAAAATAGAACCGTTAGGGATAATGATTTCGGCGCCTTCGTCGCTAAGTAAGGTACTGGAGCGTACGCCGATTTCCTTTACTCTTCCTTTTTTATTGCTCAGCTCCACAATGTCGCCAATTCGGATGGTTTTATCAAAAATAAGGATAATCCCCGATACAAAATTGCTTACAATATTCTGTAAGCCCAACCCAATCCCCACACCCAGTGCACCCAGGATAACCGTGATTTTATCAATTGGCAGTCCGGAGGCAGCAACAGCGATTAAAAAACCGCCAATTAATAATATCAAACGGGTTACGAGTAATTTCGAACGCTCTCCTTTGTTATCATCAAAACTGTCGTCGCCCGTATCGCCAAAGAAATAAGCAATGTATTTCTGCAAAAAGTTGGCAACCCAGATAATGCCCAAAAACAATACGATGCCGCCAAAGGTAAAAGAGAAGTTGCCTATGGTTCTTTTTTCGGTGAGGATTTCCATTATCGATTCGTATAGTCCATTAAAAATATTCAGGTTGGTGGTAAATATGACGAACCAGATAATGGTAGCACCAACGCCGCTTAGCCTTTTAAGTCCGGTAATTACGGGCTGCCAATCAAAATACTCAGGAAATCCTTTACGGATCCTGCTGCTTTTCATCTGTAACAAAAAGGCCTCTACCAATACTTTGGCCAGGATGGTTAGCGATATGGCATTTAAAAGCGAGCTTACCCCGGTAGAATAAAAAATCTGCGTGAGGGTAAAGCGGCCAAATAGATTACAAAAGGTGGCAATGATGGCAAAGCCAACGTAAATAAAACCCGTGGTGAGGATCATTCTGTATCTTTTGGTTTTCTCATCAAGCATTTTCCATACCATAATGCCATAGGCAACGGAGCTGGTGGTTAAGAACAGCAGCAACCAACGCTGGTATCTTGGTGGCATACCCAAAAGGCGTAAGAAAACCGGAGCAAGAAGAAGTACCACAAATATGCACCAATAGTAAAACAATTTTGAACCTAGCTTTTTGCGGAAAAATACAGTGAGCAAAATGGCCAGAATAAGCTCAACAGCTTCGATGTAAAGTGCGGGCGCCCTCAGATCGAATATAGGGGCCAATGCAAAGAGCATGATAAAAGTAATTAAATAAGGCTGCGGACTGACCAATGAAAAACCATCAAGGGTTTCTAAACGGCCCCGCTGTTTTACGCTTCTAAAATTGAAAAATAC
Source organism: Pedobacter borealis DSM 19626 (assembly GCF_000708285.2). Lineage (GTDB taxonomy): Bacteria > Bacteroidota > Bacteroidia > Sphingobacteriales > Sphingobacteriaceae > Pedobacter > Pedobacter borealis. Next base: position 31,587 of record NZ_JAUG01000045.1, read on the forward strand.
CCAAAAGAAGAATATGGTACAGGTAAAAAGTAATAACAATCGGCTGCTTCTGGTGTACACAAAATAATAGCCCGATATTTCTTGTTCTCCTTTAATAAACCTTCGGAAGCCCATGCTTTTATTGGCCCGTCTGTTTACCGTTTCCCACAAATAACGGCGCTCTTTACCAAAAGCTTTAATGCTTACGGCATCGAGCTGACTATCGGTATGGTACATCAATTCTTTAATATTGATGAGGTTAGAAGAGGTTCTGGCCTGCAGGTTGTTGATTGATAAAGTAGTCGTTTTAAGTAGACTATCCATCACTATACGTTTCTTCTTTAATTCTGCAAACTGCTCTTTAAACATAACCTGTATGGCAGGTACCGTAAATACTTTAATCAGTACGGTATCTTTACGCAGGTTAAGAATTTCTGTTTTTAAAGCCCGCAACTCCTTTTCATATTCATCAAGGTCTGACAAACAATCTTTATTATTGCTCTGTAGTTCTTCTAGCAGGGTTTGATCCATCTGCAGGTTTTGCAGGTTAGGGGATCTGTCGCTTTGCGCTAACCTGCTTTTAAGCAATGCCAGTGCAGCTTCATCCTGTGTTAAATGTGCTTCTATGGGCTTAAGTTTCTTAAATGAGCCAACGGTAACCGGAACTTTGTTTACGGTTTCAAATACTTTTTCCAGGTGCGCAAGATAATCGCCTTTGGTCAATGTAGCAGAATCTGAAAGAATAGATACATCCTGCCCCTTATCTACAGGCTTATCTTTCTGCGCAAACACAGGGCCAGAAAAAAATAAGATAAGGAGTAAAGATATTAAGTTCCGTATGGCTGGGTAAAAAGAATTTCGTGTTATCATTGAGCTTAAGCAGTATTGAATATTATCCTTTATGGGAATATAGGTTTTCAAAAATAGGTATTCGGATTGATTTTTTAATCAGAACGCAAGCACTACAGGATTATGGGTATGCTTTTAATACTTCGCAAGGACGACCTTTCTTATGGGATCGGTGAATGGTAGGGTTAATTTATTATATAAATCAATATTAATAACAGGAGATTTTAAGGAGATAAAGGCGCTAGAAATACCGTCATTTCCGTAGTGTTCCAAAGAAACTCCTTTGGAGGAGAAATCTTTTAAATTAATTTCAATAATTTGCTTCAAAGATCTCTACGCTCCGCATTGCTTTGGTCGAGATGACGCTGATTTTTAGAATCTGTAATTGATAGCCTGTCGAAGGACCTATTTACATGTCTCGAAAGACGTTTCGACAAGCTCTCCGTAGGAGTCCTTTGGACAACGTGACAACTCAAACGGGGCCACAACCTATAATACGGCCTTTTACATAAGTAAAAACATATCATTTTAAACAGGCGCTTAATATTTGTTGTTTGCTGAGAGAAAATATTTTGATGGGGGGTATAAATTTAGGCCATTAAATATTAATCCCTTGGTTGTCTCAATGCAACAAAAAAAGGGCTGCAAAATATTTTTGCAGCCCTTTTCAATATTGTTATTAACTTATTTTGCTAATGAGGCAGTTTGCTCTGTACCGGTTACTGGTGAACTCATTTGTGTTTTCAATGCTGCAAATCTGTCTAGATTCAATTTTGGTGTGCTTCCCATTACTAAAGTATGTTCTCCTGTAGCGCCACTTAATTTTAAATCTGCTCGGCCTTCAATTACAGTATATAAACTTTCTGTATCTGAATCGATTTCTGCAACCGCATTTCCTTTTAAGAATAACTGAAGATATTTAGTATTCAATTTGCCCGCTGTTTTTACTACGGCATTTTCAGAAGCCTGTACTCTGGAAATATTTTTTACATAAACTGTAATCTTAGCCGTATTTCTATCTACTGAACTGATTTTTAATGCATATCCATCTTGGATCACTTTTACTTTACCAGTGTTATCATCATTGTAGCTCACACTTTCTTTTTCCCCTTGTATCAACGTAATTTCTACATTGCCACTTACAATAACCTGGCTGATGTTTTTAGGTGCCGATATTTTGATTGGCTGTTTCTCGCCTGCCATTACACTTGTTGAGAAAATAGCAGAAGTTAAAACGATAGCTGCTAATACTGATTTTGTTAGGGTTTTGATTGAGGTTTTCATTATGCTGTTATTTATATTTTTTAATTAATATTTTGTGATTGTTTTGTAGATAAGACACCACCAGGGTCAAAACGTTGCAGCAGAAAACCCTCAATTATACCAACACAGCTTAATTCTCGACGAACGGGTTTAAAAATCGGGCGAAAAAGAGTTCATTTTAGGGATGAAAATGAATCGTCATCCCGACCGTGGTGTTCCAAAGGAATTTCTTTGGAGGAGAGATCTTTTAATGTAGTCTAAAGATCTCTCCACTGCGCGTTGCTCCGGTCGTGATGACGATTTTTCTATTGGGTTCTGTCAATGGTAAGTTATTATCGAGATGATGCCGATTTTTAGAATCTGTCAGTGGTAGGAAGATTGTCCTGAAAATCAATTTTTTTTGTTGTCGTCCGATACTACTTCTTTTAGAAATGAGGTGTCTAATACCTTGATTCTTTTTCCCTGTGTGGTTATCTTTCCTGTATTGATGAATTCTGTGAAAACCTTGAACAGTGTTTCATAGGTGGTTCCTGAGTAAGAGGCAATATCCTGACGGGATATATCGAGTTCTATTGCTCCGTTGTTGTCGGTGCCGAATTGCGATTGTAAGGAAAGGATGGCATTAGAAATCCTGCCTTTTACCGACATGTGGGCCAGATTGCGCATCCGTTCATGCGACTCCTGAAGCTCGGAAGCGAAAAAGTCCATTAGTTGATAAGTAAGGTCGGGATTTACCTTTAAGCTTGATCTAAAGAATTCCAGATCGATAAAGCATACCATTGCCTGTTCAAGTGCCGTGGCTGAAACAGGATAGGTTGGGTTTTTTCCGAGTCCAAGATGGCCGATAACATCTCCTTGTGTTGCAAACCTGATAATGAGCTCCTTTTCATTGTCCCACTTTTTATGAACTTTGATCGTTCCTGAAAAGACGAAAAAAATGCCTCCCACCGGTTGAGCTTCTGTGAACAACTGTTCCCCCTTTTTTAACTGAAAATTTTTCTTCTTCTGAGCAATTGCGGGTAGCCAATCTACCATTACACGGCTGCACAGATAGCAGCTTTTTACATCACACACATTGTTGCACTCTTTCATCGGATAGGTCTTGCTTGGCGCAAAAATACAACTAATATTTAAATACAATGTTTTGTTATTAAATATTGTTTATAATATATTATTTTTGTATTTATTTGTTTGTTTTGTTTTGAATATATTGTTTGAAATATATTTTGTATTTTATTTTATTGTTTTTTATTTCTACTTTTGCTGCATTCTAAAAGGAAAAATGAATAACACAAAAAATATCATACCGATATCACCGGCTTTGGGCATATTCGGTAAGAAAAAAATAGGGAAGAACAACGAAAAAAGTTCGAAGAGGCGCCTTTTATTTATCTCTATGTTGTCTGTAGGAGTTGCTGTCGGGATTTCCCTGATAGCTAAGGTTCTCGTGTCCCTGATCAATCTGGTTACAAACATATCTTTCTATCAGCAGTTTGAATTTGGTTTTCATAGCCCTGCCGGTAATCATTTGGGTTTAATGGTAATTGTTATTCCTATTATCGGTGGTGTTATCGTTGGACTGATGGCACTTTATGGTTCCAAGGCGATCAGGGGGCATGGGATTCCGGAGGCAATGGAGCAGGTACTCACCAATCAGAGCAGGATCAAACCTTCAATAGCAATTTTAAAACCCGTTTCTTCAGCGATTGCAATAGGTACCGGTGGTCCTTTTGGGGCAGAAGGACCCATTATTGCAACAGGCGGCGCATTGGGCTCAACCCTTGGGCAGTTGTTTGCCGTAAGTTCCAATGAACGGAAGATCATCCTTGCTGCAGGGGCAACAGCGGGGATGTCTGCTATATTCGGTACGCCATTGGCAGCGGTTTTTCTGGCAATTGAGCTATTATTGTTTGAGTTTTCTCCCAAGTCGATTATTCCAGTAGCACTGGCCTGTATTACTGGTGCTGCGGGGCATCATCTTCTTTTTGAGCAGGGGCCGGTTTTTCCGATGCCAATACTTTCGGCTCCCTCAAATGCAGCCCTTGGCATATATAGTTTCATCGGTATACTTGTTGGTTTTGCATCACTCGCGCTGACCAAGATTGTGTATTTTATTGAGGATGCTTTTGAGAAAATCCCGGTTCACTGGATGTGGTGGCCGGCCATAGGAGGACTAGCGGTTGGTATAGTCGGTTATTTCGCACCCCGTACCCTCGGAGTAGGATATGATAATATTATTTCGCTTTTAAGCGGACAGCTTTCTATTTCGGTTATCCTTTCCTTATGCCTCTTTAAATTTATATCCTGGGCCATTGCCCTGGGCAGTGGAACCTCGGGAGGGACATTGGCACCATTGATGACCATTGGCGGAGCCAGCGGTGCTGCGACGGGATATCTATTGCATTCCTTTTTTCCGGGGCTGGATATCAGTATACCAATGTCGGCACTGGTAGGAATGTCTGCTATGTTTGCAGGAGCCTCGAGGGCCTATCTTACCAGTATCCTTTTTGCGCTCGAATCTACTCATCAGATCCATGGACTGCTTCCCCTTCTGGGTGCCTGCTCTGGAGCATATCTCATTTCTGTATTTTTTATGAAAAACACAATCATGACAGAAAAGATTGCGCGCAGGGGGGTACATACACCCGATAGTTACGAACCTGACCTATTGTTAAAACTACGGGTTTCAGAGGTAATGGACCGTAATCAGGTCTTTATCAGTCCTTATAACACCATTGCTGAGGTAAGAGAATATTTTGTGAAAAATCTTCCAGGGGAAAACCAGTATGCGGTTAAAGAGCCTAAAGGGGATTGCCTGGGGACGGTTTCTATGCTGGATCTTTTCCAGCCTTCACTTGATACAGCAAAAGAAATCATGGCAATTACCAAATCTGTAAACGGCCGGGTTAAAACTAACGACTACTTAAAAAAGGCAGTGGAACTGATGTCTCAAAACGGGAACGATTTTCTGATGGTATTTAGCAGTAAGGCTGAAAACGCTTTTGCAGGACTGCTCAGCTATAAGGATGTGGTTAAGGCCTATCATGTAAATCACGAAAAGGAAAGTACGGTCGGCCGGAACCTCTCGCTGGACAGGCAAGCGAAAAAAATCATTGTTAGGGGCAAAAGGATAATGGCTGACAGAAGGCTTTAAACATATTTATTAAAAATCAATGTTATGAAAAATGCAAGTTATTGTATGATGATTGCTGGTATAATTGTGCTGGTTATCGCTTTCTCTACCACCGGACATCTCAATTCGGTAAATCCCGTAGATTCTCACCCCTGGACCATTAATATCAATGGGATACGTTCATTTGCATGGCCGGAATTCTGCGGAGGACTGTTGATTGTCCTGGGTGGAATTTTCAATATCGCGACATGGCACCAAAAAAAATACCGAATGCACTGATTTCTGTATGTTATCATTCTAATAACCTGAGTTTGATAATTATTTGCTGAAAATTATATCTTATTTACGCCTAATCCCGCTTTATCGTCCTGCTGAATTTATTTCAGCATCTTTTTAGCGTGAAAGACCCTGAAATAAATTCAGGGTGACGACCGTCTTAACAGAAAACTTGATTAAAACGCCACAAAATGAGATTTAATAATC
>NZ_JAUG01000046.1 GCF_000708285.2 Pedobacter borealis DSM 19626
ACCGTTTATTCAGGGTTTAAAAAACAGCGGAAGACAGGAAAAAATCACTCGATACCATTTATTAATTAGTCAAAAACAATTAAAAATAACAGCAAATTCCTCACAGTAGTCCATAAAAAAGGCAACATAATGATTAATCATGCTGCCTTTTCTTAAAATAATGCTAATTTTTAGTAATCAGCGGCTTCGCTTTCGCTTAAAATTGCTTTATGCTCACTTAATTTTGCACGTGTTTTATCCTTATGTTTAGTGATCTGCTTTCTTAACGATTCAATTGCCAGATCTGTAGCTTCTTCAAATGATTTACATTGTTCTTTAGCGAAGAGGGTCCCTCCCGGCACAATGAGTTTTATCTCACTAATTTTATTGGCCTCATCCTCTACGTTTTCTAACTTTAAATACACTTCTCCGCTAATGATCTGGTCGAAAAACTGATCTAGCTTATTTGCTTTTTTTTGTATAAAATCTAACAACTTACTGTCTGCACTGAAGTGGATTGATTGAACTCCGATTTTCATTTTTCCTCCTTTTTTTTACGCCTTTGGATGGGCTTGTTTATAAATTGTTTTTAATCTTTCGATCGAATTGTGGGTGTAAACCTGGGTTGCAGCTAAACTGGCGTGCCCCAAAAGTTCTTTAATTGCATTTAGATCTGCTCCTGCATTTAGCAGGCTTGTTGCATAACTGTGCCGAAGCACGTGGGGACTTTTCTTCTCATTGGTTGATACGTGGTTTAGGTATGAGGTAACAATACGGTATATTAATTTTGGATATGCCGCTGTACCTGTATTGGTAACGATTAAGATAAGCAAATTGTTATTAAAGTTTTGCAACTTTTTTAGCTCAATGTAGGTATTTACCTGATTGATAAGCTGTTTATTTACAGGGATGATCCGTTCTTTATTTCTTTTACCCAACACCTTTATCGTTCCCGAATAAATATCGATATCAGTATCCTTCAATTGAAGCAACTCTGTTAAACGCATACCAGTACCAAAAAGCAGTTCGATTACCAGATGATCGCGAACGGATGGGAAACTTTCGTTAAAATAATGCTCCGAATCCAATAGCTGATCCATCTTTTGCGAATCAACAAATACGGGTAGTCTTTTGGGTATTTTTGGTGCTTTAATTAAAACGGTAGGATTTTGATCAATCTTTCCGCTTCGCTGCAAAAATTTATAAAAGCTCCGTAAGGTCGAAATTTTTCTATTAATGGTCTGTTCTGATACTTTCTTCTCCATCAGGTCTACCATATAGCTCCGTAGGTGAATATGCTTAACTTCTAAAAAATTTAGTTCGAATGTAATATTGACATACTCTTCAAACTGATCTAAATCTGTTTGATAAGAGGTAATGGTGTGCTGAGAATAGCGCTTCTCGTGAGTTAAATAGGTTATAAAACTTTTTAGCAACATTCAATATCTTTTTGAGGGGCATTGATATGAAGTTACAAATAGTTTTGATATAAAGAAATCATTAATTAATTGTTTATTGTAAAGTTTTTGATTTCTTTTTAAAACAAAAAAGTCCTCCCGATTTTACATCAGAAGGACTTTAATGTATTTATATCGTAAACAACTAAGAAGTTGTATCTAGATTCATATTCTGAATGTAAACAGCATGTTTAATTTCAGTACGGCGAGCAACGGATTTTTTCTCGTATGCTTGGCGACTACGCAGTTCTCTCAATACACCAGTTTTTTCAAACTTTTTCTTGAAACGTTTAAGGGCTTTATCTAATGATTCGCCGTCTTTAATGTTGATAATGATCATAACGCTGAAATACCTCCTCTCGTGGTTTTTAAATTTCCCGTGTTATCGGGGCTGCAAATGTAAGCAAAAGATTGAAAACTAGAAAGATTTTATAAAAAGAAAAATTATTTAAATCGTTGGTTAAACTAAACTGTTGTTTACCTACATTTATATATACATTATATGATATGACAACAGGCAAAAAAGTAGGCTCAATTATCGCGGTTATAGTCGTTATTTTACTCGTAGCGATTTGCTATTACCGGTATTTCTTTGTTTTTGGCGAAGGCGTTAAAGCCGGCGAATTAAATTATGTAGTAAAGAAAGGTTATCTGTTTAAAACCTACGAAGGGAAATTGATCCAGAGTGGGGTAAAATCCAGACAAGCGGGAACATTACAAAATAATGAGTTTGAGTTTTCTATTGCAAGTAAAGAAATTGCAGATAAAATGATGGCCAATAGTGGTAAGTTTTACGAACTCCACTATAAAGAATATAAAAATACCTTACCCTGGCGCGGATTTAGCGTTTATGTAGTAGATAGCATTTTAACTACTAAAGATATACCGCAATAAGGTTTAGGGTTTAGGGTTTAGGGTTTAGGGTTTAGGGTTTAGGGTTTAGGGTTTAGGGTAAACTATTATTTTGAAGATTAGTTTTAAAACCTTACACCATAAACCCTTTGCCTCCTAACCTTTCTTCGGCACCTTCGCTCCTTCTTTCCTGGCTTCCGATAATCCGATAGCAATTGCCTGCTTTTTGGAAGTCACTTTTTTACCTGATCCGCTTTTAAGCTTACCCTCTTTCATTTCGTGCATGGTTTTTTCTACTTTCTCACCAGCTTTTTCTGAATACTTTGCCATATTTTTAGTTCATTAGTTATGTTTAATCGATTAATTGTTTAAATCGGTTAACTGACGCCAAACGCCAAACTCCAAACCCAACTAGTCTTTAGTCTTTAGTCTTTAGTCTTTAGTAAAAACAACGGAAATTGAAAGTTGGTTTTTAAAATTTTAAAACAAAAAAATCCGGAGGTGATTAAACCGTCCGGATACTCATAATATATTTGGCTTTTATAAGGTTGAAGGCGAAAGGTATAAGGTATAAGGTTCAATGCATAAGCCCTAAACCTTCTACCTTAAACCCTCTACCTTGATAATACTTCTCTGGCAATTACAATTTTCTGTATTTCAGACGTTCCTTCGCCTATTGTACATAATTTACTGTCGCGATAAAATTTTTCTACCGGAAAATCTTTGGTATAACCATAACCGCCAAATATCTGAACAGCTTCTGTTGCTACCCTTACCGAAACCTCTGAGGCAAAGTATTTTGCCATGGCCGATTCTTTTGTCATGGGCAAATGCTTGTTCTTTAAATCTGCCGCCTGGCGGATCAATAATTCGGCTGCTTCAATTTCGGTAGCCATATCAGCCAGTTTAAAACTAATGGCCTGAAAGCTGGCAATGGGCTGACCAAACTGCTGGCGTTGTTTTGAATACGCTACCGCAGCATCAAAAGCACCTTTTGCAATACCTAAAGCCAATGCCGCAATAGAAATTCTTCCGCCATCTAAAACTTTCATCGCCTGTTTAAAACCTTCGCCAACATTACCCAATAGATTAGCCTTTGGCACACGGCAGTTATCAAAAATCATTTCTGTGGTTTCTGATGCACGCATGCCTAATTTGTTTTCTTTTTTCCCTGCGGTAAAACCAGGCGTACCACGCTCTACCACAATGGCCGAAATCCCTTTCGAACTTCCCTGCTCCCCTGTTCTTACCATTACCACAGCGATATCGCCACTTTTGCCATGGGTAATCCAGTTTTTTGCACCATTTATTATATAGTCGTCGCCATCTTCAACAGCGGTGGTCATCATTCTCAACGCATCCGAACCTGTGTTTGCTTCTGTTAAACCCCAGGCACCAATCCATTCGGCCGTAGCCAGTTTTGGTAACCACCTCTGCTTCTGTTCTGCATTGGCAAAGGCCAGAATATGCCCGGTACATAAAGAGTTGTGTGCAGCCAATGATAAGCCGATTGAACCACAAACCCGGGCCACTTCTACAATTACATCAACATATTCCTGATAGCCCAATCCAGAGCCTCCATATTCTTCGGGAACCAAAACACCCATTAAACCTAATTCGCCGAGCTGTTTAAACAAGTCGACGGGAAAATGCTGTGCCTCATCCCATTCCATTATATGTGGACGAATGTTTTTCTCTGCAAAATCGCGGACCATGGCCTTTACACTCTGCTGAGTTTCTGTTTCTGAAAAATCGAAGCTTACGCTCATTAAATTTATATTTTAAAGTTAGTTGAGGCAATTATAAACAATTATTTGATAGTTAGTTACCATTAAATATTTGTGCAATTACAGAATGAAATGGTATTCGGTTCAATTAGTTTATCGGTTAATTTTAAACCTTGAAATTAACGGAGAAAGTTTTTTTCTATTTTTCTTACAACTATAACCGAATAAACTAATTATATGGCGTTTTTGATGAATATAGATAAAATTGAAGGAATGATAATAGATGCATACATTCAGTTTTTCGCAAAACATTTGTTGAAAATGGATTCTCTTAAACTTTGCAGACAATTACTCCTATACTAACTCAGAACAAGAAATACATAATTTTAATTGGTTATCTTTTTTTTGGAAATCAGGGACAGGAGCGTTTGGCGTTATTCAGTCCTGCTCTTCACTTTACTCCGTTGCACTCCGTGTTCGTTCCGATCAGGTTTAGGTGGCGCGGCCGGCACTATGATTTGGGGTTAATAAGCATGTTCCTTCATGATTAAACCTGATTAGAACAAGTATGAATGCCGATATTTCATCTGCAGCATGGGTGTAAAGCAAGACTTTCGGAACCGATTAGCACTGATACTGCTTTTCAAATAATATTTAAGATTTAACCTTTTAAATTCAAGATGCTAAAAAGAAATATAAGGGGTAATTTTATCTATAACCTCCTGGTTTAGGAGAACAATCTTTTTCAGGCCTGATATATCCGAATAATTGCCATGCTGCTTCCGGTATTGAATAATGGCATTAATCTGCTTATAAGAAAGGTATGGGTTGCGCTTTAAATCGTTAAATGTTGCTGTATTTATATTTATTGTTTTTAATGAGGTATTACTGATTTCAATCTGATCTTTAATTTCGGCATACTTATTAGAATCTAATCCATAAACTTCGAGAAGCTGTTCTTTCTTGTAAAAACCACCTAAACGTTCACGGTATTTAATAATCCTAAGCGCAAAAGCTCCACCAATACCTTTTACCTCATCCAATTGTGCAGAATCGGCCTTATTAATATCGACGATTACTAAAGTTTTTTTAGCGTATTCCTTTTTTTCGAAAGGTGCATATTTTCTTGAGGCATTGATGGGCTGATCGGGTATGTTAACATAAGGCAATATCTTTTTATACATTTCTGGCGAAATGGTATACATTTTCTGAAGATCTTCTGCTTTGTAAAACTTACCGCCCTTAGTGGTATAATTCAAAACCGATTGTGCCTGTTTTGCTGATAAACCTAAAGTTTGCCAACCCTGTGCATCTAAAGTGTTGGGATTGAATTTGAAAAGTTTAACCGTTTTTTCGGGATTTGAATTTTCAATCCGATCATGAATGGTATTGGCATATGCCCGATCTGTTATGGTTATCTTCTGAATTTGTGCTAAAAGATTTGAACCATCATTTGAAACGGGCCGATAATAGCCATATATAATAGGTGTTGCCTTAATTACAATAATAATAAAGACTAGAAATAGCAATCCATTAAATTCACTTTTGCTAACACCAAAATTTTTGTTGAGCCAAATTCTCATTGATGCGATATGACATGTGTATTATAAATATAAATCTTATTTTTGGAATTGCAAAACAGAACAGGTTTTGCCTATCAACGATCTAAGAATTTTATATGAAAATCATAACTACATCTGAGTTTGCAAAAGCAACAAAGATAGATAAGCTAGGTGTACCAGGTTTAGCCGGTTTGATGATGGAGATCATGAAACTGAACGACATCAACGACGTATTCGCTCAGAATCAACACTTTAAAGGCTTAGAATTTGTAGACAAGATATTAGAAACCATTGGCGTATCTATAGAATTTGATGATGATGATTTAAATAGTATTCCAAAAACAGGCCCTTTTATTGCTATTGCAAATCACCCTTATGGTGGTGTAGAAGGCTTGGCTTTAGTTAAACTATTGTGTACGGTTAGGCCTGATGCCAAGGTGATGGTCAACTTCATTTTGAAAAAAATACCAAACCTTGATGAATTTTTTGTTGCTGTTAACCCTTTCGAAAACGTTCAACATACATCGAGCATCAGTGGTTTAAAAACTACTTTTGATCTGCTTAGAAACGGGGTTCCGATCGGGATTTTCCCTGCAGGAGAGGTTTCTACCTTTAAGTTGGATGCCCAACAGGTAACGGACAGGATGTGGCATCCTGTTGTTGGAAAACTGATTGCTAAAGCAAAAGTACCCGTTGTACCTATTTATTTTCACGGTAATAACGGTGTTTTCTTTAATATTTTAAGCTTCATCCACCCTACCCTGCGTACTGCAAAGTTACCTTCGGAGTTTTTAAATAAACATGGGCGCACCATTAAGGTACGGATTGGCAAACCAATAGCCGTATCTGAAATTTCGCACATGAACAGCAGCAATAAACTGATGGACTTTTTAAGGGCCCGTACATATGCACTTGGTATTGGCTTAGATACAGAGAAAAAACTCTTTAATCCACTAAACTTATTCAAAATTAAAAAGAAACCTGTTGAGGTAATTGAAGAAACTTCGAGGCTTTTAATTAAAAATGAGGTGGTACTTTTAGAAGATTTTAAAGTTTGGACGGAGAAAAATTACGAAGTATACATTGTTCCGACGTTAAAAATCCCCAATATTTTAAGAGAAATTGGCCGTTTGCGCGAAATTACTTTCCGAGAGGTTGGTGAAGGAACCAACAAAAAAATCGATCTCGACAATTACGACATCTACTATAATCACTTATTTATTTGGGATAAGGATTTAGAAAATATTGTAGGTGCTTACCGGATTGGTAAAGGTGATGAGATTTTAGAAAGCATGGGCCGCCGTGGATTCTACCTATCAGAACTGTTTAAAATGAAAGATCAGTTCTACCCAATGTTGAGACAGGGAATCGAGCTGGGCAGATCGTGGATTAGAAAAGAATACCAGGGCAAACCACTTCCATTATTTTTGCTTTGGAAAGGAATTTTAAAATACCTGATTGATAATCCACAGTATCGCTACATGTTCGGGCCAGTAAGTATCAGCAACAACTTCTCTAAATTTAGCAAGGCCTTAATTGTAGATTACATTACAAAAAACCATTTCGACTATGAGATGGCAAAGTATGTGAAGCCAAGAAACAAGTTTAAAGCTGATCTTTTACCAATTTCTACAGATACGTTGGTTGATAGCAGCGAGTCTTTTAAAGATCTGGATAGCATTATCGGCGATATCGAAAACTCGCATATTAAGATTCCGGTATTGTTGAGGCAGTACATGAACCTGAATGCGAAGATTATCTCATTTAATATCGATCCTAAATTTTCTGATTGTTTAGACGGCTTCTTAGTGGTTGATACGCATAATATTCCACCAGAAATGCTCGAAAAGCTCGGCAAGAACCTATAAACGAATTCTATAAAAAAACCCAGACATCCATCTGGGTTTTTTATTATCAACTAACCTAAACTTTATAAATACTAACCAAATATTTATGCCACAAAAGTAAGTCTGCCTTGTTAAATTGGTGTTAATGAAATATTATTTATTGAATTTATTAATGCATATGGAAGGATATTTTTAATCCAACTATTTTCTACGAAGAAACATTTTTTGCCTTACTGAATCTGCCTCCATGTTAACGTTACGTTAAGTATCCCCAAAATTATTCACATAAAGAAATTGTTGCTTTTATGTTAATAATAAGTAAATTTAATGGAACCAAATATAGCGCGGTTTGAAACGAGGGATTTACATATATGTTTTAAGGACTATTTTGTTCGTTTGCCTGATGACAAATACCGTCATCTCGAAGGGACAGAATTATTCTTTTGATTTTTATGATGGAACTTTCAACTTTAGTGTAGATTCTTCAGTCGTTTTTCCAATACCAAAAACAGCAACTACATCAGCTGTTTCAAACTTTTACAGCCGCATCTCTTCTGGTCAATACGCACCTCTTATTTCGTCTTTAGAAAAATACCAGAAAAAATATAATTTAAACGACTGGATTTATTATCAACTGATCCGAAAAACAGCTGAACAAATTAGTCCGAAAGCAGATAATTATTTCGGTTATACTTTATACAAATGGTTTTTACTGAGTAAATGCGGCTACGATGCAAGGTTAGCAGTAGGCAATGATCAGGTTATCTTTTATGTAAGAAATGAAGAGGATATCAGCGATATTCCGTTCTTTATGATTGACAACAAAAAGTTTATGTGTCTGAATTACCATGATTATGGCAAACTTTTTAAACAGGCCGATGCTTACAAACCTGTTAAAATTGTAATTCCAGAGGCTACAAATCCTTTCTCTTACAAGGTAACCCGAATGCCCGATTTTAAACCAGAAAGTTATCAGGAAAAAGATATCGAATTTAGCTACCGTCAAAAAATCCATCATTTTAAGCTAAAAGTTAATGAAGATGTACAAACCATTTTCAAAAACTATCCGGTAGTCGATTTTGAGAGTTATTTTAATATTCCTTTGAGCCGGGAAACCTACAGCTCTCTTATTCCCACATTGAAAGAAAACCTGAAACATATGGATCAAAAAAAAGGTGTCGATTACCTGATGAGATTTACCCGTTATGGTTTTTTATATGAAGATGACGGTGAAAATTTTGGCAAGGAAAAACGTTTCTCGCCTGAACAAACATTATTAAGTACCTACAGCGATTGCGATGACCGGGCCGCACTATTTTTCTATTTGGTAAAGGAAATATATAACCTGCCGATGATCGCCTTACTATATCCTAAACATTTAACTATCGCTGTTCAGTTTGACAAACCAGTTGGCGAACCGATTACTTATAAAGGCAAAAAGTATTCGTACTGCGAGCCTACACCCCAGGCTCAGAATCTAAAAATCGGACAACTTTCATCAAATTTCAAGAACAGTAAATACGAAGTGGTTTATGCATATGAGCCTAAGAAATAAGCCCTTCATATTAAATTAATGTTAAAAAATCGTTATTTTATCAATAACAGGTTGATTCATTAGCTATTTAAGGTAATTTAGATTTCTCATATTGAGTTAATCTAAAACCTTGTCTATGTCTGCTATTATCTATACCGTTTTAAAGGATTTTTTTGTTGAGGTGAACGGTCACGCTATAAAGGCTAGAATTATGTCGCCGATTAACGATGGCAAAGTTTTCGTTTTCAAAATCAGTTCATTTTACAAAAGCAAAACTGATTCTGATGCTTATGAACCCGCATCAACATTTACTTCATATGCAAATGCGGAACGGCATTTACTTCAATACCTAGAAGGTTTCCAGAATACACTAGATCTGGGAGGCGAAATTGCACCAGGACATACTTTCTAAATGTTTTCTTTATCATCTTTCTCAGGCGGAAGTTCTGACTGGATCACCTCTTCTTCAAATTGCTTTTTGTCTTTTTGGTTTCTTTTGATCAGGTAAGCAATTAAAATAATGACCAGAACCGCAACACCGATTAATATTGGATAATTCATATTCGTTCAATTAAATTCTAACCTATGTGATTTAACCTAAGTTATGAGAAATATTTTATATGTTAAGCAGCTAGTTATGTGTTAACATAATCATAATATTAATTTAACTTTCCGATTCTCTATCTTTGGGAAAACCCATAAGTTTTAGATGAAAAAGAACAAATCCAAGTCGAAAAGTCATTCGACAAGCAAAAAACTACGCAAAGAATTAGAATCGAAATTAGCCCTTGCCTTTAACGAACTTGTTATCCAGTATGGCAAAGCAAAAAAAGCCGATAAAGTAATCGAAAAATTTGCAAAGCAATTAACTAAAAAAGTTACTTTCAATATTCAAGATGATTCTATAACGCCATATATCAAAGAAGAAAAAGATGTAAGTCCTGTTTCAAAAGAAAAACCAGTTAAAGCTACCATAGCAAAAAGCACTGGGAAGGAAATTATAGTAAAGGAAGAGATTGAAGAAAAATAATTTATTGTAAGTCAAAAAAATCATCAACAATATTTAAAAAACCCTCAATAAGTATGAACTTATCGAGGGGCTTAAAATAGTTGTTATCTATTATGCTGATTACTGTACGGGAAACGCATAAAAAGCTATATTTTTTTGAATCCAAGAATCCCCAGGAGGATTTTGAGTAAATAAGAATAAATTCACCGATTCATGGCTGTAACAATAAATCGGAACAGTTCCTGCCACTTGGGTATTATAGGCGTAAAAAGCAACTTTTGATGAGGTTGTTGACCAATTACTACCAGATCCAGTTAACACTTGGGTTGGTGTTTGTGCTGAAGTTGAGTAATAAGTTAGATTTTCAGGAAAACCAGGACTACCACTTGAATCATATGATTTTCCTGTAAATTCATATACAGGCACTGTACCTGGCGCTTGAGTTTTATATCCGTAGTAGTAAATACCCCTGTTGCTCCAACCAAAAGGAGTTGACATCGCATCATCTAATGAAAGATAATATTCACCATTTGAGTTGCCAGCAATTAAATACACAGGAGCTTTAGGTATAACTGCTGGAGGTACTATATAAATTCCATAGCGAGTCGAAGAATAACTTACCCTATTAATGTTTTGATTATCTAAAAACTCGAGCCTGACCAGTATTTTACCATATTGTTTATTCGCTGGCAATGATGCATCTAAATCAGCTAAAATTGCCTGACTTGAATTATAGTCGGAAGATGTTATGTTTTTTGTAAGTAAAAGTAAGCTTGTTGGATCATCTGGAATATTTGAATCACTACTTTGATTTTCTGTGTAATATAGTTTGATTACACAATTACCGGAAACAAATCCTCCATTAGAATTAATACCTCTCATTACTTGGACAAGAAATTTAAAAGGAGTCGGTACATTTATATTTGGTACTTTAAGAGATGTCCCTTCCAAATAGTTCTGTCCAATTTGAAATGACTGTAATGTTACCTGAGCATACGAACCTGTAGCTATTACCATAATAGCTAACAAAATGAATATCTGTTTTTTCATATTATTTCTCGTATGTGGCTTTATATTCATTTGCAGCATTGTACTCAGATTGAACAACTGCTAAACTTTTATGATACCAACCATATACAACAAATTCTTTGTTCTTCTCATTGTATGCAATTTGATCTTTTGGCGCAGTGGTAGTTATAGAAATAAACTGTAGTAGTTTTGAAAACTCAATTTCTGATACTTCCGTTGTCTTAGTAACAGGTTCGATTTTGATTTCATCTTTTTTACAACCCGTTAGGGAGGAGATTGATAAAACTGCAACTATTGCAATTTTAAGAACATAGGTATTTAGATTTTTCATAACTAAAAATACACACAATAGGTTAAACAAAAATTAACTATGCATTAAGTTTAAGAATAAATAAGCAATGAACATCCAATAAAAACATATTACATAAAAACAAAATAGCAATTAATTATACCCGAAATAATATTAACAAAAAAGGGGTGCTTACCTCATCGGCAAACACCCTTTTCATTATTCTAACGAAAGAATAAGCAATCTCATAAGTTCGCTAATAAATCTACTCCATCAACAATCCATTTACCTCTAACGCAACATGCCAGATATTATGATCTGGCATGTTAAACATTAGTTTACTTATTTTAAGAATATTCTATTTACCCCAAACTGTCCAACCTGTTGTCCAATCCGTAGTACCTAGAGCACCTTTAAAAGCGACTGTAGTATCAAAACCGTTTGCAGTTGTAAAGTTACCTGCAAAAGATGCACCAGCTAGTAGCGTAGAACCTGTTAGTGGCATTAATTTAGGAACTGCTACATTAAATCCATCTGTTAATTTAGCATCTGCTGCAGTAGTAAGAACAGTTACACCAGTTGCCAATGTTTGCATTTGAGCAATTGTTAAACCACTTGCTGTTACATCTGAACCTAAGCTAAAAGCACCATTAGCTGCAACAGATTGAATAACATTATTTTTAAATACACTCGTTCCATTAATAAAGGCTGTAGCACTTTCTGCAGACTCGATAGAAAATGATGCTAATTGAGAACCTAAAAACACTGAATTTACAATCTCAAACTGAGCACCTCTTCTAAAACGAGCACCATAACCATAATTATTTAAAACTGTTGAGCTAACATTATTTGGGCCAATGGCTGTTAAGTTAGAAATACGAGCATGTGTATTTGGTATGGCTGTGTAAGGTTTTCCACTTCCGTTATTATCCCATTCTAAATTGTTTGATACATCACCGCCGGTTTTAGTATCTGTAAATGCAGGATCTTTAAAGGAAATTAGGTATTGTAAATTACCATGGTAACCATCATCAAAGTCAAAATCATCATCAGCGCAGTTGTAAGCAACTAAATATTTCGCATTAAATGAACCTCCAAAAAATTCGAAAGCATCGTCTAAACCTCTAGTAACTTGTATATGATCAACTGTTGTGCCATTACCTACACCATACATACTTAAACCATTAACCTCATCATTAGGGTTTACAGATTTACCTGCGTATTCAATTCTGATATATTGTAAAGCACCTGAGTTATCGGCATCGTTGGTACCACCAAATTGGTTATAATTAGTATCACTAACACCTTCCATCTGAGCATGGTTACCATTACCCGTTGCACTACCTGCCACTACAACTCCTCCTAAATCACCAGGAGCAGGATTTGATTCTCCAGATGTAAACACAATTGGACTTGCAGCAGTACCTTTAGCCATAATTTTCGAACCTCTGGTTATTACTAAAACACCTGCTTTGTCTCTTTTAGAAATAATTTTTGTTCCGGGCTCGATGGTTAAAGTTACATTATTGGTAACATAAACATAACCACTTAAAGTCCAAACTTTATCCTTAGTTAGCGTAGTATTTGTATTAATCACACCACTAACTGTACCTTCTCCAACAGGCGCTACCGGATCCGTTCCTGAATCCTTTTTACATCCACCAATCAGCATCCCACTCAATAGTGCTGTTGCTAATAAAATATTAATTCTTTTCATTTTCCTTTTTTTTTAAATTTCTATTTATGATATAAACTAACTATGTTTTTAAAATTACATTTGTGTTAAAAGTGTCATTAAAATTTGTAATTAAAGCTCAAAGAGATATTTCTGCCAGGCAAGGTAGATTGTACAATTTTATCTGAAGCCTCATTATAAACTGGCTTTGTATCGTAATTATAATACAAAGCCTGTCTTTGAGCTAGTATATCTGCAACATTTAATTTAATTTCTGCTCTATTTTTAATCAGTTTTTTACTTAATTGTAAATCAATTTGATCTCTTGGCTTCTCATAAGTATCCAAACCACCTTGTACTCCAACAAAAACTAAACGTTGCCCAATTCTATTGTATAAAATATTTACAATGAAGTCGCCATCATTTACTTCATATTGCAAGCCGCCATTAATTAAATAAGGAGATTGCCCCTGAAGTGGCCTGTTCGAATTTCCCTGTGCAATATTTACCTTCGATTTGATAAATGCGGCATTGGCATAAAAAGTGAAATTTTTCCAGAAAGAATCGCTTTCAATAAAATCTAAACGTTTCCTAAATTCAATTTCTGCGCCAAAATCATAAGCAGATTTTGCGTTGGCATAATTCAAATCCTTATTACCACCATTAGTTTGCTCAATAGCATTTGAAAATTTCTTATAAAAAGCAGATACGGAAAAAATCTGCCCTGCTCCGGGAAAAAGCTCGTATCTGGCATCAACATTGGTAATTAGGGTCCTTTCAAGATTTGGATTTCCCCTGACAGTAAAATCAGTAACAAAATCATAATAAAGAAAGCTGGCTAATTCTCTAAATTCAGGACGGGCAACAGTACGAGAAGCAGAAAGCCTTAAATTAGACTTCTCTGTTAAAGCGTAAGTTAAATTCGCTGAAGGCAATATATCTGTATTAACATAAGTTTGTTTTTTCTTATCAGAATTTCCAGTTGGAGTTAATTCTTGCTTATAATTCTCTACCCTTGCACCAATAATTAAACGCCAGTTATTTGCAAATTTGTTCTCAGTTTGCAAATAACCTGCATTTAAAAAGCCAACGCCATTATAGCTGAAACTATTATCAGGTATTGTACTTAAAATGATTTCATTGTTTTTTAAGTTAGATGGCGCAAAAATGTTTTCCGTTGTTGTACCATTGTCTATAAAAATGGATTTACTCAAGCCATTACTTGTTGTATAACCCAAAGCATCTATATTAAAAGTACGATCACGATAAGAAGTTAAGTAACCTGCTTTAACTTTATTAGTTTCTCCAAACAGTTTATAAGGTTTAGATATATTAAATTTACCACCATAAATATTTTCATTCAAAGTAGAATAAACCCTTCCTGCATTTTGGATAGCTGGATTGTTTATACTAGTAATAGTAACATAATACCGCTTATCAGCTACATTAGGTCTTTGTATTTGCTCAATGATGCGTTGATCTGGTTGATTTTTATAAGTTAATCCAAATGATAAATTATAATCAATTGAGATTTTACTTCTTTCTAATAAATGCTGCCCATCTAATACAGTATTGAACAAACCATTTTGAGTTACATCAGTTTGCGAGCTTTTCAAATTAGTTATATCTCCAGATTCATTAAATTGCCCCCTTCTATCAGTATAATTATTTGAGAAGGAATTACTAAAAAAGTTTTTTAAAGAAAACTTATTAGCCTTATAGGCATAAGATAAGTTTAACAGCGCACCTGATGAGTTACCGGATTGATAAATATTATCATTAAATTGATATAGCGATTCGCCATTGGTATTATAGTCATTTCTTTGTCTGGTTAATATTTCTAAACTATTTCTATAATTAACAGAAAACATATAGCCAAATTTTGAATCTTCATTAATTACTTTAGTATTACCCAAGGTAAACTGGGCATTATAAGTAGGGGCAGCCTTAAAGTTATGAAATACACCAAATGTATTGGCAAATGACTGACTGATTGCTGATCTTTGTTCATCCGAAACCACGCTGCTATTGGTATAGTTATTTTTAACTTTTACATAAGAACTAGGTAGGGCCCTAGAACCATCATCAAAGCCTAAAAAATCAGTTCCTCCTCTTGATCCTTGCAAAAAATCTTTAAAAGTTGTTTTAGTATTAAATCCAGAACCAACTTGCAGATTCATTACTTTTTGCTCTGGAAAATCTTTAGTTGAAATTTGAACAGCTCCACCCGCAAAATCACCTGGTAAATCGGGTGTTGCTGTTTTACTAATAATGATATTATCTATTAAATTAGATGGAACTACATCAAATGAGAAAGCCTTTTTATCAGCCTCAGAACTTGGCAAAACTGCATTATTCATCAAAGTTGTATTATAACGATCCCCTAAGCCACGTATAACCACAAATTTATTATCCTGAATACTAGTACCACTTACGCGTTTTAAAACCTCACCGGTATTCTTATCAGGACTACGGGTTATAGTTTGCGCAGAAATACCATCAGAAATTCGAATACTATTCTTTTGTTGAGCATAAAGTGAATTAACAGATTCTTGTTTAAAACTTGCTTTTACTACGACTTCCTGTAAATTTTGTCCACCTGCTTCATTAAGGATAACATTTAAACTTGTAACAGCCGGTGCTTTTACGTCCACATCGGAAACTTCTTTGGTTTGATAACCTAAATATGAAAACTCAAGTGTGTACTTTCCGTTGGCCATTGCCTGAAGCGTGTAATGACCATCAACATCAGTAGATACACCCTTAGTTGTACCTTTAATTTTAACCGTTACTCCAATTAAGGTTTCGCCTGTTTTCTTATCACTTACGGTCCCCGAAATTTTACCAGTTTGAGCGTAAGCCGCTATACTTAGCAATAGAACAAACACCGTTAATGCTGTTCTTTTAAAAAATGTGATTGATTTCAATTTGCCTCTATTTAATTTTAGGCAAAGCTATTACCACAATGTTAGCTGTATGTTAGATGTTAATTAATATTTGTTTAACTAAAGGTTAAATTAATGTTATCAGAACCAGGTTTAGTACCTAATACCCACTTTCTTGCAAATGAAGTGCAATAACCAGATCGGACCTATTAACAAGAACTTAACATCATCAAGGAATGATGGTTTTTTGCCCTCAATTTTATGCCCAATAAATTGACCAATCCAGGCGGCTACAAATATTGCTGCATAAATAGCATAGGCCGTTCCACTACCTAAGCCTACCGCCTGCTCAATTTTTACGATGATGTAACTCATTAAGCCCACCACCCAAATCATCAAAAAAAACAATACTGGCGAAAGTGTAAAGTAATAATACAAGCTAAAGGCCAATAGAAAAGACGCCCAGTTAAAGAAACCATTATAATTACCTAAAAAACCGATATGCGGAAAAGGGATCTGCCAGATCAACCCCAGTAAGCTGAATACAATTAACGGAACACAGATCCAGTGCACCAGCTTGTTGGTTGGATTTTGGTGACTTTCGGCATACTTATCAAAAAGCACATCTACTGGCCGCTTTGGTTCTATTGTTATGGTTTGCTTGCTCATTATGTAAAAATAAAAAAAAGCGATGGAATATCCATCGCTTCATTTTCATTTAGACCTTATAGGTTTTAAAAATCTATAAGGTTTGAATACTTGAAATTTTTTCATCGCTTTTGAGGGAGCATTAACTAAAGATGGAAAATAATTTACTTCTGAATTTATATCCCAGTTGGATCCAATGTAAAATATTGTTTAATCCTAATGGTATCACTATAAGCTGATGGCGTTATCGAGCCAAGATATAACTGACCATCAAGCAACCATTTTGATACTCCAGAAGATGTTGAGGTCTTAATTCCTTTAAAGCTACCACCAACAATTTTTACTCCAATGGTATTACATGTCGGGCATGGGTTAGCAAATTTTACTTCGCCCGATAAAACTTGTTTGTTAGTTAAACTAAACTGTGTAACATTCATCGGTATCCGCATGTAAACATACTTGGCATAGTATCCATTACCTAATAAGGCACTATATTTAAAAACCTTGTAACTTCCTTTTTTAAGATTTAAAAAAAAGGGTTCGCCAAAATCTGCATCATCATGATATAAATAAGTACAATTGAAATCTTTCGGACAAGTAGTTAAATTGTTAGTATCGATTTCAATTTTTTCATCATTACTATTTTTTTTACAACTAATGCTGAACATCACAATCATTAACAAAGAGAGATTTAGTATTTTTTTCATATTGATGTTTTTCTCTTAAACGCACCCTTTTAATCAAACGCTACATACCAAAACAAACAATACAGCTTGATGAAAAAATTAGTCAATAAAAAAGCGATGGAATATCCATCGCTTTATATTTTGTTTGGCCGTCATGCTGAATTTATTTCAGTATCTTTTCTATTACTAAGATCCTGAAACAAGTTCAGGATGACGATTTAGTCTATTTCGCAAATGCTACAGAGCGGGTTTCTCTAATTACGGTAACCTTAATCTGTCCAGGGTAAGTCATTTCGGTCTGAATACGTGTCGAAATATCAGCAGCTAAAAGTTCTGCCTGTGCATCGGTAATGCGTTCACTTTCTACAATCACACGCAATTCTCTACCTGCCTGAATTGCAAACGTTTTTTCTACACCCGGGTAAGATAAAGCCAATTCTTCTAAATCTTTAAGGCGTTTAATATAACTTTCTACCACCTCACGACGTGCGCCTGGGCGTGCGCCAGAAATAGCATCACAAGCCTGCACAATTGGAGAGATCATCGAAGTCATCTCAATTTCATCGTGGTGGGCACCAATAGCATTACAAATTTCAGGATGCTCTTTATATTTTTCGGCCAATTGCATACCTAAAATTGCGTGTGGCAATTCAGGGTTATCATCAGGCACTTTACCTATATCGTGTAATAAACCTGCACGTTTAGCCATTTTAGCATTTAAGCCCAATTCGGCAGCCATGGTTGCACAGAAATTAGCTACCTCACGAGAGTGATGTAACAAGTTTTGTCCGTAAGATGAACGGTAACGCATACGGCCAACCATACGAATTAACTCAGGATGTAAACCATGAATACCTAAATCGATTACTGTACGCTCACCAATCTCTACAATTTCATCTTCGATCTGTTTTTTGGTTTTCGCTACAATTTCCTCGATACGAGCCGGGTGGATACGACCATCTGTTACCAAACGGTGTAAAGCCAAACGGGCAATTTCTCTTCTTACCGGATCGAAACCTGATAAAATAATTGCTTCTGGTGTATCATCAACAATAATCTCAATACCGGTAGCAGCTTCTAAAGCACGGATGTTTCTACCCTCTCTACCAATAACACGACCTTTAATCTCATCGCTTTCGATATGAAAAATAGAAACCGAATTTTCAATTGCAGCTTCGGTAGCAGTACGCTGAATAGTTTGTATGACTACTTTTTTAGCTTCTTTGCTCGCCGTTAACTTTGCCTCATCAACAATATCCTTCACCTGCATCATTGCCTGTGTACGGGCTTCTTGTTTCAGATTTTCTACCAATTGCTCTTTAGCTTCTTCGGCAGACAGGCCAGCAATGGTTTCTAATTGTTTTAGGTGTTGGTTTTTAAGCACTTCAACTTCTTCTTGCTTTTTAATCGCAATTTCGGTTTGCTTTTCTAAAACACTTTTTTGCTTATCGAGTTCTTGTTCTTTTTTATTAAAATTTTCCATGCGCTGGTTTACCGATTGCTCTTTCTGCTTCATGGTATTTTCGCGTTGGTTAATGTTATTGTTTTTGGCATTCACTTCCTGCTCATGCTCCGCTTTCATTTGCAAAAACTTTTCTTTTGCTTCTAAAAGTTTATTCTTTTTTAAGATCTCTGCATTGTTTTCTGCATCTTTTAAAATCTTTTTCACTTTGTTCTGTGCGGCAACTTCCTGCTGTTTAAGCAAGTTACGCAGTAGGAATCTTCCTACCACCACTCCGATAGCTATACCCGCTATTACGGCAAATACGTATCCTAATATTTCAACTATTTCCATTTTGTTTTTTAAGTAAAAAAAAACCGCAACTAATTTTTAAAGTCTCATACATTTTAAACCTCAACTAAGCATAATTAGGGTTTAAGCCATTTTCAGGTGCCATAGCAGATGAAATACGCCCTCTTAACCCTATAGATATTGAAGTGTTAAGTTTTATAAAATTTGAAACTCAAAAACTAGCCGCGGCTATGTTTTTATGCTAATATTAGCGTCGTCATCCTAAATTTATTTCAGGATCTTATTAAACAGGCTCTGAAACAAGTTCAGAGTGACGTATACTTTGAAAGAACGAACCTTATTTTGAAAAGAAATTACTGAGTAAAACATCCAATTCTTCAACTTTATCGGCAACAGCAGTATCCTGATTTTGTACTTTATTTTCTGTTCTCAATACGGCTGTTGCATAGTGTAACACTGCCATAGAAAGAAGATCCTGCTTATCTCTAACCGCATAATTATCCTGATAATCTTTTATGCGCTCATTGATCATTTTTGCTGCCCGTCTCACAATTTCTTCCTCTTCCATATTCACCTTTAGTGGATAAATACGGTCGGAAATGGTTATTTTAATCGAGATTTCTCCCATTTGTTTAGCTTAGTTTCTGATTTCTCTGCATCATTATTTTTTTAATAATGCAATACTTTTATCAATCTCCCGCACAAAATCGTTAATTTTTTGTTTAATGTCAAGCGATTTTTCGCTTGTCCCCTCTATACTTTTAGCCAATTTTGTAACCCTTAATTTTTCATCAAGTTCTACATTTTTGCCTTTCGCTGTATCGAGTGCAACTTTTAACGATTGATTTTCAAGCTTTAATAAATCATTTTCTTCCTGTAGCGCATTACATAGCTCTAATACCTGAGCCGTTTTTTGTAATACCTTATCTAATTGATCTGCAACAGAAGTCATGAATTTATTTCTAAAAATACGAATTTATATTTTATTTCCTAATTTCTGCCCCAGCTTGTGCTGTTAAATTCGCGATTAATTTCTGCATCGTGTTTTCAATCTGCTTATCGGTTAAGGTTTGTTCCTCATCCTGCAAAATGAAGTTCAAGGCATACGATTTTTTGCCTTCAGGTAATTTATCACCTACATACACATCGAACACACCAACCTCTTTGATCAGCTTTTTATCAGTTTTGAAAGCAATGCCTTTTAAAGTATCGAAAGTTACCGCCTGATCGATCAATAAAGACAAATCTCTACGCACTTGCGGGTACTTAGAAACCTCTTTGTTAACGATTTTATTTTTCCTTACAATATCCAACAAGGCAGCCCAATCAAAATCGGCATAAAAAACCTCCGCACTTACATCGGCTACTTTACGGTCGGCTTTTGAAACGGCGCCAAAACTTACCAGGGTTTTATCCCCACGGAAATATTTAATCCCGTAAGCAAAGTTTTCATCATTTAAGGTATCGGTTTGATAGCTTACAATACCCAAACGGTTTATAATGGCATCAACTGCTGATTTTAAGTTATAAAAGGTAGCCGATTTAGCATTGTGGTTCCATTGCTCGTTCTGTTTAGCACCCGAGATCAACAATAATAACCTTGAGCGCTCTACATACTGCTCATTAATTAAATGATAGGTTTTACCAAATTCATAAAACTTAACATCAGCATTTTTACGGTTCTGGTTGTAAGCCACACTTTCTAATGCAGGCATCAATAAATGCTGGCGCATTACATTTAAATCGCTGCTTAATGGATTTAAAATAAATACAGCTTCGTCTAAATTTTTCGAATAGGCTGATTTAGTTAACGAGTTGCACATAATTTCTGCATAACCGTTTGAGGTAAGCATATCTGCAATTACGTTGTGCGTATTTTCTTTTTCAGGTTTGATGCTGTAAGAAAGCGATGCATTTATCTTTGAAGGGATTTCGATATTGTTATAACCGTAAATACGCAATACTTCTTCTGTAATATCACATTCGCGGGTTACATCAACTTTAAACGATGGTACTCTTAAAGCCAAAGTATCTTCAGAGGTATTGGTTGCCGCAATACCCAAAGCGGTAATAATGTGTTTAATTTCGGCTGATGGAATGTTTGCACCAATTAATTTATTGATATTGGTATAACTTACTTCAAACTCGAACGGCTTGATATGACTTGGATAAATATCAGAAACTGATGAAGAAATTTCCCCGCCAGCAAGTTCTTTAATTAATAATGCTGCATATTTTAAAGCCGTAACCGTAATCTCCGGATCGGTACCACGCTCGTAACGGAAAGAGGCATCGGTTTTTAAGCCATGTCTTTTTGAAGTTTTACGTACAGAAACCGAATTAAAATAAGCACTTTCCAAGAAAATATTTTTGGTGTTGGCATCAACTCCTGAAGATTTCCCACCGAAAACACCTGCAATACACATTGGTGCATGGGTATTGCAGATCATTAAATCATCTGCGCTGAGTTTACGCTCAACATCATCAAGGGTTACAAAAGGTGTTCCTTCAGCTACTTTTTTCACGATTACTTTTCCGCCGGTAATTTTGTCGGCATCGAAAGCATGTAGAGGCTGTCCTAAACCATGAAGCACATAATTGGTAATATCAACCACATTATTGATAGGACGTAAACCAATTACCTTTAATTTATCTTTTAACCACTCTGGCGATTCTTTTACGGTAACACCAGAAAGTGTTAGGCTGCTATAACGCGGACAAGCGGCTAAATCTTCTACTTCTACCGGAATTACCAGATTTTCGTTATCTGTTTTAAAAACTGAAAGATCAGGCATTTCATATTCACTTCTGAAATAAGCGGCCAAATCTCTCGCCACACCTAAATGAGAAGCCGCATCAGCACGGTTTGGTGTTAATCCGATTTCGAAAACAAAATCATCATCCATTTTGAAATGGTCTTTTGCACGGATTCCAATTTCGGTGTCCTTGGCAAGGATCATAATCCCATCATGCGATTTACCTAAACCGATTTCATCTTCGGCACAGATCATTCCCTGAGAAAGTTCTCCCCTGATTTTTGATTCTTTGATTTTAAATGGCTCGCCCTCTAAAGGATATACGGTTGTACCCACTGTAGCTACTACTACTTTTTGGCCAGCACCTACATTTGGGGCACCGCAAACAATCTGAAGGTTTTCTTTACCCCCAACGTTTACCGTAGTAATGCGTAAACGATCGGCATTCGGATGCTGAACACAGGTTAATACTTCGCCGATAACCAAGCCCTCTAAACCGCCCACAACAGGCTGCACTTTTTCTACACTTTCTACTTCTAAACCAACATTGGTAAGAATTAACGAAAGTTCTTGAGGTGTTTTATCGATCTGTACGAATTGTTTTAACCAGTTATATGATATTTTCATTTTGGAGTATCAAGTAGCGAGTGTCCAGTATCAAGACAAATCTCGAAGGACACTCTAATTTCATAAAACGCAAAGATATTATTTAAAGGTCAAAGGAGAAAGTTAAACCCGCAATCTTGACACAATAAAATGACTAATGGCCAATATTTAAATTAGATAGAATTACTGCACATGCTCCTGCTCCTATTACCAACATGATAACAGATGCAATAACCAATTTAAGGCCGGGTTTAACGGGTTGATTTTTCGCAGCTTTTACGATGATCTGAATGATGCCAATTACAAACAACAACACGACAATTACCCAATATACTATAAAAATTTCCATAAATTTTAAGTTAGTGCTAAGTTAAGTATGAATTGTCATTTTATACCCCCGCGGAATACGCTGATTTATATGTTTCAGCGATTATTACCGAAATCAGCGGAAAAAATAGAACCGCCATTTTAATATTAACAAAATACTAGGTATTAACTATTGGCCAGCAATACTGCACAAGCACCAAAACCGATTACCACCATAATTACCGAAATGATAAGCAGTTTTAATCCAGGTTTTACAGGTTCGTTCCTTGACGATTTAATAATAATCTGAATAATCCCCACGACAAAGAGTACAACTGCAGTAAGACAATAAACAATTAACAATACGAATAAGCCTTCCATGTTAGTTCATATTTAATTTTTCTCTGATCAGATCTATTTTGTTGTCGCGGTAAAAAATATTCATGGTTTCGAAGGGTACCATTTTGTATTTATCGCTCACAATGTGCACACAGGATTTTTTAACAGCACGTACATCAAAATCCAGCGGGTCCATAAAATTCATGATGATAATCCGAAATAAATTATCGTAACTTAAACTATCTGATTTTACCCTTGGCAGGCAACACATCAATTCGCCAAAGGTATCTTCGGCACAATCTACAGAAACACCTGTACTAAACAAATTCAGCATGTGCTCTTTCAATTTTTCATCGTGTTCGAAAACGATGGTATTTTTTGAATTGTTGAGTAAAT
Source organism: Pedobacter borealis DSM 19626 (assembly GCF_000708285.2). Taxonomy (GTDB): domain Bacteria; phylum Bacteroidota; class Bacteroidia; order Sphingobacteriales; family Sphingobacteriaceae; genus Pedobacter; species Pedobacter borealis. Next base: position 23,336 of record NZ_JAUG01000046.1, read on the forward strand.
CTTCCGGATTGATCAAATGCGTCATCGGGATCACCTCAACGCCGATTTTTAACGCATAGGCCATACACAGTGCATCGGGGTTGCATGGCACAGGGATTAAATCTTGTGGGGTAAAAACAGGGTATTGCTCATAAATTTTTCTGCGCACCTCAGTTAGGGTGATTCTTCCCTGTTGATCGTTATAACCATCATTTCTTCCGGCAACCTGGGTAGGCTGGAAAGTAACGCCGCGAACACATTTCTGTTTAAGCGCATAATCTAAAATATCGCCAATTTCATGATCGTTAAGGCCATTTTGCAAAGTAACCACCAAAGTAGTAGATACATTAAACTGGTTGAGGTGATCGATGGCTTTTCTTCTTACTTCGGTAAGGTCTTCTCCCCTTAGCTTGGTTAGTACTTCGGCGCTGAAACTATCAAACTGCAGGTAAATTTCGAAATCGGGCATATAGCTTGCTAATTTTTCTACAAAGCCAATATCTTTTGCAATCCTGATACCATTCGTATTCACCATTAAATGTTTAATGGGTTTTGTTTTGGCAAGGTCTAAAATCTTAAAAAAATCGGGATGTACGGTTGGTTCTCCACCCGAAAGTTGAACCACATCGGGTTCACCTTCGTTTGCCACAACAACATCCATCATACGTTCTATTTCTTCCAGCGTACGGTGCCTGCCATAACTTGGCGATGACATGGCATAACATGTTGGACAGGCCAGGTTGCAACGATCAGTAACCTCTATTACGGTTAAACACGAATGCTGTTCATGATCGGTACATAAGCCACAATCATAAGGGCAACCGTAATGCACATTCGTATTAAACTTAAGTGGCATTTCCGATTGTTTATTGTAATTCCTGATCTGTTTGTAATATTCTACATCATCAGCAATCATTACTTTGCTATCGCCATGCGTTCTGCAATTCTTCAGCATAAATACCTTAGCATCCTGAAAAACAATTTTCGCATCGCAAAGCTGTAAACATTCGGGGCAAAGACTTTTGGTATAATCGTAGTATATATAATCCCTGGTATTGGCCATAATGTTTACTGTTTATGTAAAATCTGTTTCGAAATTCTAATGATGAATCTATAATAATAAATAAAAATAAACAATGCAGACCAATGAATGCTGCTTAAATTTAAAAATAATGAATGGTAAGGCTTTATAAATTCTACCCAAAAACGGAACAGGAAATACAATACCATAAACAATTTAAAACGGTCTCCATTGATCAATGTCTTATTTTTCAAGCCATTGAACAAAAAAATCAAAAGTATGAGGTAAACCATTTCGTAAAGCATGATGGGATGCCGCAATATACCATCGCCCAAATCCATACCTATAAAAAAATGGGTAGGGATGCCGTAGGTTGGCTCGTCGATCCCCATGGAAAAGCAACCGATACGGCCAATAATAAGGGCAACCAAAATCGGGATAACGTAGACATCCCCAGAGGCGATATTCACACCTATTATCTTTTTTATCAATTCAACACCGAACAAACCGCCAAGCAAACCGCCAATAATGGTTTTACTTTGATAAAGAACTGAAAAACTAAGGTGATGGAGTACTTCAGGCGTTTCGAGTACCGCAATTACACGCGAGCCAATTAATGCCCCAAGCATAGCGCCCAACATAATCCACAGCCTGTTTTCGTCAGATATCGGGTCTTTAATTCCTTTTTTATAGAAATAATATAACCTAACACCAATTATAAATGCCAGTGTTTCGAAAATATAATGATAATGGTATTGATTACCAAAAAGCTCGAATTGAAAGGGAAACAGAGATTTTAACAGCATTTATTAAAACCAAAGTCTGCAAAAAACAGGTAAATGATCAGAATAATACCTTTTATCCTTACTATCAGTTAATACAGCGAATTTCTGCACCCTAAATCCTTTGTTTACAAAAATGTAGTCGATCCTGTTTTTCAGGTCACTGTTAAAATCAAAAGCATTAAAAGTACCTGTCGGGCCATATGGGGGCTCTACAGAAACATCTTTCGCATCGATAAGAAAAGATTTTATAGTAGCAATGGCTTCTGTTTCTGGCGTTACGTTTAAGTCGCCGGTAAAAACAACCGGTAGCGTTGGTGCAATCTGCTGAATTTTACGTTTAAGCAATTTAGCTGATTCGATCCTCGCCTGAACACCGATATGATCGTAATGTGTGTTAAAAACGATAAACTCTTTTTTATTCTGCTTATCGTACAATTTAACCCAGCTGCATACCCGGTTAAGTGCGGCATCCCAACCTTTTGATGGAACATCTGGTGTTTCTGACAACCAGAAAGTTCCGCCATCCTTTTTAGTGAACCTGTTTTTATCAAAATAAACGGCAGAAAATTCTCCCTTTCTTTTACCATCTTCACGACCAACACCCACTACATCGAAATTGGAATTCTCCAAAAGCGCATCAAACTGTTCAGGTAAGGCTTCCTGTACACAAAGAATATCAGCATCATGAAATTTCACCAGGGCTTTAACATTGTCTTTCCGGTTCGGCCAGGCATTAACACCATCAGATGCTACATTTAAACGGATATTGTAAGTAATAATATTAATTGGGGCTGCCGTTTTTTGCGCAAATGCCATAACGGTTAACAAAAGAAAAACAGGGATGATTTTTAAAGTATTCATAAATATAATTACACAATTTAATTAATGCTGGCTAACCGGTAATATTTAATTTAAGCCGCTATTATACTAATTTAACGTTAATTGTACTTTAACAACCAAATATCTTTTAAATTAAATCTTCATCCCGATAACTATAGTAACGGTTATTGGCAAAAATCAGGTGATCGACCACGTACAGACTAAGCAAATTTCCTGAGGCAACCATATTCCTGGTCAATTTATCGTCGCTCTCACTAGGCTTTAAACTTCCCGAAGGATGGTTATGTGCCAATACAATATTTGCGGCATTGTTTTCTAAAGCTGTTTTAAAAATAATTTTCGGATCGGCTACCGTACCTGCCTGTCCGCCTTTACTGATCAAAAATTTACCTATTACCCGGTTAGACCTGTTTAGGAGTAATATCCAGAACTCTTCGTGATTGAGGTTAGCGAAAGTTTGATGTAAATATTTATAAACATCGTTAGAAGTAGTAACATGGGTAATGGCCTCCTCAGCAGTTTCCTTCCGCCGCAAACCAAGCTCCAGAGCGGCAATTATAGTTAATGCTTTGGCTTCTCCAATACCTCTAAACCTGGAAAGCTCCAGAATAGAAGCTTTTCCCAGTTTTGTTAAATTGTTATCGTAAAACGACAAAATCCTTTTACTTAAATCGACAGCGGTTTCATTTTTACTTCCTGAGCCAATTAAAATAGCAATCAGTTCGGCATCTGTTAAATGTCTTCGGCCATGTAATAAAAGTTTTTCACGCGGGCGATCTTCTTCAGCCCATAACTTTATACCTAGTTTCTGTTCGTAATTTTCCATTTTTTTAGACAAAAAAAGGCATCCTAACTTTTGGTTAGGATGCCTTTACTAATATCGTAAAAAAATTGGCTTATTTTAAACCGTTAACGAATTTCGTTAATTTTGATTTGTTATTAGCCGCTTTGTTTTTGTGGATAATATTCTTTTTAGCTAAACGATCTAACATAGAGATTACTTTAGGCAATAAATCAGATGCAGATTTTTTATCTTCTGCAGCACGTAATCTTTTAATAAAGGTACGTGTAGTTTTTGCCTGATATCTGTTACGTAAACGTTTTGTTGCGTTTGCTCTAATTCTTTTTAATGAAGATTTATGATTTGCCATTTCTATTTAGCCTTTTATTTTTCTTATTCGTTTCCTATAATTCGGGTTGCAAATATAGGATTAATGTTTTTAAATTACAAAACACTTTCAACTTTTTTTTCATTAAAATTGAAGCCCATTTCCGAACTGCAAAAATACATTAAAATTATTCATTATAAATACTTTAACTTAATTCAATAAAATTTCCTTTCGATTAAGAAAACAGGCTTAAAAATACTATTTTTGGGCAAAACGATTTTTGAGTGAAAAAACGAATAGCCATCTTTGCATCAGGTTCTGGCTCCAATGCCCAAAAACTGATGGAGCATTTTAAACGGAGCAATGAAATAGAAATATCTTTGGTATTAACCAACAACGCCGATGCTTATGTATTGCAGAGAGCTGATAATTTCGAAATCCCCACTCATATTTTCGACAAAAATGAGTTCTATAAAACCGATGAAGTGATAGATCTTCTCAAAAATCTTGAAATCGATTTTATTGTGCTTGCAGGCTTTCTCTGGCTGATCCCTAAAAACCTGATCCATGCTTACCCCGGCAGAATTGTAAATATCCATCCGGCAATCCTTCCAAAATTTGGCGGTAAAGGCATGTATGGAGACCATGTACACCATGCTGTTATAGCCGCCGGCGAAACGGAAGGCGGAATAACCATTCATTATGTTAATGAAAACTATGACGAAGGAGAATATATTTATCAGGCAAGGTACAGAATCGACAAAAACGACAATCTGGAAATGGTAAAGTTTAAAGGTCAGCAGCTCGAACACCAGCATTACCCACGTATTGTAGAAACCATTGTTAAAAAGATCAGCAAATAAATTACACAATAAAACGGGTTAATAAGGCTATTTAATCAGGCTTTAGAAGAGCTTACCTGGCAAATGAATATACCTTATTATATATAGCGGAATAAAATTTAATATTGATCGGTAAATCTCATTAAAAAACAATCCTGTTTTACTACCTTTGCGGCTCAAAATTTTCAGTAGAATGAGTCAATCCATTAAAATCAAAAACGCTTTAATCTCAGTATATTATAAAGATGGTTTGGAGCCATTGGTAAAATTGTTGGCCGCGCAAGGGGTACAATTATTTTCTACCGGTGGAACAGAACAATTCATCAAAGATTTAAATCTTCCGGTTACGGCGGTTGAAGATTTAACAGGTTATCCATCTATTTTAGGCGGACGTGTTAAAACTTTACACCCAAAAGTATTTGGTGGAATTTTAAACCGTAGAGCGTTAGCGGGAGATCAGGAGCAGATTGCTGAATATGAGATCCCTGAAATTGATTTGGTTATTGTTGACTTATACCCTTTTGAAGAAACCGTAAAAGCAGGCGGAACACCAGAAGAAATTATCGAGAAAATAGACATCGGTGGTATTTCCTTAATCCGTGCGGCTGCGAAAAACTTCAACGATGTGGTGATTATCGCATCGAAAAACGACTACCCTACTTTACAGGCCCAATTAGAAGCCCAAAATGGTGAAACCACTTTAGCACAACGTAAATCGTTCGCTAAAACGGCTTTCCACACTTCTTCACATTACGATACTGCAATTTTTAATTACTTCAATACAGAAGAGCCTCTTGATGTTTTCAAACAAAGCGTAACAGAAGCTAAAACTTTGCGTTATGGCGAAAATCCTCATCAAGGTGGTGTATTCTATGGCGATTTAGATGCCATGTTTACCAAATTGAACGGTAAAGAACTTTCTTATAACAATCTGGTAGATGTAGATGCAGCTGTAGCGTTGATCGACGAATTTGAAGATCCAACTTTTGCAATCTTAAAACATACAAACGCTTGTGGTATTGCTTCCCGCCCTACTGTTAAACAAGCCTGGATTGATGCATTGGCCTGCGATCCGGTTTCTGCTTTTGGTGGTGTATTGATTACCAATGTTGCGGTAGATTTAGAAACGGCTCAGGAAATCAACAATCTTTTCTTTGAAGTGTTAATAGCACCTTCTTACCAAGCAGAAGCAATTGAGTTATTCAGCAAAAAGAAAAACCGCGTTATTTTACAACGTAACGAGGTTGAGTTGAGCAAAAAACAATTTAAAACCTTATTAAATGGCGTAATTGAGCAGGATAAAGATTTAATTATCGAAGGTCCAGAGCAAATGACAACCGTAACCGATAAAGCACCAACGGCACAAGAGTTAAAAGATTTGTTCTTCGCCAACAAGATTGTAAAACATACTAAATCGAACACCATTGTTCTGGTTAAAGATGATGTTTTAATTGCAAGCGGCGTTGGCCAAACTTCACGTGTTGATGCCTTAAGACAAGCGATTGAAAAAGCAGCGGCTTTCGGATTCAGTGTTGAAGGTGCAGCAATGGCATCTGATGCTTTCTTTCCTTTCCCTGATTGTGTTGAAATTGCTGCCGAAGCCGGAATTACAGCTGTGCTACAACCAGGTGGATCGATTAAAGATGCTGATTCTATTGCTAAAGCAAACGAAAAAGGCATTGCAATGGTAACCACAGGGGTAAGACACTTTAAACACTAGATAAGGTAAAAGGTTGAGGGTTTAAAGGTGGAAGGTTACCTATCGAAAGCTCAAATTCACCATGCAGGTATGAAACTTTGAGGGGCTTCCCCCTTTGGAGGGGGCAGGGGGAGGAAATTTGAAAAGCCGGAGCCAGGTAACCGAACCCGACAGCAGTCGTTCCGATTTTTCATCAGACTGAACGGATAGCAGGACTGCTTTAACCTAAGAATCACAGCTTTTTATTTTCTGAACATTTTAATTGCCTTAAAAACAATTTAATAACTGAAGAAAATAAAACTTAAAACAATAAAAAAGCTATTTTTACATTAGGAATAGTATAGATTTGATAAAATAAAGAAAACATACCTTATACATGGGATTATTTAACTGGTTTACGCAAGAAGTTGCCATCGATTTAGGCACTGCGAATACCCTGATTATACATAACGACAAAGTAGTTGTAGATGAGCCATCTATCGTTGCTTTCGATCGTACTACAAACAAAGTCATTGCTATAGGTCGTCAGGCAATGCAAATGGAGGGTAAAACCCACGATAATATTAAAACCGTTCGTCCATTAAAAGATGGTGTTATTGCCGATTTCAACGCTGCTGAAGCCATGATTAAAGGCATGATCCGCATGCTTAATGGCGGTAAAGGCTGGATGTTTCCATCTTTACGTATGGTAATCTGTATTCCATCTGGTATTACTGAAGTAGAAAAACGTGCAGTACGAGATTCAGCTGAAATTGCCGGTGCAAAAGAGGTATACTTAATTCATGAGCCAATGGCAGCTGCCGTAGGTATCGGGATTGATGTAGAAGAGCCAATGGGTAACATGATTATCGATATAGGTGGCGGTACTACTGAGATTGCGGTTATCGCTTTATCCGGTATCGTTTGCGATCAATCTATCCGCGTTGCAGGAGATAACTTCGACTCTGATATTGTAAACTACATCCGCCGTCAACACAACATTATGATTGGTGACCGTACCGCTGAGAAAATTAAAATTGAAGTTGGTGCAGCTTTACCTGAATTACAGGATGCTCCTGCTGATTTCGCGGTTCAAGGTCGCGATTTAATGACCGGTGTACCAAAGCAGATCACTGTTTCTTATACCGAAATTGCACACTGTTTAGATAAATCGATCTCTAAAATTGAAGAAGCAATTTTAAAAGCTTTAGAGATTACGCCTCCAGAGCTTTCAGCAGATATTTACCAAACAGGTATTTATTTAACCGGTGGTGGTGCATTGTTAAGAGGTTTAGATAAGCGTGTAGCTGCTAAAACCAAATTACCTGTTCACGTTGCAGAAGATCCGCTTCGTGCAGTAGTTCGTGGAACCGGCATCGCCCTTAAAAACATTGGCGGATATAAATTCTTAATGCAATAACATTTAGCTTGGCGTTTGGGGTTGTGAGCTTGGAGTTTTCCACTCATACGCTAAACTTTTAACTCCCAACTCCAATCTTTTAACTCCAAACTCAAATGCGTAACCTTTGGATTTTCATCAGCAGATACAACGCATTTTTCTTATTTATCATTTTTTTTATCGTAGGGATCTATCTAACGGTGAAAAACAACTCCTATCAGCGTAGTGTAACCTTAAACTCAAGCAATGAGGTAGTAGGTACCGCATACGAAAGGTTAAATATTTTTAAAAGATACTTAAACTTGGGTATGGTTAACGATAGCCTTGCGGCAGAAAACGCTAAGCTTAAAAGCCAGTTACTGGGATTAACTACGATAGATACAGCCAAAGATGTTAAAGTGGTAGATACGATTACCAATCAGCAATACACTTATTTGGCAGCTAAAGTGGTTAAAAATTCGATCACTTTACGCAACAACGTGATGACCATTAATAAAGGAACTGTTGATGGCATTAAAAGTGGCATGGCTGTTATAGCGCCCCAGCGGGGAGTGGTTGGTTTTATCCGTGATGTTTCGGCCCATCTGGCCACCATACAATCGCTATTGCATAAAGACACTAAGATTAGTGTAACCTTAAAAAAGAATCATGCTTTAGGTTCGTTAGTTTGGGGAGATGGAAATTTCGATATTAAAAAAGCGTTTGTTAAAGAGGTGCCCAACCATATTAAAATGTATGTGGGCGATACGGTTGTAACCTCGGGTTATGCAGCATTTCCTGCCGGAATTTTAGTCGGAAAAATTAGCAAGGCCAACGTAGCCACCAATGATAATTTCTTATCAGGAGAATTAAATTTATTTACAGATTTTAGCACATTGCAATATGTATATGTGGTTAAAGATAAAAAAGCCGAAGAGCAAAAGGCTTTGGAAAGCTTAGTTAAACCGAATGAATAGTAGAATCATAATTGTAAATGTGATCAGGTGGTTTTTACTCCTTTTTGTACAGATCTTCCTGCTCAAAAACATGGGCTTTTATGATCTTTCCACACCGTTTATCTATGTGCTGTTTTTACTCCTGCTTCCATTCGGAATCCCCAATATTTTATTGTACTTATTGGCTTTTGGAACAGGCTTAACACTCGATGCTTTTTACGATACCATGGGCGTACATGCTACGGCCTGTGTGGTATTGGCTTTTGTAAGGATTTCCTTTATATCGATAAGTTTAAACCGCGACGCAATTGACGACCCAGAACCATCGTTAAGTTATATGGGTTTCCAATGGTTTTCACTTTATGCTTTTCTTTGCGTTGTTGCACACCACCTGGTGCTGTTCTTTTTAGAAACATTTAGGCTAACCGAAATTGGTTATACCTTAATGAGATGCGGCTTAAGTTGTATCTTTACACTGCTTATTATTTTATTGGTAGAGTTTATATTCTATAGAAGAACACCACGCTAATGGATCAATTATTTAACCGAAAATATATCGTTCAAGGATTATTTATTGTAATCGCCCTGATTTTATTGGGGAAGTTATTTTATATCCAGATTATTAGCGACAAGGCCTTCAGTTCTGCCGAAAGTAACGTATTGCGTAAAATCTATAAATATCCTGCCCGTGGTGCCATTCTAGACCGGAACATGAAGGTGATTGTACAAAACGAACCCGTTTACGACTTAATGGTTACCCCAAACGAAGTTAAACCCTTCGATACTTTGGCCATGGCCAATGCTTTAGAAATTACCATAGAAGATGTACGTAAGAAATTAAAAAAAGCAAGGGCACAATCAAATTATCAGGCTACGTTTTTCGAACGCCAGATTTCAGTTCAAAGTTATGCCCGTCTGCAAGAAATCATGTACCGTTTTCCGGGTTTCAGAACGCAGGATAGAACGGTAAGGCATTATCCCGACAGTATTGCTGGACAGCTTTTCGGTTACGTGAAAGAAGTAAGTCTTGATGACATTGAAAAATCGGAAGGATATTATAAACCAGGCGATTTTATCGGAAAAAGTGGCTTAGAGCGATCGTATGAAGATTTTTTAAGGGGTGAAAAAGGTGTAATTAATACATTGTATGACGCGAAAAATATCGCTCAGGGCAGTTATGCTGGCGGAAAATACGATATCAATGCCGTTTCTGGTGATCGATTGATTTCATCATTAGATATTAGAATTCAGCGCCTTGGCGAAGAACTGATGAAAAACAAAGTAGGTGCCATTGTAGCCATTGAGCCATCTACAGGCGAAATATTGGCCTTTGTAAGTAGCCCTGGTTATGATCCGAACCAATTGGTTGGTAAAGATTGGGGCAAAAATTACATGAGTCTGATTGCAAACCCTTACCGCCCGCAGATTGTCCGCCCTATTGCAGGCCAGTATTCTCCAGGATCATCATTTAAACCTGTTGATGCCTTAGTGGCGCTACAGGACGGTGCGATTGACCCAAACACTACTTTTTTCTGTCCGGGTTACTATATGGCCGGAAATCATAAAGTGAAGTGCGAGCACGTAGATGGAACCATTAATATGCAGCGCGGTATCGCCCGATCATGCAATACCTATTTTTGCCATGTTTTTCAAAACATCATCACCAAAAACGGCATAAAAAACCAACGTCAAACCTACGCAAATTGGCATGAGCAAATTGCTAAATGGGGTTTTGGCCAAAAACTGGGCATAGATATGCCTTTCGAGAAAAAAGGAATATTTTATCAGGCCGAGCACTATGACAAAATTTACGGCAAACACTGGGGATATACTACTGTAATTTCGCAGGCCATTGGTCAGGGCGAAATTACTTCTACACCATTACAAATGGCAAATGTAATGGCCGCAATTGCCAATCGTGGTTACTACCTAAAACCTCACTTAATTAAAGGTATTGGAGATAAAAACGTGGTTAAAAAAGAATATGTAGTTAAAAACTATGTTGGCATTGATGCTAAATATTTTCCGCCGGTAATTGAAGGGATGAGAGACGCTGTAAACAGTCCATGGGGAACAGCAAAAGAATCTCAGATCCCCAATATTATTATGTGTGGTAAAACCGGAACGGTACAAAACCCTCATGGCAAAAACCACTCTGTGTTTATCGGTTTTGCGCCAATGGACAATCCTAAAATTGCAATTGCTGTGATTGTAGAAAATGGTGGTTTTGGTGGTTCTTACGCTGCTCCTATTTCGAGCTTTATTGTAGAGAAATACTTAACAGATTCCATTAAGCCAAAATCAAATGGCTATACAGTTAAAGCATTCTCAGAAACCAATCTTTTACCAGCACTAATTGATAAGACTAAGAAAATTAAACTCACCAAAACGGATAGTTTAAATATTAAAAAAACCGATTCGCTTAAAAGGCTTAAAGATAGTTTGAAAACGAAACCGTCAATATTAAAACAGTCTGTTGCTACAAAACCTAAGGTGAACAAACAATTTGAAACCAATAAAACTGTAAATAACAAGAAATGATCCAGCAACAGGGAAGCCGCTTCTTTTTTAATGTAGATTGGATTACCGTTCTGATCTATATTGCATTATGTGCAGTTGGTTTTACCAATATTTATGCATCAATTTACAATCCAGATAAGGCAATCGGTTTCGATTTTGCCAGCAGCTACGGCAAGCAGTTAATTTACGTAATTACAGGCCTTATATTGGGCTTATCCATCTTATTGTTTGATGGTAGGTTATTTAATGTATTTGCGCCATTTATTTATGGAATCACCATATTATTACTGGTTGTAGTATTGTTTGTTGGAAGAAACGTTGGTGGAAACCAAGCCTGGATACCCATAGGCTCATTCAGGCTGCAGCCTTCAGAATTTGCCAAGTTTGGCACAGCCCTGCTTCTTGCGCGATATGTAAGTACCTTTAATCCTAAATTCCGCGATTTTAAATCGATAATAATTGCAGCATTAATTGTATTAGTGCCCCTCTTACTCATTATGCTCCAGCCTGATACCGGATCTGCTTTGGTTTTCCTCGCCTTCATGTTCCCTTTGTACCGTGAGGGCTTATCAGGCTATTTTCTACTGATATTTTTGGGAATGATTGTGCTGTTTATTTCTGATTTCTTGGTACCAACCTACATTCTAATCATCATTATTACCACAATTGCAGGACTTTTCATTTATAACAACAGAAGAAAACAAAAGATCATTTTCTCTACCGTTCTTGTTACCATAGTTGCTATTGCTTATTTGTTTCTGGTTAAAATTGCCTACGAAAAAGTTTTAGCTCCCCACCAACGTAGCCGTATCGAATTAATGTTAGGGCTTAAAACTGATAATAAAGGTGCGGGTTATAATGTAATCCAATCGCAAATTGCCATAGGCTCAGGTCAGGGAACCGGCCGTGGATTTTTACAGGGCACACAAACTAAATATGGTTATGTACCAGAGCAGAGTACCGATTTCATCTTCTCTACCATCGGCGAAGAATGGGGGTTTATGGGCTGTTCTGTAGTGATAGGTTTGTATATGTTCCTATTACTCCGATTGGTTAATTTAGCAGAAAGGCAACGATCTACATTCTCCAGAGTATATGGCTATAGCGTAGCTTGTATCCTCTTTTTCCACGTTTTTATCAATATCGGGATGACGATTGGTATTATTCCCGTAATTGGGATTCCACTGCCCTTAATTAGTTATGGTGGTTCGTCGTTATGGAGTTTTACGATCTTACTGTTCATCTTTTTAAAGCTGGACTCTAACCGGATGGGATTTATTTAGTCCTTAGTCGGAAATCCATAGTCTGGAGTCGATATATCAAAATGAATTCGTCATTCCGAAGCAAAAGCAATCTTAAGGATAGGTTAAGGCCGAAAATCTATTTATTGGAAAGCAAAAGTTCTGCTAAAATCAATGCGTATTCCCGCTAACCGCTTTACTTCTCCCGATTAAAAAATCGGGCTTCGTGTTCGCTTTTATCGGGTCTAGGTGGGCAGTTCTGTGCTACTGGTTTGCGTTAATAAACCCAACTTAACGGAAATCCTTTTTGGAAAAATCGTATTTTCTATTAAAGACCTGAGTTCGATAATTATTTGCTGAAAATTATATCTTATTTACGCCTAATCCCGCTTTATCGTCCTGCTGAATTTATTTCAGCATCTTTTTAGCGTGAAAGACCCTGAAATAAATTCAGGGTGACGACCGTCTTAACAGAAAACTTGATTAAAACGCCACAAAATGAGA
>NZ_JAUG01000047.1 GCF_000708285.2 Pedobacter borealis DSM 19626
AAATAATTATCGAACTCAGGTTATATGGTCAAGTCAACAGCCAGAACTGGTTACCGGGTTATCCTGGTAAAATAAAGCACCTGGATCCAAGTCCGCTGATGGAAACGAAATAACATGTTTAGTCAAAAAAACACCTGAATTGCATATTATAAGGTCAATTCAGGTGTTTTTGATTTTGCGCATAACTTCTGCAAATTTGCCATTGAAGAAGTTTTAGCCGTTGAGGTTCACTTTATATGGCTTGGAAGAGGCTGTATCATAAAGGCGATTTCACCTCAAATGCTGTCATGTTGTCCAAAGGACTCCTACGGAGAGCTTGTCGAAACACCTCAAAGCGTATTTAACAGGCCCTTCGACAGGCTCAGGATGACAAATCTATATTTATGATACAACCTCATTTATTATTTCCGTCGGTCAACCGTAAAGTGTAGCGCAGCTGCCCCCAGGATATTCGCATTTAACAGAATAGATGGTTCAATGCTTAAGGCGGAAACCGCACGTTTATATGCAAAACCATTAACTGTATCCCACATACTCTTGGAGTAAAAAGAAAAGGCTGTCTTTGCGCTTCCACCAATGAGGATACATTCACAATCCAGCGAACAGAGAATCATTTTAATCGCTTCGCCTAAATGCCGGCCGAAATCCTCATACATTTCAATCGCTTCCGCATCCTCCATTATTGCTCTTTGAAAAACAATTTCTCCTGTCGTTTGGTATACATGTTCGAAAAAGCGGCCACTTACATAATATTCGATATTTTTATCGAGATATTTTATCATTCCAAATTCTCCAGCGCCACCGTGTTTGCCGGTAAATAATTTGCCATTGATTACAATTCCTGCACCAAGCCCTGTTCCTATGGTTAATCCCACAATAGATTCATAGGGGAGGCCTGCACCAAAATGAAATTCTCCTAATGTAAAGCAATTGGCATCATTTTCTATTTGTACCGGAATATTATAGCGTTGCTCCAAAATCATTAAAAGATCCACCCCATTCAGCGCGGGAACATTAACCACATCATACAGTATCCTTGTTGTTGGATCCACAAGGCCTGGGATGCCTATTCCGATGGCTGCGATATCGTTATTAATGATTTTATCAATTACTCCGAAAATTTGCTCAAGAACCTGAGTTCTGGTGCCGTGCGAATGAAGGGCTTGTGAAACAAAGGATTGGATAATCCCGTTAACCACGATCCCCGCTCTTAAATTCGTTCCACCAAGGTCAATTCCTAGAATCTGAAGGCTCTTCATATTTAATTTTTATTTGACAGGTGGGCGGCAGCACCGCCATCTAAAAAAATGGTAAGGGATGGATGGCTCAGCAAGAGACTTCCGGGTAGATCACGCGTAACAGGCTCCTCTATCATTTTTCTGACAATTTCAGCCTTGTGCTCACCACTTACCATTAAAATGATATGCGTACTTTCCAGGAGTGTTCCCATTCCCAAAGTAATGCCTTCTTTCAGTATCTTGGGTTCATTGAAGTACTTTTGTCCAACCTGTCCGGTGATAGGATGCAACAGTACAATTTGGGTCCTACAATCAATTGCGCATCCAGGCTCGTTCATGGCGATATGTCCGTTCATTCCCAAACCGAGAATGACTACATCGATTCCCTTCTGATCGCTGATAAATTGTTCAGCATCTCTGCACGATTTGGGAAGATCTACCGAGCGACCGTCAAAAAAACAGATGTTGTCTTTACGGATGCCTAACGGGAGGAACAGGTCTTTATCAATTGAATGGCGGCAGCTTCCTTCATCTGTTCCGTTTAACCCCACCCATTCATCCAAACCCACAAATTTCCAACCGGCCACATCATATTTTTTGTCATGAAATCTTTCGATCAATTTCTTATATACACCTGCGGGTGTATCGCCAGATGCAGGGCAAAACAAGGGTTTGTCATAACCTGACATCAACTTGATTACATAATCGGCAACATTTACCGAAAGCTCTTCATACGTGCTGTAAATTTTTATTGTCATGGTTTTAATATTTGGAAATGTACTAAGGCTTTAACCAAAGGTCAATGGGTCTTTCTACTTTTGAACTAAATGGAAGCATTATTTTTTTGCCTTGTCCTGCCGATGCGTAGGCTGCATAGATGATCTCCAAAACTGTCCTGCCATCTTTACCGGTGATCAATGGCTCCCGGTCATTTTGTATACAATCTATAAAATGTTTTAATTCCTGAGGGTAACCCTGGTTAAAGGCTTCCTCGAACATACAAAAACTCCAGCCCACCGTAGTGTCTGTTTTTTCCATAGCATAACCATAGCCATTTTTGCTATAAGCAAGTACCGAATTTCCAACGAATAGATCGGCATATACCACACCGTCCGTTCCATAGATCTCACTACGGTCATCCATTCCCCCTTGTTTCGCCCAGGAGTTCTCCACAACGCCGGTTACGCCATTTTCAAATTCTATAATTACTATGGAGTTATCTTCACCCAGGGTTTTCTCCTTATGGAATACCGTATTCATCGACGCAGTAACACTCACAGCCTTAGTATTTTTCAACATCCACCTGAACCAGGCAATACCATGGCATCCCATGTCCATTAAGACACCGCCCCCTGATTGGTTGATATCATAGAACCAATCGGAATGCGGACCTGAGTGTTTTTCGGATTGTTTTAACATATAAACACTTCCAACGGCTCCCTCTTCCACTAATTTTCTGGCGCGCTCGTATTTAGGTGCAAAACAAAGCTCCTCCGCATACATCAGTTTCACATTGGCCTTTTCGCAGGCAGCAATCATTTCGTCAGCTTCTTCCAGCGTAACTGCTAACGGTTTTTCAATAATAATGTGTTTACCGGCTGCTGCGGCTTTTAGTGTTGCCTGTTTATGGAGGAAATTTGGTAGGCAAATATCAATGACATCAAAGTCAGCGTTTTTGATCAGTTCATCAATTGAAGAAAAATATTGGGCGATATGGTGTTTATCTGCAAAGGATTGGCCTTTATCAGCATTTCGTGCATAAACTGCGACCACTTCGGCTTCAGGGACAAATCTTGCATAACTCTCCATGTGGATGTCAGCAATAAATCCGGCGCCCAATATGGCAACTTTTACCTTTTTCATATTCTAATACTAAAATGGGTTGTTAAAAAATATTATATAATACGCTGGTGCTATTTCATTTTTAATCCATACCAGCCAACGTATGAGAAGCACAGCAATGGTAAAATATAAGAGAGCTGTATACCTATCGATGGATGGTCAGATAACAAACCTTGCAAGGGAGGAAGGATTGCTCCGCCAAGGATCATCATAATTAGCAGGGATGAGCCCTGCTGGGTATATTTTCCCAATCCTTTAATCGCAACAGGAAAAATACATGGCCACATGAGCGAGCTGAACAAAGCTGCCGAAACGATGCAGTACAAGGCATATTTACCATTCAACAGCAGCCCCCCAGCTATCATTATGATTGCAGCAGCAGAAGCGAAAATCAATATTTTGATGGGATTATTCCTGCTTATGAGCAGGGCAATAATCAATATAGGTAAAAACAAAGCATAGTCGATTATTTCGTTTAAAGAATAGCCCCCTAACCAGTTGACTAAAAGAACAATTCCAAAAGCAAGGAAGGGTACCAGACAGAGCAGAAATGTTTGTGCTGTTTTTGAAACTTTAAAGCTAAAAACAGCCCCGGTCCATCTTCCAATCATAAGGCAGCCGCCAAATAAACTTAAATAGGGAATCGCATCCCTGGCGGGCAACCCTAAAATTTTAGCAGAATGGATTAGGGCGGGCAGATTACTTTGCATGGTTACCTCACCGCCAACGTAGCAAAATACAGCAACCATACCCAGCACAAGCTGCGGGTATTTTAAAGCTCCGAGGTCTTTTACCGGTTCATCACTTAGCTGGCTGGTTTTGGGAACCGGGGTTTTGTAGAACCAAACTGCAAAAACCACATATAAAACTGCTAATACGATGTATGGTATACGCACAGACTGTAATGATAAAGCTGAGCCGTTTACTTTTGCTGCGAGCCCTCCAAATAAAAAAACGCTTAGTATTAGCGGTGAAATGGTATTACCGAATGAATTCACGCTACCCGCTAAAATTAAGCGATGCGCACCGGTATTGATATTTCCCAATTGCACTAATAATGGATTGGCCACAATCTGCTGCAGTGTAAAACCCAAAGCGATAACAAACAGACAAAGCAAGAAGAAGATATAGGAATGGATTGATGTGGCGGCAACCAATAATATGCTTCCAAAAGCGGAAAGCAATAAGCCCCTTATCATTCCTTTTTTTGAACTGATCTGTGGAAGCCAGCTGGCTTTTTTTATAGAAATAACAAAATAAATAATGGATCCAATGAAATACGCGATGTAAAATGAGAGCTCGACCAACTGCGCTTCGAACTGTGAAAGATGAAATGATTCTTTAAAAACGGGGATCAATAATGCGTTGCCTGATGCAGCAAAGCCCCAAAAGAAGAATACGCACACGATAACTACTAACAAAGATCTGTTCCCTGTTTGAGTATTATCAACATCAATCTGTTGGGTTTCCGGGGTGATAACAGCTGTTTTTATCATTTTGGTTTTTTTTAAGATCTGAATAATTTCAATAATAACTTTTAACTAAGTTGAGCATTTGTATCTCTTTATCAATTGTTTTAAGATGTAAACATTTAACTCAAACTGAAAGCCGCTCGCACTTTTTCCTGCCGGTACTGTTGGCATATAGGGTATCGGACCAAACTCTGTAGTAAAGGAAATCTCTTTTGTTCCACTTGCCCTATTGTATTCAACAATACTATCCCATATTTCAAAATGCCTTTCTGCCGTCTGTTGCCATTTTTCCAATCGGGGATCGTCTACCTGGGGACCTTGAGTATGGCCCATGCGGGCATGGATGTGTTTGGTATGTGGCAAACAGCTTTCGATGGCTTCCTGTTGGTCAAACAATAGACTCTCAGCAACACAGATCCAATGTGAAACATCTAAGGTAATCTGTAATTTAGGAAATTCCGTGAAATAAGGAGTTGTAAGGTGGGAGGCAAATGAAAACCGTCCACGATGTGTTTCGTGTGTAATACAAACGTCGCTTTTCGCTGAAATTTCTTCGGCAATCCTTAGGAGTTCTCCATTTTGTGCAGCAGTGAAATAATCTTTTCCGGTATGAGAGTTCACTTGAAAGGGTTTGGTCTTAATAAGCCTTTCCAGATGATAACGAAATGATTTTTTATGGGTGTTAAAATCACGGTCATTTGTTTCCCAATGCTGGGCGATAAACTTCAGCTTATATCCTTCAATTTTTTCCAACAATTCTGCTTTTGCATTTTCGTCTTCGGGAATGCCGATCTCTACCCCATCATAACCAGCCTGTTTTACGGCACTGAGAAAGTCATCCCAAGGCATATCTTCACTTCCCCAACGGGGACAGAAATAATTTATTTGCATTTATTTGGTGTAGTTTGTTGATGTTAGTTGGACTCCTTTGAGATTAAGGGCAGTATTTATTTTGCCCTTTCATCTCTTACCTTCCTACTTCCGGTATGATCGTATCCGCGTTCACGTTCAAATTTTATCATTTCTGCGGGTCTGAAATTGGTAATAAATGCACGACGGCGTTTATCCGTAGAATTTCCCCTGCTGTAATGTAGGGTGCCGCCATGGTGAAATATACAGCTTCCTGGTTTGATTTCGACAGCTACACCTTCCTCTTCATTAGCATCACATTGTAATGCACCGCCCTTTCCAGAGGGCCTGTGTGGTCTGATGGGTATTAAATGCGATTTTGGTACATACCACATACAGCCATTTTCTTTAAATGAGTCATCCAGAGCCACCCAGCAACTCGTAGCTCTTGTGTCAGGCATGCTTATCCAGTAAGCACAATCCTGATGCCATGGTGTTGGCGTATTTGTATAAGGTGCTTTATCGATCAGCATGTCAAAGTCAAGCTCCAGGTCATTTCCCAGCAACTGTTTGGCAATAGCCAATGACTTCTGGTGAAGTACATCTTGTAATAAAGACGGAACAATCCGGCTGGGTACCATGATCTGGGTAATTCGTTCAACAGCCTTATCTTCGGTTCCCGTTTCATTTTGACCAGCGAGATCTCCTCGATTCTCTGCGGCATTAATTTTGTTGGATAGGAAGTCTTCGTACAGGCAACGATAAGTTTCAACTTCCTCAGGCGTTAATAAATTTTCTACTAACAAATAACCGTTTACATAAAAAAAATCGATTTGATTTTGAGACAGAATATCATTCATCATAACACATAGGTTTTTATCAAAAATGCATGCATTATGTGTATAACCTGTTCATAAAAAAAGGATAGTATTATATTGAACCTAAGGGAATGGATAAGGAAAATATTCAGTTTAAACCACTTGGGAATCTTACTGTATATTTCCGTTGCAATAAAGAAATATTGCGAAGGGGAGGAAGTTTGGTAAAGGGTAAATTTAGCTTTTGGAAGGGGAGATGGGCTGTATCGCTTAAGCGGAAAATCCGGACGGATTGCATTTGATGAAGGGAAGAATTTATCCCTTCATCAAATGGATCTTATTTTTGAAGCGCTGGGCCTTGCGCTGGATCACGGGCCTTATCATGGCAAGTCTTGAGTTTCGCCCTTAGCGAAAGAGTTTGCTAAAAATCACTCCATAAGTATTAAATCAAGCGCAGTTTCTTTAGATAATCAATATTCACTTTTGCACTTTGTAAAGGAGTTTCATGATAAAAGCGGCTCTGCTCCACAAAAAAGTACTTCATGCCATTGTCTAAGGCCGTGGATAACAGGCGTGGATAATTGATTGTACCTTGCCCTAAATCACAGGAAGATTCTTCTTCACTGTCTTTGGGCAAACGATGCTTCAATATATCGCGCATGTGGCAGAGTTTAAAACGGTGCCTGTGTTCTTTGAGGTATTTTTCTGCGTTTTGGCCTTCGGTTATGGTATAATAATAATCCATTTGAAAATCAACCAGATCTTTATCCGTATTGGCTAAAAGAATGTCGATTGGTAATTGTCCATCTACTTTTTTGTAGGGATAATCATGTGGATGGTAGCCAAAACGCATACCGTACTTTTTGCAGATCTCTCCATTGCTGTTGAACTCATCGGCAAAACGTTTAAAATTGTCGATAGATTTTTGAGGTCCTTTCCATGGACAGACCAGGTATTTCATTCCGATTTCAGCGGCTTTTTCTACTTGCCTTTCAAAACCGCCTGGCTCATCATTATAGTGGCTTGAAATCACTTTCAGCCCGAAATTATTCGCTAGCTTTTTAAACTCTTTATTGCCGACGCCCCAAAACATACCCTGAGTACCACTATAGCTTTCTATCTGCGTATAACCCATTGTGCCCAATTGTTTCAAGGTGCCGGGCATATCTTTTTCCATATTCTCCTTCACCATATACAACTGGATGCCCCAGGCAGGCAGTTTGGGTGGGGCAGCAAAAATGTCATTCCCGAATAAAGGGATACTTAAGGCAAGAAGCCCTGTGTTTTTCAAAAAAGATCTTCTGTTGGTCATTATCTAATTTATTTAAAAATGATGGTTTTCTCCAGGTCTAAAAATATCAAAATCATTCCGTTCTGCGGCTGTAAGCAATGCGCCGGTTGTACTTAAGAAAACCACTGCACTGTACTTTTTTAAGTTACTTTCAGTAATTTTTCCAGCATCGGATGTTGTATCCACATCAAAATTATTTTCCTTCCCGAGTTTTACGATTGCTTTTATTCCTGCGGGAATAGAGGCATGGTGAAAGCCCGCTGTTCTAGTGAAAACTAGAATTTTTGGTTATGGTATAGGAAAGCCAAAAAACAAAAAGGGAATAAAAAATAATAAAATAAATTTTAGTCGCATTGGTCGATTTTTTTTATTGATAATAAAGTATGGGAATAAATGAAGCCACGGACAAGTACTTAAGCAAAAATAAATTCATGGCAATTAAAAGCCACTATCGTCCAATGCAAACCTATTTTTTCTCATTTGCCATTGGCCCTTTGTAAAGTCTGGGAACTCTTGCGGTTTATTTCCTTCTGCGATTGATTTTGCAGATAAAGGCGCAATAACGCTCATCGTTACCGAATCGTAGACATCAATAGGTGGGGTCTTTTTTTCTTTTACCGAAAGAATGAACGCATTAAAAACAAACCAGTCTACACCACCATGGCCCGCCTCGCTTGCATCCTTTTCGTGTTTTTTCCATAGGGGGTGGTCATACTTCTCAAACCAGGCTTTGGCCGGTTCCCATTCATCATCTTTTGACACATGGTCAATGTAGATCGATTGATTGAGGTCCATCCAGATACCTTTGGTGCCCTGCACCCGGAAACCGAGAGAATATGGTCGTGGTAGATGGGTATCATGGGTCAAAAGAACAGTCTCTCCATTC
Source organism: Pedobacter borealis DSM 19626 (assembly GCF_000708285.2). Lineage (GTDB taxonomy): Bacteria > Bacteroidota > Bacteroidia > Sphingobacteriales > Sphingobacteriaceae > Pedobacter > Pedobacter borealis. Next base: position 8,397 of record NZ_JAUG01000047.1, read on the forward strand.
GCGCAATTCAACATGGTCTGTACGATATCCCCTTCTTTATATTTGATATTGGCATTTGGATGCCTTGGTGCAAGTTCCTCCACATAAGATGCCAGGCCCCGCGCTTTCGAGCTGAACGAAACCAGATTGGTAAACCTATTACCCCGGTTGATGTTCAGGTAGTTCATTACCGGACCCGCCCCATGTGTAGGATAAAGATCGCCGTCGCGGTCGATATTGAATTGGGTACGCCATTGAGCCTCACTGAGCGCCCCTTCGCCGAATTCAACACCACCGCCATAGACCTGCCTACCATTATTGAACAACACATCCCGAAGGTTATGTTGATATCCTCCTTCAGCATGTACCAATTCCCCGAATACGCCCTGGCGGACCATATTTAGTACGGCCATAACATCACGTCGGTAACAAACGTTTTCTAAGGTCATGTAAGGCACGCCTGTGGTCTCTGATGTATGAACGATCTCCCAGTGATCATCAAGGGTTAATCCTGCTATCACCTCGCATCCCACATATTTACCCGATTTCATCGCATCTACGGCCTGACTACAGTGAAATTGCCATGGCGTTGCGATAATAACCGCGTGGATATCTTTTCGATCCAGCAATTTTTTATATGCATCTAAACCACCAGTATATTCCACCGCTGCGGGCTTACCACTTTTTGCTATGCGTTCCCGGCAAATTTTTAGTGAGCGTTCCTGAATATCGCAAATGGCAACGATCTCAACGTCGTCGCGGAGTAGGCCTGCTGAAATGTGGTTCATACCTCTTTCTCCCACACCAATGTAGCCAAGGCGCACTTTTTTCTCCTCTGTAGCAAAAATAGCAGTCGATGGTAATATAGTAGCCCCGGCGAGGCTGATTGTGCTATTTTTTATAAATTCTCTTCTTAACATATTTAAGATTTATTGGGTTATTGTCGATTTTTTTGAACATAATCATCTGAGGGGCTGTTTCTTACGTCCGTAAAACTTTAACACCTGAATAAGTATTTATCAGTTCTGCACTTTGGATCACTTTACCAAAAAAACTTATCTTGATCGGTATAGATAATGGAGGTTCCACAATGATCTTCAACCCCAGATAACTGTTTTGAATGAAAAGATTGATCCGATTTTGTGACAGCATGTTAAACATCATAATGTATATGTTTAACCAAAAATACCTGCACAGTATGAATAACCTGTTCGTAAAAAAAGGATAGTACTATATTGTACTTAAGGAATGAATAGAAAGATTTATTTCTTTTCTAACCTGCTTTTATCTCTGTAGGGGTCTTGCCGGTATACTTTCTCATTACAGTAGAAAAATATTGTGGTGTAGAGAAATTTAGTGAGTAGGCAAGTTTTGTGATCGATATGTCGGGCTGGTCATTTATAATCTTGATCGCTAAAAAAATGCGTTGACGCTGGATGTAATCAATCGGGCTGAAGCCGGTATTCTGTTTAAACCAAATCTTAAATCTGGATTCTGAAAGGTGAATCTTGTTAGCCAGGTCTTCAATCGAGATGTATTCTGTAAGATTATTGGTAATGTGTTCGGTAATCACATCTAAGCGCTTGTCTATCGTTTCGGTCTGCATTCCCGAAACTTTATCCAGCACATGTAATAAAAAATTTTGAACTAAATGTTCAATCCAGATCTTTTCAACAACCGTTTTTTTGCGGAGTGCATTTTTTTTAAAAATAGTCTCCAGGATTTTTTTGCATTCGTCTCCTCCGCGGAAATGACGGATTTCCTTTTTTATAATCAGATCCAGTAGACTGGCCACGTTGGCGCAAATCTTATTGCCGGGCTTTAGTTTGATATTATCTATTTTGATTATCAACCAATATAAACAACCTCTTTCTTCCGGTTCACCACCTGTACTGTGGACTTCGCCCGGGAAATGGATAAAAATGTCGCCTCCGTTAACCAGGTGTTTTTTGTTGTTGACAAAAAACAATTGACTTCCTTTATCACAGTAGCATATTTCTATCATACCTACATGTGTATGTTCCTCCAGATATTTTTCAGCTTTGCTATATTTATATCTGCCCAAAACGCATAGATCATCATATCCCTCCTTTTGGAAGTTAATGATAGTCCTGTTTCTTGTTGATTTTACATCGAGTTGCATAACGTTTATTGGTATTAACAATGTTACAAAAAAAAAGGCTTTGTCAACCTGAAAATCGAAAAATTCAATAGGTGCAACCCCAAGGCCTCAGCTGGCCACTTTCCGTATTCCATTTTTTTTATAGTGGTTTACCTATAATGGCTGTTTTTTGATTGTGATATAAACCGATCGGCTTGGTTCGCGGAATAAATAAATTGGGCTATAGCTCCACCCGTATTAATTTTCAAAATGGTTGGCTTTACTGATGACAAACATCCTTGTTATCAGATTGAGCGGTAAACCAAATTGTTCATTTTAGTATCGAAGTATTCTTGTGTAAGAATATCATGGGGGGTATCATTAAGTTTGTTTAATCAATCTGGTAATTGCCGACTTAACAAGGAATTAAAAATGTAACTATCCTTGAAATATAAAATAAAAGTCTGTAGCTTATATATGATTGATACGCCGCATACCAAATATATTTTGTAACCAAACCAAACCATGACAAAAAAAATCACATTCACTTCAGTATTCATGTTCCTGTTACTGAGTATTTGTATTCCAAATGATCTTTTGGCGCAAATACAACCAAGCTCCGGAACTACCGTTACCGGTAAAATAAGAGATGGATCAGGTCAGGCATTGCCTGGGACAACTATCCTAGAAAAGGACACCCAGAACGGGGTTATTGCAAATAGCAATGGGGAATTTAGTATCAAATTGAAAGGTTCATCGCGGACATTAATATTTTCCTTAATTGGGTTTGTTTCAAAGAGCGTTACGCTGCAAAACAATCAATCGTTGCTAGTTGAATTAGATGCTTCAAATAATGCGTTAAACGATGTTGTAGTCGTAGGCTATACACAAAGAAGAAAAGTTGACCTTACTGGAGCTGTAGCCTCGGTTTCATCAAAGGAATTGGAAAACAGGCCTGTTACCAACGTTGCCCAGGCTTTGCAGGGACAGGTTGCTAACCTTAATGTGACGCCAAATATATATGGCGCGGGCGGCGCTCCGGATGCAGAACCCAATATAAACGTGAGGGGATTTACCGGTTTCGGTGTGCTGGCAGCACCTTTGGTTGTAATTGACGGTATTCCTGGTGGAGATCTGAATTCGATCAATCCCTCGGATATTGATAATATATCACTACTAAAGGATGCGGCATCTTCGGCTATATATGGCTCAAGTGCTCCTTATGGGGTTTTGCTTGTCACTACAAAACGCGGCAAGGAAGGGAAACCAACGATCAACTATAGTAATAACTTATCTATTAGCCAGGCAATAAACCTTCCTAAGATGGTCAATTCTCTTGATTTTGCCAATCTCTTTAATGAGGCATTCGTAAATGCTGGACGGGCTCCCTGGTATAATCAGGAGACCCTTGGCCGCATCAAGGGCTACCTGGATGGAACGATGAAAGATGAGACGATCAAGGATCCAAACCATGACGATTGGTATGGTTCAGGGCTTGGATACTTCACGGGCGCAGGTCCGAATACGGGCAATGGCAACAATGACTGGTTTAAAATCTATTTTAAACCGTGGGCTTTTAGCCAACAGCATAATCTGAGTGTTTCCGGTGGAAGTAAATCAACATCCTATTATCTGGGTGCAGGTTATACCTCTAAGGGAGGGATGTATAATTTTATGAGCGACAGTTATAGCCGTTCCAATGTGAGGGCAAATGTGTCGACTGAAATAAACAAATGGTTGACCTTAAATTTCCGCAGTGCCCTGTCCAGACAGTCTGGCAATACCCCGGCCACTTATCCGGATGCCACTGGTGGTAATTACATGCACCAAATAGCAAGAAAACTTCCCACCACGCCATTGTTTAATCCTGATGGTGAATATTCTGACTATTCAGGCGTTAAACTCTTTACTGAAGGGGGAAGGAATACCTACGACAAGGATAAAGTGAATGCAACGGGCGAGCTGGTTATCAAACCGGCAACTGGCTGGAATATTACTGGAAATTTCACTTATAATGGAACATATTTCAATTCGAAAAACTTCAATAAAGTAGTATATACAATACAGCCTAGCGGAAACAAAGTTCCTGAATTCCAGACAAATCCAAATAATTCGTTAGAAGAGAGCTATGGAACAAACGCAGACTATGTAACGAATATTTTCTCTTCATATGAGAAGAAAATCAACAATCATTATTTCCAGATTTTAGGAGGATATATAAAGGATTTCCGGGCTAATAAAATGCTTTACGCATCAAATTCTTTGTTGTACTCAAATGACATACCCTCTTTAAATCTTACTTATAATCCTTCTCCGTCGGTTGCGGATAATGATACCAGACTAGCTATGGAAGGGTATTTTGGTAGATTCAATTACAATTATAAAGATAAGTATCTATTGGAACTGAACGGAAGATATGATGCTTCCTCTCGTTTCTTGGAGAATAAGAGATGGAATCTTTATTCCGGTCTCTCAGGGGGATACGTAGTTTCGGAGGAAAATTTCTGGAAACCGTTAAAAAACTATGTAAATTTATTTAAATTAAGAGGATCGTACGGGTCACTGGGAGACCAATGGGGAGATAATCCGGGACAGGATAACTATTACCCTTTTTATCCTAGCCTTACCACTGTTGCCCCTACAAACACCAGCTGGATATTTGCCAACGGCCGCCAATCTTATGTTGGCCCTCCGGGCCTGGTAAACCCTAGTCTTACATGGGCCACCATTAAATCACTTAATATGGGCGTAGATATGGCTTTCTTTAATAATAAATTATCAATGTCATTTGATCATTATATAAGAAAAGCTACAGATTTTGTAGGGCCTTCGGAAAACCTGCCTAGCATATTGGGGACAGCAGTTCCGCAAGCTAACAATGCATCGATGCAAACCAAAGGCTTTGAGCTTACCCTTGGATGGAATGATAAAATAAATGATGTAAACTATTACGTGAGAGCGGTTTTGAGCAACAGCAAAAGTACCGTTCAAAAGTATCCTAATACAACCAAACTCCTATCTGATTGGTATGAGGGAATGGTAATGGGAGAAATATGGGGATATGAGACCCAAGGTTTATTTCAAAGTGCTCAGGAAATAGCAAATGCACCAAAACAAACGGCAATAAATGCAGGGAACTGGACACCGGGAGATGTGCGTTACAAAGATTTAAATGGCGATAACGTTATTAATTTCGGAAATAATACCGCAGATAATTCTGGTGACAGAAAAGTTATAGGCAATAGCTCTCCACAATATTCCTACGGAGTGACAGTTGGTGGAGACTGGAAAGGGTTTGACGTTTCCATGTTCCTTCAGGGAGTAGCCAAAAGGGATGCATGGGTAGGATCGGATATGTACTTTGGAATTATTGGAGGGGAATGGGGCAGTACTGTTATGACACAGAATTTAAACAGATGGACGCCTCAGACACCTGATGGCTTCTTTCCCAAATATTATATGTCCGGACAGATGAACAAGAATATCCAAACGCAAACAAGGTATCTGCAAAATGCAGCTTATATGCGCATAAAAAATATTCAGCTCGGCTACACGATATCTAAAAACCTGTTATCACATGTAGGAATTCAGAAACTGAGGGTTTACCTCAGTGGAGATAATCTTGCCACATTTACAAAAATGCAAAAATCCCTAGATCCTGAACTGGCAGTAGATGAAGGTAAGATCTACCCATTACAGCGCACGCTTTCTTTCGGATTGAATGTTACTTTTTAAACTGAAAACTAATGAAAATAAATAAAATATTACTGGCAGCCATAGTATTGGTGTCAGCATCCTGCAAAAAAGGTTTTCTCGATCAAGTGCCCAAAGCCAACATCAGTAATGCTGAGTATTGGAAATCTGCCAATGATCTGAAATTATATGCCAATGGTTACTACGATGCTCCGGTTGGAGCACCATCCAATTATAACACGACACTGCTTCCTTCTTTTTCCGGGTATAATCAGGCAGGTAATTATGGTGAGGACGCAGATCAAGGTAGTGATAACATGATTTCAATTCCATATAATCCTACTTTAAACAGTGAAAATGTTGTACCCGCAAGTGGAGGCGGATGGGATTGGGCACAATTAAGGACCATTAACTATTTTATGGCCAACTATCAAAAAGTGACAGATAAGTGGGATAATGTAAAGCCGTATGTAGGTGAAACGCTATTTTTTAGGGCTTTGTTTTATTTTAACAGGCTTAAAAATTTCGGTAATCTGCCCTGGGTTGATAAACCACTTACCAATCTTGACACGCAGGAATTATTTCAAGGCAGACAGTCACGTAATGTTATCGTAGATCATATTTTAGAGGATCTGGACAAGGCAATCGAATATCTGCCCTCAAATGGAAGCGGCGAGACTTTCAGAATAAACAAAGAAGTTGCCATGTTATTTCAGTCAAGAGTAGCTTTGTATGAAGGAACATGGGAAAAATATCATGCCGGAACACCTTTTGGTGTCTCAGGTCAGGACGGAACAAAATATCTTCAAAAAGCCGCCAGTGTTGCTAAAGCACTAATCGATAATCCTCATGGATATCAATTAGATAATGCGGGAATGACTGATGGTTATTGGAAACTGTTTAACCAGACTGATTATAGCAGCAGTAAAGAGGTAATGCTTTGGAGAAAGTTTGACAATAGCATGGGCTTGTCTCAAAGATGGTACTTGTTTGTTCCTATTGCGTTGCAAAGAGGAATAACAAAAAGTTTAGTGGATGATTACCTTTGTAAAGATGGAAAGCCTATTGCCGCAAGTACACAATATCAAGGGGATAATACTTTGGCGAATGTAGTAGCTAATAGAGATCCTAGATTGCAACAGACTGTATTTGTACCGGGTACCGCTATTACCACAAACCGAGCGAACGGCGCAGCAAATGTAGTTTTTACAAGACCTGATTTTACCAATTCAGCCAATGTTCCAACAGGTTATGAATTATATAAAGGCCATAATACAGATGCTTTACAGCAGGTCGAAAATTCTACCCAGGCGCTGATCTACTTTAGATTTGCAGAGGTCTTATTAAATTATGCAGAAGCAAAAGCTGAATTGGGTGCCATTACCCAGGCAGATCTTGATGTGAGCGTGAATTTACTTCGCAACCGGGTGGGGATGACTCCTTTGTCAATCGGAGGAATTACAACAGATCCAAACTGGAAGTTCCCAAGTCTTTCTCCAATAATCAATGAAGTGCGTAGAGAAAGAAGGGTTGAATTGGCTTGTGAAGGCTTCCGACACGACGACATCTACCGTTGGGCTGCAGGAGGTATTTTAATTACCAATTGGAAACCGAAAGGAGCCAAATTAGCACAATGGGCAACAATGTTTACGCCTGAAACACTGAGCAAATATCCAACAGATGCGAATGGATATATTGAACCTTTCAAAAATATTGGTTCAATGGCCAATGGTTACCAGTTTAAAGTTAGCAGAGATTACCTGTGGCCATTACCGAGTGACCAATTGGTACTGAATCCTAAGCTAGGACCTAATAATCCGGGGTGGTAAGCGGAAATTAAAGACTTTATAAATCGAATTAGATCGTCCCAAAGATCAATCAACTAAGGCTCGTCCTGTTTTTACAGGGCGGCCTTTTTATGGCAGATGAAATAAAACTATTAATTTAAACCCTGTGCGTAACGCATTAATTATTGAAATAAACAATATAAGGTTTTTGAGTACCTTCTAAAAAGACAAAATGATGAAAAAATCTTTGTGGACACTTATCTTTTTTTTCGCCGGATACATGGTTTTACAGGCACAGCCTACCGTGATCCCACAACCATTAAGTATGCATCTTAGGGGCGATGAGAAACTTGCCGTAAATTCTGGGCTGTATATACAGTATGACAGTAAACTCGCGGCAGAAGCAAATTTACTTTCGCAGGATCTGAAAAAGGTGACGGGCATTGATGTAAAGGTAGGCCAGAATGCACCCAAAAACGCCAGTATCTTCACTATCATAACTTTGACACTTGATAAAAGTGTTACTTCAGGTGATGGAAGCTATGGATTGCAGATCAATAATAAAGGTGTGAAGATTACGGCCTCTGAAGCCTCTGGTATCTTTTACGGCGGTGTTACCTTACAGCAATTATTAAACCAGCCAACAAAGGATAATAAATATTGGCAATTCCCTTTAGTGGAAATCCAGGATAAGCCGCGGTTTGGCTGGAGGGGCTTAATGCTCGATTGTTCGAGGACATTCATGGCACCTGAATATTTAAAGAAGACAATTGATAGAATGTCCTTTTATAAGTTGAATACGCTTCACCTGCATTTAACTGATGAGCAGGGATGGCGCCTGGAAATAGAAAAATATCCGTTGTTAACCAAGCAAGGGGCTTATTTCGATAAAAAATATAATGAACCAAAAGAATTCGAAGGATTTTATACCCAACAGCAGATCAAAGAGATCGTGGCATATGCGCAGCGCAGACATGTGCAGGTTGTTCCTGAAATAGAGAGCCCTGGACATTGTACAGCCGCACTGAATTCCTATCCTCAACTTTCCTGTACCGGGAAGACAGATGATATTGCCCCATTCTTTGATCGTGGCGGTTTGGATGTTTTCTGCGCGGGGAACCCCGATAGTTACAAACTGCTTAATGAGGTAATCAAAGAAACGGCTGGACTATTTCCATCACCGTATTCGCACCTGGGAGGGGATGAAGTGCCCAAAAACCGGTGGAAAGAATGTCCTAAATGTCAGGCCGCTATGCATGCCAATAATATAAAGGACGAAGAAAAGCTGCAAAGTTATTTCATGAGCCAATTAGGCACCGAGGTAGAGAAATATCACAAGAGACCGGTAGCATGGGATGAGATTTTAGATGGGGGCGGAATAAACAAAAACTGGGTAATTATGGTGTGGCGTGATCAGGAAACGGGTATGAGAGCAACAAAAGATGGATATGATGTGGTAATGTCTCCTTCATCATCACTTTATTTTGATGAGCTTTATTCGATAACCAATACCAAAAATGTATATACTTATGAACCTATTCCTGCAGATGCCAGCCCCGAAGAGAAAAAACATTATCTGGGCATCCAGGGCAATTTCTGGTCACACATTTGCCGTACCGAATCAAAAATAGATTACCAGCTGTTCCCACGCGTATTGGCCCTGGCTGAAAGAGCCTGGTCTGATCAAACCGTAAATGACTTCGACAACTTTGCAAAACGTAAAGCTGGCCATATTTACTGGCTTAACTTTTTTGATATAAAGTATAATAAAGATGCACAATAAGGGTAAGTACCGACTGCCGGTGCTAGCCAGGCTGTACTGAAAAACTTTTAACTATGAAAAGAAATTATTTTATCGTGTGTCTCTTATTCGGATGCTGGCTGTCCAGCTTTGGGATGGGATATCAAAAGGCGGGCAACAAGAATCTCATCGTCTCTTTTTTGGAGATCAAAGGAAAAAATACAGGCTGGGGCCTTGCGGTGGTCATCCAGACCCCAGAAGGCCGCACCTACCTGTATGACACCGGACCGGGGCAATATCCCAACGCGAATTTTGATGAGGGGAAGGATATGATAGCCCCGTTTCTCAAAAGAAATAATATTAAAGTTATTGACGGTATCATCATATCGCATCCTCATAAAGACCACTTTGGAGGTTTAAAGTATCTGATGGGCAGTTTTAAGGTTAAAGCATTATATGATACCGGGTATTCCGGATGTATAAACTGCGAGCCCGAGTATGATGATTATAAAAGAGAATATATTGCCAAAGGAGGAAGATATCAGCGCATAAAGCAGGGAGATAAACTTGGCTGGGACAAATATTTAGACGTTGAAGTACTGTCACCTCCTCCTGGGTTTCTTAAGGATGAAGATGAAGCCAACGTGAACTCTGCGGTAGTCCGAATAAAATATAAGAAGAATACCTTCCTTTTAACAGGGGATATCCCGCAGGCAGGGCAGGAATACCTATTAAAACATTTTAACGCAAGAGACTTACAAGCAACCGTATTATCGGCTCCCCATCACGGATATGACTCATACCTTCCTTTTGCAGAAGTAGTAAAACCGAAAATTTTGGTAGCCAGTAGTTTGAATGGAGCTGAGGAGCCTGCTTTAAAAGCGAGAGAAGTTTTTAGCAAGGTGGGTTCTGAAGTATATGCAACCTGCTGGAATGGAACTGTTAAAGTGGTTTGTGATGGCAATAAGTGTACGGTACAAACCGAACGTAATGACAATCCTAATGTGCTTCCTGGCATTGTTCCAAGTAAGCGCTCCAGCAATGGTTTCCTGCCTCCGGGATGGATTAACCTTCACGACGAGAAGTATGCAACACCGACCGACGGAACAATCTCCGGTGGCGGGAGAGATGCCACTTCGGCCATTATGAGGGCACTCGCTGATGTCCCGCTTGGCGGTACGCTGTTAATGGGACCTTATGTCTATCAGATTTCTGGAGCGAATGGAATCGACCTGTCCTCCCGTCTTGACGTGCATATTGAGGGCGCTGGTGGAGGGATGGGAGGCAATCACGATCAATATAACGGGACTTATATCAAGGTAAACGGCAAGAATAATGCTTTTACGATCAGTCCTTCAACGCAGGGACAACAAGGGCCAACCTTTTCGAAAATCCATGTGTACGATGGGTCGGGAGAATCAACTGGCTGGTATGTCAAAAACTGTAACAAGTCGCAATGGAACCGTTGCAGCGTGGTGAATGCCAATAAAGGTTGGGTTTTCACAGCTACCAATGCTCCTGATTGGGATAATGCCTGGCATGTGCTCTACGATATCACCACCTTTCATTGCCATTATGGGCTTTGGCTGGGGGGGAACTTCGGCATCTCGGTGTTTGGTGCCGATATTGATGTGGCTGGCGACTCAGGATGCGGCCTGTTTCTTTCAAACTACGCACAAAACAACAAGTTTTACAATGTGATGATTGACGGCTCGACGGTTGGAGGTATCGGGACCGGTACTGGAATTGAGGTAGATTCGACAGGCGCCCATGACAACGAATTCTTCGGTCTGAAGGCAGAGGGCTTGCGCACGACGGTTAAGTTAAGATCACCATCACCAGGAGGAGGTAGATATCCTACAACAGCCATCAAGTTCTTTGGCGGCTCCATGTCCGGCTATGCCGGCACTGAGCAAATGGTTGACATCGGTGCTAACGTAGGCCGAACCCTGATTGATAACGTAGCGTTCACCAACAGCGACAATTATACATCGATGGTTTCCGATAAAGGCTGGAATACAAAGTGGATTTATGCGGATGACGATGCACAGTTCACGGATTCTTTTGCGGCTACCTATATACCGTCCAATCTACACAAAGGACGAACGAAGGTGGTGACAATGACCGGAAATATCAGTTCGGTGGCATCTATGCCGGGTGGGTATAAGGGCGCCCGATCCAGAATCATTTTTGTCCAGGATGCTAGGGGTGGGCACAGCCTTCCAGCCGCAGACTCATGGACGGGATACTATATGGATAGGATTTCGAATACAAATAATAAGGCTTTAAAGAAGACTACATTCGACTTCGAGTACGACGGCACAAAGTGGATTCAGGTGAGTGCCGCCAACACTTGGTTTTAACTTAGCTATATATAGAAATGGTTGAAAAAAAATATTCTTTGGTACTAAAACGGCTACTAGGTAACCTGATCAAATTAAGCCCACTGGGGGATTTCATATTTTTTGTTAAAGTAATTTCAATGAAAATAATCATCACAATACTTTTAGTTTTTACGTTTTCGCTTGCGGAATCGCAAACATTGCAGCATAAACAGCCGGTCGCGTCAAAAGCGCAGAAAGATTGGCATGATATGGAATATTACCTCTTCGCCCATTTTGGTCCCAATACCTTTACCGGTCTGGAATGGGGCCTTGGAGATGAGAAAGAAGATATATTTAACCCGACCAACTTAGACTGCGATCAATGGTGCCGGGTTGCCAAAGCAGGCGGAGCGAAGGGAATTATCATCACGGCCAAACATCACGATGGATTTTGCCTGTGGCCAAGTAAATACAGTACACACACGGTAAGGGAAAGCAAATGGAAAGATGGAAAAGGAGACGTATTGAAGGAGCTGTCTACCGCTTGTAAAAAATATGGTTTAAAATTCGGCGTATATCTTTCTCCATGGGATAGAAACCATCCCGATTATGGTACAGATAAGTACAATGATGTGTATGTGAACATGACGAAGGAGATCTTTGCAAACTATGGCCCCATTTGGGAACTGTGGTGGGACGGTGCAAACGGAGAAGGCCCTAATGGTAAAAAACAGGTGTATGATTTTCAGCGGTTCGAAAAATTAGTAAGGAGCATCTCTCCCAATACCGTGATTTTTAGTGATATCGGTCCGGATATCCGTTGGGTCGGTAATGAAAACGGAATAGGTGGAGAAACAAATTGGAACACATTAGACACTGCGGGATTTACAAGAGATGCAGGAGCTCCGTCGACAGACACGCTGAAAAGTGGTAATGCAAACGGAAAAGTATGGATGACCGCTGAATGTGATGTGAGCATCCGACCAGGCTGGTTCTACCACCGTAGCGAAGATACTTTGGTAAAATCACCTGCTACACTTTTTAATTTGTATCTGAAAAGCGTAGGCCGCGGGGCGGACCTGTTGTTAAATATTCCTCCCGACCGCAGAGGGCTTTTCAATGAGCACGATTCGGTGGCATTAGTTGGTTTTAAGAAATTATTAGAGGAGAACTTTAGAAATAATCTGGCAAAAAAAGGAACGGGATATGTCGTATCGAACAACAGCAAAAAAATAATCAAAACATTAAATGACGGGATACCGGATAGTTTCAGTGCGACCACTTTGCCTCATTCGCAAACAATGCTTATTGAATTGGATAAGCAGCGAAAAATAAATTGCGTCGTGCTCAGGGAAGATTTATCAAAAGGCCAGCAGTGTGCAAAGTTCCAAATTAAGTTGAAGGATAAACAAGGTGGATTGATCAAAGAAATAAACGGTACCACAATTGGCCGTAAAAGGGTAATCAGCTTTCCATCGGCCGAAGCTTATAAAATCGAAGTTTCAATCACTGAACAAAAAAACAGCACCAGAATTTCCGAGATAGAAGCTTATCTGATTGACGAAAGACTCATCGAAAATTAAAATGTTTGAAATGTTAATTTTTTATCGGAAAAGAAATGGAAAATAACACTTATGATGCCATTGTGATTGGGTCAGGCATCAGTGGCGGATGGGCTGCCAAGGAATTATGCGATAATGGCATGAAAACGCTTGTTTTAGAAAGAGGTCGCAATATTGAACATATTAAAGATTACCCTACTGCAACAAAAGATCCCTGGGAGTTTCCGCACCGGCAACAGATGCCACTTAAGGCATTAGAGGAGAATCCTATCGTTAGTAAGTGTTATGCTTATGGAGAGGCAACCGAGCATTTTTTTGTCAAAGATAAAGAGCATCCCTACATACAGGAAAAACCCTTTGACTGGATACGCGGGTATCAGGTTGGTGGCAAATCTATTATCTGGGGGCGAGCCTGTCAGCGTTGGAGCGATTTTGAATTTTCAGCACCTCAGCGTTATGGATACGCAGTTGACTGGCCAATCAGGTATGATGATATTGCTCCATGGTATTCCCATGTAGAAAAATTCGCAGGTATTTGCGGTAATAAGGATGGATTAGAAGCAATGCCTGATGGCGATTATCTGCCACCGTTTGAAATGAGTTGTGTAGAATCCGATATTCAAAAGAAAATAAACGCTCGTTACAAAGACCGACACATGGTACATGCACGTTGGGCACATTTGACCAAACCTGAACCGATTCATTTGGAGCAAGGACGAGGACAATGTCAGGCGAGAGATCTGTGTTACCGTGGCTGCCCTTTTGGCGGATACTTCAGTTCTGTTTCTTCAACCCTACCTTGGGCAAAAAAAACGGGGAATTTAACCATCAGACCTTTTTCAGTGGTTCATTCAATCATTTATGATGAAGAAAAAGGGAAAGCCGTTGGAGTGAAGGTCATTGATGCCAACACAAAACAAGAAACGTTGTTTTATGCCAAAGTTATATTCCTAAATGCAGCCTGCTTAAACACAAATCTTATCTTATTAAACTCCACATCATCCCGTTTTCCAAATGGACTAGGTAATGACAATGGGTTGTTAGGTAAATATATTGCTTTTCACAATTATCGGGCAAGTGTTTTTGGAAGGGTAGAAGGATATGAAGATAAGTATTATTATGGTCGTAATCCTACTAATCCAATAATTGCTAATTATAGAAATTTGCATAAACAGGATACGGATTATTTAGGCGGCTTTTTGACTTTTGTTTTTTCAACCAGACCAACGCCAGGAGATGTTGATGGAGTGATTGGAGCTGATTTAAAAAATACATTAACAGAACCTGGTTCATGGGTTGCAGGAATGTATATGCAGGGTGAGACGATTCCAAAAGAGAGCAATCATGTAAGGTTAAGCAAAGACAAAAAAGACGCATGGGGGATTCCTCAACTTATTATGTCTGTAAGCTATGACGATAATGACGAAAAAATGGTAGCTGATTTTTTAGAACAATCCGCTGAAATGTTAAGTGCTGTGGGGGTAAAAGATATTCAAAAAAACGATAGTCACCGTGCTCCAGGTTTGGATATTCATGAAATGGGCGGCTGCCGTATGGGTCATGATCCAGAAACCTCATTGTTGAATAAATGGAACCAATTGCATTTGTGTAAGAATGTGTATGTGACTGATGGAGCCTGTATGACAAGTACTGGTAATCAAAGTCCGTCAATACTTTATATGGCTTTTGCAGCAAGAGCTGCTAATCATGCTGTTCAAGAAATAAAAAATGGTAACTTATAACGAAACAATTCAAAAATATGGATAGAAGGGAAGCTATAGGTAAAATTTCATTGATATTGAGCGGAACCATTATCGGAGCAGAGTTTTTTTTGTCAGGATGTAAATCAGATCCAAAAAAAATTAGCTATTTGTTTACCGCAGAAGATATAATTTTTCTTAATGAGGTAGCAGAAACTATTATTCCAGAAACGAATACCCCTGGTGCTAAAGCTGCCCAGGTAGGGAAATTTATGACTGTAATGGTCAACGATTGTTATAATCCTGAAGAACAGAAAATATTTGTAGATGGAATGACAACATTGAAAGAGCAGTGTAAAGAACAATATGGAGTGAATTTCATAGATTTAGATGCTCGTAAGAAAACAGAATTCTTAAAAACCATTATTAAGGAACAAAATAAAACAGCTAAGAATAAAGATATACAACCCCCGACTCATTATTTCAAGATGATGAAAGAGTTAACGTTACTTGGGTATTTTACCTCAGAAGTTGGTTGTACAATGGCCCGACGCTATATCCCGATACCAGGGAAATATATAGGTTGCCTTCCTTACAAAAAAGGAGACAAGGCCTGGGCCACCTAGGCCAAATAGACTGTAAGATCAGCGTGCGCTTTGTTTGCTTTCCCGATCGCCCTGGTGAATCAATTTACAGCCAGCGTTTTACCAACACATGTACACTTTAATGGCTACCCATTTCAGCTAACAAAAGAATTAACTAAAAAAACAACAAAACTGACAGTTTGTATAGTATTACCTAGGATACTTCTGTGGTCTTGCCTTAAATTAGATAAATAATGACGAAAAGAATTATTCTTTTATTTGCCATCATAGCGCTATTCAATACAGCGTCTATCGCTCAAAAAAAGACAATAGTAAAAAAGGCTTCTTCCACTATATTAAACAGGCCAAAATTGGTAGTTGGATTGGTGGTAGACCAAATGAGGTGGGATTATCTTTACCGGTACTATAACCGGTATTCAGATGGCGGATTTAAGCGAATGCTAAATGAAGGCTTCTCTGCAGAAAACACCTTTATCCCTTATACGCCAACCTATACTGCCTGTGGGCACTCCAGTATTTACACTGGTTCGGTTCCGGCCATTAATGGTATCATTGGGAATGAATGGTATGACCGGGAATCAAAACGTGGAGTTTATTGTGTCGGCGATACTACGGTTAAAACAGTAGGCAGCGGTACCGGAGCTGGTTTAATGTCCCCTAAAAACTTACTGGTCACAACAGTCACGGATGAACTTCGCCTGGCAACAAACTTTAAAAGTAAGGTAATTAGTATCTCATTAAAAGACAGAGGTGCAATTTTACCGGGGGGGCATGCTGCTAACGCTGCATACTGGTTTGATGGTGGAACCGGCAATTGGATCAGCTGTACACATTATATGACCCAGTTGCCATCATGGATAATGGATTACAATAAATTGAAGATGGCAGATAAATACTTTGAGAAAAACTGGAATACATTATATCCAATTGAAACCTATGACCAGAGTACCGCTGACAACAAAACATATGAAGGAAAATCAAAAGAAGAGCAAACCGTTACTTTTCCCCACCCTTTCAAATTGTATATCGGAAAGGATTATGACAGGATAAAAAGTTCTCCATATGGGAATGCAATGACGCTGGAACTGGCTAAAATGGCTATAAGTTCAGAACATCTCGGACAGAGAGGCCAAACGGATTTTCTTGCTGTAAGTTGCTCTTCAACAGACTATGTTGGACATCAATATGGGCCAAATTCAATAGAAGTTGAAGATACTTACCTTAGATTGGACCAAGAGTTGTCCCAGTTTTTCAACTATCTGGATGCTAAGATCGGAAAGGGAAATTATCTTGTGTTTTTATCTGCTGATCATGGGGCCGCTCACGTTCCAGCCTTTATGACGGAGAATAAACTTCCCGGAGGATTGTTCAATGAGGTTCCTGTTATGGCCGGTCTGAATACTGAAATTGAACAGAAATTCCAGGTTAAAAATGCGATTGTCACTTATACAAATAGTCAGATCTATTTCGATCATGGAGCAATTAAAGAGGCCAATGCTAGTTTGGAAGCTATAAAAGCTTTGACGGTCGAAAGGTTAAAAGAACAAGAGGAGGTTATGGATGCCCTGGATCTTAGTAAATTGGCCGGTTCTACTTTACCCGAACCGATAAAAAGAGCACTCACCAATGGGTACAATGCCCATAGAAGTGGTGATATCTATTATATATTGAAATCCAATTATTTTGAAGGCGGTAAGACAGGAACGACCCACGGCGCCTGGTATCCTTATGACTCCCATATCCCATGTATGTTTATGGGATGGAACGTAAAACAGGGAAAAACCAATAAAACCCATTACATAACTGATATAGCTGCTACCGTGGCAGCAATGCTTCATATTCAGATGCCAAGTGGCTGCATTGGTGAGCCTATTACGGAGCTAACAGGCAGATAGGTTATCCTATACAATAAAGGTAACCTTAATATGTCGGTGACCTGTTTTTTGAACTGTATTAAGATACTAAGTAAAAATATTCAGGGGGCGTTAAATTTCACTTTCTTTCAGTAAGGTAAGAAAGCGATCTGTTAACTTATTTTTTTGACTTGGTAGAAACCAGGTGTTTTTTCTTGGTCAAATAGTGTAAATCAGTATTGATTTCTCCATACGAAGACCTTTCATATGCGATGTTTAAATTAATACTATGATGTTATTATAAACTATAGAATTAATCGGTAGCTATATTTTGGTTAGCTGATGAATGTGGATAGGGTTATTTAACAATCCTTTGCTTGAGAACAGGGATAAGAATGAATAATTACGAATTCACCCTTACTGTTCTAACCTGCTTTCCAATAGTTCAAAAAGCTTGTTGTTAACAATGACGATCGGGTGGACACCCTATTGTTAAAATACCTTTTTATTGACGATAGGGAGTTGTTCTTCTTGTTTGCTGATTGTTGAAGAACAATAAGGAGCGATTAATAAATGGTTGTACTATACAAGACCAATCCGGTGATGTTGTTATAACCTGAGTTCGATAATTATTAGCTAAAAATCATATCTTATACACGCCTAATCCAGCTTTATCGTCCTGCTGAATTTATTTCAGCATCTTTTTAGCGTGAAAGACCCTGAAATAAATTCAGGGTGACGACCGCCTTAACTGAAAACTTGATTAAAACGTCACAAAGTGAGATTTAATAATCGAACTCAGGTTTATAACAAATGCTTTAAACCGCTCGGAACAACCTTGGTAAAAACAGGAATAATAGATATCACACTTACGATGAGCAGTAACATCCCAGTTTAAAATTTCAGGTTTAACCCCAATTGGGCATATCTGCTTTTTAGCTCTGCACCGTTAAACTTTGTGGCTGCAGTGGTATCATCAGTAAAATAGGCATAATCTTTTCCCGCAAAACTGGCCCCGTAAGTCATATTCAAAGTACCGTTAACTTCCAGATACCTGGTTATTGAATAAGCCAGGCGTAAGCTGCCCTCATACTTATAGGCCAATGCCTTTTGTTCAAAGCTTATGGGCTTTTTAAAGTCAGGGATCAGGTTCCAGTTTGCGCTGGCATAATATTTATAATATCCGCTCCTGATTTTTCCCGATATGGAAAATTTTCTTATCTGGTACTTTATGTTTAAGCCCAACTGCAGTCCATTCCAATGGTTCTTGTAATAAGAGTTTAAGCCTTCAGTTACCGGATTGTTCGGGTCTTCCAGCAGGTAAAGTTCCTGTACCAGATTATCGTAACCGATCAGGACATTTAACAGCAATTGATCACTTAACTCTTTTTTCAAAACCAGGTTCAGACTAAGGTGCTGAACATTTCCCTTGTTGCTGATAAAGGTTTCATCAAATACAGACTCCTTTCTGTTATCTTCCAGATAATCGGCATCGTTGGCTGCCCCGCTGTTAATTTTTCCATATAAAAAGTCAGCATTGACAGCTATTCTGGGTGTTAAGGCATAATCCGCACTGATGCTATACTGCGGCCCTTTTAAATTTCTCCATACCAGTTCAGAAAGGATGTTTGGCGCTTTCCCGTCAAGATTCCCGGCAATAGACCAGTTAAAATCTTCGTTAAACAGGCCGGTGCCTATAGAAACATTGAACTTTTGGTTCTGGGAGAAAGCCGCAATAGCAATGCAGTTAAGAATTATCGTTAGGAATATGTTTTTCAAAATCGGATTTTTAGATAAAATCCCCCATATAGCAAGTACCCAACTATATAGGGGATAGGCTAATATAGCTTAAAATCGGGTCAGGTTAAACCTTTGTGCCTGACTGGTTGTGTTAGATGTACCTACAACGATGTTGGTCGAGTTGGCTGTACCGCCACCACTTACCTCCATCCTTAGCCCAGGGGCATGTTTTGGTGCAAAGCTGAACCCTTCATTACCTCTATTATAGAGCTTGAATTTCTGGTTTTCAGCATTTGCACTTGTCCTGAATTCGACGATTGTCCCACTGGCTGTAGCGGCATCACGTACAGTCAGTACCTTGTTGGTATCCAAGAGCGATTTGATCTGATAATAACCGTGCACATCTTTCCTGAATACAAATTTTTGGTTATTGTTCGAGTGAGAAGGCCAGATGATCAGCCTTGTTCCATCAGCCGGGTTGCCTCCATAAATATCAAGGGATTTCGTACTGACATAAACCGGGGTAATTCTGTAAATACCGTTAACATCGGCCGGGAAGTATAGGCTTTTTAACCCTGCAATGTCTCCTGCAGATATCGATGCGCGTTGTCCGGAAAATGTGGTTCCATCCAGTTTCGTCATAGGTGGCTGGGTGCGATCTTTGGCAAAATCGCCCGAGCTGTAGAGCATAACCGACTGGAAATCGAAAGGACCATGACCGGCATAAGTAGGGAATATGTTATAATTATTCTCGTTGCCTGCGGTAACCTTTGAAATATCAACGATAACATACAGATCCCTGTCCGGCCTGCATTGCTCGTGCATGACGCCTAAAGAGTGCATCACTTCGTGCATCACGATGCCGACCATATTGTAGTTGTAAAGGTTAACCGTGTTTACGGTGTTTTTTCTCCAGCCAAGCGGTGAATTATTACCGCCTGATTTTACAAACCTGATATACTCAGGCTGAGTGGTCCGCTCAACAAAGCGGATACCTGTAGCATTGGTCAGGTTGTTAAATGCGCTGTTTATGGTGGCAACAAACGAACTGTGCTGGGCCGCTGTCATGGTGGTAATATCAGGATATTGATAATAAACCGTAGCACCTGGCCATGTTGCAGAAAAGTCCTGTGCAATGGTTGCCCTTTCCTGGGTAGAAAGGCTGCTTGTCAGTTTTTTCAGGGTATTGAATTGTTCTTTGCTCAGGATAATATCATCAGCATAATAATAGGTTCCGTTAACTTCAACCACGTGGTTGGTCCTTCCGTCGACAACCAGTTTGTGGATGGTTGAGTCGCCCTTTTTGATTGAACTGATCGCGTCGTTCTGTAAGGGGTCTGTAGTCTCGATGTCCTTCTTGCAGGCATAAAACGAGGTTACTACGAGCAGCGCCATAAGGGCTTTTAAAAATGATTTCATAAGAAAATGATTAGGTTTTAGGATATTGTTATTTGGTACTCTTTTTTGAAAAAATAGATATTTGGAAGTATTTAGGCCTTTAACTGTATTCCGCTGTGATGAATGAGATAACGAATAAAATAATTGACTGTCAGTATCCATAAGCGATATTTAGTTTTACCAGAAAGCTTGCCTTGGTCTTGGATGACAACTATCATTGATTGTTCGCAACGTTTCAACATACGTATCAAATTGTTAAACAAAAGAACAAAAACGAGTGGACTAGGTGGAGCAAAATCTTCTCTTTAAGGAGCAAAATCTTCCTTTTATTTACATAAGAAGGTAATGTTGGATTTAATAGAAAATTCTACTTAAAACACGACTTAGGGGATTCAAAAGACGAGCAATTATCCGGTACTAAATCTTAAATCAGGTTGCTGTATAAAGGTGTTTGATCTACTGGCACTAGGCTAGATGCTTATGTCCAGTTTCAATTGTGCTGTTTGTACTTTTCCAAATAAATTTAAACGTCTATCTGAATTTTAATTAAATTATATTTTTTAATGTAAAGAAAAAGTGACGTTTTTATTAGAAGTTTATATATTTTTGTTACAAATATTGACCCATCCCGGGGAGAGCAATCCAAATGTTCAAAATTAACGAGACCAAACATTTTTTTTATGTATTACTGTTGTGCGTTTTAGCTGAATATAGTCATGCACAGACACCGTATACTTTTAACCACCTGACCATCGAAGATGGGCTTTCCCAGAATTCAGTATTGGCAATTATCAAAGATCCACAGGGCTTTATGTGGTTTGGGACTACATACGGACTGAACAGATATGATGGACTGAATATAAGGCTCTTCAAAAATAATGCCGTACTTAAAAAAAATATCGTCTCGAATAACTATATAACCACTTTGGCGGTCGACGATAATAAGGTCATGTGGGTTGGATCTTTGAGCAGTTTGGATAAGTACGATCCTAAGAACGAAACGTTCATTCATGTCCTTTCAGATGTGAACCGGTCGAATTACCTTTATAAAGATCGTAATGGCACACTCTGGTTAGGCACTGATAATGGATTATTATATTCAACCGACAAATTTCACAATAGATTCAAAGCATTTGAACTTCCGATAAAAGGGCCATATCAGGTATTGACAATCTTTCAGGATCATTTCGGTCACATTTGGATAGGTACAACCCGTGGGCTGGTACGACTTGAAAATTTAAACGGAAGATACCGCTATGACCTTTTTATTCACTCTGCTGATCCCAGTAGTGTTAGCAGCAACGTAATAACCGCAATAGCTGAGGATAAAAAAAATAGATTATGGATAGGTACCAAACATAACGGTCTCAATCTCTACAATAGCCAGGGAAATTCTTTTAAGCACTATTCCCGATCCGAAAATAGTCTAAATATGCCTGGTATTGACAATATCCAAAAAATGATGGTGGACAAAAAGGGACAATTATGGATCGGCACACAAGAAGGGATATCTTTGCTCGATACCGAAAAGATGAGATTTGAAACTTATCTGCACGATTCCTCGGATCCGCTAAGCCTCGGAGAAAATTCAGTATTCGATATTTACGAAGATAACTGCGGCTCGATCTGGATAGGTACTTACTTTGGTGGCGTAGATGTAACTCATACCATCACAACCCCGTTTCAGGTATATCAGAATGATAAATATAGAAGCAGCATCAATAATAATGTAATCAGTGCGATTGCTGGAGATAAGCTTAACAATCTATGGGTAGGCACAAATGACGGACTAAATTATTTGAATAAAAAAACAGGCCGCGTTTCTATATTTAAGCATATTGACAAGTCTCCAAATAGTATATCTTCTAATGGAATCAAGAGAATTCTGGTGGATAGATCACAAAGGGTATGGGTGGGCAATTATCAGGGGGGCTTGAACCTCTTCAGGCCAGCAACAAATGATTTTATCCATTATCGCCATCTGGATGGTGATCCGATGTCATTGAGCCATGATAATGTAAACTGTGTAATTGAGGATAATAAAGGACAGCTTTGGATAGGAACCTCTATGGGCTTGAATCTATTTGATCCCAGGTCAAATAAATTTAAACTTGTTTGTACTAAGGAGATCAAGAAAAAAGAACTGATCACGGCATTGTTTGAAGATTCAAAACACAATATATGGATCGGTTCAGACGACAATGTACACTTATGGAACAGTGTTTCCAACACTTTTAAATCATTCATTTGGGGAAAAGGCCTCGGGCTTGTTAATAGCTCAGTTAATTGTTTTTATGAAGATAAAACAGGTGCAATCTGGATCGGGACAGATCATAGCGGACTGAGTGTTTATAATCCCGCAAAAAAAGATTTTAGGACGTTTTCCGAAAAAGATGGGTTACCAGCAAGTAATGTATTGTCAATATTTGAAGACAACAAAGGCTTTTTATGGCTAAGTACAGAGCGCGGATTGGTTAAATTTGACAAGCTGCATTGGACTTTTAGGGTATATAATACAAATGACGACCTCCCTGGGAATGTTTTTAATATCGGATCTGGTTTTAAGGACTCGGCTGGACAGCTGTTTTTTGGCGGGTATAAGGGACTGATCGGTTTTTATCCGGAACGGATTAGTATGAATAGCTTTAAACCCCATCTTATCTTCACCTCATTAAAAGTTTTAGACAAGCCTATTCAGATAAAAGGACCGGATAGTTTGCTAAAAAAGGCAATTGATCTGACAGATGAAATAACGCTATTAGCTGATCAAAATGTATTAACAATTGGATTTGCAGCCTTAAACTATATTAAACCGACAAAAAACCGGTATAAATATAAATTGGAAGGATTTGATGAAAACTGGAACGAGGTTGGAACGCCATCTGCATCCTATACGAATCTCCGCCCTGGAAAATATACTTTTTTGGTTAACGGCTCAAATAATGATGGACTATGGAGCTCAAAACCAGCTAAAATGACCATTAATATCCTGCCGCCTTTATGGAAAACCTGGTGGGCTTATATGATTTACGGAATCATGTTCTTTTCCGGTTCTTATTATATATATCGATTTTTTAAGAACAGAGAGAAACTTGAACGTGATCTTTTCCTGAAACATCTGGAAGCAGAACAACAACAGTCCTTATATCAGATGAAACTTGACTTTTTTACGAATGTTTCACATGAGATCCGGACTCCTTTAACGCTTATCATCGGTCCGATTGAAAAGCTCATCGATCTTACCCGTGAAAATGAGGTGATCAATAAATCTTTACAGATCGTTAGGCATAATACAGATAGATTGTTCAGATTAGTTACTGAACTTTTGGACTTCAGAAAAGTGGAATCTGATAAGCAGCCCCTTTATTTTTTTGAGCAGAATATCGTAAAATTTGCGGGTGATATTTTTCAGTCTTTCCAAAATCTTGCCGAAAAAAAATGCATAAATTACGCTTTCAAATCCAGTGAAGGGGAGATTTTGGCATATTTCGATAAGGATCAGCTCGAAAAGGTATTTTTTAATTTACTATCAAACGCATTCAAATTTTCAGATGAAGGTGACACCATTCACTTTTTAATTCAAAAGAACTTACCGTGCAACCAGATTGAGGTTATAGTTTCCAATGACGGAGAGGGTATTAATCAGGAAAATCTGGATAAGATATTCGATAATTTTTATCAGGTTAACGAACCTGGGCGTTATACAATAGGGACGGGTATTGGGCTTGCACTTTCGAAAAGTATCGTTGAGCGCCACCATGGGCATATCGATACTGAATCTATAGCGATAGAGAACGGTCGCTTTAGAACCTCATTTAAGGTAAAACTCCCCTTAGGTAGCGCTCATTTAACCAATGAGCTTTTGTTGGATAAAAATATAAGCAACAGGACGGTACAGGATCCTTCTTATCTATCCCTTCCTGTCATCGAAATGTCGGGTAATTATCTGAGCGGAGCTGTACCAGTTGATAAAACCTATACTGTTCTAATAGTAGAGGATAATGAAGAGCTAAGGGACTTTATCCAAGGATTACTTGATAAGAAATATTTTACAGTAGCCTGTCCCAATGGTGCGGAAGGCTGGGAAGCAGCAGTTTGGATCATTCCGGATCTGATTATCAGTGATGTAATGATGCCTGTTATGGATGGTCTTGAATTCTGTAGGAAATTGAAGACCGATAACAGAACTTCGCATATCCCGGTTATTCTGCTAACTGCCCGCGCCGCCAATATCCACCAGGTAGGTGGCCTTCAGAATGGCGCTGATGCCTATATCACAAAGCCGTTCAGCGATCAGGTACTGCAGCTCAATATACAAAATATGCTGGCGCTGAGGGCGGCTCTTCAGGCTAAGTTTAGCAAGCAGCTCTTTTTAGGACTGGTAAGCAATCCTTCGTCGAAGGATGAAGAATTATTGAGCAAGATTACGACCGCCGTTGAAAAAAACCTGGATAACCCGGAGTTTGATCTGACGCAGCTGACCTTAGAGATCGGAATGAGCAAATCTGTTCTGTATAAAAAAATCAAGGCGCTCACTGATGTTTCACTAACGGATTTTGTTAAAATCCAACGGCTTAAACGTGCAGCACTGTTGCTGCAAAGTGGGGAGTATACCCCAGCTGAAGTGACACACATGGTTGGGTTTAGTGACCCCAAGTATTTTAGTAAGGAATTCCGTAAACTATATAATGTCACACCATATCAGTACCTCCGTCAAAGTCCCTAACTGGGAAATTCGTGAGGTTGTCCAGTCTGCCGGATTCTGCTGAAGGCAGACAGCATACAAAGATGCGGACCGAATTTAATTGAAAGAGGGCTTTTGATTTAGTTTCCTCATTTTTTGTTGCCGTCCATTTCCCGTCAATGCAAATTCCGGCCAGCCTTATTTTAATCTTGATTGCTAAAAGATAAAAAAGGAAAATTTTACTCTTTAAAGGGAGGATTTTATACTGGGTTTTCAGCTCGTTTGACTTGTTTTGGTTTATACTTAATCATGAAATATTCCGACAAACCGAGTATAATTAATCTGTTATGAGCATATGGAGAACATCAATTTTAATCCTTCTTGGGAATAGTATTGCGTATTGGGCAAAAAAGCGTTTTAGTTTGCCCTTCGAAAAACCAAACGTTAACAATATTGGAATAGTCAATTACAATTTAGATTGGGAACCAATGCTATTAAAGACTAGCAAATGAACAAGAAGATATATGTCCTTGAAGACGATGAAGGGATAAGAGATGTTATTGAGATCGTACTGAACCTGGAATCATATGAAGTACAGAGTTTTCCAACCATTAAGGAGTTTCGGGCTGCAAACCATCATGCCGCTGATCTTTTTCTGTTGGATGTTATGCTTCCTGACGGGGATGGGCTGTGTGTATGCCGGGAGCTAAAAGAGGCGAGCGCTACAGCAGGCATACCTGTATTGTTGATGAGTGCGCATGCGGCACTGGATGTGCTGCATACAGACTATGGTGCAGTAGATTTTATATTTAAACCATTTAATATCGATGAGTTACTGCAAAAGATAAAAGCCAGGATTGTAATTAAATAGTCTTTGCTTTCAAAGGTGTTTAGACTTAGCACAGGAATCTAAGCTGTTGAGAATTATCTTAAGCAAATAGTTGAACAACAGCGCCGAATATCATTATCGTTTTTTCTGGTATTCGTAGATTATGGCAGTTTTTGTTAAAAAAAAGGAGGATTTTACTCTTTATTCGGAAAATTTTACTCCGAACTCTTTTTTCATAACTGCATTTTTGCAGTCTATGGGGCTAATATATTTCAGTTTCTACTGCATATAAAACGATGAAAAAATGGTACGGATAAAAGTATCAGCGATAATGTACAGCATACATCAACCGCATTGATGTAGCTGTAAAGGTAAACCGGTAGCAGGGATACTACCGGAGATTGTTCCGTTTAATTTAGGGTTCGCCGGGGGGCGTTCCCTAACTTTTTTGAAAGTTCAGAATAGTGCCCCAGCTTCCAGATCCAGAGCAGGAATTAATTTTCACTTTTTTACAAATATAAAGATGGTATATCCAGTGCAGATGAAAGATGATTTACCTGGCACTCTCCTTAAAAACAAATACTTAAATGAAATTTTATGCTACTTCCTCAGACTTTTTATTTTTCGATAAGCCCCATGCAATCAGACAAGGACAGGTTGTCATGATCGAAGAACATCAGGGGATAATTATTGATGACAACGGACAGAATATTGCTTTTGATGTACTTGAATGCGTGGAAACTGTTCATGTGGGAGCGGATATTTCTTTTTGTATTGCACCTCAGATCATGGACTTCGAGCTTCCAAAAATATCACTTCTTTACGTCGAAAACTAGTTGTATAACGCTGAAGAAAACAGGACTAATATTTTTAGTCCAGGAAGAAATTTTTAAATCAAAAAGGGAAAATTAAATAAAAACGTGAATAAAAATGGCCTTGTAAGAAAGTAAATACCAAACAGGGAAGAGTATTATCGGAAATGCGCTAACTACTTACATTACATATAAATATTTTAAACAATAAACTCATCTGATCAATACAATTAACCTAAACTAACTTAAACATGAAAAACACAAAATTTTTATCACTAACCATGGTATGCGCTTTATTTTTCTGCATATCTTCTTGTAAGAAAAACAAAACTTCTGAACAAACTGACAACAAAGCCGAAATATCAGCAAGTACTTTACAACAA
>NZ_JAUG01000048.1 GCF_000708285.2 Pedobacter borealis DSM 19626
GATTTTGTGTTTCCGCCCAACTAGGCCGCACCACGGTATCCCCGTTCTACTTAAACCCGGCCTAACAAATTTTTCGGGCCGCACTCATCAAGCCAACCCACTAGCTTCGAAAGAAAAATTTTCAGCCGGCATTTTTTGTTTTTTCATGGGCTTTTATGTTTTCAACGGCATTCAAGCTAGCTATGCTGGTCTTTTTGATGCCAAAAAGAAAGAGCCCTTTGGCGGCGGCGAGCCGAGGCAAGACAGCGCCTTAGGGCAAAAGAAATCAATTAAACGTCACTCATATTGATTTTACAAAATAAATTACCCTACCATTGACAGA
Organism: Pedobacter borealis DSM 19626; assembly: GCF_000708285.2. GTDB lineage: Bacteria > Bacteroidota > Bacteroidia > Sphingobacteriales > Sphingobacteriaceae > Pedobacter > Pedobacter borealis. The sequence continues at coordinate 323 of NZ_JAUG01000048.1, forward strand.
TTCCAATAGAATGGTCGTCCTCTCGACTGTAGAAAAAAGAGAGATCTTTGTACCAAGTTATTGAATCAAAGTTAAAAGATTTCTCCTCCAAAGGAGTTCCTTTGGAACACTGCGGTCGAAATGACGATACTTCAAGACCATTCACCTGTTTTATCCATCTGTCATTCATATTGATTTTTGTGAATAAATTACCCCTCGAAATGACGATCTATTACCGATCCACCATCACATTTTACGCTAAAGTCGCATCAACGGTAATCGTTGTGTTTAATAATTTAGAGATCGGGCAGTTTTTTTCTGCATCTGCTACCAGTTCATCAAACTTTTCCTGTGTTAAATTCGGTACAGTTGCGGTTAAAGTTAAATGCGATTCAACAATTTCACCTTTCGATGGATCCAGGTTAATTTCGCACTTGGTTTCCAGTTTATCAGCTACAAATCCAGCTTCAGTTAAGTTAGCAGATAATTTCATGGTGAAACAGCCTGCGTGTGCAGCAGCAATTAACTCTTCAGGATTTGTGCCAACACCCTCTGCAAAACGAGAATTAAAAGAATATTGGGTATTGTTTAAAGTAGTGCTTTGTGTAGTGATGTTACCATTACCTTCTTTAATAGAACCTTGCCATACGGCTGTTGCATTTCTTTTCATGATTGGATTTTATTTTTAGATTGTTTAACCTAAAGATAAAAATATGTTTGTTTAAAGGTGGTAATTCTTTGTTAAGAAATTCCTGTATTAAAATCATTTGCAAATATTATTTCAAAAAAAGAAGCTGCTTCAGAGAAACAGCTTCCATTGCATTACGATCTTTTTAGGTTATTTATCTGATTTTTAATTATAAAGGGTACAATACTGCGGTAGCCTGTTTATCCTTTGCTGATAAAACAGTTGCGCCGCTTCCACATTGCCCGCCGTTCATTAATGATAGCGCATCGGTTCCCCCCACCCCTGGAACATTAATGGTTGTAGATTGGTTGGTGTGTTTAAATGAAATGGTATGCCCAAATTCATGTGTTATGGTTCTTTGTCGCTGTGCAAAAGAATTGTTTTGGATCAGGTTCTGGTTAATCCAAACTGTATTGCCAGCTTTACCGTTAGAAGTTGATAAATAAGCCTGTCCGCATGTAGAACTTCCAATGGTATTGTCTACCTTAATTAGAATGTCATAAATAGTACCTGTTGTAATTACAAATTTGATTTTAGAATTAGGCACCGTATTCCATTGGTTGATTGCAGAATTGATTTCGCTGATCATACCATTTATAGAAGGATCGATTTTAACACGGATATTACTGCTATTGGTTACAATATTTCCATTATAATATTGCTCTGTTATTGGTTTTCCATTATCGGCAGGAACTTCCATGTTTTTGCTAAATACGATATCGCCGTCTACAACGTAATTACCTCCACTTTCTACAATCTGTGCATCTGTAAATCCAAGATTTTTGATGTAAGCAAGAACTTTTTGGTTTTGAACGGTTTCGTTTTCCTGATCTGCTGGTATCTCATTTTTCTTCGAGCACGAGATTACCATTACTGAGAGCAATACAATCAGCATCGTTTTTGTTAATAGGTGTTTCATAGTTTAGGTTTTTGGTTTAGATCGTAATATGCTGCAATTGAGTATTACATGATTAAATATAATACAAAAAATACATATTTGTATTTTTAATACATATTTTTTTGTATTCTTAATTGGTGCTACGAAATCTTGCCTGCTATCCTAATCTACCTCGTGTTTTAGTCTATTACTTCTAATCGACTGGAAAAGCAATATACCTACACCAATCATGATCGAAATATCGGCGAAATTGAAAACACCTGTTTGGAAGAGGTAAAAATCCATATGCATAAAATCGGTAACCGATCCATGTACAATCCGATCATATAGGTTGCCAATTCCACCACCTATCAGAAAACACAAAGCAATTTGCATACTCATTGGTAAATTGCGTTTGGCAAAGAGGAAATATAAGCCATAGCCCAAAAATAGTAATGGCAAGCCTGTTAAAATAATGAGTCTAAAAATATAGGGCATATTATCGCCAAGACTTAAAAATGCACCACTGTTTTCTACTTTGGTTAAGGTAAAACGGTCTTTTATAATGCTGATGTGTTCGTAATCGCTAATCTCGGTACGCACAATTTTTTTAGAAATCTGATCGCAACCAAAATTTAATGTGAGCAGTAATAATAAAACAGACCACCTAAGGCTTTTTAACTGTTGCATGTTTTTATAATTAGAAATTTACTAATGGGATTTTATTTCTTTACCCATTTTCTATAAGGAATAATCAAGGCTAAGATAACGGCTAAAGCACTCAATATTTTTGCAATAATATCACCGCTTTTTACATAAAAGGTAATCTCGTCGTTTAGGTTGATGTTGGCTTTTATTGCAGTTCTTGTCCACCATTCTGTGCTTTGTGTAATATCGCCACGTTGATTAATGAAACAGGATATACCCGTATTTGCAGAACGGGCCACATCACGATGGGTTTCAATTGCCCTGAGTTTGGCGTACATTTCGTGTTGATCTTTGCCGGAAGTATTTCCCCACCAAGCATCGTTGGTTATCACTGCAATAAATTGAGCACCATCTTTAACCGATTGGCCAATCCAATCGCCCCAAAGACTTTCGTAGCAGATTACCGGTGCAACTCCGATTCCACTTTGTGCATAAAGCACATCAGGTTTTTCTTGCCAGCCCCATCCACCAACAGCTCCGCCCAGTTGCGCGAAAACCCCATCTAAAAAGGAAAATACTTTCGGAAACGGCATTTTTTCTACCCCAGGTACCAGCTTGGATTTATGGTAAAAGCGAACGTCGGCGGAATTTTCGATCTGCATGGCCGTATTGAAATGATCAACGTAAAGGTTTGCCTGTTGGTCGTACTGTGCAGAAAGTGTTTTTTTGTCGGGATAGATTTTAATGCTTTCTATTCCGGTGATCAGTGTGCCGTTTTTATATTTACTGATAAAGTTGTGTAGGGTACTAAAGGTTGTCGTTTCGCGGATCCGATCTTCGTTGTCGTAACTTGGTATAGCCGTTTCCGGCCAGATAAAATATTCGGTGTTGGTTTGCCCGATCGAATCGGATAAATGTGTTAAGATTTTAACCTGCTCCAAAGATGGGATATTCTCCAGCTTTTGATAAGGATCTATATTGGGCTGAACCACCACCACATTACTAGGTGTACCTTTTTGCTCAGCTGTAAAGTATTTGGTTAATGAAATGCTAATGGGAATAATTACCACCAAAGCCCAGATTCCTGCGGTTCTAAACCTTAAATAACCAGTTTGTGATTTAAATTTCTTGTAAGCTTCAAAAGCTAGGATATTGCTCACTAAAATCCACAGTGAACCTCCGTAAACACCCGTATAATCATACCATTGCGCCAGCTGATGCATTCCTGCTAAACCATTACCTAAAGTCATCCAAGGGAAAGCTAAATCCCAGGTTTGCTGTAAATATTCTAAAGCGATATAAAAGGCAATTAACCCAAGGTACGCGATCTTTTTATTTACATATTTGCCCAAACGATAGTATAGCCAAAAAGCAAAAGTCATTAAAAGTGCACCTAAGCCATAAGGAATTAAAGAAACAGGTAAAGCTACTGCCGTACCATTATAAGCACTTATCGCATTGTACACCCAATAAATTGATGCTGTGTTCCAAACTAGAAAAGTCAAGCCTGCAGTCAAGAAAATTCTTTTTCCCTGCTTTTTTTCAGCATTGTCTGAAATGGAATTGAGCGCAATGAACAAAGGCACCAGGCCGATCAACAATAAAGGTGTGGTAAAAGGCATTGGTGGCCAGGCTAGCCATAGTAAAAATGCACTTAAGAGGGCGAGGAGGTAAGTTTGTTTAGATTTCATATAAGATTACTTGTCATTCTGACGCAGGAAGAATCTCTATGCGACAGAAAACTGACCTTGTTTTTGTTAACGTAAGTGCAGTACGGTTGTGTAAGATGCTTCGTGCCTCAGCATGACAGGGGTTTACTTACAAACTATCTAAAATATTTGCTTTTTTAGCTTCATATTCTTCCTGAGTAATCAGGTGTTTATCGTACAAAGTTTTAAGCTTGCGTAATTTTAATGTGGTTTCATCTTCTGGCTCTTCTACAACTTCAGCGATCTGAATAACGGGTTGTACTGGCTCAGGAGTTGGTTCGTAAGCAGGGATTTCGGTAAGAGGCTGAGCATTTAAATTAATGGGAGACGCCGTTGCACGGTTTTCTTCCAGTTTTTGCTGACGGAGCATTTCCTTATACTCATCCAATTGCTGGTTCGCAGCCTGATGTAATTTACGCGCCTGTACTTTTGGAATAAATTCGGTTACGATGTTTTCACCATGTTGTGGTACACAGATAAATTTAGAACCAAAAAATTCTTCCTTAAACGAAACCTCTTTAATGCTTTTCCATGAAATATCTTTAAAGTTCATGGTTAAGCCTAAATTACCTGGCTCGCAATAAAAAATACGTTTATTCGAAATTGCAATACTATCTGGTAACAAGTTTACCGCAGGTTTTTTCTGTACAGCTAAATATAAAAGTTCTTCGCCCGTAGTTAAAAGGTCGTTTAATTTTCCAATAACTTTTTCAACCGCTTTTGGGTCTTGTTCGTCACTCAGAAATCTATCTATGCTAATCATAATATTTTTAAATTGTTGTGTTGGTTACGTTTTTGATGCTATTCTTCCGCATCTTCATATTTGTTTTTGCTTTTAATATTGGGTTTTCCCGCTATGCAAATTACAAATTCTCCCTTTAAAGTATTGTTTTCAAAATGTGATTTTATTTCCACCAAAGTTCCGCGAACCGTTTCTTCGAACATCTTGGTGAGTTCTCTACTTACCGAAGCTTGTCTATCGGCACCCAAATACTGTGCAAACTCCTCTAAAGTTTTTAATAAACGGTGTGGACTTTCATAAAGTATAATGGTGCGGTCTTCTTCTGCCAATTTTTTAAACTTTGTTTGTCTGCCTTTTTTAACCGGCAAAAAGCCTTCAAAACAAAATGCATCTGCAGGTAGGCCTGAGTTAACCAAAGCGGGCACAAAAGCTGTTGCCCCAGGTAGGCACTCTACAGCAATATCGTTTTTAATGGCTTCGCGTACTAGGAAAAAACCAGGATCGGAAATAGCAGGTGTTCCGGCGTCAGATATCAGGGCAATTTTTTGTCCTTCGTTTAAAAACTTGATAATCTCTGAAGTTGCCTTATGTTCATTGTGCTGGTGGTGCGAGAAAACTCTTTTATCGATGCCAAAATGTTTAAGCATTGGAGCACTGGTACGGGTATCTTCAGCGAGGATTAAATCGCATTCTTTTAATATACGGATTGCCCTAAAGGTCATATCCTCCAAATTGCCTATGGGCGTTGGTACGAGAAATAGTTTGCCATCCATATTTTTCTGTGTCCGTCATTGCGAGGAGGAATGATGAAGCAATCTTTTTGTTGAGAGATTGCCGCAAGCGTTCGCAATGACGACTTAATTATTATCTTTGCTTAAAAAATTAAATAATGCTGCAAGTTAACTATATCCGCGAAAATAGAGAGAAAGTTTTAGAACGTTTAAGTATCCGTAATTTTAAACAGCCAGAACTGGTAGATGAAATCATTAAAATTGATGAAGACCGCCGTTCTACACAAACTTCCCTGGATAGTATTTCTGCTGAAGCGAATGCAGCTGCCAAACAAATTGGCGATTTAATGCGTACTGGCAAAAAAGAAGAAGCCGAGGCAATCAAAGCACAAACGGCTTCTCATAAAGAAAATATTAAAAATCTGAGCGATAAATTAAATGAGCTGGAAGCTACCCAGCATAATTTAATTGTTCAGTTGCCAAATTTACCATACCATTTGGTAAAACAAGGATCTACGGCAGAAGAAAACGAGGTTGTTCTAACACATGGAGCGCCTGCTAAGTTACCTAACAAGGCTTTGCCGCACTGGGAATTGGCTGCGAAATATGATATTATCGATTTCGAATTGGGTGTGAAAATTACTGGTGCAGGTTTTCCGGTTTATAAAGGAAAAGGTGCAAAGTTGCAACGGGCTTTGATTAATTTCTTTTTAGATCATGCTACTGAAGCAGGTTATAAAGAAATGCAGGTACCTCATTTGGTTAATGCGGCCTCGGGTTTTGGCACCGGACAGTTACCAGACAAAGAAGGACAGATGTATCATTCAACTGTTGATGATTTATATTTAATTCCAACAGCCGAAGTTCCGGTAACCAATTTATACCGTGATGTAATTGTTAAGGAAGAAGATCTTCCAATTAAAAATACCGCTTATACGCCTTGTTTCCGTAGAGAAGCGGGCTCATATGGTGCACATGTACGTGGTTTAAACCGCTTACACCAGTTTGATAAGGTTGAAGTAGTGCAGATTACACATCCTGATAAATCTTATGAAACCCTGGAAGATATGAGCCAGTATGTTCAGTCTTTATTAAAGGAGCTGGGATTACATTACCGCGTGTTGCGTTTATGCGGTGGCGATATGGGCTTTACTTCTGCCATGACTTATGATATGGAGGTTTGGAGTGCCGCCCAGGAGCGCTGGTTAGAAGTTTCTTCTGTATCAAATTTCGAAACTTATCAAAGTAACCGTTTAAAATTACGCTTTAAAGGAAAAGAAGGGAAGGCACAACTGGCTCACTCATTAAACGGAAGCGCATTGGCATTACCACGTATTGTGGCTTCTATTTTAGAAAACTACCAAACCGAAGACGGGATTAAAATTCCGGAGGCTTTAGTGAAATATACCGGTTTTGATATTATAGATTAGTCAGGGAAACTAATGAAGTTTCAATGGGCTTGTGCGCAGTGAACTTCGTTAGTTTTGCTCAGGCCACGTGGAGACATGCGAAGTTCTCTTTCGCGCAAGGCCGAGTAAACTTCGCAAGACGGGCATAAAAAAAGCTTTGCATTGCTGCAAAGCTTTTTGTTTTTATATAGATAGATGTAATGCTGTATTGATTATAAAATCAAGATCAACAATAAAATGATGATAATGATTGCACCAACTGAAAGATAAACACCTCCAGAAACTGCGCGGGCCTGGCCTTTTAATTCTCTTAACTCGCTACGTAAAGCTTTACGTTCTGCTCTTGTTAAGTTCGATTTGTCCATGTCTCTGATCTCTTCAACACGGGTTTTAATTCTTTCCAGTTTCACTGCTTGTTCGGCAGTTAATTCTGTTGGGTTTTTCGCAGGTTTATCAGCTGCCTGAGCTGAATTAAAACTAATGCCTAAAGAGAAAACCAGGGCTAACGTGTAGATGAATTTTTTCATAATATCTAATTTTTTAGTGTTCAACCACTATGTAACAAAAAACCTACCAAAATGTTCTGGTAGGTTTTAAAAAGCATTGTTTTAACGGTTAAAAATCTTATTTAATCTCGAAAATGGCGTTTACCGTAAAATTCAGCTTAATTTTTTTGAAATCAATTTCAGGAGCGCCAGCGGCATCAGCCATTTCAGCTTTCATCGCGTAATTTCTATAAACAGGTTGTATTACATTGTCTCCACCATCTTGTATCTCAATTACACCACCTAATTTATCGCCTAAGGCCTCAACCATATAAGCCGCTTTGTCTTTCGCTGCCAATAAAGCTTTAATTTTAAGTTCTTTTTTTAAGGTTTCAATTTTAGAATAATCGTAGCTTTCAATATTTGTATTGGCAATTCCTTTGGCATCTATCGACTCTAATATTGCATTAAACTTGTTTAGATCGCTAACTTTTAAGCGGTATTGTTTGCTGGCTAAGAAATCAGGGTTTTTCTTTTTTTCTGTAGCATAGTTCCAGCTGCTTAAATTGCTGATGGTTAAATTTTCTTTTGCAATGCCGGCTTTTTGTACCGCGGCATACAATTGTTTCTCTAACTCGGTAATGTCTACTTTTTTCTTTCCGTTTAAGTATTCTTTAAGTGAAATACCGATATAAATAATATCTGGTGTTACTTCTGTTTCTGCGGTTCCGCTAACATTGATTTTTCTGCGTAAATCTACTTGCTGAGCCATCGCTGATGATAATCCTAAAAATGCAACCAGTGCAAGTGCTATTAACTTTTTCATATATATATCTTTGTGTGTACTGTAATGATGTAAACCGTGCACAAATTCCACACCGAGATTATCATTTTTTTTATTTTTTTATGTGAGAATACTTAATAAATGCAGATAATGAAGTAGTTAGATCGATTGTGAGGGGGATTTAATAGTCGGTTAGGAACGATGTTGAACTATAATGATGAGATGAGACCTTTTAGTGTACAATATTTTTATTTAAATTGAATCATGAAGTATCAGATTCCCAATAGTCAAGATGAAATATTACCGAATAAATTAGGTTTAACTAATTTGTCGGATATTAACTTGGCAGAATTTGAAGGTTTTTTAAAAGCTGAAATTATGCTGTCTGAAGCATTAACGACGAGGACAAAGTTTAATATTTCTTATATTCTTAAAATCCACAAATTAGCTTTGTCGCAATTATATAATTTTGCTGGCAAGTTGAGGGATGTAAATATTTCAAAAGGAGGTTTCCCATTTGCAGCAGCTAGATTTCTAGGCGATAATATGCAGCATTTTGAGCTCGAAATTTTAAATAAGCTACCAAAAATATATACAGACAAGCAAGAATTAATAGCAGATATAGCTAGAGTGCACGCCGAGTTATTGTTAATTCATCCATTTAGAGAAGGGAATGGCAGAACCGCAAGGATTCTAGCAAATTTAATGAGCAGGAAGGCAGGTTATGGTTCTCTTAAATTCGAAAGGATTGGGGGTGCTGAATTTGAAAATTATATACTAGTAATACAAGCAGCCACCGATAATGAATACACGTTGATGGAGAAATTTATAACACTTATTTTTCCAGACTAAATTCAATTTTTTTCAAAACGGAAACAGCTAATTCGTAAGGAATAGAAATCCCCTCAATTTTAAATGAAGCAAGCGTAGATTCCATGATCTGTGCTCTCAATAAACTAGCTTTCTTTTGCTTTTCATCTTGCTTGATTTTCATATTCAAATATACTCAAAATGAATGGATGAAGAAAATTATGCGCAAGGTTTTATGCTTAAATAGACGGAATTATAAATGGTTATAAAACCTAGCGCAGCAGAGTTTTCTGCAGAATTTTAATCATGTTTTGCAATTAGAAATTGCAAAAAGAATTGAATTGTGGTTGTTAAACCTTTGATACTTTAACAGCAGTTGGTCCTTTTTGACCCATTTCTACTTCGAACGTAACTTTATCACCTTCTTTAATCTGGGTGATTAAACCGTTTGCGTGAACAAAAATACTGTCTTGTGTTTCAGTGTTTTTAATAAAACCGTAACCTTTACTGTCGTTAAAGAAAGTAACTGTTCCTTTTTTAACAGGATTTTCATCGATGATGTCCTCTTGTCTTGAAATACCGATCTGAATATCTTCTGTATTAATTACTTTCTTTTTCTTCGGATCTGGTGGAGTAGAAGAGATGTTTCCGTTTTCATCAACATAAGCCATCATATCTTCAAGCGCTAAACCTTTTTTTGCATTAGCCTGGCGCTCTTCTTTTTTCTCTTGTTTGTCTTTTTGTTTTTTTAATCGTTTTTTTTCGTTCTCTTTTTTACTGTATGTTGCCTGAGATTTAGCCATATTTTATTTAATTGTTTTGTTTTGAAAGGTGAGTGGAATGGAGAATTATACAAAGATAACAATACTAAAGCATAAACACGATTTTATTCGGTTATGCTCTTGTCATTTGGGAATGTATAGTATAAAGAAATTTGCCACGGAAGCACAGATTTACACAGAATTAAGATCTATTCCTTAGTGTTGTGTATCTTTTGAGGCAATTGTCTTTTCTTTTTACCACAGATGGAGAGGATGAACACGGATAAGGAGGATATAGTATCTGTGTTGATCTGTGAAAATCAGTGGTTAAAACCTGCTATTAATTAGCTGCTTATGCATTGCAGTTGCAAATCTCAGTCATCCTGGTTATTCCAAAGGAATCACTTTGTGACAAACGAGGACGATTGAATGTTTATACCTTTTCCGTGGTTTCAGTGTTTCCGCGGCAGACTCTTTTTGTAAAAATTAGTGGTTAAAGCTTTAAGATGCTTTATTAACCCACTTATCTTTATCAATCTGATAAACAAAATTCCATTTTAAGGGCTCACCATAATAGGCTACTTCTAATTCGGCGATTTTAACGGCGCCTAATTTTTCTGTCGCTTTTTGTGAACGGAAATTAGTAGCACCAATATGTAAGATTACTTTATCCACAAATTGAAAAGCATAATCAAACATTAAAGTTTTTAAAGCCTTATTATGCCCCTTGCCCCAAAATTCGCGGGCAATAAAAGTATAGCCAACGGCAACTGAATGATTTGTTTCATCCAATTCGTAGTACCTGGAACTGCCCACAACTTTGTTGCTTTCTTTTTCATAAACAATAAAAGCACCCTCCGATTCTATTGCACCTTTAAAGAAATTTTCGAAAACCTCTCTTTTATAGCGGTCTTTATTGGGGTGCTGCTCCCAGATCAAAGGATCGGAAGCTACCGCAAAAAGGGCCTCAAAATCCTCTTCTTTTAGAGGAACAACTTTAATTAAATCGTTTGCTAATGTAGGCTGTAAATCGAAATTCATATAGGTTGGGTATAAAAACGGCTGGCTATAGGGCCAGCCGTTTTTAATTTATTGTTTAAGACCCTGAAACAAGTTCAGGGTGACGCATCTGAGTAGTTAGTTTACTAAACCTTCAATTTCTACTACTTCCTGGGCATCTTTTTGATAATCAACCTTATCAATTTCGAAACCAAATAAGCTTAAGAAATCAGATCTGTAACCTGGTAGATCACCTATTGCCGGTAAAGTTTCGGTTGTTGCTTCTTTCCAAAGTTCTGCAACTTTAGCCTGGATATCTTCACGCATTTCCCAATCGTCGATTCTGATTCTTCCTTTCTCATCAACAGGAATAGGGCTTCCGGTATATAAGCGTTCTGCATATAAACGTTGGATCTGCTCAATTGTACCCTCGTGGATACCTTCTGCTTTCATTACTTTGTACAGCAATGAAATATATAACGGGATTACCGGAATAGCAGAGCTTGCCTGTGTTACCAATGCTTTATTAACCGATACATAAGCTTTTCCATCAATATCTTTCAATTTATCACTGATTTTAAAAGCGGTTGCTTCTAAATCATCTTTAGCTCTGCCAATGGTTCCTTTGCGGTATACTGGCTCAGTTAAAGCAGGGCCGATATACGAATAAGCTACTGTTGTTGCACCATTAGCAAGCAGGTTTTCTGCTTTTAGCGCATCAACCCACATCGCCCAATCTTCGCCACCCATTACCGCAACGGTATTGGCAATATCTTCTTCGGTAGCGGGCTCGATAGAAATTTCGGTCACATTACCAGTATGGAAATCGACGGTTTTATTGGTATAAGTTCCACCGATAGGTTTTAATGTAGAGCGGTGAAGCACTTCTGTATCAGGATGTTTCCTAACTGGCGATGCCAGGCTATAAATGATTAAATCAACCTGACCCAGATCAGCCTTGATCAATTCAATTGTTTTTTCTTTAATTTCTTTAGAAAATGCATCGCCATTAATGCTTTTTGCATATAAACCGGCAGCATGGGCTTCTTTTTCAAAAGCTGCACTATTGTACCAGCCTGGTGATGCAGTTTTGCCTTCAGAAGGTGCTTTTTCGAAAAATACGCCAATTGTAGAAGCGTCAGAACCATAAGCAGCAGCAATACGCGAAGCTAAACCGAAACCGGTTGATGCGCCAATTACCAATACTTTTTTAGGACCATCTATAGCTCCTTTAGATTTTACATATTCAATTTGATTCTTTACGTTTTGTGCGCAACCATCAGGGTGTGCGGTTAAACAGATAAAGCCCCTCATTCTAGGTTCGATAATCATTTTTGTTCTATTTTACGTTTTGTAATGTTAAAATGAGCGCAATTTTTAAGGGTATTGAAAATACCGTAATGCCCAAATCTTTAACGAAGATAAATTTTTAATCGCTTAACGTTAAATGAAATTTAAATAATGAACGTATTTAACCGCAAAGAGCGCAAAGTGTTTCGCAAAGAAACGCAAAAGCATTGTTGTATTTTTTATCACAGAGGTTATGGGTTTTACACAACAGGTTTTGGTGTTTGACCACGAAGGCACTAAGAACACAAAGTAGGGGGCATAGTGATAGGCAATTTGAACATCGGACTCCGGACTTCCGACTTTCGGACTAAATTTACCCTTCTTTCGCATATTTCTTTTATTTTAGCGGCACACAGATAAAACCGGTTTATCTCTTCTTATGAAAAAAATAGTATTGTCTGCCGTGGTGCTCATCATCATCATGGCTTCTGGAAAGCTCTATGCACAAACCCAACATCAAAATTCGGGTTGGTTTATGTTTTTAAATAACACCAAATTTAATGATAAATGGGGGCTTCAGTTCGATGTTCAACTGCGTTCGGCTGATGATTGGGGTTATTTGAGAAATACTTTGGTGCGCCCAGCTTTACAATATTTCATTAACAATAAGCACAACGTAGCATTAGGATATTTATGGCAAACAACGCAATCACAATCGCTGGTTGCTGGTAATTCATTTGCACATGAACACCGCATTTTTGAACAGTATATTTATAGTCATAAAATAAAATCAGTTTTTGCCAGTCACAGGTTGAGGCTAGAACAACGTTTCATCGGTCGTAGTGGTGAAGATGTGTTTTCACAACGCTTCCGTTATTTCGTGAGGTTGATCCAGCCGCTGCAAAAAACTCAACCAACGTTTACAAAAGGGCCATTTGTGGCTTTGCAGAACGAAGTATTTTTGAATATTCAGAATAAGGATAAAATTAACAATAGTGTTTTCGACCAGAACAGGTTATATCTCGCTGCAGGTTATCGTTTTTCGAAGCAGTTTGATCTGGAAGCTGGGTATATGAACCAAATTACAAATGGAATTTCGAACAATACGGTTAATAATATTATTCAGTTGGCCGTTTACACCAGGTTTTAATGTTTTAAAGTCATTTTTTGTACAGCAACTCTTACAAAATGTTAAAGCTGTTGTAATTGACTAGTCTTTTTGCTCAATTTGCCGCGTGAAAAAAATTACCATTCTATTTTTAGCACTCTTGTTTGGCAAGCGAATGCAAGCACAAGAGATTAAAGCCTCTTCAAGCAGTAATACACCTACTTCTAAAAGTTTATTCAACCCTGAGCATAAAAGGAATTTTTCCCGTAAAGGTGATTTCTATTTTCACTGGGGATACAATAGCTCATGGTATGGCAAAAGCGATATCAGGTTTCAAGGGCCTAACTACGATTTTACCTTGAAAGATGTTGTTGCACATGATAGACAATCGAAATTGAACTGGGCTTATTTAAATCCCGGACTTATCACCGTACCACAATACAATATCCGTGCAGGTTATTTTATCAAAGATAACTACAGTATCTCAATCGGTTGGGACCACATGAAATATGTAATGGACATCCCACAAACAGTGGCGATTACTGGTCACATCGGGCCAAATATTTCTCCAACCAATACACCTACAGGTAATTTGGCAGGCGATTATAACGGACAAAGCATCAATGTTAAAGAGAGCATGTTAACCTACGAGCATACTGATGGTTTTAATTATGCAAATATCGAAATTGAGCGTTATGATGATATTTGGGTGGCTCCGGGCGGCAATACTTCCTTAACCTTAGAAACTGGTTTAGGTGGTGGCATGATGGTTCCGCGTTCAGATGTACGTTTGTTCGGACAGGGCAGAAATAACCACTTCAGTATTTCGGGTTACGGTGTTTCTGCAAAAGTTGGACTTAAGTTTTATGTGTGGAAAAACGTTTACCTACAAAATACCACTAAATTCGGCGCTACCAATTTAACTAATGTGCATACCACTGGCTGGGATGAGTACGACAAGGCTAGTCAGAAGATTAACTACATCGAAAATATGTGGCTGATCGGGGTTCAGTTTTAAAAGATATGGAAGGAGGCTCAAGCCTCCTTTTTTGTTTTAGGTGTGATCTTGGAGTTAGTGCACTACAGTTGTCCAGCAGATTAAAAAGATCAACGCAGAATATTGTTTTTGGCTTATTGATTAAAAATAGCCACGGAAACACGGAGAATGTTATATATCTAATTTTTCATTCTGAGCGGCTGTGTTTTATTTTGGCTAAATACTGCATTACAGCATCTTCTGCCTTTTTGTTCTGTTTGATGTTTTCAGTATAAAGATCACCTCTCAGGTTTCTATAAAGCGTTATCGCATTTTCTAACGCAGTAATTAAAGATGTTTTATTGTATTCGGCAACGGTACCTTTAAGTAAGCTAAAATCTTCGGCAGGAAGCTGCGATTCTACTTTACGCACACCTCGTGGTAGGTTGTTGTTTTTGATGTGCAGTAGAGGACCAAACACTATCATTCTTAAAAAGCCGAAGAAATCTAAGGCTTCCAGATACTCACCTCTGCCGATTTTTAAAAGGGCATAATGCATCCATGTCCAATAGCGGTCTTCAATCCATTGGTAATCGGGGTATGGGAATTTAGCTTCAGTTTGATCAAGAATTTGCTGTAATTGATTGTCTCTGTCGATTAATAGCATAGGGTTTTCTACTCTTGAAGCAAATTCATCCAGGCTTAAAAACTTAATGTCAACATGGAGCAATGGCTTGTCGTAAAGGCAGATCAATACGCGTGGCTCGCTAACATGTTCTCCTGTAAATGCAGAAATCATATCACCAAGGCGGCTGGCATATTGCAGCATTTTCGATTTATCTGTTGATCGTTTTTCTTTGGTAACCAAAATGAGGTCGAGGTCTGAAAATTCGTCCATTTCATTGCTGAGCCAGGAGCCACCCACGGCTAAGCCGAGAACAGATTCATCGCCTTCTAATATTTTGGTTGCGTTTTGGGCAAAGAGTTGTTGTATCATGGGTAATTTTGATCTATGTATTGCATTTTCTTAATAGATTGCTTTGTTGGCTGAAAAAGCCGCCTCGCAATGATGATCTAGCGTAGATCGCTTTACGCTGGACGCACAACGGTTGGCTTCTATTTATAATGAAGACAATTATACATCCAATAACCTTCGGTGGTAATTGATCTGCCCTAAATGATAGGCTAAATGCGTGGTAAGGTGAACCAGGAAGAATTCGGTTGATGTTTTCTTCTGAAATACCAATGTTGGGTATTCGCTATTGAGCTGTTCTTCTGTTATTTTATCCAGCGTTTCGTTAACCACGGTTAGGGTTGCTTCTATCATGTTGATAAGCTGCTGCTTAGGGATGTCTTTTAACGAAAACTCCAATTCGCGGTTTCGGATGTAATTGCTGCCACCCAAAGTTGCACCGATGTAAGTGTTGAGGTTGCCGATTAAATGTAGACAAAGGTTCCCTGCGGAATTTGCAATCTCCTTATCTATAATCCATAAGTTCGCTCCGTTTTTATACGAGCTGATTTCGGATTTTAGCTTGTTTAAATCACGGTTGAAAAGTGTTTTTAAGGTTTCGGTAAGCATAAGAAAATTCTTTGGAGATTATTTGAAATGTTACTAAGCGAATATAAATATTTGAAGCATAATTTAGTTTATGTGCTTTTTCAAAACGAGTTTCTTACCTCTAGTCAGGCTGAGGACTTGAAATGATAGCGGGACTAACACTTAATAGTAGCAATGATTTGCTTTTCAAATAAAAATAAAAGGATGTTAAAGCATATTGTCCGACCGAAGATCTTTTACAGAAAAGATGAGGCTGTATCATAAGTTGTGATTCCATTCCAACCTGTCACGTTGAGCTTGTCGAAACGCTTTGAGGGGCATTTAAACAGGTCTTTCGACAAGCTCTCCACAGGAGTCCTTTGGACAGGTGACAATTCCATATTTATGATATAACCTCATGACGTTGGTGTTGGGAATAGCGTTAAAAATTAATCTTTTACCAAAAAAAAACACCTACAATTTCTTGCAGGTGTTTCTCTATTAAAAAGCTTAATTTATACTTTTCTCACTCCACCTGAGCCAACAATAGTTTTATCAACACTTGGATTGCCAGAGTAATTTACGCTTCCTGATCCGCTGATCACCGCTCTAATACTTTCGCTTACGGCGATATTTACGGTTCCTGAACCACTGATGGTACTGGTTAAAGTTTTTGTAGAAAAAGATTTACCGGCAAAGGTACCTGAGCTGCTGATTACTACTTTTGCATGATCTGCACCGCCTGTAATGTTTATTGTACCAGAACCGCTAATCACACCACTGTAGTTGTCTACATCGGCGGTTGCTTTAATGCTTCCCGAACCGCTTACAGTTGTAGTTAGACTACCTGTGCTGATTTTTCCATTAACACTTAAGTTACCATCACCACTTACGGTTAAGCTGGCCAACTCTTTTGCTGTTACGTAAGCCGTGATTTTTTTGCCTTCGTATTTTCTAGTCCAGCTAGTAATACTGGTTTGCGGGCGGATAACCAAAACGTTGCCTTTTACTTCGGTAACAATTGAGGCCAATGCGTCAGCATCGCCTTCTAAACGGCAGCTTTCGCTATTTCCCAAAGTTACAATTACGTTTATTGGGCCTGCTGCAGCAACTCCGTTGAAGTTTTTTACATCTCTGTTGTCGCCATTGTTTTTTGAAGTATTGATGCTGATCTGGTTTTTAGCAATTACATTAATACTAGAGGTTAATGTTAAGGATGCCAATAATATTGCAAATACTTTTTTCATGGTAATAGATTTTATTTTTTAGATGAATAATGAGCTTTTTCTTATAAGACGATGATTTTGTTGAAAAGTTGCATAAGATGAAATTTATTTGGTCGACCCTTCACTTCAGGCTATGCTCGTGCTGAGGCGACTTGCGAAGTTGCCTGTGCTGGTGGTCTTTGAAACTTCGCAAGTCTGTCCGTGGGTAATCATTATCCTTTTTTAAGGTTAACATAAAACAACGGATCGTGTTTAAAATTATCTGCATTTATGCTGACATCTACCTTACAGGTTTTCCAATTGTTTGTAGGCTTAATCAAGGTATAAACATCTGTTTTTAATGTTACACGCACAGGCATATCAAAACCTTTAACGTCGGTTATCCAGCGATAAGATAAAGTGCCATTGTTGATTTTATATTCTAAAAGTGGGATTTTGGTAAAACGTAAATACTGATCGAAAACTTTATCCAGTTTAAGCCCGCTTTGTTTCGCTATGTAATTTTCGATCTGAGCAGTGGTTACGGTTTTGTGATGGAATGTTTTACCTAATCCGCGCAAGATCTGTCTGAATTTTTCATCATTATTGATGAGTTGGCGAATGGTGCTGATCAGGTTTGCCCCTTTGGGATACATATCGCCCGAGCCTTCTTTATTTACACCGTAAGGACCAATAACTGGAACATCATTACGGATGATTTTTTGTAATCCGATTACATATTCATCAGCAGCTGCTTTGTTCTCGGTACATTCGGTAAACAATACCTCCGAATAATTGGTGAAACCTTCGTGAATCCACATATCGGCGATATCTTTTGAGGTGATGTTATTGCCGAACCATTCGTGGCCGCTCTCGTGGATGGTGATGAAATCCCACTTTAAGCCATGGCCGGTACCGCTTAAATCTTTGCCTAAATAACCTGGTTTAAACTGATTGCCATAAGCTACTGCGCTTTGGTGTTCCATGCCTAAATGTGGTGCCTGAACCAGTTTGTAACCGTCTTTGTACCATGGGTAAGGGCCAAACCAGTATTCGAAACATTTTAGCATCGGTTTAACATCGGCATCCCAATGTGGGCGGGCTTTGGCGCTATCGGTTTGCAGCGCCCAGTAATCGATGCTGAGTTTTCCGTTTTCACCATCGTAACTGTCTTGCCAGTGGGCATATTTGCCAATGTAAAAGGTTACATCATAGTTGTTGATGGGATTAGCGACAAACCAATTGTATTGTTTGTAACCATCCGGTTTATCTACAGTATTTCTCAGCCTTCCATTAGATATTTCCTGCAAAGTTTTAGGAACACTAATGCTGATTAACATACTATCTACTTCATCGCTCTGGTGATCTTTATTTGGCCACCATACACTTGCGCCTAAACCCTGGCAGGCTACGGAAACAAAAGGATTGCCGGCTTCATCTTTTTTGAAGATAAAACCGCCATCCCAAGGGGGTGTTTTGGCAACAGTAGGATTACCAGAATAGAAAACGATAAATCTATCTTTGCTTCCTTTTTTAACTGCTTTAGGAAAGGTTACAAAAACCGCATTATATTCTCGGGTAAAAGGTAAACTGGCACCTTTATATACCACTTTATCTACTTTTAAGTTATCAAAAAGATCGAACTGTAATTTGGTGAAATCTTGCGTGGCGGTAAAAGCAAATTCATTGCTTCCGCTAACTGATTTCTGGTCGATATCGATCTTCACATCTAAGTGGTAATAATTAATATCGTAGCAGGTACGTAAAGGGGTAAGTGTTCCGCGGAGGCTATCGGCTCTTGAGTTTACCTGGTTTTTGCCAAGCATCTGTGCCTGTACAGCCGAAATGCTGATGCTGAAGGCAAGGATGAATAGTAACTTTTTCATTTGTTCTGTTTTTGTTGATCGTTATAAACGATCGGTTATTTATGAGGGTGCATCATAAAGGCGATTTCACCTCAGATGCTGTCATGTTATCCAAAGGACTCCTACGGAGAGCCTGTCGAAACACCTTAGAGGGTATTTAAGCGGGTCCTTCGACAAGCTCAGGATGACAAATCTCCTGTCTTCCGCACTGGGACACCCAGTTTCAAAAGTTGAATAATTGGCTTAAGTATTTCTGCTCTTCATTCAAGATTAAAGTTTGAAAAAATGTATCATAAAGGCGATTTCACCTCAGATGCTGTCATGTTGTCCAAAGGACTCCTACGGAGAGCCTGTCGAAACACCTTAGAGGGTATTTAAGCGGGTCCTTCGACAAGCTCAGGATGACAAATCTATCTTTATGATACAAGCTCAGGCTTATTTTATCACATCAACTTCGATAAAACTATCGTTAAATACAGTTTGCGTGGCTTTAATATAATCGGCTTCTGTTGCTTTATATGGGTTTTCTACAAATTTTTGTGGATTGCGTGCAAATAAAGGGAATGCTGTGCTCTGCACCTGGATCATAATCCGGTGTCCTTTTTTAAAGGTGTGTAATACATCCTGTAGCTGAAAGTTCACATCCGTTTTCTGGTTGGCTACCAAGGCCTCGGGTTTTTCGAAACTATTGCGGAAGCGGGCAGGCATAACTTCCGAACGCACCATTTGCCAGTAATTGCTCAAAATGATGTTCTTGTTTGGCATGTAAGGGTTGTTCGGCTCATCAGCAGGATAAACATCGATCAGTTTTACAATAAAATCTGCATCGGTACCCGTGGTTGCAATTTTAAGGTGCGACATAATTTCTCCACCTAAAGTAATATCGTTGTCCAATACATCGGTTTGATACACCAATACATCCGGTCTTCTACCGGCAAAACGCTGGTCTTCGCTCATGTAATTGTGTGGTGTAAAGCTCAATGTAGTGGTTAAATCTTCGGTATATGGAACAGGCTTTGATGGATCGCTGATGTAGTTTACTGAGCCGGCGGCACCAGGTGCAGTCATGCTTATTTTACCATCGGCACCCAGATATAATTTTTGTTTGGCCGCCTTTTCTGTTGGCCATTTAGCAAAAGTTTCCCATTGTTTTTTACCCGTATCGAACATGTAAGCCTCAGGTAATCCCGAGTTTTTATCGCCATTGCCCTTTAAGAAATGATTAAAGAATTTAGCTTCAATTTCTTTCTGGTAGAAGGTAGCAATGCTATCTCCGAAATACACATTGCTATGCATGGTATGACCGGTTTCGCGGCTCCATCTTCCATGCCCAAATGGTCCTATTACAATCGTATTGTAGGCATTAGGGTTTTTCTTTTCGATGGTTTTATAAATGTTTAGCGGGCCGGATAGATCTTCGGCATCGTACCATCCGCCAACCACCATCACTGCAGGTTTAATGGTGTTGTAATGTTTTAATAAGCCACGTTTTTGCCAAAACTTATCATAGTTTGGGTGATTAACGGTTTCTTGCCAGAAAAAATTATTCTTGTAATATTTGTCTGCATTGCTTAAAGGGCCTAAATCTAAAGCAAACTGATAACCATCTTTTGTTTTTGGAAGGATTAACTGGTTATTATACCAGGCTTTAGCGGTCGTATCGGTTTTTTGCACACCAAATACCGGAAAAGTCATGAAATAACTCTGCAAAAATGATCCGTTGTGGTGGAAATCATCAAAAAAGAAATCTGAAATCGGTGCTTGTGGCGAAGAGGCTTTTAAAGCAGGGTGATTGCTCAAAATTCCTGCGGCAGTATAAAAGCCCGGATAAGAAATTCCCCACTGACCAACTTTGCCATTGTTGTTTGTTACGTTTTTAACCAGCCAATCGATGGTGTCGTAAGTATCAGAACCTTCATCAACATCTTTTTTGCTTTTTTTGTTATCAATAACTGGAGTCATATTGGTCCAGGTACCTTCGCTTTTCCAGCGACCGCGCACATCTTGATACACCATGATATAGCCCTCTTTCATCATCAATTCTGACGGGCCTAATTTTGCAGGAAATTTATCTTCGCCATACGGGGCAACACTATAGCAGGTGCGTTGCATTATCATCGGATATTTTTTATCCTTGGTTGCATCTTTAGGTGTGTAGATGGCGGTAAAGAGTTTAGTGCCATCGCGCATTGGGATATAAACTTCTTTTTTGGTGTAATTGGCTTTTGGATATCCTGCATCGCTTTGTGCAAAGGCAGAAGATGCTGAAAGCAGGAAAATCACTAGTTTTAAATATTTCATTTTATTATAATAAGTTAGTTACCACCCCCGGCCCCTCCTAAATTAGGAGGGGAGCTGGATTTGCGGTGTTTTTAATTGTGTTGCTGTTGTTAATAAGTTTTCAAGAAATCAATTTTCGACTTCTGAACGGAACTCCCCTCCTTATTTTCAAGGAGGGGTTGGTTTTTGTCTTTATTTCAACACCGAAACTGTAATAAACGAGCTGTTGTGCACGTCGTGATAAATTTTGTGTGTAGCTTTTTGAAAATCCTGCGGCTCTGCCTGATAGATATCCATAAATTTCTGCGGATTGCGATCAGCTAAAGGGAACCATGA
This sequence comes from Pedobacter borealis DSM 19626, assembly GCF_000708285.2. GTDB lineage: Bacteria > Bacteroidota > Bacteroidia > Sphingobacteriales > Sphingobacteriaceae > Pedobacter > Pedobacter borealis. The sequence continues at coordinate 21,545 of NZ_JAUG01000048.1, forward strand.
GTTTTGAATCTGGATCATAATTTTATGGCCTTTTTTAAAGGTGTGTGCCACATCTGGTAAAGGGTAGTTTACTTTTGTGATGGCACCAGGAACAAATGGCTCAGGTTTTTCGAAACTGTTGCGGTATTTTCCACGCATAATTTCTCCCCGAACCAGCATTTCGTAACCACCCATAATCAGGCTTTTAGGGTTAGGTACTGGATTTGGCGTATCTTCGGGATAAACATCAATCAGTTTAACTACATAATCGGCATCTGTTCCGGTTGTAGAAACCACCAAGTTGGCCAAAACAGGGCCGGTTAAGGTAATATCTTCCGTTAAAGCATCGGTTTGGTAAGTTTTTACATCCGGACGGCGGGCAGCAAAACGCTGATCATCAATCATGTATTCGCGGGTACGTTTGGCCTGAATGCCATCCTGGTAGGGTACAGGATTATTCGGATCGCTTACATATTCATCCCAGCTATCGGTTCTGCCCACTTTTTCGAAACTAAGTTTTTCGTTAGGTTGTAAATACAGGTTTTTGCTTTCTACTTCTTGTGGTGGCCATGTTTTGAACTTTTTCCATTCGTTACTTCCGGTTACGAAAATATTGGCTTCTGCTGCATTAAAATCGCCTTCGCCTTTTAAATAATGTTTAAAGAAAGGCAGTTCGTATTGCTGTTGGTAATCGATACTGGTGGTTTTGCCGAAAGGGATATCGCCGAAATAAGAACCATCACTACGTACCCAGCCGCCATGGAACCAAGGTCCTGCAACGAGGATATTATTGGCACCAGGGTTCTGTTTCTCAATTGCTTTGTAAGTATCAAAAGTTCCATAGGCATCTTCAGCATCGAAAAAGCCACCCACTACCATCACCGCAGGCCTTACATTGGTTAAATGTGGCGTAATTAAACGTGCTTTCCAGAAGGTATCTAAGTTTGGATGTTTAAATAAATCGTTCCAGAATTTAATACTATCTGCAAAGTATCGGTCTTTTAGATTTTTAACAGATCCGGCTTCTAAGTAAAAGCGGTAATTGTCTTGAATGGGGAACTGAAAACCTTTAGGTCCTTTATCTGGTGTAATCGGTTTAGGTCTCGGCACACCAAAATTGCCCATAAAACTGAAAGCATCCATCAGAAATAATGTACCACGGTGGTGGAAATCATCCCCCATAAACCAATCGGTAACTGGCGCCTGAGGCGAAACTGCTTTTAGCGCAGGGTGTGCATTTGGCAAAGAAGTGGTAGAATAAAAACCAGGGTAGGAAATGCCATAAATACCTGCATTACCATTGTTGCCTTTCACGTTTTTAACCAACCAGTCGATAGTGTCGTAAGTATCGGTACTTTCATCAATAGCTGTTTTAGATTTTTTTCCAACCAGTTGAGGGCGGATATCGGCAAAAGTGCCCTCACTCATCCATCGGCCCCTCACATCTTGATATACAAAAATAAATCCCTCACGCATCATCGCCGGAAAATTACCCAAACTCAGCTTATATTTATCTTCGCCATAAGGCGCAACGGTATAGGGCGTGCGGTTAATTAAAAATGGATATTTTTTGGTTTGATTTTTGGGTATATAAATGGAAGTGAAGAGTTTAACCCCGTCGCGCATGGGGATCTGGCGCTCTATTTTAGTGTAGTTTTCTCTAACATATGCCGAATCGGTTTGCTGGGCTATTAATTCATTAGAAATAAACAGACAAAATAAAAGACTGAAAATTCTGGTAAGGTTCATTTAAGCTAGTTTTTAGGAATAAAATTTAAATATAGGTGATTCGTGGTTGATTAGAAAAAATAGCCCGTAAAAGGTTTGTTAGCAAAGATGGAATCATGTAAGATGGAAGGATTTTGATGTATTTTGCCATTAAAACCCTCCCTTCGTCATCACTTTATCAAAATTTAGTTAAATAATGTTAAGGGATAATCTTTTAGGAGTTTTCACTGTCATATACATAATCGACATAAACACGAAATAATGAACAGGTTATTAAATAAAGGATTGGTTGTTTTCGCTGCAGCAGCGATGATTGCAACCTTAAGCATTGAAAGCGTTTCTGCACAGCGGCCAAGTAGGAGTGGAGGTTCTTCCGGAGGTGGTAGATCTGGTTCGATAAGCCCATCAAGAGGCGGTGGTTCTATTTCCAGACAACCATCTATGCATGCGCCAAGTAGAGGTAGCTATGCACCAAGCAATGGCGGTCGCCCACCAAGACCTAATTACAGTTATAACAGACCAGGTTATCGCCCAGGTTCAGGATATGGTAGGCCTGGTTACGGTTATCGCCCGGGTTATGGAAGGCCTTATTACAGGCCATATTATAGCTATTATAATTTTTACAGGCCCTTTTTAGGTTTCAGGATTGGCGTATTACCTTATGGCTATTATCCGTTTTATTATGGCGCAAACCAGTTCTATTATTCTGGCGGATTGTTTTATCAACAAAACAACAGTCAATACGAAGTGGTAACCCCACCAGTTGGTGCTGAGGTTCCGAATTTACCATCGGATGCTAATCTGGTTACCATTAATGGGGTTGATTATTACGAATACAAAGGCGTTTATTATACCCAAAAAGAAAATGCTGATGGTAAAACCGTATATGTGGTTGCTGGGAAAGACGGTATTTTAAACACGACTGATGGCCCGGTTGATACGCATAATATAGGCGATATAATTAGTCAATTGCCAGAGGGATGCAGAGAAGTAACCATTAAAAACGAAAAGTATTTTGTTTCGCCTGATGATGTTTATTATGAAGAAATAGTAGATGGAACAAATATTACTTACCGTGTAATTGGTAAGTTGTTTTAATCTTAGTTTTATCAGTGTCAGATGGTAACATCTGACACCACTTATAATTCCAGTAAATGTGCAGTTGGATGTTACCATCCGACTGTATTGTTTAATATCTATAAGAAAGAGCCTATCTTCCTGATGTTCTCAATTTCTTAATGGTAAGACTACTGGTTTTTTTATCATTAAGGAGTTAAGATCATTAAGTTTTAGATGTGCAGTTGGATGTTACCATCCGACTGTATTGTTTAATATCTATAAGAAAGAGCTATCTTCTTAATGCTCTCAATTTCTTAATGGTAAGACTACTGGTTTTTTATCATTAAGGAGTTAAGATCATTAAGTTTTAGATGTGCAGTTGGCTGTTACCATCCGACTGTATTGTTTAATATCTATAAGAAAGAGCTTATCTTCCTAATGTTCTCAATTTCTTAATGGTAAGACTACTGGTTTTTTTATCATTAAGGAGTTAAGATCATTAAGTTTTAGATGTGCAGTTGGATGGTAACATCCAACTGTTTTTGTTTTATATCCAAAAGAAATTAAATAGATAGTGTCAGATGACAACATCTGAAACCACCGGAAAAAGTAGCTTTCTTAATGTTCTCAATCTCTTAATGATAGACTTTTTGCAGCAAAAAAATCCATATTTTTACCGCCTAAACATTTCAATTTGAAACCTGTATCGCAGCTCTTCTTTGTTTATTCAGTTCTTGCTATTGTGCTCTCATCTTGTTCTACAACTAAGTATACTGCGGTTAAGCAAAATGAAACCAGTATTTCGTCTGTAAAGTTTCTGGATGAATACATTATGCCCTTAAATCCAATTTTCCAAAATACGGTTGTTGGTGGTTTATCAGGGATTGATTACGATGTAAAGCAAAACCAGTATTACATGATCAGTGATGATCCATCACAACGTAGTCCGGCGAGGATTTATACCGCAAAGATTGATATCAAAGAAAATAAGATCGATACCGTTCGGGTAACTGGTGTTACTTATATCCTACAGGAAAACGGAAAACCATACCCTAAATACGGAACTGATAAAACTGTAAAACCTGATGGCGAATCGGTTCGTTATAATCCTTTAACCAAACAATGGTTTTGGAGCAGTGAGGGAGAAAGGTTGTTTAAGGATGGAGATACGACGATAGTTCAGCCCAGCTTAACCTTTATATCTACAGATGGAAAGTTTCAGGATACCATCCCAATGCCTAAGGGCTTTCAGTTTACAAAAACCGAAAGCGGGCCACGCAAAAATGCTTTATTTGAAGGTTTAACTTATGCCGATCAGTACAAAACATTATACGCCAGTTTGGAAGAACCACTTTATCAGGATGGACCTCAGGCTGCTTTTGAATATGACAAAGCCTTAACGCGGATTTTAAAATTTGATGTAGCTACTAAAAAGAATATTGCCCAATATGCTTATAATCTGGGTGCAATGCCAGTTAAACCTACCATTGAAAACGATTGGAATGTAAATGGAATTTCCGAAATACTAGCCATTAACAATCATACCCTTTTGGTAATGGAAAGGGCCTGGGCAAAAGGCCACGATGATCATACCTTTTTAAAACTTTACCTGGTTGATTTACGGAGTACTGAAAATGAAATCGATAATAGCGCTTTTGTGCAAAACCCTCCAAAGCCCTTAAACAAGAAATTGCTTTTCGACTTTGATTCCTTGAACCGACATATCGATAATTTTGAAGGGGTAACATTTGGACCAAAATTGCCAAATGGGCATCTCTCTTTAATTTTTTGTGTTGATAATAATTTCGGTAAATCTCAGGTACAACAATTTTTCTTATTTGAGATTATTCCATAATCATCATTCCTGTTAAAAATTTATAATGAGTAAAATAAAAGCATTACTGTTTGATTTAGATGGTACATTAATTGATTCTGAGAAGTTTCATTTCGATTGTTGGAATAAGTTTTTGTGTGAATACGAAGTTACACTGGATTTTAAGGATTGGTTGACAAATTACGCTGGAATCCCCTTGCCCAAAAATGCAAAGACTATAATAGACAGGTATAAAATTGAAGAAGAGTTAGAAGGCTTCATCAACAGAAGAGAGAAGATAACTTTTGATGGTTTTAGAACAACAGATATTCAGTTAATGCCCTTTGCATTAGAGTTTATCAAGTTTGCTTATGAAAAAGGGCTTACGCTGGCTGTAGTTACGGCTAGTCTGAAAATTGATGTTGAAGCCGTTTTTGAGCGTAATGGCTTGGCCAGGTATTTCAGTTTATTTATTACCAGAACAGATGTAAATAAATCTAAGCCTGATCCCGAAAGTTATAATCTTTGTGTAGCGCGATTGGGTTTTGAAAAAGATGAGTGCCTTGTTTTTGAAGATACTTTAAATGGGGTTAAATCTGCTCTGGCTGCGGGCATAACCTGTTACGCCATTCAGAGCAATGTAAGGGCGCATCAAAAACTAAAAATAGCTGACGAATTGTTCCTGAGCTTTGCGAATGCCAAAGCATTTATGCTGCAAAAGGAATTGATTTAGTTCTTGAAAATTAACTAGCTTAGTATAAAGCAATAGAACGTTGTATGGTGAAAAAAGGATTATGGATTTTATTTGCAACCTTCGCATTGCTGATTGGACTCTACCCAACAATTTACTTTTTGATCGATAGAAAATTTGGATTGTTAAATTCAAAGCCGATTGAGTTGTTGACCAATACTTTCTGGAACATTGGTTTTTATATGCATATCATTTTCGGAGGAATCGCTTTATTTATCGGTTGGACACAATTTAGTCCGAAGATGAGAAATAGGCGCATGGCACTTCACCGAAAACTGGGTAAAGTTTATGTGGTCGCTGTACTGCTTAGCGCACTAGCGGGTATTTATATTGGCTTTTTCGCAACAGGAGGATGGATTTCTTCCACTGGATTTATTTGCTTAGGCATCGTTTGGTTTTACACTACTTTAAAGGCTTATTTACACATCAAAGGCACAGAAATTGAAAAACATCAAAAAATGATGGTTTATAGTTATGCGGCTTGTTTTGCTGCTGTAACATTGAGGATTTGGCTACCAATTTTGACAATGGCTTATGGCGATTTTTCAAAAGCATACCTGGTTGTTGCCTGGTTATGCTGGATTCCTAATCTGATTGTTGCCTATTTAATCACCAGAAGAACCGCGAATCAATAAGTTATTTTGATGCTCCATCCTCTGCAATAATTTAGTTTATGATGTCAGCCAAGGAAATTTTAGCTAGTGTCGGATCCTTTTCATCTCGAGATCTGCTCCTTTTTGAAGAACATTCTGTCAGAAGGTTGTTCCGTAAAAACGACGTGCTCTTGCATCTTGGCGAAATCTGTCAATCCGTTTATTTCATTTTATCGGGATCTTTTTTCAATTTCATTGAAACATTGAGCAGGGTAAGGGCAAATCAATGAATTTCCTGATCTCGATCAAGTGCAACTTTTCGGAAAAATCCCGATTTTTGAAATAAAAAAATATGCTAACAGACATTAACCCAAAACTTCCCATGCGTGATAAAGCAATCACCAGAGATTTTTATGTGAATAAATTAGGCTTTAAAGACATTGGAAGTGCCGATTTTAAAGATTACCTGATGGTACAAAAAGACCAGGTTCAGATTCATTTTTTTCTGTTCGAAACACTTGATCCGCAAGAAAACTATGGCCAGGTTTATATCCGTACAAATGATATTGATGGGCTATACAAATCTATGCTCGAAACTAAACAAAGCATCCATCCCAATGGGGGCTTGCAAACTAAACCATGGGGGCAGAAAGAATTCGCGATGCTTGATCCAGATAGTAATCTACTTACATTTGGTCAGGGTGTATAAGTTGATCTCTTGATCGTTTGTTTTTATAGTCTTAAAGTAAAATGTTTTCACACGCTCATCAACCTATAGACTTTTGAACTTTTAAAGAATTATCCTATTGAGCCTCAATATTGAACCATAAGCTAGTGGTATAATCCAATAACTTATAAACCAATGACAAATAAAGCGATTTTCTATTGCCTAATCGACTTTCAGCTTTCCGCCTTTTTTCCCTACATTTGGCTAATCAAAATTCTCAAAAAATTATGCAATACGATGTCGTTGTTATCGGTTCAGGACCGGGCGGTTATGTAGGCGCAATCCGTTGTGCTCAGTTAGGTTTAAAAACTGCAGTTGTTGAAAAATATAAAACTTTTGGAGGTACTTGCTTAAATGTAGGTTGTATTCCATCTAAGGCTTTGTTAGATTCTTCAGAGCATTTTCACAACGCTGCTCACACATTCACTACCCACGGTATCAACTTAAAAGATTTAAAGGTTGATATGAAACAAATGATCGCCCGTAAAGACGATGTTGTTGCCCAAAATACAGCAGGTATCACTTATTTGTTCAAGAAAAATAAAATCGATTCTTTCGAAGGTGTAGGCTCTTTTGTAGATAAAAATACCATTCTGGTAACTAAAGCCGATGGCTCTACAGAAACCTTATCAGCTAAAAACGTAATTATTGCTACGGGTTCTAAACCAACAGCTTTACCGTTCTTACCAATCGATAAAAAACGCATTATAACTTCAACCGAAGCTTTAAATATTAAAGTAGTGCCAAAAACGATGGTGGTAATCGGCGGTGGTGTAATTGGTTTAGAGTTAGGTTCGGTATATGCCCGTTTAGGTACAAAAGTATCTGTTGTTGAGTTTTTACCATCTATCATTGGTACTATGGATGCTGGTTTGGGTAAAGAACTTCAACGGGTGTTAAAGAAAACTTTAGGCATGGAATTTTACATGGGCCACAAAGTTACCGGTGCTACCACAAAAGGTAAAACGGTAACTGTTACGGCTGATACCCCTAAGGGCGAATCCATTTCTTTAGAAGCCGATTATTGTATCGTTGCTGTTGGTCGTACGGCTTACAGCGAAGGTTTAGGTTTAGATAAAATCGGTATCACTATTGAAGAAAGAGGTAAAAAAATTCCGGTTAACGAACATTTAGAAACTTCCGTTAAAGGTGTTTATGCTATTGGTGATGTAATTACTGGCGCCATGTTGGCACACAAAGCAGAAGATGAAGGTACATACGTTGCCGAAACTATTGCCGGTCAGAAACCACATATCAATTATAACTTAATCCCTGGTGTGGTTTACACCTGGCCAGAAGTTGCTTCTGTAGGTTTAACCGAAGAGCAGTTAAAAGAAAAAGGTGTTAAGTATAAAGCAGGTTCATTCCCTTTCAAAGCCAGCGGACGTGCAAAAGCAAGTATGGATACCGATGGTTTCATTAAAGTTTTGGCCGATGCTGCTACTGATGAAGTTTTAGGTGTACACATGATTGGCCCGCGTGCAGCAGATATGATTGCAGAAGCAGTTATCGCAATGGAATTCCGTGCATCTGCAGAAGATATTGCACGTACCTGCCATGCGCATCCAACCTATACCGAAGCCTTAAAAGAAGCAGCACTTGCAGCAACTGATAATAGAGCCATACATATTTAATTGATTGGGCGGTATTACTGTCGATTAATTAATTTTAATATTTTGGGCATGCCCCAAGCTGCGCAAGGGTCGGGCTATCCGTTTCAATCTTTTGTTGTGTTTTCGACTACGCTCAAGCTAACAACAAAAGGATTTACACTGCTATCCCTCATGCAAAAACCTAAAGCCGATAAGAAATTGTCGGCTTTTTTAATTTTAGAGTTGTCAACTTTAATAGCCAGTTTGCTAGAAAGTTGACAACTCTTTAACAATGATATTTCTTTTCCTGAACCCTCCAATTGGGTGAAGATCTACATTGTTTGATCACAAGACTTTATTTTATTCTCTTTATATTTTCTTAATAAAATGATAACAATTAGGGACTAAAAAATAGCGTTGTGTGCTTCTATTTTTGCGGTTCAGATATTAAAAAACCATGAACTGTAAAAAACTATGTGGTGCAATCCTTATTGCTTCATTGGCATTTACCGCCTGCAAAAAAGATCCAACTAATGATCCGATTGTAGATCCTCCGGTTGAAGCTATCGTTCCTGAAAAAATCGACAGTTTTAAAGAAACTGCTTCCATTGATTTAGGGGGAGAATTTGCTTCAGAAATTTCGGCTTACGATCCCTTAACCAAGCAATTATTTGTGGTGAGTAACGATGGCGGAACCAAGGTTGATGTAGTTGATATGAGTAAATATCCAACCGTTACAAAATTGAAAACCTTATTATACCCCAATAACGCTGGTATTAATAGCGTGGCTGTAAGTAATGGTTTATTAGCAATCGCTTTAGATGGCGCAGATAAGCAGGGAAATGGTGATGTAGTGGTATTAAAAACAGCTACTTTAGAAGAAGTTAAAAAAATTACCGTAGGTGCCATGCCCGATATGGTAACTTTCAGTCCTGATGGGAACTATATTTTATCGGCTAACGAAGGCGAACCAGATCTTGCATATACCGTTGATCCTAAAGGAACCATTTCGATTATTAACATCAAAGACAACTATTCTGTAAAAACATTAGATTTCGCCGCTTTTGAATCACAAAAAGCAACTTTGCTTGCAGGTGGTTTTAGGATTTATGGTTTAAATGCAAGTTTTACACAAGATATCGAACCAGAATATATTGCAGTAAGCACTGATTCTAAAAAAGCATACATTACCCTGCAGGAGAACAATGGTGTTGCCGAAGTAGATATTGTTGCAGGAACAATTGCCAAAATTAATCCCTTAGGCACTAGAGACATCAGCCAGGCCGACAATGCTTTTGATGTAAGCGATAAAGACAGTAAAAAAGTTTTAGGTACATGGCCAATTAAAGCTTTTTATCTGCCAGATGCAATATCGTATTTTACTGCTGGTGGTACTGCCTATCTGGCCTTGGCCAATGAAGGGGATACCAGGCAAGATTATACACCAAAAGATGCAAAAGAAGAGGTGCGTGTAAAAGATCTTGTATTAGACGCAGCTAAATTTCCGAATGCTGCAACCTTACAATTAGATGCTAATTTAGGCAGGCTTACAGTAACAAATACCGCAGGTTATACCATGGTTGGTACCAACAAAGTATATCAGGAATTGTACTCAACAGGGGGAAGATCTGTTAGTATTATTAACGCAAATACTGGGGCATTGGTAGCCAACATTGGTAAAGATTTAGAACAGCATGTAATTGATGCAGGTAAATATGATGATGACCGGTCTGACAATAAAGGTGTAGAGGTAGAAAGTGTAACCGTTGCGCAGGTAAATGGGCAAACCTTAGCTTTTATTGGTATGGAACGTGCAGATATGATTGCTGTTTATGATGTAACCATACCAGCCTCACCAAAATTTGTTCAACTATTCTCTACAGGCGATGCCCCTGAAGGTTTACTGTTTGTTAAACCAAAAGATAGCCCCAATGGAAGAAGTTTGTTAATTGTGTCAAACGAGGCTGATGGTACCGTTCGGTTCTATCAGCCCGATAAAATATAGTCTCTCTATCCCTTTATTAATTATTATGTTTTAGCCCCCGGTTTTATATCGGGTTTTTGTTTTTTGAGTTGTCAACTTTAATAAGCTTTCGCTATTAAGTTGACAACTCTTCTTATATAATTCCTTTATATAAACGAAGAATGAAAAAAGCCCTATATTGCGCTACAAAATAAAACTTTAGGGGTGCCTTCAAATAAGTTGGCTGAGAACATACCCATTTTATAGGTGAAAGGCAAAAGGTAAAAGGCGGAAGGTGAAAAACCCTATGCCCTAAACCTTACACCCTATGCCCTATAAATGAACCTGATCCGGATAATGCCGGCGTAGGAAATTAGTTTGTCTGCAAAAATTGCGTAAAAATGCATACTGCATTTGAAGACTCCTGAAGTTGTACAACAAAATGAAGTCTTTAAGCAATGAATTATATTAATGTATTAACAATAGCGGGCTCCGATAGTGGGGGTGGTGCAGGCATTCAGGCCGATTTAAAAACCTTTTCTGCTTTGGGCTGTTTTGGCACCTCCGTAATCACAGCTGTAACGGCACAAAATACAGTAGGGGTGCGGTCAGTGCATGGTATTCCAGCCGAAATGATTAAAGATCAGTTACAGGCGGTATTAGATGATATAGCGCCAGTGGCCATTAAAATCGGCATGATCAACCGTGCTGAAGTGGTACAGGTAATCGAAAAGGAATTAAAAACCTATAATCAATATGTTCCCGTTATTTTAGATCCTGTTATGGTAGCCACCAGTGGCGATCGGTTAATCGAAGCTGATACCGTTACCCAGTTAGTTGAAAAATTATTCCCCTTGGTAACATTGGTTACCCCAAATATAGACGAGGCCATTATCCTTTCAGGGCAGGAGATCCATAACCTCGATGGCATGATTGCGGCGGGTAGAAAAATCATCGAGAAAGGTGCAAAAGCCGTTTTAATAAAAGGAGGACATTTAATAAGCCCAGTCATTTACGATGTTTTTATTTCTGGGAACAATGCTCCTGTTATATTGGAAAGTACCTTTATTGCTTCTAAAAATCTACATGGAACAGGCTGTACACTTTCATCCGCTATAGCAGCCGAAATGGCCAAGGGTAACGCTTTGCTTATCGCAATTAAAAATGCCAAAAACTACATCAGCCAGGCCTTACAAGCGGGTAGCGAGGTGAAAACTGGCAAGGGCAATGGGCCATTAAATCACTTTTTCGAACCTTTAAAACTAATTGTACAATGAAGTGGAGCGAACAGGCCTGGGAAAGAGTTAAACCCATTTATGGCAAAATTTTAAAAATGCCTTTTAACCAAGAGTTGAGCAATGGAACTCTACCCAAAGAGAAATTTATCTTTTATTTAGCTCAGGATGCTTATTACCTTTTAGAATTCGGCCGGACTTTAAGCACCATTAGTAGCCGAATGCAGGATGCAGATTTGGTGATGGCCTTTGCCGGGTTTTCTACAGGGGCAATTTTTGCCGAGCGTGGTTTGCATGAAAGTTATTTTGTAGAATTTGGTTTAGCGAGCGAAGTGCGGCCCACGCCATCTACACTTTTGTATACCAATTATATCCTTAGTCAGGGTGCCTATGCCAATGTAGAAATTGCAGTGGCGGCTGTTTTACCATGTTTTTGGATTTATAAAGCCGTTGGCGATCATATTTTCGCACAGCAAAATAGCGACCAGAATCCTTACAAAAGGTGGATCGATATGTATGCGGGCGCCGAATTTGCTGTTGCGGTAGAAAAGGCGATTGATATTACCGATCAACTGGCGGCCCAGTCAAATATAGCAACCCAACAAAAAATGCTGGATGCTTTCGAAATGGCAACCCGTTTAGAATGGATGTTCTGGGATAGTGCTTATGAACTGGAAAAATGGAAAGTTTAATATTTTAACCCTGTATGCTCCAAATTCTTTGATAAAATGTTAAAAACTTGTCGGTATTTCCAATAGATTTAAAGAACTTTGCAGTTCAATCTATAATTTAAAACATCATTTTGGAAGAAAGTACGCAAGAACAGGAAATTTTAAGCAAAAAAGAAGATAAACCTGTATTAGCACAAAGCTCTCCAAAACAAGTACGTTTTGCTATATCTGCCTTTTACTTTATGCAAGGGGTGTGCTTTGCAAGTTGGGCCAGTAGGATTCCAACTTTTAAAGCTTCTATGGGCCTGAACGATGCAGAATTAGGCTCTATTCTTTTTGCGTTACCTGCGGGGCAGATTATAACGATGTTTTTTTCGGCGAAATTGACCACTCATTTTGGCAGTAAGAAAATGCTAAGGGTAACTGCGCCACTTTATGCAATTGCATTAACTTTTTTAGCATTAGCCACAACTGGTTGGCAGTTGGCTGCTTTTTTGGTGCTATTTGGTATAACCGGGAACCTTTGTAACATCGCTTTAAATACTCAAGGTGTTGCAGGTGAAAATTATTACGGCAAACCCATTATGAGTTCTTTCCATGGGGCTTGGAGTATTGGTAATTTAACGGGGGCTTTAATTGCCCTGGGGCTGGTTAACCTAAAATTAGGCATGTATACCCATTTTTGGATCATTGCACTGATATCCTTAAGCAACGTAACGTTTAACTGGAAAAAGTTGCTGAACTATAATAAACCAGATACCGTGGTTGAGAAAACGAAGTTTTTTACCATGCCACAGGGTATTTTGGTGTTATTGGGCGTTATCGCATTTTGTAGTATGGCCACCGAAGGAACAATGTTCGATTGGAGTGCTATTTACTTCGAAGATGTGGTAAAATTACCTCATAACAAGGCGATTATAGGTTATGCGTCGTTCATGTTTATGATGGCAAGCGGAAGGTTTTTAGGGGTGTTTTTAATCGGTAAATTCGGGCGGAAAAATCTCCTTCAGATCAGCGGGGCCATTATATCGATAGGTATGGCGCTTGCAGTAATATTTCCAAACTTAATTGTCGCTATTTTTGGTTTTATGCTTATTGGCTTGGGTGTTTCGAGTATTGTACCAATGGTATATAGCATAGCTGGTAACAATAAAAAAGTACCTGCTGGTAAAGCAATAACCATGGTTTCGAGTATTGGTTATTTTGCCTTTTTGTTTGGTCCGCCATTAATAGGCTATGTTTCGCAACTATCAAGCCTGCGTTATTCTTTCGGGATAATTTCTGTTTTTGGTTTGCTGATTACTTTCCTGATCACAAAAATAAAAGCGATAAATTAGCCGAGAGGTGGTTAACTGTTTGAATTGGTTATTGTTTAACTGAGCGGCATTAAAGGGCTTTTGTTTCTATATAAAAATGTATTTATCATTTGGAGCGCCAGTTCTGTGCGTAAGAAGAAGCTTCTTCCCGTTTTACGCTTATACGCTTTCCCGAAAGTTCGGGATAGCTCGTTGCTGAAGGGTAATGCTCAATGTCATTAAGTTAAGTACTATGCCGTTGTCAGTCTGAGCTTGTCGAAGACCTTTC
>NZ_JAUG01000049.1 GCF_000708285.2 Pedobacter borealis DSM 19626
TGAGATTTAATAATCGAACTCAGGTTATCAAACTTTTTATCAGCCAGTTCATTACATTTTGATAATATTTTTACTGCCGACACAATCAAATGCCCTGACTTTATTACAAAATTCAATAAAATATGCCCTTACTTTGTTACAACAAAACACTATATTTGGGTTGACTTTGTTACAAAATAGAAAATAATGGCATTTAAACGATCCATTGAAGAAAACTTAACTCAATGGAAAAACAGCAAAAATAGGAAACCTCTAATTATTCGAGGGGCACGTCAGGTAGGAAAAACAACACTGATCAAGGACTTTGCAAAAAACTATCCTAATACTATTTTTCTTAATCTGGAGAAGCCTGCACACCGTCAATATTTTGATGATTTTGAAGATGTACAAAGTATTGTTGAAGCACTATTGCTGGGACATGGGATTCAATCGGATAAGATAGCTGAAACTTTGCTCTTTGTTGATGAAATTCAGGAAAGTGCGAAAGCTATACAAATGCTAAGGTATTTTTACGAAGAAATTCCTGAACTGCATGTAATCAGTGCAGGCTCTCTTTTGGAGTTTGTATTACAAAAAGTAAAAAGTTTTCCGGTTGGCAGAGTCGAATTTTTATACTTATATCCTTTAAATTTTCAAGAATACCTTCAAGCTAACCAAAAAGATGATCTATTAAAATATCTGCTTCAAACCCCTGTAAAAGCCGTTGCGCATAAATTATTATTAAAAGCCTTTCATAGATATGCCATTATCGGAGGCATGCCAGAAATAATAAAAACCGATTTAGAAGAACATAACCTTTCAGATCTGCCTATTGTTTACGAAAGCATTTGGGCAACTTACAAGAATGACATAGAAAAATACACCCAGAATGATACAGCGAGAAGAACGATTAACCATATAATAGGCACTGCTCATCTTTTTCTCGATAAGCGTGTTTTTTTTCAAGGTTTCGGCAATTCGAACTATAAATCAAGAGAGGTTGGAGAGGCTTTTAGGATATTAGATGATGCAAAAATTATCCGGTTAATATACCCATCTACCAATACCGAAGTCCCAATTATTCCTGATTTAAAAAAATCACCAAGACTACAATTTTTAGACACAGGATTAGTCAACTACTCATTGGGTATCCAAGGAGAAATGCTTGCTTTAGATGATTTAAGTTCAGCTTACAAAGGAGCCGTTATTCCACATTTATTTACTCAGGAACTGATTTCAGTTGAGCGTATATCTTCTCATAAGCCTAATTTTTGGGTAAGAGAAAAAAAACAGTCTGATGCAGAAGTTGATTTAATTTATGCCTATAAAAAGATTGTAATACCGATTGAAATAAAATCGGGCAGTACGGGAAGCTTAAGATCGCTTCATCAATTCATAGATGCCTCAGAACATCCTTTTGCCATTAGGGTATATGGAGGCGAGTTTAAGCTTGAAAAAACAATTACTCCAGCAGGCAAGCCATATCTCTTATTAAACCTTCCATACTATCTGGGGACACGCATAGCAGAATATTCTTCTTGGCTAACAGAACAAAACCTATAATACTATCGAAATCTTCTTTCTTCCACCCTTATTTGTTATACCAAAAAAATAGCCTCCCGATTTTCATCGAAAGGCCATTTCTATTGATTCTTTAAAGAATGCTTATTCAGCTACTACTTCAAAAGGAACCTGAACTTTAACTTCTTTGTGTAAGTTTAAGTTAGCAACATATTCGCCAACAAATTTAGGTTCAGTTTCGAAAGTAATACGACGACGGTCTACATCAAAGCCTTGTGCTTTTAATGCTTCAGCAATCTGGATGGTGTTAACCGCTCCGAAGATTTTTCCGCTTTCGCCTGCTTTAGCACCGATTGAAAGTTTAACATCAGTTAAACGCTCAGCAACACCTTCAGCATCCTTCTTAATTTTATCTTGTTTAAAAGCAGCTTGCTTCAAGTTTTCAGCTAAAACTTTTTTAGCAGAAGAAGTAGCTAATGCTCCAAATCCTTGAGGGATTAAATAGTTACGGCCATAACCTGGCTTTACTGTAACTACATCATCTTTCTCACCAAGGCCTTTAATATCTTGTTTTAAAATAATTTCCATATCTCTAGCCTCCTATTTTAATTGATCAGCAACGAAAGGTAACAAACCGATGTGACGGGCACGTTTAACTGCCTGAGCCACTTTACGTTGGAATTTTAACGAAGTACCAGTTAAGCGGCGTGGTAATAATTTACCTTGATCGTTAATAAATTTCAACAAGAAATTTGCATCCTTGTAATCGATGTATTTAATTCCGTTTTTCTTGAAACGGCAATATTTTTTACGGTTATCCTCTACTTTAGGGGCAGTTACGTATTGTATTTGTTCTCTTGCCATTACGCTGCAACCTCCTTAGTTTTTTTGTTAAAAGCACCACTACGCTTTTTCTCATTGTAAGCAACAGCGTGTTTGTCTAAACGGATTGTTAAGAAACGTAACACACGCTCATCGCGTTTTAATTCAAGCTCTAATTTTGCGATCAAATCACCTGAAGATTTGTATTCAGTTAAGTTGAAGAATCCGTTTGATTTTTTCTCAATTGGATACGCTAATTTTCTCAAACCCCAATTATCCTCTTGGACAATTTCGGCTCCGTTATCAACAAGGATTGCTTTATATTTGGCTAATGCCTCTTTAGCAACTTCTTCTGATAACAAAGGGGTTAGAACGATAACAGTTTCGTACTGATTCATTGTTATAAATTATGTTTTTAATTTTTAATCCCCGAGGTATATTACGGGGATGCAAAAGTAACAATATATTTCTTAAAATCAAATGATTAATTAGAAAAAACAAGAATCGCAAGCAATTAAGAAAGAAAATTTACATGATAAAACGAAACACAGAAAAATGACCGCGACACATTACCTCATCACGATTCTGGTGCCTCAAATCTCTTGTTGCATATCTCACATCTAATCTCATAAACAAAAAAGGGAGACTATCTATCCGACAATCTCCCCATATCAATTAGCTGTAATGTTTAATAAGTTTCTATCGTTTTAACAAAACGCTCTTCTTTATACGTCACCACAAAGGTTAATTCTTTAGAATCTGTTTTGCTGATATTGAATTTTTTTGTCAACTGCACTTTATCTTTAAATACTTCGCTGTAAACCTCGTCATTGTATTCGTTGTATACTTTAACTTCGATCGGATTTTTATCCAGGTTATCCAGATCAAGGGTAACTACCTGATCTTTTTTAGTATAAACCGGTTTAAATATGTTAGATACTTTTGGCTCAGACACCAATGCCTCACCATCTTTGATGGTTACTGTGTATTTAGCCAGTTTTAACTCAGACTCTACTTTAAGCACATAGTTTCCGTCAGGAAGTGCATTTAAATCATAAACCTTGCTTGATAAAGCTGAAGCATGGATATTTTCTTCAAATAAAACTTCCTTATCTGCACCGATCAGTGACAGATTAACGTCTTCTGCCTTATCTACAGAAAAACGGATAAACTTTTCTTTTTCGCCTTTTACTTTTAGCGTAAAATTATCATCGTTAGCGTGAACACCCGTAGCAGTAAAAAACAACGCTGCTATTAAACCGATTTTTAAGAACTTTTTCATAATCAATATTTTTAAAGAGTTAATAATTATATGACACCACTAAGGTATGGAGATAACTGAGATATAGACGATTGCATATTTTCCAATACCTATGCTATATTACCCCAATTGCAAGGCTATTTTGTTGTAAGTTATAATAAAGCATATTTTTTATGTATTTTAGTGCAATAAATAAGAAAATAATGAAGCCAAGTTTCGAGGTTGTTGAGCCTTCTTTCGGAAGTTCATTCTATTATTCAAAATATGTGGAGAACGCCAACAACATGGCGCACCTCTGGCATTACCACCCCGAAGTTGAAATGGTATTTGTAAATGGCGGTGCCGGAAAAAGGCAGATCGGCAGCCACGTTTCTTATTATACCGATGGCGATCTGATCCTGATTGGCAGCAACCTCCCCCATTGCGGATTTACCGATACCAATACCGGGAATAAAAACGAAACAGTAATCCAGATGAAGCCCGATTTTTTGGGCGCCACTTTTTTAGGCCTACAGGAGATAAAAGGAATCCATGAGCTTTTTGATAAAGCAAAGGCCGGAATTGCATTTGGCAGCGAAACCAAGAGCATGGTAGGCGACCGCATTGAAATGATGGACGATCAGCCACCTTTCGACAGGCTTTTAACCCTGCTCAGCGTTTTAAAAGAACTTGAACATGCCAAAGATTATAAAATTTTAAATGCTGATGGGTTTTCTATGGAAATGCAGGTGCAGGATAACGACCGCATTAATATGATCTTTAACTATGTAAAAGATCATTTTCAGGATCAGATCAGTTTGCAGCACATCGCAGAAATGTCGAGCATGACTGTTCCCTCCTTTTGCCGATATTTTAAAAAGATCACAAAAAAAACCTTTACCCATTTTGTGAATGAATACAGGGTGGTACATGCTTCAAAACTTCTGGCCGAAAAACCCACCAGTATTGCCAATATTTCTTACGAAAGCGGTTTTAACAACTTTAGCCATTTTAATAAGCTGTTCAAGGAGTTTACCGGCAAAAGTGCATCGGAATACCGACATGAACTAAAGTCTATTATAAAATAATAGACTATTTGTTTAAATAGTGAGTGTATTCTTTGTAATCAGTCTTTTCATATTTCGGTCCCTCAACAATGAAAACAAATGATCTTTTATCAACACTCACCAATCTACATGGATTTACAAGTCCAGTTTTAAGCTCAAATCGGCTTTCTGAAATGATTTTATAAGTATTATTTGAAATCTGATCAAAATACTGTATTGCTGTTCCATCTTTCTTAAAATGGTAATATTCTCCCTTAGTAGTCAAGTAAACCGCCTCATTCAACAATTTACCAGTGTAGTCATAATTCTTTTCAACCAGTTTCTCATATTTCCAGTCACCGATAATTTTACTTTTAAAATCTTCTATCGGTTCTTTTTTACAGGAGCATACGATTATAAGTAAGCATAACAATATGCAGTGGGGGAGCGTTTGACGTTTCATAAAAATATTTTTCACGAAGATATGTTTTAGTTATAAATCAATAAAATCATTTTTAACATTTCAACCCATAAAAAACACTTATTTTCACGCATCTAAATTCATTCATTCGCATAAAAATACATTACATCAATGACGAACAAATTTATGCTATTTGTAATAGCAAATATAATCAGCTTATCCCTTTACGCTCAATACGTCGACATTAATTTAGTTAACTGCAAAATAAGCGAAACCGAGCAAAAGAAGATAGAAAAACTGATTGCTTACGAACGCATGTTCTGCAATGAAATTTTCGAAACCAGAGAGAACATTACTGCACCTGTTAAAATAAACCTCTATGGAAAAAGTAAAGATTATCGCTTAGCGCAAAAAACATATAGTGCACCAATAAATAGTGCCGGATTTTACATTGCCGCGATTAACGAGGCCTTTATATATAAGAGCAGTGATTTCATTTCGGTAGCACTCCATGAGGCCAGCCATAGTATTTTCCAGTTTAATTTTAAAAAATCGCCCAAATGGTTAAACGAAGGCCTTGCAGAGTTTTTCGAAACACTAGATTTTGACAGTGAGGGAAATTTATACTCCTATCCACAAAGTGGTAGAATTAAGCGTATAAAAGCAGAAATAGATTCGAAAGACAGCGAAAGGCTAAAAAACTTCTTTAAAATATACAGTGGTTCATTTTACGGCCATGATGTAGACGATAATTACAATACGGCCTACAGTGCGATCTACTTTTTTATAAAATCTAAAAGAACAGACCTGCTTAAAAAAATAATTAAACTAAATACGGAGGGTTACGATACCGAAAAAGCGATTGAACTTACTTTTGGCAGTTTTGATCGGTTTGAAGAAAAATATAAGCTATTTTACAACTATCATAAATAAATTGTTCTTTTAAGCTTAAGCCTCCTGCCTGATCATATTACAACTTTTCAACATTCCAATCTTACCACATTCCAACTGATAAAAAATTCCTATTTTCGTGCCGATGGAAAATTTTATCGTTTCTGCCCGTAAATACCGCCCAGCCACCTTCGAAACCGTTGTTGGCCAGCAGCATATTACCGGTACGTTAAAAAACGCCATTAAAAACAATCAACTTGCCCAGGCATTTTTATTCTGCGGGCCTCGTGGTGTGGGTAAAACAACCTGTGCACGTATCCTTGCAAAAACCATTAACTGTACCAACCCTACAGCAGAAATGGAAGCCTGTGGCCAATGCGACAATTGTCTTTCTTTTCAGAACGGGCATTCTTTTAATGTTCACGAATTAGACGCGGCCTCAAACAACTCTGTTGACGATATCCGTAGCTTAATCGAGCAGGTTAGAATACCACCACAAGCAGGAAAATATAAGATCTATATCATTGATGAGGTTCATATGTTATCGCAGAGTGCATTTAATGCCTTTTTGAAAACATTGGAAGAACCACCTTCTTATGCTATTTTTATCCTGGCCACTACCGAGAAGCATAAAATCCTGCCGACTATTTTATCACGTTGCCAGATTTTTGATTTCAACAGGATCCAGGTAGAAGATATTGCCAGTCACCTATCAACCATTGCCCAACGCGAAAATATTGCGTTTGAAAGTGATGGCTTGCATATTATTGCCCAAAAGGCAGACGGTGGACTGCGTGATGCACTTTCGATGTTCGATCAGATTGCAAGTTATGCAAACAAGAACATTACTTATAAAGCTGTAATCGATAACCTCAATATTTTAGATTACGATTATTTTTTCAAACTTACCACTTATTTAACCGCAGCAGAAGTTAGCCAAACCCTACTCCTGTTCGACGAAATTTTAAATAACGGTTTCGATGGGAATAACTTTATAAATGGCCTGGCTTCGCATTTCCGTAATTTATTGGTGGGTAAAGATGCGTCGACCATTAAACTTTTAGAAGTTAGCGAAAACATCAAACAAAAATATCTCGATCAGTGCAGGCAAACAGAATTATCGTTTTTGTTAACTGCATTAAATCTGGCCAATACCTGCGATCTAAATTACAAGAATTCTAAAAACCAGCGTTTACAGGTAGAGCTGGCACTGATTAAAATGTGCCATATCCGGTCGGTCGTCAATTTAGCACAACAGCCTTTAAGCCCTAATAACACAGCAACTGACGTAGATCAGGATAAAAAAAAAACTAATGTCGTAGCTGGACAGGCAGAAACACCAAAGCCAAAAACAGAAAGCGAAAATACGGATCAAGCTGTAGCGCCTATTGTTAAAACAGCTGTTTTACCGAACATTCCTGAAGAAGAAAAACCTAAGGAAACACCCAGGGTTGGTCCGCCACCATCTGCAACTTCCATCAGTATCAATATTCCAAAGCCCAATTCAATAAGCACACTCATTCCATCTTTAAATGACCTGAACCGGGTTGCACAGGAGGAGGATGATGACGGGCCAAAGAAAGTTACAGGCGAAGCCAGAGAACCTTTTAGTTACGACCGCTTATTGGAAGTGTGGAATGCCTTTACTCAAAAAATGAAGGCGACCGATAAAATCAATCTTTTTACCATCTTAAATAATTTCGCGCCTACGCTTTTAAATCCCGAGCTGATCGAAATTTCGGTAGAAAGTAAAACGCAGGAACACCTGGTGCAACAGGAATCTGTTGAACTGCTGAACTTTTTGAGAAACGAACTTAGCAATTTTGGTGTAGAGGTTACCTATAAACTTGTTGAACGTAAAATAGAAAACAGGCTTTATGGCAACCGCGAAAAGTATGATTACCTGGTAAACAAAAATCCAAAGCTGGACGAATTGCGCAGAAGATTTAATTTAGATGTTAATCCTTAAATGAACTACGAAAAAAAACCTGATGCCAAAGCTTTTTTAAAAGTGGGCTTAATTTCTGGCTTATTCTTTTGTCTCTTTTTCGGTACTGCACTAATCTTTCTTTATGATTTACATGCTGCATTGGTTATGGGGCCAATTGCTGGAATGCTTTTTGGCCTGATTATGGGACTTATGTTATATTTCTTTTCGAAATCTAGAAGCGTAAATAACCAGTCAAAACTAGAGGGTGTAGATGAATCGGAAATAGTTTATGCCGGAGCTGCAAATCATTTCAAAAAAAAAGAGGCTGTAGGTGGAAAATTATACCTGTCAAATGATCATTTAATATTTAAATCTCACAACTTAAATATTCAAAACCATACTCTTTCTATTGAAATTAACAATATAAATGAAGTTACATTTTTTAGCCCGCTAGGATTAGCTAAAACCGGACTACAAATCACCTTAAAAGACAACGCGGTGGAAAAATTCGTAGTTAATAATAGAAATATCTGGCGGCAACATATCGAGCAATTGATTAATAAATTTTAGATTTAATACTAAAACAAAAAGCAGGATTACACATCATCGCAAATGTTTAACCCTGCTTTTCCAATTATGATTGTTTCGTCAAATAACTATCCTCACGACAGTGATCTATTGACTATTTTTGGGGCGTATCGTTAATCGGATAACCTTCTTCATCTAAATCATCACGGTTATCTTCGGGTGTTCGGGCAAGTATTTCATCTTCAGGGTTCAGCTTTACACTCTCCCCGTTATCTACGTGCATGCCTAATTCTTCCAGGTTATCCTCCGCAATTTCTTCATTGCGGGCATATTCATCACCAATATAAGGGTTAGCTTCATCATAGGTCGAATCATCATCTTTGGCACCAGCAGCAACCGTTTCGTATCCCATCGGGTGGTCGTAATCTTTATCTGTACCTCTTACATCGAGCTCGTAACTCTGCTTATTTTCATCATAAGCGAGATTCTCTTTATTGATTTCGCTATTTTCTGTGCTACTGTGTATTTTATCCTGCGATCCTTTATTCTCGTTATTTGCCATGATATGGATGTTCTAATTTATATGAATATAACAAAATGATCCCGATAAGGTTTGTTTCTAACAAGAGAATCTTTCAATTATTGGGCGTGCCCCAAGCTGCGCAAGGGTCGGGCTATACACTTCAAGTCCTCGCTCGATGAAGAACCGGGCTGTGGGCTTTCCGTTGCTATCCCTCACGCAGAAACAACAGATTCTAATTTCCATTTTTTTTACGGAGCACAAATCTCTACAAATGATAATTTCACTTATAAAAAAGGTAATTCGACATATTAAAAGAGCAATTAATTCATATAAATTTGTTTATTAAACATCTATTTTAGTTTTTTTAAAGTTGCGGTGCAATTAAAGGTAATACCTTAAAAAAATCAAACCAAAATAGCTAGCCAATAATAACCAAATGAGACCTCAACAAAATACTAAATTCATCCTTGCACTATTATTATCAATCTTTTGCCTGTTCAACAGTATGGCACAAAAAAGAGAGGTATTCTCTTTCGACAAGAACTGGAAGTTTTACCAGGCAGACGTAGCCTTCCCAGTAATAAAAGGCCATGGAGCAAGTTATGCCAATGCAAAAGCCGGAAAAGCCTGGGGAGCGGCAGCACCAGAGTATAACGACAGTAAATGGACAATACTCAATTTACCACACGATTGGGCGGTAGAAAACCCATTCGATTCTAGTGCAAATGTTTCGCAGGGATACCGCCAGCGCGGCATTGGATGGTACCGTAAAAGCTTTAAACTAAATGATGCAGACAGAGGCAAACATTTAGAGCTGCAATTTGAAGGAATTGCTACCTATGCCACCATCTGGTTTAACGGGAACCTCGTACATCGCAACTGGTGCGGCTATACTTCCTTTTATGTAGATATTACCTCAATGGCCAAATATGGCGATCAGGTAAACAACGTTGCCATACGTGTTGATGCCAATGCCATGGAAGGCTGGTGGTACGAAGGTGCTGGCATTTACCGCCATACCTGGTTGGTAAAACGAAGCCCTGTACACATTGTTACCGATGGGGTATTTGCCAATCCGGTTAAAAAAGAAGGAAATAACTGGACCATCCCTGTGGAGGTTAATCTGAATAATATTGATAAAAACACGCAGAAAGTAGTGGTAAAATCAACATTGTTTGATAAAGCAGGTAATAAAATAGTGAGTGGAACCAACAACCTTTCCCTGTCAGAACTACAAACGGGAATTACAAAATTTGATCTTCAGGTAGCTAACCCTAAATTATGGAGTATAGAAAATCCAGAACTATACAAAATAGAAACTGTGGTAGAACAGGATGGAAAAACAGTTGATAAACTGGTTACCAAATGTGGCTTCCGCACCGCACATTTTGATGTGAACACCGGTTTTTACCTGAACGGAAAAAATATAAAGCTACATGGCGTATGCAACCACCAGGATCATGCAGGTGTGGGCGTTGCCTTACCAGATGCCATTTGGGAATTCAGGCTCAAAAAATTAAAAGAAATGGGCGTAAATGCTTACCGCTGTTCTCATAACCCGCCACCGATAAAAATGCTCGAACTATGCGACAGCCTGGGCATAATGGTCATGGACGAAAACAGAAACTTTAATGTTTCGCCCGAATATATGCGCCAAATGGAATGGCTGGTACGAAGAGACCGCAACCACCCAAGCATCATTATGTGGTCGGTGTTTAACGAAGAACCCATGCAGGGCACCGAGCAGGGTTATGAAATGGTACGCCGCATGAGCGCCCTGGTAAAATCGTTAGACACCACCAGAGTGATTACCGCAGCCATGAATGGCGGCTTATTTAGCAAATTAAATGTATCGCATGCTGTTGATGTGGTAGGCTTTAACTACCAAACGGGTTTATACGATCGTTTTAGAAAAGAAAATCCCGATAAGAAACTAACGAGTTCGGAAGATATTTCATCTTTCCAGATCAGGGGTGAGTATAAAACCGACAAAGCAAATCATATTATAGATGAATACGATAGCGAAGCGGCACCTTGGGGTGAGACGCAACGCAATGGCTGGAAACCTATAGCAGAACGGCCCTGGTTAGCTGGTCAGTTTATTTGGACAGGCTTCGATTACCGTGGTGAACCTACCCCTTTTGCCTGGCCATCGGCAAGCTCATTCTTTGGTATTATGGATTTATGTGGTTTTCCGAAAATGGCTTTCTATTTAAAGCAAGCACAATGGCGTAAAGATATTGATGTACTTCAACTGGCGCCGCACTGGAATTGGCCGGCAGATAGTATAGGTAAACCGATAAAAGTAATGGCCATGAGCAATGCAGATAGTGTAAGTATTAAATTAAACGGCAAAACAATTGGTGGCCAAAAGGTAGATCAGTACGAAATGAATACTTTTAATATTGCCTATAAACCGGGCACCTTAGAAGCATTTGGTTATAAAAAAGGCAAACTGGTTTCGAAATTCAAAACAGAAACAACTGGTAAGGCCGTAGCGCTAAAATTAGAACCTTATTTAAAAACATTGGCAAATGATGGTCTTGATGCCATACCTGTTACCGTACAAGCTGTTGACAGCAAAGGCCGGGCAGTACCAACGGCCAACCTTATGGTTACTTTTAACATCAGCAATAAAGGCAAAATCATTGGCTTGGGCAATGGAAATCCCAACAGTCACGAACTTGAAAAAGGGAATAAACGCAGTTTATTCAATGGTTTGGCACAAGTTATTTTACAAGCTGTTGAAGGTGAAGAAGGCGTTATCGAATTAACGGCTACTGCCGATGGACTTAAGCCTGCAAAAATTATTTTGCCTTTAAACCGAACGGCCGTATTACCACAAATAGATGCCGTAAAAGGTCCGTTAATGGTTAATGATTTTACCATGTCGCCTTTCGTTTCTAAAAAACCAAATGCCAAACAAACCTTATCAGATAACGATATGAACTCCTGGCAACCTGTTAAAGCAGGCGAGCTGATTAAATTTGCAAATGGCACTTTTGTGCTGTTTAACACTAATTTTATGATGGAGAAAGCCAATGCTAAGGCTGTACTCAAATTAAATAAATTGGTAGGCAAAGCCGAGGTATGGATAAACGACCAATTGGTTTACACTAAAGCCGATCCAAAACAAGAAAACGTAAACATCAAATTTGAAGCAAAGGCAGCTAAAAACAAACTGGTTATCGTTATAGAGGCAGCAAACAATACCCAGGCAGGTTTAGGCGGTACCGTAACTGTTGATACCGAAACGAATTAATTCACTTGGTTGGAGAAAAAAGTTTTGATAAAAATTAGCATATTTTTCATTTTTGAAAGGCAATGACTCTGCTGCTTCGGTTCCGATAGTCCCGCCCTTTGCTTAATCCGATGAAACCTGTGAAACAAGCAAGCACGCAATAAAAAACAAAAGTGTAGTGCTTAAATCGGGATAACGCTGCCGGTCGCGTTTATTTTACTCAGAATAGCAATACTATTTAGGCCAGCTAAATCTAATCAAAGTTAGATGACAAAAATTTAAAAACCATCTTTTAATTAATTTGTGTTTATGTAAAAAACCGGAAGGTTGTGTTTTATCAAGAAGCATAGCTATGTATAAAAGACACTAGCTATTTTATTCTATACGTTTGTTAATTATTGAGCTTTTTTTTGATTTGGTGTAAAATAGCGTGGGGTTGGTGTAAAAAAAAGTAAATTAATCTAATGACATTTCTATATTTGAAGATAATAAAGGATGTGTACTTAGTCTCACAAGTATGTCTTATTTATCATCCCAAAATTTCTTGAACAAATTCTATTTAGCAATAGGCTGCTAAGTAAACCAACTAAATTAACGCTATCTTTTTGTTGTGTAATTGTTTTTGAATTGATTTTAATAAATTAAAAAAACAGATAACTAAAAACAAAAAGTATGAAAACAATTCAAAAACCATTTAAAAATTGGAGTGGTTTAATTTTAATTTCGACAATCTTGCTTGGTGCATGCAAGAAGGACATTGCTAAGGATGCTACTTATGAAACTAAACAACAAAAGTTAGAAAAAGCAATGTTGCGGGCTGGATTAAAACCTATTGCTAATAAAGATATCCCGATAGGGATTAAACCAATAGAACTTTCCGATGCACAAGTTGATAGTATTATTAATGGTTTGGTGCCTAAAAACGATAATATATCTATATTCAGCAAAAGTAGACCCATTCTTGCTACTTTACCCATTGCGAAAGCTAAGCTCAATAATACAATCATGGACGATGATGGTGGAGCTGATGTGCCATGGGGTACAGTCAGTTTTTTAGGGTCTAAACAGATCTATTTTTTTGTCAATGTAACAATTGGTGTTAATTTAACATTTAATAAGATAAAATCTCAAGGAACCTTTATCTACACCACAAACTCAACCGTTGTGACTGCAACAAAATACGATGCTGGTACATTGACATATAGTGGGGTTAGTGACCCGGTTGCCAGCTATGTCGATGGTTCAGTAAATTTTAGTGGAAAAATTACATTGTATTACAGTTACGGAGGTTTCTCATGGGAGGGTGAAAGAACGGTAGGCGCACATGGAACCAGTGCAAACAATACCTTGACTGTAACTGTAGAATAACATGAAGAAATTCCTTGTATTAATTTGTGTTTTTTTAGTCGCCTTAAATTTCGCTGTCACTGCACAACAATCAGTAGAGGCAGAAATAATTGTGGTTAAGCCCGCCTACGAGTATGAAAAATCACCTTTTTATTTTCACCATACTTCCTTGGGTAATTGGATAAAAGGAGTTATTACCGATTCAACTTTTATTCCACAAAACGAAATTAAAACAGTTACCCATAATGGATCTCAGGGAGGAAGTTCGGTAACATCCTATCCTAACTACGAATTGATTAATCTGGAACATTCAACCCATTGGAGCGTAAGTCCCCAGGAGAGTTATTCAATTGCCACCAAACATAGCGATTCTACTGAACTTGCCGATTCTTCGGCATTTTACCGCTTTGCCTATGTGGATAAATTTAAGGATATATCTGGCTACAAGTGCCAGAAAGTAGTTGCTACAAATAAGCTAACCAATCGCCAGGATTCTATGTACGTCTGCAAAGCACTTAATAGTTTTAAGTTTAGGGCCAATTCTAAATTTAGAAAGGCAGATTTTATTATGCAGTTTTTTTATCGGTACGGCGAAAAAGTCCAGGCTTTTACGGTTGTTTCCCTAAAAAAGGATGTCGTGCCGCTTTCTTCATTCTCCTTTCCCAAAAATTGTTTGTTTTTCAATAGACGTAAAGATTTGGAAAAATGGTATGAAGACCAGGCAAAACTTAGAACAGAGGCAAAAGAAGGATTAGATCTACCGGATATTAGGCAGAAAAAGTAACTACAGAAGACTCCTTAGGATTAATTGCCGTTATTGATAAATCATTATAGTACATGTAAAAGGTTAGTGATTCGGTGGGTTATAAATTCAAAGCCTTTCAGCGTAGAAGTAGCGCGACTGCCATAACCCAAAAGCGAATGCATCTGCTTTCCAAATAAAAGACTCATCAACCTCCTGGCAAAATGACTATAAATCTGACAACGTTAAACCATAAAAAAGCGTCCCAATTTTTATACCGGGACGCCAGAATATTTTAAGAGTTGTCAACTTCCGTACCAGAAGCATATTAAAGTTGACAACTCATAAAAAAAGCGCCCTGATTTTTATATCGGGACGCCAAAATATTTTAAGAGTTGTCAACTTCCACTCTAGAAGAACATTAAAGTTGACAACTCAAATTTAGCTTACAAACTAGCCAAAGAAGTATTTAATGTTTCGCTCGGGCGCATAGCTTTACTTGCCAACTCATCATTAGGGTTATAGTAACCGCCAATGTTTTGAGGCTTACCTTGCGAACCGATTAACTCTTCGTTAATTTTCGCTTCGTTTGCTAACAAGGTTTTAGCCAATGGCGCAAATCTGGCCTGCAAATCAGCATCCTTAGTTTGTCCAGCTAAAGCTTCAGCCCAATATAAAGCCAAATAGAAGTGAGAACCACGGTTATCGATAGTACCCAATTTTCTGCCTGGCGATTTATCCGTTGCCAAAAATTTCGCATTTGCCTCATCCAAAGCATCAGCTAATACCTGCGCTTTTGCATTATTTTGCGTTTGAGATAAATGCTCTAACGAGGCCTGAAGTGCCAGGAACTCACCAAGCGAATCCCAACGTAAATAACCTTCTTCAATAAATTGCTCAATATGTTTTGGGGCAGAACCACCAGCACCAGTTTCGAACAAACCACCACCGTTCATTAAAGGCACGATCGATAACATTTTAGCAGAGGTTCCTAATTCTAAAATTGGGAATAAATCTGTCAAATAATCACGCAATACGTTACCGGTAACCGAAATGGTATCTAAACCTTTACGGATACGCTCCAAGGTAAATTTAGTGGCCTCGATTGGAGCCAAAATGCGGATATCCAAACCTGTAGTGTCGTGGTCTTTTAAATAGGTATTTACTTTAGCGATGATTTCTCTATCGTGCGCTCTATTTTCGTCTAACCAGAAAACGGCAGGAGTTTCTGATAAACGCGCTCTGTTAACCGCTAATTTTACCCAATCCTGAATTGGGGCATCTTTGGTTTGGCACATGCGGAAGATATCGCCTTTTTCTACTTTCTGATCGAAAAACACTTTACCATCAGCATCAGTTACGCGGATTGTTCCGCCAGCAGTAGCTTGG
This sequence comes from Pedobacter borealis DSM 19626, assembly GCF_000708285.2. Classification (GTDB taxonomy): domain Bacteria; phylum Bacteroidota; class Bacteroidia; order Sphingobacteriales; family Sphingobacteriaceae; genus Pedobacter; species Pedobacter borealis. The sequence goes on from NZ_JAUG01000049.1 coordinate 15,621, forward strand.
AAAGTTTTATCATGCGAACCATATTCTTCAGCTTTTTGAGCCATTAAACCTACATTTGGTACCGAACCGATGGTAGTCACATCAAAAGCACCGTTTGCTTTACAGTCATCAATGGTTGCGGTGTAAACACCGGCATAACAACGGTCTGGAATTAAAGCGATGGTATCTTGTGCTTTACCTTCTTTGTTCCACATCTGGCCTGAGGTACGGATCATGGCCGGCATTGAAGCATCAACAATCACATCAGATGGCACATGTAGGTTGGTAATTCCTTTATCAGAATTTACCATGGCCAGGGCCGGACCGTTTTCTATGGCCTGTGCCAAAGCAGCTTCAACTTCAGCTTGTTTTGCGTTGCCTGCAATTTTAGCGTAAACATCGCCTAAACCATTTCTGGTATCAATGTTCAGTTCTTTGAAAAGATCTGCATATTTAGTAAACACATCTGCAAAGTAAACTTCAACAATGGCACCGAAAATAATCGGATCAGAAACTTTCATCATCGTTGCTTTTAAGTGCGCAGATAACAATACGCCCGCTGCCTTAGCTTCAGCAATTTCTTTAGCCACAAAAGTTTTCAATGCCGATAAGCTCAATGCAGAACTATCAATCACCTCTCCTGCTTTTAATGGCGATAAAGCTTTTAATTCGGTTATTGCCCCATCAGTAGCAACAAATTCTATTTTAAACTGGCCTGCTTCAGCAACAGTTGTAGATTTTTCCGAACCGTAAAAATCGCCTTCAGTCATGCTCACCACTTTGGTTTTCGAATCTGCCGACCATTTACCCATCGAGTGTGGGTTTTGTTTAGCGTAGTTCTTAACTGCTTTAGGCGCTCTACGATCGGAGTTACCCTCACGCAAAACCGGATTTACAGCCGAGCCTAAAACTTTTGCATATTTAGCTTTAATTGCTTTTTCTTCATCGCTCTGTGCATTATCAGGATAATTTGGAATGGCAAAACCCTGCGCCTGCAGCTCTGTAATTGCACCTACCAATTGCGGGATAGAAGCAGAAATATTTGGTAATTTGATAATGTTAGCTTCTGGTGTGGTAGCCAAAGCACCAAGTTCCGCTAAAGCATCACCAATTTTTTGATCGTCTTTTAAATACTCAGGAAAGTTTGCCAAAATTCTTCCTGCTAAAGAAATATCTCTGGTTTCTACATCAATACCTGCTGATGCGGTAAAAGCTTGTACGATAGGTAAAAGTGAGTAGGTTGCCAACATAGGCGCCTCATCGGTTTTGGTGTAGATAATTTTTGATGTATTTGACATGTTTATATTGATTTTGCTTATTAAGGTTAATTATTCAACCGGTTTTCAGGTTTGTAAACCGATCTTTTTAAAATCGCCTAAAGATAAAATAATCGAATGAATTAAGGAACATCGCAGTGTTATTTAAAGTTTGAATATGCAGTTATTTTACAGATAAAAAGTAAAATATTAATGACGGAATTTGTTTGGGAGCGCAAGGTCATTTGCAATTATTAAAGTCATCCCTGCTCTCCGCTTTATCCCGAAGAAAAAATCGGGATGTCCGCTCCGATCAGGGCTAGAAACTTAGGCCTGTAGCACAGAAAAATGACATAGTTGCAGAAAAATGACCAAACTAAACCTGATCGAACGGTCCCGATTTTTCATCGGGAAGGTAGAGCAGGAAGAAATTAACAGATGGAATACTGCAATTGCTTTTCAAAAAAAATAAACGACTATAACACACATTGTTTTATATTCAGGTTTATTGCGGCATTACAGATATTTTTATTGAATCGGATGACGAACTTTTCTATTCAAAAATATTGTCTAATAAAATTTTAGTTATAAATTTATTTTTAAGAAATTTCCTGGTCAGAAAATCTAAATTTGATCGAAATATTCGACATTAACGCTCACACAAATGAAAAGTAACCCTAAAATTAAACTTCAATTATTTATCTTTCTCTTTCTTTCCATTTTTCTACATGCCTGTTCTCCCAAATTATATGTGGATGAAAATAAACGTTATCAGGCCGGAACACTGACCGATGCGCAGGTGGATTCGCTGCATCTTTTTTTAAAAGAAAACCAGAGGCTTGCCTTAAAAGACACCATTATCATCAAATATGATTTCAATAAAGACGCCTGCTGGAAAGACCTTAGCTATCAGAATGCAGAATTCCTGAACAACGTAAGATGGACCTTTCAAAAAAACATTCTCGAAAAAGCCGAGGCCAGGCCGAAAGTTGCCATTTACCAATATCGTGAGGATGGAAAAAGTTTCAGTCAGGTCAAATCGAAAGGCTTAGAAATAGAAACCGATTCGGGTTTTCTTAGAAAATTATTATTTAAAGAAGCTACTTCCTGCGGAACCTCAGCAATTATCCTTCCAAACGGGAAATTTTTACTGGTAAAATCAGATCCTCAATTCTCTGCGCTGATATTAAACGCAAAAGACATTGAGAAAAAATTACAGGAAAATCTGGTTAAATAAGGCAAAAAACAATCCAGGTTTGAGTTAGAAACGATTTAACAAAATTTAACTAAAAAATTAGGTGTAATACTGTAATTTAGTTTTAATTAATCGTTTTCAAATTAACAACTGGAAATTTATGCTCAAATTCCTTTACTCCACTCCCATAACCCTAAAAACGGATCATCTTTTCGGTGATCAGATTTTTGTTGCTCAATCAATATCTCAATTTTAAAAGATCATATAATAAAAGTACTTCCCTGTTAATACAGCATTGAACCAGGGAAAATAATATGCGCTCTCCAGGAAGGTACTCCAGGGTACTTTCCTTTTAATCTGAGTTCGATAATTAAATACTGATTTGATTATCGAACTCAGTTTTGGGTTAAGTCGGTCGTCACCCTTACCTGTAGCGCAGCGGAAAGCTACGCAGTAAATTTATTTCAGGGTCTTTCCTGCCAAAAAAAGATGCTGAAACAAGTTCAGCATGACGATAAGATTAGAAATAAGCCTTGTCTGATAGTTATTTTTACAATTTAATAATCGAACTCAGGTTCATAGGTTGTTCTTTTGGCTGTTAGCCTCTTTTAACAGGTAAAAAACAGGAGACGAAATCAATAATAGTTTACAAAATAACCACAGAGTTAGCAGAATATGCACTAAATTTATCTGCCAATCTCTGGTTAAACCGTCAATTATCATTCTATTGAAACAGAACCTTACTTTACTCTTAATTTTACTTTCCTTTACCAGTTTAGCGCAAACGATAAAACCCGATTCGACCAAAAAACTCGAAGAAGTTACCGTTAAGGGTTATTACAATTCGCATTCATTATTAAGATCGGTATCAGCCGTAACTTTGATTGATAGCAATTTAATCGGAAATCAACAGAGCAGTTCCTTAGTAAGCACTTTAAATACTGTTCCTGGCGTAAGAATGGAAGAACGTTCGCCAGGTAGCTATCGCTTATCGCTCCGTGGCAGTTTACTCCGATCTCCTTTTGGCATTCGAAATATTAAAATTTACATTGATGATTTCCCCTTAACTGATGCAGGTGGAAATACCTACCTAAATGCCTTAGATGTTTCTGCGGTAGGTATGATGGAGATTTATAAGGGACCAGAAGCCAGTATTTTTAGTGCAAATACAGGTGGTGCTATTTTGATTAATCCCTCCGCCATAAACCACAATGAAATTAATATTTCAGCAATTGGAGGTTCTTATGGTCTTTTGCATCAAACGGCATCAATCAAACAACAATATAAAAAGTATAGTTTCAGCTTCAGCGAAGGATATCAGAGAAGCGATGGGTATCGACAAAACAGTGCAATGGGTAGAAAATATTTTCAAACGCTGCAGCAATGGAATTATAGCAACGCTGGCAGTTTAAAGGCTTTTGCTTTTTATAGCGATTTAAATTACGAAACACCAGGTGGATTAACTGCTGCACAATTAGATCAAAATCCTAAACTGGCCCGTCCGGCAACACCAACACTACCTGGCGCCATTTCACAGCAAGCTGCCATTTACAATAAAACCATTTTCGGGGGGATATCCAATTCGTACCAGATCAATAAATACCTAAAGCATGTTATTGCTTTGTTTACCTCGTATACCGACTTCAAGAACCCGTTTATAACTAATTACGAACAGCGCTACGAAAGTACGCTTGGACTAAGAACATTTTTAGAATACGCTCAGGCAAAAGAAGACATTAAATTTAATGCTCAAATAGGATTAGAAAGTTCTGCTACCAAAAGTCAGATTAAAAACTTTAATAATAATAGTGGGGAAGCTAGCTCAATGCAAGCTTCAGACCGCTTAAAAGCCAGCCAGGATTTTGCTTACTTCAGATTAAACTTCGACATCAACAACAAATTTCTGATCGAAATTGCATCGAGTTTAAACTTTTTTAGCTACAACTATGAAAGTTACTTCCCTGTCACCATTGCAACAAAAGAGCGTAAGTTTAATACCCAATTTATGCCGAAGGCTGCCTTATCTTACTTAGTCGCGAACGACTTCTCTGCCAGGGCTTCTGTAAGTAAAGGTTATTCAACGCCTACTATTGCAGAAGTGAGGTCGTCTGACAACAACATCAATAATGACCTGCAAGCAGAGTCAGGCTGGAATTATGAACTAGGCTTAAGGTATAAAACAGGGAATAACCGCTTTTACGCCAACGGAAATGTATTCCATTATGAGTTAAAAAATGCAATTGTAAGAAGGCTAAATCAAAATGACGCTGAATATTTCATAAATGCAGGCGGAACAAAACAAGAAGGTATTGAATTGGAAACAGCCTTGTGGATTATCAAAAACAATACTTCATGGTTAACAGGATTACAACTAAGAAGCAATTATACCTGGAGCCGATTTAAATTTGAAGATTTTGTAAGCGGCACTAACAATTATGCGGGTAACCAACTTACCGGAGTCCCGAAAAACATATGGGTTAATAGTCTCGAATTTAACTTTAAGAAAGAACTTTACCTCTTTGCTCAACACAACTACACCTCAGCCATTCCGCTAAATGATGCCAATACCACCTTCTCTAAAAGATACCATCTGCTTGAAGTAAAGGCAGGAATAAAAAACCTAAGGTTAAGCAGAGCCCGTCTTGATTTATTTGCAGGCTTAAATAATCTACTAAATGTTGATTACAGCTTAGGTAATGATTTAAACGCCGCAAATGGGAGGTATTTTAACCCAGCCCCAGGAATTAATTTTTATACTGGCCTTTTTATTAAATTGTAATCTTTAAATCGCATCATATAAATTGAACATCTATATGATGCGAGTATGCTATAAGCTAAAAGGCTTCTTGTTTTTCTCTTTCCTTGATGATCACATCACTAACTACTATTTCTATTGCATAGCGTTTTTTACCATCTGTACCATCATAAATATTTGTTTGTAACCTGCCTTCTACAGTTAAGCCTGTACCCTTTTTAACCTGAGTTTCGGCAAGTTCGGCTTTTGCATTCCAGAAAGTTAAATTGAACCATTGCACTCTTTTTACTTCTTCACCCCCAGAATTTCTATAGGTTTCGTTTATGGCCAGGTTAACCTTTGCCAATTTCTGATTTCCAAAAGTTTTAATCTCTGCATCTGCTCCTGCAAATCCGCTCAATACTACTTTGTTAATTGCACTTTCCATGATCTTTAAATTTTAAGTTTCTAAATGTTTAACGAACAGTCATCATCTCGATAACCGACAGGACAAAAGTGCCAAGATGATCAAAAATTAGTCGGTTCGTAAACATTTATAGTCGTTTATAAACGTTTATACACGGAAAACATGCATTTAAAGCCTCAAGGAGGATGTTTTATTTTTTTTATTCCACCATTTTATTTTTATAAATTAGGTCATCATCCCATAATAAAAAAAGAAATTATTATGGAACGTTTATGTTTAGACTGCGGAACCCTGATTAGGGGAAGGGCCGATAAAAAATACTGCGATGATTCTTGTCGTAACAATTATAACAATCGTTTAAAGATTGAGGATAATCTCGTGATTAAAAGGGTAAATAGCATACTAAGAAAGAATCGTGCTATCCTTGCTGCTCTTAATCCAAATGGTAAAACCAAGGTTACCGGTAAAAAGCTAATTTCGGCAGGCTTTAATTTTGAATACCATACCTATAGTTATGAAACCCTGAACAGCAACACATACATTTTCTGCTATGAATACGGTTATTTAATTTTAGGTGATGACAGGTATCTGCTGGTAAAAAGGGAAGAAAAGCTTTGGCTGGCCTAGTTTAAAACGCTTTGATCTGCTAGTGTTATTTCCAGCATAAAAAGACGCATATAATCTCCCGCAAGTTTCGCAGAAAGCGCTGATTTGTAATTTACTCAGCGTTAATCTGTGTGATCGGGAAATTAACAACCATTATACAATTAACTTATCACTGGATTTAAACACCTAAAATTTGTAGAAGGCTAATCGTATTATTTTTTTATTCAGGAGGAGATGGTTAGATTTATCAGCTTATGATAAACTATAACAACAAGCTTTTTAAACCCACAAGCAATACAGAAAATGGTGAAACGTCAAACGAAACCATTTTTAGGTATAAACAAACAGGAAATATCCTTACTGCTGAATATACAGGCGGAAAAATTATTTTTGGCCATTTAATTGGTTTAGTTGATGAAAACGGCAACATCGAAATGCGCTATCACCAGGTAAATAATCAAGGGGAACTCATGACCGGAATCTGCCATTCAAAGCCAGAACAATTAGCCAATGGCAAAATCAGACTTCATGAAACCTGGCAGTGGACATCGGGAGATAAATCAAAAGGACAATCAATTATCGAAGAACAATAAAGGCCTGGTTGACCAACAAGCTAAAACCGTTGTGGTAAATTAAATACAAGCCCCATTTTTGTCCAATTTCTTTCATCTCCAGTTTTATTAGCCAATATGCCTCCAAAAGAAAGTCAAATTAATCGAATACCGTTTATATTACGAACCGCATTCAATTTAGTTTACAGCCCGCTTAATTATCAAATAAATAACCTGCAAATAGAAGGTGAAAGTAGGGAATATGCAGCCTGTACTTTTGAATTAAACGGTCTAAAAATCAAGCACCGCCTTTCTAAAATTACCCCAACCAAGACTGGCCAATTTGTAACCATATGGAAGCGGAATGAAGCAGGGATTACTACTCCGTTTAATGATCAGGATGAATTTGACCTATTAATAATATCTGCCAATAGCGTTGACCTATGTGGCCAGTTCATTTTTCCAAAAGCCATATTGGTACAACATAAAATTATTACCAAAAATGGAATAGAAGGTAAAAGAGGGATTAGGGTTTATCCTCCCTGGGATACAGTAACAAATAAACAGGCTGAGAAAACCCAACAGTGGCAAGCACCTTATTTTCTCCAGATTGACCTCAATGAAAATATCGATCTTGCAAGGGCGAAGAAATTAATTAGCAATGGAATTAAACAAACAGGATTTTAAAATCCCGGTCAAACTTAGCAAGTTTCGGGTAGTTTACCGTTTCTTTCCAAACTACTTTTGGATATAAATTATTCAAGACCATGAAAGCACAAGAAGAAATCAATTTCAACCGGATAGCCGAAGCCATAAGCTATATCAAGGCGAATTTTAAAACACAGCCTGGTTTAGAAGAAATTGCAGAGAAAGTAAATTTAAGCCCTTTTCATTTCCAAAGATTATTTAGCGAATGGGCCGGCACTACCCCTAAGCGTTTTTTGCAATACATTAGCATTGGTTATGCCAAAGAAATGCTGAAAGAAAACCAAAGTTTATTCGATACCGCATTAGAAACCGGCTTATCGGGAACCAGCAGGCTGCACGATCTTTTTGTAAACATTGAAGGGATGACACCTGGAGAATATAAAAACGGTGGCGAAAACCTTCACATCAATTATAGTTTTGCAGAAAGTCCGTTCGGTAATATCATTGTAGCCAGCACCTCAAAAGGAATTTGCCATATCGCTTTTTATGACGACGAAAATATTGCTTTGGCAAATTTGCAACGCCAATTCCCAGCAGCTCAATATCAGCAGATACTGGATAAAGAACAACAGAATGCATTATTTATTTTCAGTCACGATTGGAGCAAATTGCACCAGATTAAACTGCATTTAAAAGGCACTGATTTCCAGTTAAAAGTTTGGGAAGCTTTGTTAAAAATCCCTATGGGTAAATTGGCCACTTATGGTAACATTGCCAAACAATTACAAAATCCTAGCGCATCCAGAGCGGTGGGCACGGCGATTGGAGATAATCCGGTAGCCTTTCTCATTCCTTGTCACCGGGTAATACAATCAAGCGGTGCTTTGGGCGGTTACCATTGGGGAGTGAACAGAAAAACAGCCATGATTGGCTGGGAGGCCGCAAAAACTAATGTTTAACCCTGTATGATCAAACATGCAGATATTTCAACGGAAGAACTCAAAAAACATTTTAAAAACAAAGATATTTGCCTTGGCGGAAATGCCAGGTTGAAGATTTACGGATTACTTAAATGCAGATCGGGAAAGCGGATGAAGAAAGAAAACCGTGTATTTTTCCGTTCTGTAGATGAAGCGCTTCAACATGGCTACCGCCCTTGCGGGCATTGCTTAAACACAGCATATAAACAATGGATTTATTCAACACCACAATAGATGTTAACCAAAATCTGCTCCCATACGATGGAACAGTAAATTATTATGGAAAATTATTTCCGATACCAGAAGCTGATCATTATTTCGATGTGCTGATGAATACTATTGAATGGAAGAATGACGAAGCTTTTATTATGGGCAAACACATCATCACCAAAAGAAAAGTAGCCTGGTACGGAGATGAAGCCTATTCTTATACCTACTCCAATAAATCGAAAATGGCCTTACCATGGACAAAGGAGTTACTGGAGCTAAAAAAAATATCAGAGGAACAAACAGGTACAGCATTTAACTCTTGTTTACTAAATTTATACCACAACGGTGATGAAGGAATGGCTTATCATAGCGACGACGAGAAGGCCTTAGCTAAGGATTCTGCCATTGCATCATTAAGTTTCGGTGCAGAGCGAAGATTTCTTTTCAAACACAAAAAAACTAAAGAAACGGTAACCTTATTTTTAGAAAATGGAAGTTTATTGGTGATGAAAGATGAAACACAAACCAATTGGCTGCACCGCCTTCCACCAACCAAAAAAGTAAGTAAGTCAAGGGTAAACCTAACTTTTAGAACGATGGTGGTTTAGTTTAAAATTGGACTTATTTAGGGAAAACAAAAAAATATTGCCAAAAAATCAATATAAATAATTGATTTTTTTTTGCGAATGTTAGATTATAAGGGTCGTCATTCCCAACTCGATTGGGAATCGTAATGCAAGCGCTTTAAGATTCCCGCATGCGCGGGAAAGACGACCGTTCTATTGGAATGTGTCAATGGTAACCTGTCGAAGGACAAATATTTTTATTTCCGACCAATAAAAGGTCTTCGACAGGCTCAGATTGACAACAATTCTAATTGCGTTAAGGCATAGTATTATCCCAGCCAATAAAACTTTGAAAATCTTAGTGCTTAAATTCCTTTATATCTACAATGCGGTCATCATCAGCATTTTTCTTTAAGAAAGATGTTCCATTTGCATTCGCTACCCAGGTATAATCTCTTTGAATATTCCCAACAAGGGTTTCAGATTCATTTATTAATGCTGCCGGCAAAGGCAAATTAAAAGTTTCACCTGTTGCCGTATTTACCTGGTACAAAGAATTGGCGGTTAAAAAGGCTAGTGTGGTTTTATCGCTAGAATACATAAAAAATTTCCCCTGGATACGTTCGTCAGGATTTTGTCTCTTAATAGGATAAACCCTTGAATTTATAGTCGTGATAAAAAAATCGTTATCCACCAAAATATTACTACGCGTTAATTCTTCTAAACCGTTTGTATATTTTTTATCTTCAGCTCCTTTTGATGGTTTATTCAAGGTCACTACTTCGGTTTTTCCATCATTAACAGAAATGATATAAAACGGGGCCATTTTACCTGTTTCATTAGCAACCTGTACTAATACAGCTGTTTTTTGTGTGTTGATGAATGATGCGACAATAAATTTCTGCGCAGCGGCATTTGGGGCATCGTCAACAATAATAGTGGTATCTTTATATTGAATGGCAAAGCGATCGGCTGCTGTCACAGCACCAGAATCTGTTTTTACGATAGTAAGTACATTTTTCTTCGATTTCGGAAAAACATTAAAATCGTCACTGACAGCAAACGGTCTTGCCTTGTAGGCTTTTTCAGATTTACCGCAGCCAAATAAAACAACGGAAAGTAAGAGTGCATAAAGCGTAATTTTCATAGGTATGGTTATTTATTTTTTTGCTAATTTATAATCTTTATTGCGCTTATTTTGTCAAAGTCACCAGAAAATTACCGCATCTGCTTAAAAAGTGCAACAGATTCTGTTTTATGCATGTATTCCACTGTCTGTTAATCATAAAGACCACATCCTCTGGGATGTTTGTTTCTACTTCAGACTAAATTCCTTATTTTTGATCAAGGGATCATCCCTATGGCAAGCACTCTATTTCAACAATTAATCTTTTAAACCACCATGTATACCATTCCCTTTACCAATATAGATTGGAGCCAGATAGAAAAAGTAGAATACCCTGGCGAAACAGGCACAGCAACATGGCAAACCTTAAACCTGGATGGCTTAAGGATCAGGATTGTAACCTACTCTGCGGGCTACCTTGCCGATCATTGGTGCCAGAAAGGCCATATTGTACATTGTTTGGCAGGTAGCTTTGTAAGTGAAATGGGGGATGGAGCAACATTCGCGCTTAGCGCGGGGATGACCTATGTGGTTTCTGACGATTTAAGTTCACACCGGTCAGTATCACAGGAAAGCGTGAAACTTTTAATCATTGATGGCAGTTTTTTAAAACCAAGTTAATGAAAATATTTACCGAAACCGACCGTTTAATTTTGCGCGAATTGCTACCTACAGATGCGCAGGGCATGTTTGAAATGGATGGTGATCCTGAAGTGCACCTTTACCTGGGCAATAATCCTGTAAAATCAATCGAACAAAGTATCGCAGAAATAGAATTTATCAGAAAACAATATATCGAAAACGGTATTGGCAGATGGGCTGTTATCGAAAAAGCAACGGGTAAGTTTGTAGGTTGGTCGGGCCTGAAACTAATTAAAGAATCTACCAATAACCATATTAATTATTACGATCTGGGCTATCGGTTCAGTAAACGGTTTTGGGGAAAGGGTTATGCTACAGAAACTGCCATGGCGGCACGAGACTATGGTTTTAATGAACTAAATCTGCATGAAATTATTGGCATAGCAGATATCGATAACCTGGGATCTATCCATGTTCTGGAAAAAGTGGGTTTAAAACGGATCTCTATTTTCGATTACCATGACATAAAACATCACTGGATGAAGATTGAAAAACCAATTTAGCGCTTTCAAAAAGCAATTTTGTCTTTTTATGGTTTAGTTTTTGATGTTAAAAGGAAAATCATTTAAACCTTACCTTATGAAACACCTAATCTTTTGTGGAATGCTGCTCTTATTATTGAGTTCTTGTAAAGAAAAATTAGATCCGGCGAGCTTTACCAATACCAAGTGGGAGTTAACAGCGCTGCCAGGTTTAACTTTACCCACAACAGCAAAAGCAACGCTAAACTTTGCCGACAGCCTTAAAATCAGCGGAAAATCGTTTTGTAACAATTATGGCGGCCAGGGAGAAATTGCAGATAATAAAATAACCGTTAAAAATGTTTTTGGCACAAAAATGTTCTGTCAGGAAACTGATGCAGCCGAACGCGCTTACTTACATGCCCTTAATCAGGTTAATGGTGCTAAAATAACTGATAATAAGCTACATCTGCTGGATGGCGATAAAACCTTGCTGGTTTTCACCAAAACAAACTAGAATCTTTACATGTATAAAAAAGGCTGAATAAAGTATTTTTACTATTTTCGGCCTTTTGAGTTTAACGCAGGAGTGATGCCATCGATAACAGAAGATCTGAAGTTTTTTTTCTCAACCATAAGAAAAGCATTTAATTTATTTCAGCAGAATGATCCCTTACGCCTGGCCGGCGCTACTGCTTTTTTCACCAATTTCGCCTTACCCCCAATATTAATTATCCTCATCAGGCTTTTTGGTATGTTTACCGATAGACGCTTATTGGCTACACACCTTTTCGAACGCCTGGCCAGTATTCTCGACAATGAGAGTATTTTACAGATCAGGACTACACTAAGAAACATCCGGGGTATCGATCAGGCCTGGTATGTTACTTTGGTCAGTTTTATATTTTTCCTTTTTGTAGCTACCACCCTATTCAATGTGATTAAAAACTCTTTAGAGCAGATTTGGAATATAGGTCAGAAAGATAAAAAAGGGATTGTTAATACCCTTAAATCGAGGGCTATATCCGTTACGATTATCTTATTTGCCGGCATATTATTTTTTATAGGCTTGCTGGCCGATAGTGTGCAGGCTTATATTGGCGCCTATCTAAAAAACGGTTCTCCTTCTTTCGGATTGGTCTTAACTTCGATCATCAACCAATTGGTTTTTGTAATTATCGTAACCACCTGGTTTACCATACTTTTCAGGTATTTAACCAATGGTCGCCCTACATGGCGGGCAGCAATTTCTGGAGGCCTGTTAACCGGATGCCTATTTACAGCAGGAAAATATATTTTAAGGATTTTATTGCCATTGAGTAACATCAGCAACATCTATGGATCAGCAGGATCGATTATCGTAATTATGCTTTTCGTATTCTACTCTTCGTTGATATTTTATTTTGGTGCGTCTTTTATTAAAGCGTTAAGCGTTGGTCGGGCCACACCCATTGTACCAAAAAACGGATCGTTTGCTTATGAGTTAACAGAAATTGAACCAGAAAAAGAGGATTAATAAGAAAGGGAGATAAATTAATTTTATCTCCCTTTCTTATTATTTAAGTTCCTTAGCTAGTATCGTCATGCTGAACTTGTTTCAGCATCTATTACACTAAAAAAAGACCCTGAAATAAATTCAGGGTGACGATTCGCAAGGAGCTGTTACAAAATCCTATAACCTAAGCCAACTGTAAATAAGTTTAACTTAGTACCAGGATAACCTGCTTTATTGATTTTTGATAAGCCAAGTTCGTAACGTGCATCGAAGCTTAATTTTTTAAGGTCTAAACCTGCTCCGAACTGCCAGGCCAAAGCCTGATTTTTAAAGTCGGCCTTGAAAACGCTTCCTGCTGCCTGACCAAAACTCTGATTTTCATCTAATATTAACGAAAACATCGGTCCGGTGTTTAAACGGAGGCCAATACCAGCAGCACCAAACTTAGTACCTACCAATAATGGCACATCTAAACTTGTAAAACGCACTTTATTTACTTCTCCCGTTGACTCACTTACCAAATCTGCTTTTTTGCCCGACACATAAAGCTCTGGCTGGAAGTAAACGCCTGCAGCACCTACCCTGGCCCAAAGGCCACCATAAAAACCTGCGCGGTTGTTACTGTTAAAAGTGTTTTCACTATCAAATTTCGAAAAATTTGCACCAGCTTTAATGCCCAGCTGGAAAGACGGCAATACCTGTGCGCTGGCGAATAAGCCAACAAGCAAAAAGGCAACGGTTAAAGATAAAAATTTCATATGCGATTAAATTTAGCTGGTGGCGTTGTTAATGGCTTCCTGTTCTTTTAAAGCATCAACATTGTTTTTATCACCAAAGTTTTGTGTTTTACCTGCAAAGTAATCTAAAATTCCCGAAATAGTATCTAAGTTATCAGCTAAATTTTGATGAATATCAGGTAAATCTTTTTCAAGGCGATTATCACCTAATTCGATATTATCTACTTCAATTTTACCAATTTTCTGAATAAGTGCCTGCTGAGAGTTTTGTAAGTCTTCTAATTCACGCACAATCTTTTCCATTAATTCAAACTTCTTTAAAGTGTTCATAGGTTCTTATTTTTAGTTAACTATTCCTTATAAACCCCTTAGCGCTGGTTTTGTTTTATTTCGCCAATCTTTTAACAAAACAGATTTGGAAATATCGAAAACAACTAATAAATTAGTTTAAAATTATCTGTCATGAAACCATCATGATTTTTCAAATTGTTAAAAATGTAGCAGATAAATCATGATAGCTTCATTGCCACTAAAAAAAACAATTTTATACAAATGAAAAAGCTCCTTATATTATTGGCCTTAGTTGGTTTAAGTTTAGCTGGTTATGCGCAAAATACAAGCGCTGTCGATAAGGAGAAACTTTTCGATTTCTATCAGACCCAGCGTTATGCCGATGCCGCTCAATACCTCAAAGGTATTTATGGAGAAGACGCGAATGATTTTAAAACCCTCAGCCAGATTGGTTATTGTTTTTTAATGGCGGGCAACAATGTTGAAGCCGAAAAATTTTACGGCAAGGCCTATACACTACAACCGCTGAACCTGCCTATTCTTTTCAGCCTCGGCAGTATTAACACAAAAAGAGGTAATACCGAAAAGGCCAAACTGTATTACAGTGAAATTGTAAAAATAGACAGCAATAATTTTAATGTGTATAAACTGCTAGCCAACTTGTACAATTCGCCAAAGGATTCGTTAAAGCTTATATACTTATTAAAGGCTAATCAGATCAATCCGCTAGAGAGCGATGTTGCTGTTGATCTTGCTGAGGAGCATGCTGCTTATCAACAATACGAAAAGGCTTACAGGGTACTCGATATTGCTATAAAGGGAGATAGTGACAATTTAGTACTGCAAAGAGCGAAACTTCCTGTTGCCAACCAGCTTAAAAAATTTGCTGAAGTGATTACCGCTGGAGAGAAATTATTGAAAGATGGTTCCGATGCCGGAGTAATTAAGGATGTAGCCAAAGCCTATTATTATACCAAGAAGTATCAAAAAGCAATAGACTTTTTTAAACAATTAGAGGCAGCAGCAATGGAAAATGAGGCGACCTTATATTATACTTCTCTTAGCTATAGGGCGCTAAAAAACTATCCGCAGGCGGCTATTTACACCAGAAAAACCATCGACGAGGCCATTTCGCCCAATACCTCTAGTTATTATTCTTTATTGGGACTGGTTTATGAAGAAAGTAATCAACTGGCTTTGGCAAGCGCAGCCTATAAAAAAGGTTTGCAATTTAAAACAACAGCAACTTTATATTATCGTTTGGCCGTATTTTACGATACCCGTTTAAAGCAGGAAAAAAATGCGCTTAAATATTATAACCTTTATTTAAAAAGCAAGCCCAGCTTAACCGATGACAAAGAAGAAATTAAATTTTCGAAGGATAGGATTGCACAGCTAAACCTTACTGATTAAACCAGATCCTCGAAAACAGGTTTTACATTGTCCCAAAATTCGTCTAAGGCAATTATTCTGGGTTTAAAAAAGGAGATTAACGTAGGCCAGTGCTGTTGATTAAAAATGCTCACTCTGGTAATGCTGATCGAAATCTGAGATACTGTTTTACCGAAATCCTCGGTTGCATCTTTAATCCAGTCCCATTCTTCATTTACGGTATTAGTAAACAAGAGCTTAAACTCTTCAAACTGTTCGAAGATAAGATGCCTGATATCGGTATCGGGATGCGACAGCTGAATGCTGATAAAGGCTTTTTTACCATCAACATCCATTTTAAAGAAGATATTCTTTACTCCCGTTTTGTAATTTGTCCAGTTTACGGTAGACCCGCTTGCTGAAGGGACGGGTTTCATATATTGCCCGAAACTGATCCAAAACTGTTGGCGCAGGCGGGCTGCTTCTTCTTTACTGTACATTTATTTTTTTACTGCATCTGATAGAGACTTTATCATATTTCGACTAAACCGTCATTCCCGCGCAGGCGGGAATCTTAAAGCTAATTGCATTAAGATTCCCAATCAAGTTGGGAATGACGACCCGTTGAAAATTTATAATAGTGATATAATCTCTTTTAACACCAAGCTGCAATTATAAGCGATTAATATTTATATTCAAAATGATAGCTACCTGAGCCTATTTCTTCTTTTTTATCGGTTTTCGGCAATACTACCGTTGCGGTTGCATTGGCAGGAATAGTTACATCGAGCTTAAAAATACCATCTGTAATCGTCCACGATGATTTAACAGTGCCGTACACCGTCTCCAGCTCTGCTGACGCGCTGGTTAATTTCCCTCCTGGTCTTGGTGCAATTAAAATGGTTTTGTAACCTGGTTGTGCTGATACCGGATTAATGCCAGCAATATTTTTATACATCCAATCGCCAATGGCTCCATAAGCATAATGATTAAAAGAATTCATATCTGCCGTTTGGAAAGATCCATCCTGTTTAATACCGTCCCAACGCTCCCAAATGGTGGTTGCTCCCATTTTAACCGGATATAACCACGAAGGGTAACTCTCCTGTAGTAACAGGTCGTAAGCTACATCCTCGTGCCCAAAGCGGCTCAATACATGACAAAGGTAAGGCGTGCCCAAAAAACCTGTAGTCAGGTGGTTTCCGTAATCTTTTACATTGTCTACCAATCTTTGTGCAGCCTGTGCACGTAAGTTTTCAGGCAACATATCAAACTGTAAGGCCAATACATACGCAGTTTGGGTGTTAGAGATCAGCTTTCCATTCGGCGTCATATTTTCTTTGATATAAGCCGCTTTAATCTGCTCCAATAGTGCAGTATATTTGGTTACATCATCTGTTTTGCCCAATACCTTTGCTGCATTTATAAGCAACTGTGTAGAATGCGCATAAAATGTTTGGGCAATCATGTACTTGTCCGTCACCGCTGCGCGGCCATCATTATCATCATTAGGACGATAAAACAACCAATCGCCAAAGTGAAAACCGGTGTTCCAAAGGTTATTTTTAGCCACTGAAGAAATATAATCAACCCACTTTTTCATACTGCCATACTGCGCTTCCAATATGCCTTTATCTCCATACGAAACATACATATCCCAAGGGATAATAGTGGCAACATCGGCCCAACCTGCAGAACCTGCGTCATTTTGGTTCAGCACATTTGGTACTACAAAAGGAACGCTGCCGTTAGGAAGTTGATCTGCAGAGACATCTTTTAGCCATTTGGTAAAAAAGCCCGATACATCCATGTTATATGCTGCTGTTGTGGCAAATGCCTGTGCATCGCCTGTCCAGCCCAAACGTTCATCTCTTTGCGGACAATCTGTCGGCACATCAACAAAATTCCCTTTCTGTCCCCATGAAATGTTATGCTGCAATTGATTTAGCAAAGGATTTGAAGTCGTAAATTTTCCGCTGGTTTTCATATCCGAATAAACAGCTACAGCGGTAAGATTTTCCAGTTTCAGTTCGCCGGGGTATCCATCTATTTTGACGTACCTAAACCCTTGAAAAGAAAAATGAGGTTCAAATACCTGTTCGGTTCCGCCTTTTAAAATATAATTGTTCTGTTGCTTGGCCGACCGGAGGTTAGTGGTATAAAAATTTCCTTCTTTGGTTAATACCTCAGCATGGTTAATGGTAATTTTGGTACCTGCTTCACCTTTGGCTTTTAACATTACCCAGCCCACTAAGTTTTGCCCAAAATCAACCACGGTTTCACCTTTTGGGGTTTTAAATATTTTTAAGGCTTTAAATGTTTCATGTTTGGTCACCTGCGGTCCGCTCATCCCAACCAGCTTTTCCGGGCCCTTGGCGAGCTCCTGCACAGGTTTCCAGGAATTGTTTTCTTTAAAACCAATATTATTCCAGCCTTGGAGCTCTAAACGGGCATCGTAGGTTTCTCCGTCATAAATATTGGAGGCAAGTATTGGCCCATAACCTGTTTTCCAGCTGTTATCGCTTATAATGGTTTCTGTGGTTCCATCGGTATATTCCACTTCCACTTGCAGCAATAAAGCCCTGGTATCGCCATAAAATTGTTTTTGATTATTAAACCCGATGCGCCCTTTGTACCAGCCATCGCCTAGTGAAACGCCAATTACATTGGCCCCTTTCTTTAGCGACTGCTTAACATCGTAAACCTGGTATTGAATATGGTCTTTATAACTTGTCCACCCTGGCGCAAAATAAGTATCGCTAACTCGCCCGCCATTAATATTGGCCTCATACAAGCCCTTGGCAGTAATGTAAGCCATTGCAGATTTTACTTCTTTTTTCAGATTAAATTCTTTTCTGAATAGTGGACTGGCCAGGGAAGTATCTTTTCCTACTACCGAAATCCATTTTGCACTCCAGTCTTCAGGTTTTAAACCTGTTTGAAAAAACTGAACTGGCGACCACTTAGATGTATTTCCCTGGTTATCTTTTACCCTAACCTGCCAGTAATATTTGGTTTTTGAGGATAACCCGGGGCCATTATAGGCAATCAATACAGATTGATCATCTTTTACCGCCGCTTTCCATAAAACTTTATCAATATTTGCTGTTGTACCTAGTCTGATTTCGTAGTTGCGCTGTTTGGTATTTTTTAGATCCGAAATGATTTTCCAGCTAAATCTGGGTTTTGGATTATCAATACTAAAAGGATTTACTAAATGCTCAACGGTTAAATCTTTTACCGAGATTTTCTGTGCTAAAACATTCGTTGTAAATAAAAGCAATAAGGCAAGGGCAGTTATTGTGCCTGAGGTACGGGAATTCCTGTTCATATTGGTTAGCGTTATTTTTTTAATCTTAACTGTACGATAATCAGAAATATTATTTAACCAACCGTCCTGTACTGTTATGAAAAATTAAGCGTTAGCACAACGACAATAATTTAATAAAGCACCACTTATCAAACCCTAAAAACAAAAAGCGAGCGGCAAATACGGTTTATCGATTCATTAACCGGGCAACGTATTTGCCAATAATATCGAATTCCAAATTTACGGTATCGCCAACTTCAACTTCCTGTAAATTGGTATGTTCGAAAGTATAAGGGATGATAAATACCGAAAACTCGTCTGGCTCAGAATTTACAACAGTTAAGCTGATGCCGTTTACACAGGCAGAACCTTTTTCTACGGTTACATTTCCGGCTGAAGCATCGTACTTAAAGCGGTACTCCCAGCTACCGTCCAGTGCTTCACGTTTCACGCAAACAGCAGTCTGGTCTACATGGCCCTGCACAATATGACCATCTAAACGGGCATTCATCTGCATGCAGCGCTCGAGGTTAACTTTACTGCCTACTTTTAAACCATCGAGATTGGTTTTGTTCAGCGTTTCATCTATAGCGGTAACGGTATGGGTTCCATCATTTAAGGCCACCACAGTCAGGCACACCCCATTATGGGCTACACTTTGGTCGATTTTCAGCTCATGGCTAATTGCAGAAGCTATGGTAAAGTGGATATTGGTATGGTCGTTTTTAATGGCAGTAACTTCGCCAAGTGTTTCTATAATTCCTGTGAACATTTTTTTATTTATTAAAATATCAGGTTAAAACTTAACCTATTTTTCGCTTTATGCTTTTCCGCCCAACTAAGCCGTAGCACCATATCCTCGTTCTACTTAAATCCGGCCTAACAAATTTTTCGGGCCGCACTCATCAAGCCAACCCACTAGCTTCGAAAGAAAAATTTTCAGCCGGCATTTTTTGTTTTTTCATGGG
>NZ_JAUG01000050.1 GCF_000708285.2 Pedobacter borealis DSM 19626
TCATTTTGTGGCGTTTTAATCAAGTTTTCTGTTAAGACGGTCGTCACCCTGAATTTATTTCAGGGTCTTTCACGCTAAAAAGATGCTGAAATAAATTCAGCAGGACGATAAAGCGGGATTAGGCGTAAATAAGATATAATTTTCAGCAAATAATTATCGAACTCAGGTTAATAGTATCTGGATATATACATTGGTTATTTCTTTTATCCGTCTTAAAAAGTGCCTTTTTTTAAGGCATGATATGATCTCATTGAAAACTTTAATGTCATTTAACTCTTGTACATTAAAAAATTAAGTTTTTAATGTACATAGTTTCTCTTTCAAATTTTTTGATGTGATTTTTTCTTTTAACATTAAAAAATTAAAATTTTAAGGTTAAAATTCTATATTTGAATATGGCAAATATGATAAATCCGGATCGTACGAAACCTTGGAATTCACTTCCCGAGCTCCCAATTGATCCAAATATCTATCTTGATGTTGACATTCTGTTACAACTCGGTAATAGCAAAGCAGCCCTAGCACGTTTGCAGGGAAGAAGTATAGCGATTCCAAATCAAGGCCTGCTTATTAATTCGATAAGTTTGCAGGAGGCCAAGGCATCAAGTGCAATTGAAAATATTTTCACTACTGATGACGAACTTTATAAGGCATATAGTGAAGAAAATGTTGGACAAGTAAATGGGCCCGCGAAGGAAATTCTCTACTATAGAGAGGCATTATGGGAAGGTCATCAATATCTTCAGGAAGATGGGGCTATTGATATAGAATACTTTGTGAAGATGTACCGTATTGTTAGTCAATTCAACGATGGCATTCGGCCTCCAGTTGCTCAGGTTGTAATTAAAGAAGGTGGAAGTGGACCTAACGCAGGAAAGGTGTTTTATACCCCTCCAAGAGGCGCAGGGATAATTGAAGCCAAAATGAATAATTTGATTACATTTCTTAATGATGAGGTTAATTATCCATTAGATCCATTGCTTAAGATGGCCATTGGCCATTATCAGTTCGAAGCAATACATCCATTTAGGGATGGCAACGGTAGAACAGGAAGGATTTTTAATATAAATTATCTAACAAAAAAAGGGTTGCTTGACTATCCAATACTTTTTCTGAGTAAATATATTATGCAAAATAAAGAAGAGTATTATGCTGGACTTGCCGGAATTACTCAGCGGGGAAGTTGGAAAAACTGGTTACTTTATATGCTTAAAGCAGTTGAAGTAACAGCAAATATTACCTATGATAAGATCAACGACATTATTGCAGCGAAAGAAGCAATTACGGAGGCAGTTATAGCGGATACAGATATTCAGCGACCAGATTCATTAATAAGTTCAATTTTTACTCAGCCTTTTACTCGGGTTCAGCATTTAGTTAAAGCTGGTATTTACGCAGAAAATACCGCAAGAAAATATCTGGATCTACTCACAGGGATGGGGGTTCTTGAAAAGAGGACCGTTGGTAAAGGGCATTATTTTCTTAATTTAGAATTGTACAGAATACTCTCAGAATAATAGATGCTTCTAATTTGCCATCCATTTATAAAGTAAATATTTCGATGAATCCAATCTGTAAACTTTTCAATATTAAATATCCAATTATTCAGGCCGGAATGGTTTGGTGCAGTGGGTGGAGATTGGCATCGGCAGTTTCCAATGCAGGAGGCCTTGGCATTATTGGAGCCGGTTCAATGTATCCTGATGTTTTAAGAACACATATTCAAAAGTGCAAATTAGCTACTCATCTGCCGTTTGGTGTTAATATTCCATTGCTCTATCCCAATATTCAGGAAATTATAGATGTGGTAATTGAAGAGAAAGTAAAAATTGTATTTTCTTCTGCTGGTAATCCTGCAACATGGACCAGTTTTTTAAAAGAAAAGGGTATTACTGTTGTTCATGTAATAGCGAATACAAAATTTGCCATAAAAGCGCAGGAAGCTGGCGTTGATGCCATTGTTGCCGAAGGCTTTGAAGCGGGTGGACATAACGGGAGAGAAGAAACCACCACCATGTGTTTAATTCCGATGATAAGGGATGCTGTTAAAATTCCTGTCATTGCTGCTGGCGGCATTGGGAGTGGAAAAGCCATGTTGGCTGCGTTTGCTTTAGGAGCAGATGCGGTTCAAATCGGTTCGGCTTTTGCTGTTGCCGAAGAATCATCTGCCCATCCGGCATTTAAAGATAAAATTATTGCTGCAGCAGAAGGTGATACCAAACTGGCCATGAAAAAACTGGTTCCGGTGCGGTTGCTGAAAAATGAATTTGCCGATGCGATATCGGTAGCAGAAGCTGAAGGCGCAGACAGAGGGCACTTAATGGAACTTTTGGGCAGAGCAAGGGCAAAAGTAGGGATGTTTGAAGGCGATATGGAAAATGGAGAACTCGAAATCGGTCAGGTTTCAGCTATGCTGGATGAAATTAAACCTGCAAAAGAAATCCTGGAAGAAATATGGTCAGGTTTTAGGTCCGAACTGCAAAGATTTAACAATTTACAGAGCGAATTGGACTTATAAACATAGGGATACACAATTGCTTTACTAACTTTGTAAGATTAAAACATTTCAATTTTATAACAATAAATGAAGCATCTTAATATAATCATAACAGGTAAAGTGCAGGGCGTTGGCTTTAGAGAAACCACTAAAATTATTGCCAACCAAATGATGGTAAATGGTTTTGTAAGGAACGAAACAGACGGATCGGTTTATATCGAAGCAGAAGGCGAACATATTTTTCTGGAAGAATTTGTAAACTGGTGCCACGAAGGGCCAGACCGCTCGCGTGTAGAAAATGTGGCGGTAAGCGATGGTGAAGTAAAAAACTATCGTAATTTTGAAATCTTACGAAAATAATAAGCATTCCGTATCAAGACTGATATTAGTCAACTGAAAATCTTGATACCTGATGCTTTTATCTTGATACTAACAAATGTCTGTATATAAAAAGTTTCTTGGGCAAACCATGGTTTATGGTATCAGTACCGTTTTTTCCAGGTTGTTCAATTTTATCCTCACGCCTATCTACACAGGTGTTTACCAAAAGGGTGTTTATGGCATTTTCACAAATATGTATGCCAATGCATCGTTGATTAACGCAGTTTTAGCCTTTGGGATGGAAAGTACCTATTTTAGGTATTTAAATAAATTTGATGACAAAAAGCAACAGGTGTATAATAATTCATTTCTGTGCATTGCTTTCATTTCATCACTTTTCTTAATTACAGGTTTAGTTTTTTCCTCTTCAATCGCGGGTTATTTAGCCACGAAAACCTCCGAAATCGCAGATTATAAACAATATGTAAGTTTCTTTTTGTGGATACTGTTTGTGGATGCTATTTGTGTAATCCCATTTGCCAAATTGAGGGCTGATGGTCGGCCATTTAAATATAGTGTTGCCAAATTTTTAAATATCGGTTGCTTTGTTGGCTTTAATCTTATATTCATTTACCTGATTCCAGCGATCATAAAACACAATTGGATAGGTTCAGAATGGTTTGCATCGTGGTATAGACATCAATGGATCGGTTATGTTTTTGTAGCTAATCTTATTGCCTCTGTTGTTACCCTGATTTATTTGCTGCCCGAATTTATGAAGTTGCAATTGCGTTTTGACGGTAAGCTTTTTGGCAATATGTTTTCCTACAGCTGGCCAATTTTGATAGCGAACCTGTCATTCATCGTAAACGAGAACCTGGATAAAATAGTACTTCAAAAACTATTGCCACCCGAAATTGCCGATGGAGAGGTTGGAATTTATGGTGCAGTATGTAAAATAGCAATTTTCTTAAGTATTTTTATCACCGCTTTCAGGCTGGGTGCCGAACCGTTTTTCTTTAGCCATGCAAAAGAGAAAAATGCAAGGGATACCTATGCTACAATTTTGAAATATTTCGTAATTGCCCTATCTGTTCTTTTTATTGCCATTATTGCCAATATCGAACTGCTAAAATTTTTCATCCGCAAACAAGAGTATTGGGTAGGTTTACCAGCAGTTCCTTATTTATTGTTAGGCTATGTGTGCCTGGGTGTTTATATGAACCTGTCTATCTGGTACCGGCTATCCGATCAGACCCGTTTCGGACTCTATATTTCTGTTGCCGGAGCTATAATTACGATTGTGCTCAATGTGGTTTTAATCCCACGCTTTAGCTATATGGGTTCTGCCTGGGTAAGTATGCTGGCTTATTTTGTAATGATGGTTTTATCTTATGTACTCGGACAGAAATATTATCCAATCCCTTATAACCTTAAAAAGATTTCAGCTTATTTAATTATTTCAACAATAATTGTATTCTCTTCATTTTTTATCTTTAACCGGAACATCTATATTGGTAATGCCATGTTAATTGTTTTTGTTGCGGGTATTGCCTATTTTGAAAAGAATGATTTAATGAAAATACTAAAAAGAGGTTAGTTAGAGACTTTTGTATTAGGTTCATCGTTAATGGTCAATGGCAATCAAACCATGATCTATAAGCCATTAACCTAAAGTACCCAACAATAAAAAAATGGAAATAAAAATTATCAATACATCCGAACACCCACTTCCTCAATATGAAACTGCACATGCGGCTGGTATGGATCTGCGGGCATCAATAATAGAAGAAATGATATTGAAACCTTTGCAGCGCTTATTGGTGCCAACAGGTTTGTTTATTGAGTTACCGATCGGTTACGAAGCACAAATCAGGCCCAGAAGCGGCTTGGCCTATAAACACGGTATTAGCATTGTAAATGCGCCTGGTACAATTGACGCCGATTACCGTGGTGAAATAAAAGTTTTATTGGTAAATTTATCAGATACAGATTTTAAAATCGTTAATGGCGATAGAATTGCACAAATGGTTGTGGCAAAACACGAAACCGTTAGCTGGCAAACCGTTGAACAATTAGGGGAAACTGTACGCGGCGAAGGTGGCTACGGACATACGGGGAAATAGTCCACAGTCCTAAGTCAAAAGTCCTTAGTCTGGAGTAAATTATTTGGATTGATAAATGATATGAAATACAAAGTACATTTTCTTGTTGGAGCCACTTTAGTGAGCTTCCAGGCTTTTGGGCAGGGAACGGTTACGCCAAGTACCAATCGCGATAGCAATATGGTAAAACAATTGTTTTTTGCGGGCTTAAGGGAGAAAATGTCTGAAAATTATGTTGTTGCCTCTACCAATTTCAATAAAATTGTTGGTTTAGATCCGAATAACCATGCAGCCTATTTCGAGCTGGCCAATGCAAACCTGCGTTTAGATAAACTTTCGGAAGCCGAACAGAACATAAAACAGGCAATTAAATTAAACGCCGGCAATTTGTGGTACTGGCGCTTACTTGGTGAGGTATACAAGCGCACCAATAAAATGCCCGAACTAATCGAAGTGTTTAATCAGTTGATCCGCCTCGATCCCGAAAACGATGCCTATTATTTTGATAAAGCCAATGCGCAGTTCTTAGGCAATCAGCTGGATGCTGCAAAAAAGACCTATGATGAAATTCAGGCTAAATTTGGCGAATCAAGAGATTTGGTAAACGCCAGAAAGCGTCTGCAATCTAACGGGAATGCCACTGAAAGTGATATTGTTAAATTACTGGAAGGCAATCAGGCTGATGTAAAGAACTATTTATATGCTGCAGGTTTGCTTTTGCAGAAGGGAAATGATCCGGAAGCATTAAAAGTGTTAACCAAGGCGCAGCAGCTCGAACCCAATAATTTTGAGGTAAACCTGGCTTTGGCTGATATTTACCGTAAGCAGAAAAATGACGAAGCTGCATTTTCTTCCTTAAAATTGGCTTTCGAAAGCAATGAAATGCCTCTTACGGAAAAGGTGAAGATTATCGCTGCACTTTTTCCAAAACTTAACCAACCCGTTGTTGCCAAAAATGTAACTGAACTAAGTAAACTGGTTGCAGAAAAAAATCCGGCTGATGCAAAAGCATTGGCGCTTTATGGCGATGTACTTTATCAGCAGAATAACTTAAAAGATGCATTGTCCCAATATCAGGCTGCTTTAAAACTTAACGAACAGGTTTATGTAGTGTGGGAACAGGTCATTAATATCGAAACACTGCTTGGGCACTATGAGGAAGCCATAAAGGTTGGCGATGAGGCTTTAAGCATTTATCCCAATCAGGCCAGCTTATATTATTATATGGCTTATGCCCTGTTTAAGACAGGTAAATATGAGCCTGCTCAAAGCAATTTAAAAACCTCCTTACAGTTAGATGTGGAGAATAAAAGCCTGCAGGCGCAGATTTATGCACTACAGGGCGATATCTACATCAACCAGAATAATTTTGCCTTAGCTAAAACAGCTTTCGAAAAAGCCATTTCAACAGAACCCGATAATTATCTCATCGTGAATAATTATGCCTATTATTTGGCGTTAAGAAATGACGACTTAACCAAGGCAGCGAAATATGCAGAAACAGCGGCCAATGCTATGCCAAATAATCCTTCAATTGTAGATACCTACGCGTTTATTCTGTTTAAACAGCAAAAATACGATCTGGCGAAAACATGGATCGAAAAGGCTTTGCAAAACAATAGCAATAAAAACGGTGTTTACTTGGAGCGATATGGCGATATACTTTTTATGAAAGGTGAAAAGGATGCAGCATTAATCCAATGGCAAAAAGCAAAAGAGGCCGGAAACGGATCAGAAGTATTAATTAAAAAGATAAATGAAAAGAAGTATTTTAAATAGCGCATTCCTGTTAGGAGCTGTAATTTTTGTTTCGGCATGTAAACCTAAAAAAGAAATTGTAGTTGCTCCACCTACCAAAACAGAAACCAAAACTGATAATTCGAAAGCAGAAGCTTTAACACTACTAAATAGCAAGCAACTCAAATTTAATACACTTTCTTTAAAAGCAAAAGCAACTTTAGATATTGCCGGCGATGCAAACGATGTAACCATGAATTTCAAGATGAAAGACAAGGAGACCATTTGGGTAAGCATTACCGCATTAGGTGGAATGGCAGAGGTGGCAAGGGCTTTGATTACCCCTGATAGCATCAAGATCATGAACCGGATGAAAAGCGAATACCTGAAAAAACCTTTTAGTTATATTTACAATTTCACTAATAAACAGGTTAATTTTAATACTTTACAAGCCGTTTTAACGGGTAATGCCATGGGCGAGTTTTTAACAGCAGAATCAGATGTTAAGCAGGAAAATGGTGTTTGGGTGGTTTCCGGAAGCAAATCGGAGTTAGATTATAAATTGCTTTTTAATACACTTTTTAAAGTAGCTGAAACCAATTTAAATGACGCTAAAAACGGTCAGGCGCTAAAAGTTACCTATACCGACTATCAAAAATTAAACGAGTCATTATTCCCTAGCGCATTGCAGATCAAAACACTATCTAAAGCCAAGCGGATAAACATCGACCTACAGTTTGTCAAAATTGATGGCAATGTTCCTGTCGATTTTCCGTTTAATGTACCAAAGAGATTTACGGTTGTAAAGTAGGCTTAAAAACTACATTCAAATATTCTTTTAATGATTTGCCAGGTTAGGTACTGCATTAGTACAGCGGCTTTGGCAATCTTTATATGTATGAAGATTGAGTGAAGACAGTTCTGTAATAAGTAATTATGACTTTAGTATCTCGATTTTAATATTTTTACTACAAAAATTTTTATACTTTTGGCTTAATGAAGCTACAAAAACTCCTATTTATCCTTTTTTTAAGCGTGTTAACCCTTTCGGCGGTTGCACAAACTGAAAGCCAGCTCAGAAGGAAAAAAGAAGCTATACAACGCGAAATTGAACAGCTTCAAAAGAATTTGAATAAAACTGCCAGTGGTAAAAAGCTTACTATACAGCAGATTAATACTATAAATGCCCAGATTAGGCTGCGCCAGGATAAAATCGGTACAATCAACTCTGAAATAAAAAATCTGGATAACCAAATCTCTCAGAACACAAATACCGTACATACGTTACAAGGTCAGTTGGGCGATCTTAAAAAAGAGTATGCGGGAATGATCCGTTTTGCACAGCGCAACAGAAATTCATACGATAAAATGATGTTCATTTTTGCGGCGAAGGATTTTAACCAGGCATATAAAAGAATAAAGTATTTACAGCAGTTTAGTCAATACCGTAAAAAACAGGCTGGATACATTGAGAATACGCAGCAAGATCTGAACGGCAAGATTAAGGTTCTGGATAAAACACTCAGGGAAAAAAGTGATCTGTTGAAGGAACAGGAAAGAGAGCGTGAGCGTTTAAGCAAGGATAAAAGCAAACAATCAGTAGAATTAAACAAACTGAGCAAGGACGAAAAACAGTTTAAACAGGATATTACCAGTCGTAAAAAACAACAGGCTCAGATAGACAGGGCCATTAGTGCTGCAATTCAGCGGGCAATTGAAGAAGCGAGAAGGAAGGCCGCAGAAGAGGCAAGAAGAAAAGCGGCTGAAGAAGCACGGATTGCGGCGGCTAAAGCCAAGGCTGAAAATAGACCTGTACCTACTGCACCAGCTACACCAACCGCTAAAGCAAAATCGACAGGAGAATTGCTTACTGCAACACCTGAGGCAGCCAGATTATCGGCAGGTTTTGAAAATAACAGAGGAAGGTTACCTTGGCCTGTAGCGACAGGAACAATAACCGAAAGGTTTGGTTTACATAAGATCGACCAGGCAAGTTATACCAACGATGGAGTAGATATCACTACAACTGATGGGGCAACTGTTAGAAGTATATTTGCAGGTAAGGTTGTTATGGTGCAAAATATTATGGGCAGAACTGCTGTAGTAATTAACCACGGCGAGTACTTTACAGTATACCAAAACTTAAGATCGGTTAGTGTGAGTGTAGGTAATTTAGTTGAAACCAAACAGGCCATTGGGCTTGTGGCAAATACTGGTGACGACGCCATTTTAAAATTCCAGATTAGAAGAGGCCAGGGAACTTTAAATCCTGAAGCCTGGATTAGTAAATAAACTTAAGACAAGTTAAAATGTCTATATTTGTATAAATTATATTAGTGATGTATCAAGGCACGTTATTAGAGTTTTTAAACATGGGTGGATCAGAGATCGTACTCATTTTAGTGGTGGTTCTATTGTTGTTCGGAGGTAAAAAATTACCTGAACTTGCAAGGGGACTAGGGAAGGGGATCAGAGAATTCAAAGATGCCTCTGATGGTGTTAAGCGTGAAATCCATAGGAATATCAATGCCATGGATTTAGATAAAGAAGAAGCGGAAGAAACAGCGGTAAACCATAGTCAGCGCCATCATCCAACAGAAGAATCACCGGTTGATGAAAAAATAGAGGCAAGTGAGTCACACATTGATCTAAGCAAGCCTACTGACGAAAAAATTGTAACTGACAAAGAAAAAGTTTAAACAAAAAAATCATGTTAAATACAACAATAGCAGCAATGCTTGGAACACCAGAAATTATCATTATTGCAATAGTGGTATTGTTATTATTTGGTGGTAAAAAAATTCCTGAACTCATGAGAGGTTTAGGTAAAGGTGTTAAAGAATTTAAAGATGGTAAAGATGGCGTTGATGGAGAACAAGTAGATCCGTCTAACCGTGATAAAACCGTTTAATTGCAATAATTTTTAGTTTTGAAGAAATACAGCTCTCTTAAAGAGATTCAAACACTCATTGCGCAAAAGCAATTAACTTTACCCGATTTATTAGCTTATTATTTTAAGCAAATTGAAAATAATGAACACCTCAATGCATTTAATGAGGTGTTTTTTTTATCGGCCGAAGTTCAGGCGAAAGCGATACAGCAAAAAATAGAAGAAGGTACTGCAGGTAAACTTGCAGGGATGGTAATTGGTATTAAAGATAATATCTGTTATAAAGACCATATCGTTACTGCATCGTCAAAAATGCTCGAAGGTTTTGTATCTCCATATTCTTCTACAGTTGTGCAGCGATTGTTACAGGAAGATGCCGTTATTATCGGCCGTTTAAACTGTGATGAGTTTGCTATGGGCGGCTCTAATGAAACTTCATACTATGGGGTTGCTAAAAATGCTGCAAATCCCGACCTTGTTCCTGGTGGGTCTTCAGGCGGCTCAGCTGTAGCCGTTCAGGCCGATATGTGTTTGTCTGCCCTGGGTACCGATACCGGTGGCTCGGTAAGACAGCCAGCTGCATTTTGTGGCCAGATTGGGCTTAAACCTACTTATGGGCGTATATCGAGGTATGGTGTTATTGCCTATGCTTCCTCTTTCGATCAGGTTGGGCCAATTACATCATCAGTAGAAGATGCCGCCTTGCTTTTACAGGTTTTAGCTGGAGCAGATGATTACGATTCTACTGTTTCGCCAGATGCAGTGCCCGATTACCCTGCTCATTTAAACGAGCATAAAAAACAAAAAATAGCGGTATTAAAAGAAACTATTGAGAGCGAAGCCCTCGATCCCGAAATCAAATCGGCTATTTTAAAATCTATCGAGCAGCTCAAGTCAGATGGCCATACTGTTGAGTATGTTTCTTTTGATCTGTTGGATTATCTGGTTCCGGCCTACTATATCTTAACAACGGCCGAAGCCTCTTCAAATCTTTCGCGTTATGATGGCGTTCATTACGGACATCGTAACCTGGAAGCGAAATCGCTAAATGAACTTTATAAATTATCACGCGCCGAAGGTTTTGGCGAGGAAGTAAAACGCCGTATCCTTTTAGGTACTTTTGTTTTAAGTGCTGGATATTACGATGCTTACTATCAAAAAGCACAGCAGGTTCGCCGATTGATCAGAGAAAAAATGGATGCCTTGTTTCAGGATTATGATTTAATTCTTTCTCCTGTGGCACCAACAGCAGCTTTTAAAATTGGCGATAATGTTCAGGATGCAATTGTGATGTATATGGCCGATATTTTTACGGTATTGCCTTCTTTAAGCGGAAATCCGGCTATTGCTTTGCCACTAGGCAATAATGCAGCAGGATTGCCGTTAAGTATACAGTTTACAGCCAAACATTTTGAGGAAGATAAGCTTCTGGCTTTTTCTCAGGCATTTTTATCATAGTTTTATCGTCATTGCGAGTTACAAAGCATTATAGTTAAGTATGGCAATGGCATTTTATTAACTGTTTTTCCAGGCATTGTCTAGAAGGTTCGCAGGTTCTTACTCTTTTCCTAATTATGGAAAGAAAAGGAATCTGTATAAAGGTTTGTGAGGACACACGCCACGGTTAATGAAAATTTGAACCAATAGCCCATGATTAAAAAATTACTTTTTGCTTCAATTTGCGCTTGTTTAGGATACATTTCTTCTTCTTCCGCGCAACAAACGCTCAAACTGGATAGTCTTCCGAAGATTCACAACAACATCTTTATCAATACCGATACCGTAGCTGTACCGGCTGTTTCAGAAAACCCATTAACCATGGGCCAGAACTTTATCTATAAACTCAGGCTCGATTCTATCGCTAAAACGGTACCTCTTCCTTACAACGAGTACGTTCAGCAGTATATCGATATTTATGCCAAGCGTAAAGATATGTTCGGGAAAATGATCGGCTTATCTAGCTATTACTTCCCGATTTTTGATAAAGCCTTAAAAGATTATAATATTCCACAGGAAATAAAATATTTAACCATTGTCGAATCGCAGATGAATCCGCATGCCATTTCTAGAGTAGGGGCAACGGGTATCTGGCAGTTTATGTTCGGCACTGGTAAGGCCTATGGCCTAAAGATGGATAACTTTGTGGATGAACGCAAAGATCCCATCCAGGCCAGTTATGCAGCGGCAGCCTATTTTAGAGATGCTTTTGAAGAGCTTGGCGATTGGCTGTTGGCCATTGCCGCTTATAACTGCGGAAAGGGGAATGTTAACCGGGCTATTGATAAAGCTGGATCAAGGGATTTTTGGGTAATCAGACAGTTTTTACCTAAAGAAACCAGAAATTATGTACCAGCATTTATTGCCGCAGTTTATGTAATGAATTATTCTGGCAAACATCAGATTACCGCGCAAGCCTCGAGCATGTTCTTAAAAACTGATACGGTTCAAACTACCCGTTTCGTGTCGCTATCTACGCTTGCAAAAGTGTTAAATATTGATGAAGCGGCGATTATGGCTTTAAATCCATCCTACAAGAAAAAGATAGTAAATGGTACCGATGATGAGCCGAAACGTATTGTAATGCCTAAGTTAAGAGATATCGATTACGCAGGTATTTATGATGTGCTCAACAACCAGGAAGTGGATGTAAGCATGAAAGTGGTGGCCGCGAGTACTGATGATGTAAGAGATTTAAGAAAGAAAAAAACTAAAAGTATAGCTACATCCTCAGTAGTTTATCATAAAGTTACTTTAGGACAGAGCTTAACAACTGTAGCCGATAAATATGGTGTAGAGGTACAGGATTTAAGGGTTTGGAACGGTTTAAAAAGCAAAACGCTGGTGCCGGGACAAAGACTAAAGATTTATGCCAAAAACCGGACGCCGTTAAAAGCACCATCGTCGTTTCTAAGTTACAAGGTTAAAACCGGCGATACCCTGTCTGAAATTGCAGAGAAATTTGACGGTGCAACCGTTCAAAGCATCAGAAGAGACAACCGTTTATCAAAAGTTGGTTTGCAAGTAGGTATGATCCTGAAAATCAGTAGAGGATAACAGGGCAAACCTGACAATGGCATTCATTTCTTGATCAAAAAATCTGAAATTCTATTAACAGCGCTTGGTTTAATCCAATTAGTGTAACGGTAGTTTAGTGTAACGTCTTATTTAACTTTTTTGAAGGGCTTTTTATTTTATGCCTCATAAAAAGAATTGTACCTTTGCCCCCGTCACTAATAAGTTACGTAATGAGTAAGACCACTAGAAAGCAAGATGCGCTTGATTACCACTCGCAAGGCCGTCCAGGAAAGATACAAGTAGTACCCACAAAACCTACAACATCGCAAAGAGATTTAACTTTAGCGTATTCTCCTGGCGTTGCAGAGCCATGTTTGAAGATTGCAGAAAATAAAGAAGATGTTTATAAATATACCGCAAAGGGTAACCTGGTTGCGGTAATCAGTAACGGTACAGCCGTTTTAGGTTTAGGTGATATTGGCCCGGAAGCCGGAAAACCAGTAATGGAAGGAAAAGGTTTACTTTTTAAGATATTTGCTGATATTGATGTATTTGATTTAGAGTTGGATACCAAAAATGTTGATGATTTTGTGAAAATTGTTAAGGCTTTAGAGCCAACTTTTGGTGGGGTTAACTTAGAAGATATTAAAGCGCCAGAATGTTTCGAAATTGAGCGTCGCTTAAAGGAAGAAATGAACATTCCGGTAATGCATGATGATCAACATGGTACAGCGATTATTTCGGCTGCGGCATTGTTGAACGCTTGCGAAATCTTCAAGAAAAAAATGGATAAAATCAAGATTGTAGTTAATGGTGCTGGCGCCGCTGCAATTTCTTGTACCAAACTTTATGTTTCTTTGGGTGCTAAAAAAGAGAACATCGTTATGTGCGACCGTTCTGGCGTGATCCGTAAAGACCGTGAAGTACTTGATGATATCAAAGCTGAATTTGCTACTGATAGAAAAATCAACACTTTGGCAGAAGCCATGAAAGATTCTGATGTATTTATCGGCCTTTCATCAGCAGATTGTGTTACAGCAGAAATGCTGACTTCGATGGCCAAAAACCCTATCGTTTTTGCAATGGCCAACCCTAATCCGGAGATTGCCTACGAACTGGCAATTAAAACCCGTAAAGATATTATTATGGCTACCGGCCGTTCTGATTATCCGAACCAGGTAAATAACGTTTTAGGTTTCCCTTATATTTTCCGTGGTGCGCTTGATGTTCGTGCAACAGGAATTAACGAGCCGATGAAAATAGCTGCGGTTAAAGCCATTGCAGAATTAGCTAAAAAATCTGTTCCAGAGGCTGTAAACTTAGCATACAATGCTCGTAACCTTAAATTTGGTAAAGAATATATTATCCCAAAACCTGTTGATTTCAGGTTAATTACCGAAGTTTCTATCGCGGTAGCTAAAGCAGCAATTGAAAGTGGCGTAGCCCGTAAAATTATTACCGATTGGGATGCCTATAGCGAAGAACTGAGAAAACGTCTGGGTTTGGATGATGCCATTATGCGTGCCATCACTACCAAAGCTAAAACAGATCCAAAAAGAGTTGTATTTGCTGAAGCCGATAATTACAAGATTTTAAAGGCTGCACAGATTGTTAACGACGAGAATATTGCTATTCCGATCCTTTTAGGAAATAAAGAGAAAATACAGGCCATTATTGATGAGCACGGTTTAGAGTTGGAAGGTGTTGAGATCATCGATCAGATGCAAAATCCTGATAAAACCAAACAATATGCCGAGGCGCTTTATCAAAAACGTCAGCGTAAAGGGGTTTCATTAACTGATGCCACTAAATTATTGAGAGACCGTAACTACTATGGCGCATCGATGGTTGAGTTTGGCGAAGCAGATGCGATGATTTCGGGTCTGACTAAAAATTATGGATCTACCATTAAGCCTGCTTTACATGTAATCGGTGTTGATCCAAGTGTAAAACGCGTTGCTGGTATGTACATGATGATGACCAAAAAAGGTCCTGTTTTCTTCGGCGATACCACTGTAAACGTAGATCCAACGGCAGAAGAGCTGGTAGATATTACTTTATTGCTTGATAAATCTGTTAAGCAGTTTAACATCAAGCCCCGTATTGCTTTATTATCATATTCGAACTTTGGTTCAAATGATGGCATAACACCAAATAAAGTAAGAGAAACGGTTAACCTCCTGCACAAAAATCATCCGGAGGTAATTGTAGATGGAGAGATGCAAGGAAACTTTGCCATCAACAACGAACTGTTGAAAGATAATTTTCCATTTAGCACTTTGGCCGATGCTCCGGCGAACACTTTAGTGTTCCCAAATCTGGAGTCTGGAAACATTGCATACAAATTGTTACAAGAGTTAGGCGGTGCCGAAGCGGTGGGTCCGATCTTGTTAGGACTGAATAAACCTGTTCATATTGTTCAATTAGGTAGTTCTGTACGCGAAATCGTCAATATGGTTACCATTGCTGTTGTAGATGTGCAAGCAAAAGAAGAAATTGCAACATCGAAACGAAAAGGTATATTTGGAAAAACAACTAAAAAGTAGAATTACATGTACGCCTATATTGATGGTAAATTGACATTCAAAAACCCAGCATATGTTGTGGTTGAAGCCGGAGGTATAGGCTATCATATAAACATTTCTTTAAATACATACAGCGCTTTAGCTGATGCAGAAAGGTGTAAACTATACACCTGGCTGCATGTAAAAGAAGATGCACATACATTATACGGCTTCGCCGATGAAGGCGAACGCCGTTTATTTTTACACTTAATATCGGTATCGGGAATTGGACCAAATACTGGTAGAATGATTTTATCATCTATCACACCAGTTGAAATCCAGACCGCAATTGTTAAAGCAGATTTGCCTCTAATTCAAAGAATTAAGGGCTTAGGAGCTAAAACCGCACAACGCCTGGTTTTAGAGTTACAGGATAAACTAAAAAAAGAAGGGGCAGATTCATTAATTTTTATGCCTCAACACAATACTGTTAAAGATGAAGCGTTATCAGCATTAGTAATGCTCGGATTCGTCAAACAAACCGCCGAAAAAACTATAGACCAGATATTAAAAGTGACAGAGGGAACACTTTCGGTAGAGCAACTAATTAAACAAGCTTTAAAAACTTTATAGATCTACTGCCTTTGAAGAGAATATTTACATTTCTGTTTCTCATCCCTCTTTTCTTAATTGCTTCTCAAAACGCTTTCTCTCAAGTTGTTCCAAGCAAAACGGATACTATTACCCCAAAAAATAATTTTAGTTTACGCGAGAAAGAACATTTAGGACTTAGTCCGGCCGTTAATCCGTTTTATCCGGCACCTAGCAATTTAAAACGTGTTGTAGAATACGATGCCAAGAATAAACGTTATGTGGTAAAGGAATTAATCGGCGAAAAATTTGTTCTAAACACTCAATACTTAACCATTGATGAATACCAGCGATTGGTTAACAGTGAGATAAAACGTGGTAACTGGCGTAGCATTTCAAATGCAGAAGTAAGTGATTACAGAAGCACTGGCATCATTCCGCAGATCCAGGTCAATAGCAAAGCTTTCGAAAAATTATTTGGTGGAACAACCATTGATATCCAGCCACGTGGAGAGGCAGAACTTACCTTTTTAGGCCGGGTAAATAAGAATGAAAACCCGCTTTTTAATGAAAGACAAAGGGTACAGACCAATTTCGATTTTAACCAAAGGATCCAGATGGATCTGGTTGGTAACATCGGAACCAAACTAAAAATTAAAAGCAATTACAATACCGAGGCTCAATTTGATTTCGAAAATCAGATTAAGCTCGATTATACCGGCGGACCTGACGATATTATCCAAAAAATTGAAGCAGGTAATGTAAGCTTACCTTTAAATACCTCTTTAATTACCGGAACCCAGGCACTCTTCGGTATCAAAACACAATTAAAATTCGGGCGTTTAAACGTAACAAGTGTTTACACTCAACAAAAATCTCAATCACGGGAGATTAAAATTACCAATGGGGCGCAACAAAATACCACCACGGTAAATATTGATAGTTACGAGGCCAATAAACACTATTTTTTATCACAATATTTTAGGAATAACTACAATAAAAACCTGGCCAATGCACCTATTATTACCTCTCCGATCCAGATTACCAAAATTGAGGTGTGGATTACCAATAAAGCAGGTAATACCACCGACTCCAGAGATGTATTGGGTTTGATGGATTTGGGTGAAAATGTTCCTTTTAACAATAATTTAATTACCGGAGGAACTTCTGGTTTGCCGGCAGGAACTACCGCTACGGGTTTCCCGCAACAGTCTAACAACTTGATCTCGCAGTTAAATGCTTATCAGGGCGGTGCCATAAGACAGACAAATTCCAATGCTATCCTTTCTTTCTTCCAGACAACACCTGCCAATAGCAGCAATACAGATAACTTTGCTAAACTGGTTTACGCCAGGAAATTAACGGAGCGCGAATTTACCTTTCAGCCACAGCTGGGTTATTTATCGTTGAACAACCCATTAAATGCTGATGAGGTTTTAGCTGTTGCCTACCGCTATACCTATAACGGTGTAGAATATCAGGTAGGTGAGTTTTCTACCGATGTTTCTTTTGATGCGGCAAATCCAAAAGTACTTTATGCCAAATTATTAAAGAACGAAACCACCAAGATCCAATTGCCAACATGGGATCTGATGATGAAAAATATTTACTCTATCGGAGGGTATCAGATCAGCAGTCAGAATTTTAAACTTGACATTTACCGCATTGATAACGAAACCGGTGTAGATAATCCGGTAATGACTGAAGGACAAAATACCGCAAATAAGCAGTGGATTGCCTTAACCGAATTTGATCGTTTGAACCAGCAAAATGAAGGAAAACCCGATGGGATTTTCGATTTTGTGGCAGCAAACAATGCTTTTGGTTCATACTCTACCGCGAGCAATGCCAATCAGGCGAGTATGTTCGGCGTGGGGAGCAATGGACAAACTTCGTCGGTTACCAATACCAATTCGGGTTATATCACCATCGATCCGGCAAATGGAAGAATTATTTTCCCTGTGATTGAGCCATTTGGTAAAGATTTAGCTGCGAAGTTTTTACCGAGTGAGCAGGCGTTGATCAATAAATATACTTTTACTGCGCTTTACGATTCAACCCAAACCATCGCTAAGCAGCTGTTTCAAAACCAGAATAGGTACACCATTAAGGTAAATTACCAATCTGATATTTCTTCTGAATTTAGTTTAAATGCCATTAACGTTCCGGAAGGATCGGTAAAGGTTTTTGCAGGAACAATGCCATTAACCGAGGGGATAGATTTTACTGTCGATTATCAGGGTGGCCGGGTGAGCATCATCAATCAGGCACTTTTGGTATCTGGTCAGCCCATTCGGATCACCACAGAAAACAGTGAAACCTTTGGCCTGCAGCAACGATCACTTTTTGGAACCCGTTTAGATTACCGTGTAAACAATAAGCTAAATCTGGGCGGTACCATCATGAACCTGACCGAGAAACCTTTAACTCAAAAGGTAAACATCGGCGAAGAGCCTATTTCAAATACCATTTGGGGAGCAGATATTAACTACAGCTCACCATCAAGATTTTTAACAAAACTGGTTGATAAACTTCCGTTCATTTCAACCAAAGCACCTTCGAGTGTAACGTTTTATGGAGAGTTTGCGCAACTGATCCCTGGTCATCCAAGGGCATTGAATTTTGCCGGTAGTAAAAACGGGGTCAGTTATTTAGATGATTTCGAAGCATCCAGATCGGTAATCGATTTAAAAAGTGCGATTGCATGGCAGTTATCAGGTACTCCCCAGCTTTTCGCTGAACATGATAGGTCTAACGATTTATCTTATGGTTACAATCGGGCAAGAATTGCATTTTATAACATCGATCCAACTTTTTATAATTCAGCAGCATCTACTACTCCTGCCAACATCAGAAACAACAGGGCAGAACTTTCTAATCACTATGTAAGAGAAGTAATTGAACAAGAAGTTTTCCCGTTTAAAGAAACAGCAACCGGGCAGGCCTTAAACATTACCACTTTCGATGTGGCTTACTATCCAACCGTTAGGGGGCCATATAACTTCCGTCCTACAGATTTTAGACCGGATGGGACATTATTGCAGCCTAAAAATAATTGGGGAGGTTTCCAACGAAAAATCGAAACCAACGATTTTGAAGCCTTAAATGTGGGCTTTATTGAGTTTTGGGTAATGGATCCATTTATCTATAAACCAAATTCTGCCGGAGGCGACATGTATTTTAACCTGGGGAATATCTCAGAAGATATTCTTAAGGATGGCCGGAAATCTTTAGAAAACGGTTTGCCAGCCACAAACGACCCAAGTAAATACGAAGAAACCGCTTGGGGCCGTGTACCCAAATTGCAACCCGTTGTACAGGCTTTCGATAACAATGCCAGTTCGCGTAGAGCACAGGATGTAGGCTTGGATGGATTATCAGATGCTGATGAAAAAGTAAAATTTGCAGCGGCAATTACGCAGATTAAATCGCAGTTAAATGCCACCGCTTCTGCCGCACTTGATGCCGATCCTTCATCAGATAATTATACTTATTTCAGAGGTCCGGCATTAGATCAGATCAATGCGGGTATTCTTAAACGCTACGAAAAATATAACGGGACTGAAGGAAACTCTAAAACTTCGCAACAATCGCAAGAAGAATTAGGGCTTGAAAACTCTGCATCTACTTCTTTACCTGACGGGGAAGACATCAACCGCGATAATAACATGACGCAAAGTGATGAGTATTTTCAGTATAAAGTTTCGATCCGCCCGGGAGATTTAAATGTTGGTCAGAACTTTATTACCGATAAGGTTACCTCGCAGGTAAAATTGGCCAATGGAAATACCCAGGCCGTTTCATGGTATCAATTCAGAATTCCAATTGGTCAGTACCAGGAGAAAGTAGGCGGTATCCAGGATTTTAAATCAATCCGTTTCTTCAGAATGTTTATGACCAATTTCGCTGATACTGCTGTGATGCGTTTTGCAAAGTTGCAGTTAATCCGTGGAGAGTGGAGAGAATATAATGCTTCCAACCAAGCTGCACAGGTAATCGTCGACCCATCGTTGCCTGCACTTACCCCTGATAATTCTACCATTGAAGTTTCGACAGTAAATATTGAAGAAAATGGAAAACGTTCGCCGATTCCATATGTTACCCCTCCAGGCATTCTTCGCGAGCGCGACTATAGCAACTATCGTGGCGATACACGTTTAAATGAGCAATCGCTATCGGTTATTGTAAAATCGTTAAGAGATGGCTATGGTAGAGCTGCATTTAAAACAGCCTACAGCGATTTCAGATCTTACAAACATTTGGAAATGTTTATTCATGCCGAGGCTGTTAATAACCAAATTTTAAATGATAATGATGTTGCCGCTTTCTTAAGAATCGGAACCGATAACCAGGATAATTATTATGAATATGTAATCCCCTTAAAGGTAACCAATCCAGGTACAAGCGATCCTGATGCCATTTGGCCGGAAGCCAATAGAATGGATATTGATTTAACACTTTTCCAAAATGCCAAGCTGGCCCGTAACGTAGCTAAACAAGCCAACGGACAACCATGGCCTACAAATGTTCCATTTACCTATACCGACGGAAATAGAACTATTATAGTTAAAGGGCAACCTGATATGAGCAAGGTTAGGGTGTATATGGTAGGGATTAAAAATCCGCTCCGTGCTGCCAGTGAACGGAACGATGATGGCCTTGATAAAAATGCACTGGTTTGGTTTAACGAATTGAGGTTAACTGAATTTGACGAAAAAGGTGGTTGGGCAGCTACCGGAAGATTGAACTTAAAATTGGCTGATTTTGCAGATGTAAATATTTCCGGAAGTAAATCTACCATCGGTTTCGGATCTATCGATTCGAAAGTGAGCGAGCGGAACCGTGCAGATAATGTATTGCTGGATGTTTCTTCTGCCATGGAATTAGGTAAGTTTCTTCCGCAAAAATCGGGTGTGAAAATCCCGATGTTTGTGAGTTACTCTAAACAGGTTTCTACCCCTCAGTACAATCCTAGAACGCCAGATATCGAGCTCAAAAATGCGCTGGAGCAGTCGACAAAAGAACAGAAAGATTCGATTTTAAACTTTTCGCAGGATTATACAGTTAGAAGAGGCATCAACTTTACCAATGTTAGAAAAGAACGGACTAATAACAGTAAAGCTGTCCGCCTGTGGGATATTGAGAATTTTGCGGCAAGTTATGCTTATACCCAATACAATCATCGCGATTTTATTAATCAGAGCAGTATTCAGAATACCTATAGGGCATCGTTACAGTACAGTTATTCTAAAGAAGCCAAAACAATAGCGCCGTTTGAAAAGATTATTAAATCGAACATGCTGGCTTTATTGAAGGATTTTAACTTCAGTATTTTTCCAAGTGCCATTAATTTCAGAATAGATGTAGACCGTTTATATTCAGAAAATACCTTACGGAATAACGATCCGAATAATACCATCGGGGTTTACCAGAGTGGTTATGGTACTACCTTTAACAAAAACTTTACCATGAGCCGGATTTATGGTGTGGCCTGGAACCTTACCCGTTCGTTACAGTTAGATTTTAATGCCACAAATTATTCGATCATTGATGAACCGGATGGAAGACTTGACGGTTTAAAACGCGATACCGTTTGGCAAAACTTAAAACGTTTAGGGCGTACAACCGATTATAACCATAATTTAAACGTTACCTATAACCTGCCAATTGATAAAATACCGGGACTAAACTGGATTACCGTTAAAACCCGTTATGGTACCAACTTTAACTGGCAAACTGAGCCGCTTTCTACTTTACGTGATCCGAATATTAATTTGGGTAACACGGTACAGAACAGCAGAACGGTACAGGTAAATCCGACCTTAAACCTAACTACTTTATATAACAAGTTTGGTTTTATCAGAAAGGCGGGCAACGACCAGGAAGGAAGTGGTGCTAAGACATTTTTTATTAATCTATTAACGAGTGTAAAAAACGTTAATGCCAGCTTTGTACAAACCAAAGGTATTTTCTTGCCAGGCTATCTGCCAACCACCAGATATTTTGGTATCGATAATGCAACGGGGGCACCAGGTTTGGGTTTTGCTTTCGGAAGCCAGCGCGATATTCGCGATATGGCATTAAACAATGGATGGCTAACCACTGATACTTTACAGAACCAGCTGTATGTAAACACACTCAGAGAAGATTTTCAGCTTACCGGGCAGGTAGAGCCATTTAAAGATTTACGGATTACGCTAAAAGCCAATAAGGCGCAAACAAGAAACTTTTCTACCAATTTCAGGTATGTAGCCAGTGTATCTTCGTTCGAAAACTTAAGTGCCATTACCACGGGCGATTATAGCGTATCGTATATTGCTTTGGGTACAGCTTTCAAAGAAAATAACTCAACGGTAATTTCGGGTCTGTTTAACCAGTTTATGGCCAATAGGATTATTATCTCCAGAAGATTGGGCGCTCAGAATCCAAATTCAGGAGGCGTAAACGGCGGTTATGCCGATGGTTACAGTAAAGAAAGTCAGGATGTAATTATCTCTGCTTTTATGGCTGCTTATTCGGGCAAAGATGCCGGGAAAACGAAAATGAATGCCTTCCCTAAAATTCCACTTCCAAACTGGAGTTTAACCTATAGCGGATTAACACGTATTCCTTTTATCGCCGATAAGTTTTCATCTGTCGATATCAGACACGGCTATCGCTCTGCCTACAATATTAATGGCTTTAACTCCTTATTGCGCTACCAGGAAACCAATGGTGCGGTTAGCAGCAGAGATGTAAATAATAACTTTTTACCGGAATACCAGTTTGCACAGGTAACCATTTCTGAGTATTTTTCTCCGTTGGTTGGCGTTGATACCAGGTTTAAAAATAACCTGACCGCTTCTTTCGAATTGAACCGTTCACGTTTATTGGGGTTGAGTTTATCAAACAGCCAATTGGCGCAGCTATCAGAAAACAATATGGTTTTAGGATTAGGCTACCGTACCAATAAATTCCGCTTCCCATTTGGATGGTTTAAAAGCCTGAAAATGGATAACAACATGGATTTCAAATTGGATGTAGCTATCCGCGATAATAAAACCGTTATTTACCGTGCTGATGTTACCGAAGCCGAAGTTTCTTCAGGCGCGAAGAACATTACATTAAGGCCAAGTGTAGATTATGTGCTGAATCAGAAATTTAATATCAAATTGTTTTACGATTCGAATATTACCAAGCCCTATACTTCGCAAACCTTTAATACTTCTTTCAGTAATTTCGGATTTAGTTTAAGGTTTACATTGAATTAATAAATAATGGAAAGGTATTTATAATCGTTTTTTGGCTTTGCAAATGAATTAATATTTTTAAGATATAAAACTGATTATCAGTAGCTAACCACTAAGGAGGCTAAGTAATATCAAGCGGATTGCTCAACTTCAGGATATACAATTCTAAAGCCGTAAAAAAGTGCCTTTTCAAGGTCATAAATACAAATCTGAACTGCTGGATTCATTACCAATATAGTTTC
Organism: Pedobacter borealis DSM 19626; assembly: GCF_000708285.2. GTDB lineage: Bacteria > Bacteroidota > Bacteroidia > Sphingobacteriales > Sphingobacteriaceae > Pedobacter > Pedobacter borealis. The sequence continues at coordinate 23,132 of NZ_JAUG01000050.1, forward strand.
ATTATTAACGTCATATTTTAATACCGCTAACTTATATTTTTGTCTAAATGCATTCGTAGTATCAGCTCTAATAGCGAGATAATCAAAAACTTCTTGTTTTTTTAAAAAATCAATGACATGAGCAACGGTTGTGTCTTCTGTTACTAGGCCTTTTTCTGTCAAGTACTCAACAGTTTCTCTCATCTCTCTTATGTGATGCAGATTTCCTACCAAGTCAAATAGTTGATTTTCGAAAATTAGGCATTCACCTCCAGTAATGATGTATTTTTTAGCACACCAAGTTTTTCCCCAGTGATGTGCGGGCTCAATAAATTCCTCCCAAAAGTAATAGCCATCATGTAGCCAAGCGTTAGATTTATTACAAGCGTAAGGGCCATGTGTAAGCACCTCAGCATTATTATTTTTATATCTTAACGTTTGAAAAACCGTTCTTAAAGACATAAATTTTAGTTGCTTTTAGTTGTCGTATTTCCTTTAAGGGGTGTAGTTAGTTGAGAAAGATTTAAGGTAGGTAAAATGATTGGTCTTACATTAGCCTGGGCAGTTATTAAGCTAATGTAGGCTCTTAAGTATGGGAATACAATTGCTATGGCATTTTGATAAAAATAATCAGGAACATCTTCTAATGATAAAACATTTTCAAAACTGAAATTTGCTACACAAACAGCTGTAATGAATCTAGTTTCCTCCCCCTCACTTCTAGCGCTGGCCTCAAATTTTAATTCAAAGTTACTTTGCTCAACAGAGTACTCTCCTGCTACATCAAAAGAAATGTTAATATCATTATTTTTTAAAAAAGAACTGTCAAGCTCAACTTTAGTAAATTGATAGTCGCTTAACTGAAAAGAGGCTGGTTGCATTTATTTGAGGGTTAATATAAAAAAAAAAGGTTCGAATATGAATTCGAACCTAAATTATCATTAATTTTTACATTTCCAAAATCTATCTTTGGAGCCTCCACTCCAACCGATATATTAACATGGCTTAGATAATCTTTAGCCTTGGTTTCTTGATTATCCCATTCATTTCCAGAATTCCATGCTTGTAAAATTTCTTCCCTCGATTGGAGGGAAAATTTTCTTTTTAATTTTTCTAACATCGTTTCCATAGTTGAACAATCTTTTCGGTATATGTTAATTAAGAACATGCATCTCGAAAAAAGGTTTGCAAAGGTACACCTTTTTAATTAATTGTCAAGCAGATCTTGTTAACAGAACAATTGTACTCAAAAGAAGTAACATATCCAAGTGAAAATATCATTTTAACACAAAAATAACTTTTAATTGAATTAAATTCTCTGCTTATCTAATGTACGAAAATTCTTTGAGGTTAATTATCAAAAAATGGTAATATTTGGTTTGCTTGTAACCTCAAGAGCCTTATTAATAATATGCTGTTGTTTTTTGGTTTGCGATTCAGTTCTTTTGAATATGGATGTAATATATTGATTTTGAAAGAGTTGTTTATTTGAAATTTCAAATAAACAATCTGATCCAACTTAAACAATCAGAACCTGAGATTACACATTTTTGAATTCATCCATCCGTTAAAACTATGGATGAAACGAGTAAAAGAAGGCTTCATGAATGTAGTTTAAAAGTTAATTCACCAGGCATTGCGATATGTTAAACTAAATTGTATTTTTGGCGGGTAAACGCTGGGAAACGTTTTATCCATACAGGCTTAATAAAACAAGAAAATTAAAATAACTTATATCAATAAATACAAACCATGAATTTTCCATCAGAATTAAAATACACTAAAGACCACGAGTGGGTTAAAGTTGAAGGTGATCAAGCTATTATCGGTGTTACTGATTTCGCTCAGCGCGAATTAGGTGATATTGTTTATGTTGACATCAATACTGTAGGCAGCGAAGTAGCAAAAGAAGAAGTTTTTGGTACTGTAGAAGCCGTTAAAACAGTGTCTGATTTATATATGCCGGTTACTGGAACGGTATTAGAAGTTAATGCTGAGCTAAACGATAATCCGGAATTGGTAAACTCTGATCCTTATGGAAAAGGTTGGATGGTAAAAGTATCTTTGGCTGATTTAGCTGAGGTAGAAGATTTATTAACTGCAGCAGCTTACCAGGAATTGGTAGGCGCTTAATTATTATATTTTGTACAAAGCACTGAAACAACAAAAATGGGCCGTTCTATGGACCATCGTAGTTTTAGTGCTTTGTAATATTGAAATTTCCGATTCTGTTGGTGAAAGCGGTTTTTTCTTTAAAGGCTTTGATAAGATGACCCATATGGGTTTTTTCTTTGTCTTATCGGTATTACTCTTCTACGGTAAAATCAGGTATCAGCATACCTTTGCTTTCAAAACATTAACCATTTTTAAAATATTGCTCATCAATGCGATCATTGGTGGTGGAATTGAACTGTTACAATGGAAAGTTTTTACCTACCGATCTGCAGAATGGTGGGATTTTGGTTGCGACATGTTAGGTGCATCCATGGCAGTTTTTAGTTATGTACTGCTTCATAAATTAAATTTCAATGAAACCATGACGAATACACCGCTTACCAAAAACAATTAATCTATCCGGAATAGCTTCATTGCAATTGAAAATAAAATAAAATCAATGAAAACGAAAGTTAGTATCATCTGTGTAATTGTGGCCATATGTTTAAGTGGATGCAGTATTTTTAAAAAGAACTGTAACTGCCCAAAAGTATATTATAAAAGCTATCCTTCACCACAAAAATAATCCCCTCCCCGAACGACCTTCCTTTTAGATCTGATCACCTTGCTAAAAAGCTGTATTTAAAATGTTACCAAGCTTTTAACACACCTTAACAAACCTTTGCGCCTTTCCCTAGTCTGATAGCTTAGTTTTGTATTATAATATCTAATTTTTTTTAATGAAAAGAAACGTTCAGCGGGCAATATTCATTGTGCTCCTATTTTGTGGATATATAGCCCAGGCTCAAAATACTGGCTCAATAAGTGGTAAAGTAATTAACGCGAAAGATAAAAAGCCGGTTGACTTTGCTACCATAGCAGTTAAGAGCTTAAAAGATTCGAGTGTTGTTGCTTCAGGGCAAACCAATCCGGATGGATCTTTTAGTTTTAAGGGCATTGCCCCAGGTAAATATAGAATCTACTCCGCCTTTTTAGGTTTAAAAACAGCTACTAAAGATATAGAAGTGGCTAAAGCAGCAGTAAATGCGGGCGAAATTGCCATGAGCGACGATGGCGTTGATTTAAAAGATGTTAACGTTACCGCAACCATTCCAATTGTGGTAAAGAAAGACACCATTGAATTTGATGCCAAATCTATCAAGGTACGCGAAAATGCCGTTGTAGAAGATTTATTAAAGAAAGTACCAGGCGTAGAGGTGGCAAAAGATGGAAGTATTAAAGCCCAGGGCGAAACCATTACCAAAGTAAAAGTGGATGGAAAAGAATTTTTTGGAAATGATCCATTATTGGCTACCAAAAATTTACCAGCCGATATGGTTGATAAAATTCAGGTAATTGACGAGCTTTCCGAGCAGGCCCAGTTTACCGGTATTGATGATGGAACAAGAAATAAAATCCTGAACATTACAACCAAAAGCGGCATGAAACATGGTTATTTTGGAAACAGTACGGTAGGCTACGGTTCCAATGACCGTTATGATGCAAGTTTAAATGTTAACAAGTTTGATGAAGACAGGCAGATCAGTTTTATCGGCCAGTTTAACAACGTGAACAAACAAAACTTTGGTCAGGGCGGTGGTGTAGGCAACGGATTTGGAGGCGGTGGTGGTCGTGGAGGCGGTGGTTTTGGCGGCGGTGGAGGCGGAAGTAGCGCTGGTGGAAATGGTGGTATCACCAATACAAATGCAGCGGGTTTAAACTTTGCAGATACTTATAAAGATGGGACCCAGTTTCAGGCTAGTTATTTCTTTAACAAAGCAACATCCGAACGGTTGCAGAATTCATTCACACAAAATCTAACAGGTAGTACCAATGACATCACTGAAGCTATAAATAATACTACCGACCGTATTAACCACCGTTTTAATTTTATGGTTGATACCAAAATAGATCCGTCATTGTCTGTTAAAATACAGCCAAACCTGGCTTATACTGAAACCGATGGAAACAATTTAAATGAGTACAACCGAATACTTTCTGACGGTTCAACTGTTGGTACACAGCGCAACAACACAACTGCCGCTACACCTACTTTCAGCAATAACTTGTTAATCCGCAAAAGTTTTAAACGCAGAGGACGTACATTATCTTTAAATGTAAGCACAAACATAAATGATAACGATGGAACAAACCTTAATTACAGGAACGATAAAATTACAGTCGGAACAGTAGCAAGAGATACCATTACCAATCAATTGAATAATACCAATAGCCATTCTATAAGTAATACCACAAGGGCAGTTTATACAGAGCCGTTAAACAAAACCTTAAGTGTAGAATTTAATTACCAGAACGGGTATTCAAATAGCGATTCGCAAAGAGATGTTCTTAATTACAATCCTATAACTTTGCAATATGACCTTGTAGACAATACTTTCTCGAATATTTATAATAACCGTACCCTTACCAATGCGGCAGGCGTTAGTTTAACAACAACAGAGAAAAAGTACAACTGGAATATTGGAGTAGCTGCGCAACAAACCAACAGGGTGAACACGAATTTAACCACTGGCTTAAAGCGTACGCAGAATTTTATTAATATTACCCCTTCTGCGCAGTTCAGGTATAACTTTAGCAACCGTAAACGCTTGTTTATTAATTATCGTGGTTCTACCACTCAACCAAGCATCGATCAGATTCAGCCAATTCCTGATAATACAAATTCGCAAACTATTTATGTGGGTAACCCAGCTTTAAAACCTTCTTTTAATAACCAGTTGAGGATTAATTTCAATAACTTCAATATTGAAAACGGCAGATTCTTTTTTGCTGGCTTAAATTTGACCCAAACTTTCAACAGTATCGGTAACAGTGTTGCACAGCTGCCTAGTGGTATCCAACAGGTGAGTTATGTTAATGTTGATGGCGTTTATGCAGGTAATGCCAATGCAACATGGTCTTTACCTTTAATGGCAGAGCGTAAATTAACCTTAAATATTTCAGGTAACGGAGCTTATAACAGGAATGTAAATTACATTATTCCAAAAGGCGGTACCACATCAGTTAAAAACATTACCAATTCGTACACCATTTCCAACGGTTATAAACTGGTTACCAATGTTGATAAATTTGATTTAACGGGTGGTATTACCGGTAGTTATACCAATTCAACCTTTTCAGCCCAACAATCTGCCAATACACAGTTTTATACCATTAATCCAAGCTTCGATGTAAGTTATGTATTGCCAGCCAATATCAGGTTAGCCATAGATATTGATTATTTCAGAAATTTTGGTGGTGGCGATCTGTATAACCAGGAATATACTATCCTTAATCCATACATCAGCCGTCAGTTTTTTAAAAACAGAGGTACATTTAAATTCTCTGTTAATGATGCACTTAACCAGAATACAGGAGTAAGCAGAACAGCTACAGGCACATCAATTCAGGATGTTAACTTTAATGTATTAAAACGTTATTATATGTTCTCATTCACCTATTCTTTAACCCGCATTGGTGGAAGAAATATGGGTGGAGATATGCAGATGCCTGGTCAACGCGGTGGCGGTGGCGGCCAGCGCATAAGAATGTAAAAGAAAGTAGAAAATAACTAAAGTCTCGGTTTTTGCCGGGACTTTTTTGTTTTATAGCCACAGGGTTTTATGATTAAATGTATTGTTGACATTTATGTATTTCAAATGTTACCTAACTAAAATAAACCTTTGTAAAAGTCGCTAGTCTCTATGCTATAAACCAAACTAACCGAATGAAACGAATTTTTACGCTCCTACTTCTTTTATCATCTTTTTATGTTTACGCCCAGAAAACGGGTTCAGTTAGCGGACGAGTTATCCAATCAAAAGATAAAAAACCAATTGATTATGCCTCTATAGCGGTTAAAAACTTAACCGATTCTAGTATGGTTGGTGCAGTGAGCACAACAGAAGATGGAAAATTTGTTTTTAAGGGGTTAAAACCTGGCAGTTACAAGTTATATGCTGCATTTTTAGGCTTAAAAAATACCACTAAAGATTTTACCATCTCAACAGATAAACTTGATGTCATCCTGAACGATATTGTTTTAGAAGGTGGTGCAATAGATCTTCAAACGGTTGATATTAAAGCAGAAATTCCGCCAATTGTGGTAAAAAAGGATACACTCGAGTTTAATGCAAGCTCGTTTAAAGTGGTAGAGAATGCTGTAGTAGAAGACCTGTTAAAGAAACTGCCAGGAGTAGAGGTGGATAAGGCTGGAACAGTAAAAGCCCAGGGCGAAACCATTACAAAAGTTAAAGTAGATGGTAAAGAGTTTTTTGGTAACGATCCTTTATTGGCCACTAAAAACCTTCCGGCCGATATGATCGATAAAATTCAGATTATTGATGAACTGTCAGATCAGGCACAGTTTACCGGAATCGATGATGGCTCGAGAACCAAGATCATTAATATCACCACCAGAAAGGATAAGAAAAACGGTTATTTCGGAAATAGCACAGGGGGCTATGGTTCTAATGACCGTTACGATGTAAATGCGAACATTAACCATTTTAATCAGGATAAAAGATTGAGCATAATTGCGCAGTTCAATAATGTAAACAAACAAAACTTTGGCGGTGGCTTGGGTGGAGGGAATGGCGGCAGTAATGGTGGCCGTGGCGGAATTACCGATACCAAAGCTGGCGGGTTTAATTTTTCGGACGAATATGCCGATCAGACTCAAATTGAAATGAGTTATTTCGTTAATAAATCTGATAACCTGATCCTCAGAAATAGTGTAACCCAGAATTTATTGGGTGATGAAACCACTATTTTTAATAACAATCAAACCAATAGTTCCGATCGTTTAAACCATCGCTTAAACTTTATGGTCGATACCAAGCTCGATTCGCTAACCTCACTTAAGATTCAGCCAAATTTAAGTTATACCGATAACGAGAGCTTAAACAATAGCACCTATACCCGCGATTATAACAGGTATATGATTAATGGAACGCAATCGTTAAGAAATCATAATACTGCACCATCCATTAGCAACAACATTTTATTGCGTAAAAAATTTATGCGAAGGGGAAGAACACTTTCATTAAACTTCAATACCAACATCAACAATAATGACGCTGATAATTACAATACCAATCCCGAAACGAGAAAAGAAAACGGAACTACCACTCAAAAAACGACCGACCAGTTTAACGATCAGGAGAGCGAGTCTATCAATCAGAATACAAGATTGGTATATACCGAGCCCCTGGATAAGACTTTGAGCTTGGAGTTTAATTATCAGAACGGTTATAACCACAACACATCCGATCGTTTTACCTATAATTTCAATCCAGCTACCTTACAGTACGATTTGCTGGATGAAACCTTTAGTAATGCCTACGAAAATACCATTTTAACTAACTCGGCGGGTTTTAGTTTTAATAAAATGGCGAAAAAATACAACTGGAATGTAGGGATGGCGGTTCAGAACACTGATCGCACAAATAACAATATCAGTAAGGGATTTGTACTCAAGCAGAACGTTTTCAACTATACGCCCTCGGCCATGTTCAGGTATAATTTTAGTAACAGCAAACGCCTGGTGTTCAACTATAGGGGCAGCACAAACCAACCAACCATTCAGCAATTGCAGCCAATCATAAACAATACCAACACACAAAGTATCCCTGTTGGTAATCCCGATTTAAAACCAGAGTTTAACAATACCCTGCGTGCGGCTTTCAATACCTTTACCGCAGGAAAGAACAGATCATTGTTCGTGAATTTAAACCTGACCCAAACCTCTAACCGGATTGCAAACAGTACTAGCTTAATTCAAAGCGGTCCTGATCAGGGGAAACTTGCCGTTACCCCGGTTAATGTAAATGGGGTTTACTCAGGATCTATTTCCTCTTCATTAAGTTTGCCAATTATGACAGAGAATAAGCTGAACTTTCATATCAATGTTAGTGGTAGTTATGATAGGGATGTAAACTTTACCAACGCCATAAAAAATATTACCAATAGCTGGTCTATTACCAATGGCTACCGCTTGGTTTCCAATTTAGATAAGCTCGATTTAACAGCTGGTTTAAATGGTTCGATTAACCGTGCAACCTATTCGGTTCAGCCTAATTCTAATACGCGTTATTATACCTTTAGCCCGAATGTAAGTGTAAGTTATTTGTTTCCTGGTGATATCCGTTGGGCAATAGATGCAGATTATAACCAGAATACCGGGAGAGGAGAGGGGTTTGATACGCATTTCACTCTGGTTAACTCATACATCAGCAAACAATTCTTTAAAAACAGGGGAACCTTTAAAGCGGCGGTAAACGATTTGCTGAACGAAAACCAGGGCGTAAGCCGTACAGCCAATAACAATACCATCCAGGATGTAAGTTATAATGTACTGCAGCGTTATTTTATGTTTTCGTTTACCTATTCCTTAAACCGCATGGGGGGTAAAAACCGGAACAGGGGAGGAGAAGAAGGTGGTAGGAGCCGTGGCGGTAACGGTGGTGGCGGCTTTGGCGGGGGCAGACAGCGGAACTAGATCATTTTAGCGTAAAGCTCTGTAATTTATATCCCACGCATCACTATCTTATTTGGAATAAATCTAAAGAAAGGTTAACTTGCGCCAAATTTAGCACATGAAACTGTCGCACCTAAAAATTGGAGAAAAAGGAACAATTGTAGCTTTTACAGATTTAGATATGTCTGTAAAGTTAATGGAGATGGGCTGCTTGCCAGGCGAGGTGGTAGAGGTAGAGCGTTTTGCTCCTCTGGGCGATCCAATGGCGATCCGTGTTGCTGGTTATCAGCTTTGCTTGCGTAAAAGCGAAGCCGATGTTATCATTATTCAATAAAAAAGTTGGGTTTGGATATTAAAGTTGCGTTAGTTGGTAATCCCAATACAGGTAAATCTACTTTATTTAATCGTTTAACAGGGTTAAATCAAAAAATCGGAAATTTTCCAGGCATCACTGTTGATAAAAAAACAGGTTTTACAAAACTTGCCAGTGGTAAAGAAGCCGAAATAATCGATTTACCCGGAACCTATAGTTTATATCCGAAAAGTGCTGATGAAAGTATCGTTTTTCAAGTACTTGCCGATAAAAAAAACAATAGCCATCCTGATGTTATTGTCCTCATTGCCGATGCTTCCAATTTAAAGCGCAATATGCTTTTGTATTCACAAGTGGCAGATTTAGGCATTCCTATGATTTTGGCCCTGAATATGATCGATCTTTCGGCTAAACAAGGGATCGAGATCAATCTGGATAAACTTGCAGCGAAACTCGGTGTCCAGGTGGTTCCCATTTCAGCACGAAACAACATTGGGATTGACAAACTAAAACAAGCCATTGCCAATACCAATAAAATTGCCACACAGCTCCAGGATGTAGATGTGAATTTTCTGGCTCCTGAAGCGATTAACGCCATAAAATCGAAACTTAATTCTGATAACGATTATTATGCGCTGCAGGTTTTGCACCAGCATGAGCATTTAACTTTCTTTACCGAAAAGGAGCAGGAAGAAATTGAAAATATAGAACAGTCGCACCATTTCGAATCTTCAAAAATTCAGGCTGCAGAAACCATTGCCAGGTACAAACACCTCAGTACTATTTTATCTGATGTGGTTGTTGACAATGGTACCGAAAAGAAGTTTTCTTTCAGCGATAAATTAGATGCCATCTTAACCCATAAAGTATGGGGATTTGCCATTTTCTTACTGATTCTTTTTGTTATTTTCAATGCCATATTTGCCTGGTCATCTTATCCAATGGACTGGATTGAGACTGGTTTTGGTTTTATAACGAGTACCGGTCACGAATATTTGCCGGCGGGCATGCTTACCGATCTGTTATTGGATGGTGTTGTTGCCGGGCTAGGCGGTATATTCGTGTTTATCCCACAGATTGCAATCCTTTTTGCCTTTATATCCATTTTGGAAGATACCGGCTACATGGCCCGTGTTACCTTTATGATGGATAAAATTATGAGCAAGGTTGGCCTTAACGGTAAATCGGTGGTGCCGATGATAGGTGGTTTAGCCTGTGCAGTTCCGTCTATTATGGCTGCCAGAAATATCGAAAACTGGAAAGACAGGATGATTACCATCATGGTTACCCCATTGGTAAGCTGTTCGGCAAGGCTTCCGGTATATATTTTAATCATTTCGTTAATTATTCCTTCTCAAACCGTTTTAGGTGTTTTTAACCTGCAGGGACTGGCGCTAATGGTGATGTACCTGGTAGGGATTATTGCTGCGGTACTGGTTGCCTGGGTAATGAAATTCATCATCAAAACCAAAGAAAGATCTTATTTTATCATGGAGCTGCCTGTTTACCGTATGCCAAGGTGGAAAAATGTGTTCTACACCATGTACGAGAAATCAAAAACTTTTGTTTTCGAAGCGGGTAAGGTAATCATCGCCATTTCCATCATTCTTTGGGTAATGGCCTCTTTCGGGCCGGGAAGCCGTTTCGAAAGTATCGATAAAAAATACGAATCTGCTCTGGCCGATACTACAAAAAATACAGATCACATTAAAATCCTGGTGGCTACCGAGAAGTTGGAAAATTCTTATGTGGGCATTCTTGGCCATTGGATTGAGCCTGCCATTCGTCCTCTGGGTTACGATTGGAAGATTGGTATTGGTTTAATTACCTCCTTTGCTGCCCGCGAAGCCTTTGTAGGTACTATGGCTACGATTTATAGTGTCGATGGCGGTGATGAGGATACAAGCACCATTAGAGAACGCATGTCGGCCTCGGTTAACAGTCGTACCGGTTTGCCTGTATATACTTTTGCTACTGGCATTTCATTAATGCTTTTTTATGCTTTTGCCATGCAATGTATGAGCACAGTAGCTATTGTATACCGCGAAACTAAAGGCTGGAAATGGCCGGTTATCCAATTGGCTTATATGACAGCCATGGCTTACGTTGCTGCGCTTGTTGCTTATCAACTGTTGAAATAGTGTTGTCTTTTTTCGTTTGTCATCCTGAGCGTAGTCGAAGGGCATTATCAAAAAAATATTATCGTTACCTGGGTTTGGAGAGCAGTGTCTGTACAGCTATTCTGGTTTCCTCCCGCTTTCCGTTTTACTTATCCCGATGAAATATCGGGATTGCGTGTTCACTCCAATCGGGGCTAGGTGGCAAGGTAAGGGCTACTATTTTTGGCTGGGTGCTTAGTTTCACAAACCTTTGTTCCTAAACCCGGTAGTAGCGGCAGCCCGATTCTTCATCGGCTATAGCGAATAACGGGACTACTGTTCCCGATTAATATTGAATGCTCATTTTCAATAAAAAATTATATAAAAGCTATTAGGAGCGCAGCGCCTGTAGAACTATCTGGGTTTTTTCCCGCTTTTCGTTTTACTTTGCCTGCGGCTTCGTGTTCACTCCAATCGGGGCTAGGTGGCTTGTGAGGTAGTGCTATTTTTGGCTGGGTGCTGCACAAAACTTTGTCTCTAACCTGGTAGTATCGATAGCTTCCTATACAAAAAGTATTATCTTTCTCCGTTGTCACCCTGAGCGTAGTCGAAGGGCCAATAGGCAATTTGCTATTAACCTGAGTTCGATTATTAAATCTCATTTTGTGGCGTTTTAATCAAGTTTTCTGTTAAGACGGTCGTCACCCTGAATTTATTTCAGGGTCTTTCACGCTAAAAAGATGCTGAAATAAATTCAGCAGGACGATAAAGCGGGATTAGGCGTAAATAAGATATAATTT
>NZ_JAUG01000051.1 GCF_000708285.2 Pedobacter borealis DSM 19626
AATTATTTGCTGAAAATTATATCTTATTTACGCCTAATCCCGCTTTATCGTCCTGCTGAATTTATTTCAGCATCTTTTTAGCGTGAAAGACCCTGAAATAAATTCAGGGTGACGACCGTCTTAACAGAAAACTTGATTAAAACGCCACAAAATGAGATTTAATAATCGAATTCAGGTTAATAAGTCTTTCGACAAGCGCTCCACAGGAGTCCTTTGGACAGGATGACAAATCTAAAATATGATACAGCCTCTTTTTATTTTATAGGTTTCCTCTTCTTCTATAACTTTCTTACAAACGATATCAATTAATTCGGTTAAATTTGGAACCTACAATTTAAGGTATCTTCATTGATATGGAAAAAACCAAAGAAGCCAAAAAGCCGAGTATTTTCAGTTTACTTGGAAACTACAGGGGCTTAATTTTTATGCTGATCCTGTTTGCGTTGCTCAGTAACGGTATCAACTTACTCTTACCAAAGATTATTGCCAATGGTATCGATTCTTATACCAACAAAACTTTCAACCTTCAATCCATTCTTCTTCAGTTTTCACTGGCTATTGTACTGGTTTTTATCTTTACTTATTTGCAGAGTATTGTACAAACCTATGCTTCTGAACGTGTGGCAAGAGATTTAAGAACAAGGTTATCTGATCAGATTTCGCGGCAGAGCCATGCCTACATTATTCAGGCTAACCCCTCAAAACTGCTCACCAATCTTACGGCTGATGCCGATTCGATTAAAATGTTTGTTTCGCAGGCTATTGTTTCTATCTGCTCGTCTATATTTTTAATTGTTGGGGCAAGTATTCTGCTCCTGATGATTAACTGGAAACTGGCACTTTGTGTGATTGCTATTGTGCCGATTATTGGTGGAGCATTTTTCTATGTGTTAAGCAAGGTAAAAGTGCTTTTTAAAAAGAGCAGGGAAGTTATCGATTGGCTGAACAAAGTAATCAGTGAAAGTATTTTAGGCTCGGCTTTAATCCGGGTAATCAATTCACAGGCTTTAGAATACAATAAATTTATAGATGCGAATGCCAAAGCGAGAGATTTAGGGATATCAATCCTCCGAATGTTTGCGTCGCTGATTCCAGTTATTGTTTTTACAGCCAATTTATCTGGTTTATGCATTCTGGTACTGGGTGGTCACTTTGTAATTACCAATTCGATGACTCTGGGAGAGTTTACCGCTTTTAGCAGTTACCTCACACTCATTATATTTCCCATTTTGGTAATCGGTTTTATGAGCAATGTAATTGCACAGGCTACCGCATCTTACCAAAGGATAGAAAGTGTGCTGAATGCTGCTGAGATCAAACATCCAGGCACGCTAAGCACACAATTACGAGGGGAAGTAGAAGCGAAAGATCTTAATTTGAGTTTCGGACAAAAACCAGTTTTAAAATCAGTTTCATTTTCGGCTAAAGCAGGTTCTAAAACTGCTATTATCGGTCCTACAGCTGCAGGTAAAACACAATTACTTTATATTTTAACAGGTCTTATTGAAGCAGATTCTGGTGCGGTGCTGTTCGATAACGAAGAAATTAAAAAGTACAACCAGGAGAATTTTCACCAACAGGTTGGCTTCGTATTTCAGGACAGCATTATGTTCAACATGAGCATCAGGGAAAATATTGCCTTTAGTGATACTGTTACGGATGAATCGCTGGCCAAAGCCATAGCTACTGCCGAACTGAAAGATTTTGTAGATGCCTTACCTGATCAATTGAATACTATTGTTTCAGAACGTGGAAACAGCCTTTCTGGTGGACAAAAACAACGCATTATGCTGGCCAGGGCTTTAGCAGTGAATCCGAAGATATTATTGCTTGATGATTTTACAGCCCGTGTTGATACCAATACGGAGAAAAGGATTTTGGAGAACATCCAACAAAATTATCCTGGTTTAACTTTACTTTCCATTACACAAAAAATAGCTTCTGTTGAACATTACGATAAAGTGATTTTGCTGATGCAGGGCGAAATCATTTCAGAAGGAACCCATCAGGAATTGCTGAAAAGCAGTCCCGAATATGTTCAGATTTACAATTCACAACAGAGCACCAGTAATTATGAGCTACAATCTTAACCAGCTTAACACCAGACAGGAAAAGCAATCTACTTTTAAGGCGCTGAAAAGCCTGCTAAAACTGATCTCGGCTGAACGTAAGAACCTTTGGCTGGCGCTGATTGCCATTTTGGTTAACTCAGGTCTGTTGCTTTTGGGCCCATTACTGGTTGGCCATACAGTTGATACCTACATCCGCACCAAACAGTTTCATGGTGTGCTTATTTTTGGTGGTATACTGTTGGTGATGTACATGATTGCCATGGTTACCGGTTACACCCAAACCAGGTTGATGGGTGGAGTAGGCCAGCGAATGTTATACACTTTGCGTAATGCCATTTTTAATAAACTGCAGGCGTTACCGGTTTCATTTTTTAATCAGAACAAAGCTGGCGATCTGATTTCGAGGGTAAATAATGATACCGATAAGCTGAACCAGTTTTTCTCACAGTCGTTAATGCAGTTTATAGGCAGTATTGTCACCATGATCGGTGCCGGTATTTTCTTGCTTTCGATTAATTTAGAACTAGGCGCCGCAACGCTTTCGCCTGCGGTGGTGATCGTTCTCTTTACGATGGCTTTATCACCCTGGGTAAAAGGAAAAAATGCCAAAAACTTAAAAAGCGTTGGCGGAATGAGTGCCGAAATACAGGAAAGCCTGAACAACTTTAAAGTGATTATTGCATTTAACCGTAGGGATTATTTTAGGAAACGTTTTAATGAAGCCAATACCGAAAACTATAAAACAGCCATAGGTGCGGGTTTAGCCAATAATATTTTTGTGCCAGTTTACGGTTTGTTATCGAGTATTGCACAGCTGATCACCTTATTATTCGGTATTTACCTGATTTCTACCGGCAACTTTACATTGGGTTTATTGGTGAGTTATATTGCTTATACCACCAATTTTTATAACCCGCTAAGGCAATTGGCTGCCCTTTGGACAAGTTTTCAGGTGGCTATGGCCAGTTGGGACAGGATATCGCAGATCTTATCATTAGAGAGTGACCTAAAACAGATTAAAGTTGACGAAAATATCACCTCTGATGCTTTATTGGAGTTTAAAAACGTGCATTTCTCTTATGATGACAGTAAAGAAATCCTCCATAACATTAACCTGAGGTTCGAAAAAGGAAAAACTTATGCTTTGATTGGTCCAACCGGAGGAGGGAAAACCACTACTGCTTCTTTAATTTCGCGTTTGTATGATGCCACTAAAGGAACGGTTTTATTAAATGGTAAAGATATTCGTTCATTTTCTGCTGAGGAAAGAACACAAAAAATCGGATTCATTTTACAGGAACCATTTTTATTTACAGGAACTGTAAAAGAGAATATTTTGTATGGTAATAGTCAATATAAGGATGTAAGTGATGCACAGCTGGAGAAAATAATCGAGGAAGCCAACTTAAACGCGCTTTTAGCCATATTTGATGAGGGGTTGAATACACAGATTACTTCGGGATCGGACGGTATAAGTTTGGGTCAGAAACAGTTGATTGCCTTTATGCGTGCGGTGCTAAGAAATCCGGAACTGTTAATCCTTGATGAAGCTACAGCGAACATCGATACCATAACCGAGCAGCTTTTAGGAAGCATTTTAAATAAACTGTCGAAAGAAACCACGCTTGTTATTATTGCGCACCGTTTAAACACCATCGAAAACGCTGACGAAATTTATTTTGTAAATGAAGGCGAAGTACAAAAAGCCGGAACGCTGAACGATGCATTAAATATGTTACTGAAAGGGAAACGGGTAAGTTAATATCTTTACACCTTAGGTTGGTCGAGATTTGTAATCTCGATTTTATGTGTTGTGGATTTGCAATCCACGTAAAGGATTAGAAATCCTTAGTTCGAATATTCGGGATTACAAATCCCGAATAACATTAAGTTTTTTTTAAAAAATACAATGAAAAAATATTTCTTCTTTTTGGCTTTTTCAGTCTTAAGCACCATCTCTTTTGCGCAAAGCGAAGGGCAAAACCTTTTTGTTCAGGATAGTTTAAAGTTGATTTCTTCACAGTTTAAGTTTACAGAAGGTGCATCAGTTGATAAACAGGGAAACGTGTTTTTTACTGATCAGCCTAATGATAAAATCTGGAAATATGGTATTGATGGCAAACTGAGCCTGTATATGGACAAATCGGGAAGGGCAAACGGTACTTATTTCGATAAAAAAGGCAACCTGATTGTTTGTGCCGACGAGAATAATCAGATCTGGTCTATCGATAAAAACAAAAAGATAAAAGTGCTCTTCAGCGATTATGAAGGTAAAAAGGTAAACGGACCGAACGATATCTGGTTGGATGCTAAAGGAGGCATTTATTTTACTGACCCTTATTATCAGCGCGATTATTGGACCAGGAAATCGCCTGAGATTCAAGGGCAAAAGGTATATTATCTTCCGAAAGGAAAAAAAGAAGCGATCATAGTTTCTGATGATGTGATTAAGCCTAACGGTATTGTAGGTACTCCGGATGGTAAATTTTTGTATGTGGCCGATATGGGCGCCAATAAAACTTATCGTTATAGTATTGGTGCCGATGCGAGGTTAGCGGATAGGCAACTTTTCCTTAATCAGCATTCTGACGGAATGACTTTAGACAGTAATGGAAATATTTATGTAACCGGAAAAGGGGTGAATATTTACAAACCTACTGGCGAAAAAATCGGTCATGTTGATATACCCGAAGAGTGGTGCGGTAACATTTGTTTTGGTGGAAAAGACAAAAACATGCTTTTTATTACAGCTTCAAAATCGCTGTACGTTATTCCAACGAATGCGAAGGGAGTAGAGTAATAGTTCGTTATAGCCATTTAATGGCATTTAAAGCCGAAAAAAATAAAAATGAATTAACGTGAAAAATTTTTCTGTTCAGTTTATTCAACCCCTAAAAATATTAAAGGCATTAATTACTTTTGAGCTTCCTACTTATAGGGATAGACGACTATGAAAAAGCCCTCTCAGGATTGAAGGGCTTTTTTACTTTTAACACCTATCGTTATTGTTTTAAATTATGTAGACAGGCAATCTGGGATCAATATCAAAAGTTGCGGAGTAGTTATTTTGAAGTATACAAATTGAGTTAGCTTGTAGAGAAAGCTCTACGCATTTAACTCCCAGGAATTGTGTTAAAAAAGCTTTAATCTTTGCATTGAAAGATTCAGCGGAAGCATTTGTTGATCTGTTATCAAAATAGTTCAGAATAGTAGGATAATGATTCTGAAGAGATCTGGCAATTGTATTGAATGCCTTGAAAGGGGATTACCAAACTTTTTCGTGCCATTTGGGACTTCCACCCTATACCCTATAGATATATGGCATAATAACACACCACAAAAAAGAGGGTGCCGTATAACACGTGCACCCTCACTATTTAACTAACTAACTAACCTACCTAATTTTAACATTTTTCATAACCATAAATACAAAGATTGCCTCTATAAGTCGATCCCACGACTAGAGGGATTAACAATTAATAATTAGTTGCGCTTCAGCACTTCCTCTGTAACACGATAAGCCCCTGCTGCTCCATAGCCATACCTTACTTTAAAGGTTTTGGTCGCCGGATCATAGGTGTTATTACAAGAAGCAGAACCTGCCCAGGCAGCTGTATAGCCATCTGGTAAACCAGATGTAAACATCAAATATGGAGTTCCGGCAGCTCCAGGAGCACCTGTAATGGTTAAAGTGTTATCAGGATTAATTGTAATTAATGCTCTGTAACCACTGGTTCCCAAATCACCTAAGTCTACAAGTACGCCATTCGTGCCGCTCGTAACTAAGGTTTTAACAACATTAGTCATTGCCCGTGGACTACTCGGGTGATAGAAGTATCCATTTGAGGTATAATTAGCTTCATAATTATTAACTGGTGGTAAAACAGGAAGTGGAGCAATATTGATTTTCCAAACTTTTTTCTGACCATTAGCTGCCGTTATTTCATATTGTAATGGTTTGCTGCAATCTGTAACATTTCCAGGATTTGCTGTGCCATTGATACCCTGCATTGTGGCAGCAGTAGAAATGTTAAAATATGGCCAAAGGCGATTTAAGCTTACTTTTGTACGCTCCTGTCCAGAAAAAGTTGGGGTCGCAGATGGAATATCCAGTGTGATGTTGATAGTACCATTGGCGGCATCAATAACATGAGAAACATTGGTTAATTTTACATATGCTACAATTGAATCTTTTCCAGCAACTGGATTAGCTATTTTATATCGATATTCCAAGTTTGCCAAAGTAATATCTGCATCAGAAAACGCAGGATAACCTGGCAAATCTTTCTTTAAGCACGAGCTAAACAACGTGCTTGCCAAAATTGCTATTAAAGCTATTTTTAAATTTATAATTCTTTTCATCATCTTTAATTTTAAGTTTTACCAGCCAGGATTTTGAGGTCCAAATTTTGAATTGTTATCAATATAACTTTGGGCTATAGGTAGCAAATAACGTCTAGTTTCATCAAATTGGCGGTTATTATAGGGGAAGCCTCCAAATGGACCTGTTGTAGTAACAAATGATTTGCGGTCTTTACTTACGTCCATTACCCTCATTACTTCAGTTAAATTAGCAATTTTTTTACCGGATGCTAACCCATCATTGGCATCTCCACCATATCTTCCCCATCTTAATAAACTGTAATAAAAGTCATTTTCCATTACCAGATCTACACGTCTTTCGCGTTTATAATCTGTCCAAGCATTGGCCATAGTTGTTGCTTGAGAAACTGGTAATTGACCATGAGTTACACGTGTTTTGTTTAAGTTCAATACAGCATTGGCTAAATCACCCTTTAACAAAAAGGCCTCGGCCAAATTTAAATAAACTCTTCCTAAACGCATTGCTACGTAATGGTAATCAGTAGGTACGCCAACATAAGGACGAGGGTTTACATTGGTGTAAAGTCCTTTTTTCCAATACATATTCGTTAAAGTTACATAAGGATTAGGAGCGATACCTGTAATTCTCATCCAACGATCGGCGTTACCGTGTAAAGTAGTGGTTAATTGTTCACCATAAATTCGTTCTGTCGAATCGCTCCATATGGTAGCTTTCCACCTTGCATCTCTATTTTGGTTAGCCAGGCTCCAAATGGTTTCGGTACTTCCCGGTATTATTCTACCACTTTTGATGGTAGTCTCACCAGTATTCCTAGGTATTACATTATGGCCGGTACCCGTTGAAGGAACAGTTGCGCTTTCGTCTACATTCGCCAAGTATTGCGAGGTTTTGTTCCAAGCAACTGCTAAGGTTGGATTCGCTTTATCGATGGTTAAATAATCGTCAGTAAAGTTTTGTGTCGGAAAATTCGTACCCCAAGCCTCAAAAATATTCTGATTGGTAAATAAACTACCACCATTACGAGATATTCTATCATTGTTAAGATTAGGTACCATCGTTTGCATTGGCGTACCATCAACTGTAGTGTTTGCAGCCAAACGATAGATTCCAAAAATAATCTCAGGAGAGGTTTTTTTGGTTTCGTTAAACATTCCACCGTAATCAGCTTCTAAAGAGTAACCTCCAGTATTGATTACTAAATTTGCATTGTCTATCACTTTTTGTAGTAATGGATCGCTTGCGTTAACATTTGGTGCCGCAGGGTAGTTTTTATACGCTAAAGCCTGCAAACAAACTTCTGTTAAAAAAGAAGCCGCTACATATTTATTTGCTCTACCAGCAATTTTAATTGTTGGTAGGTCAACAATAGCATCTTCTAAATCTTTAATGATAAAACCATAAGATTCAGTTGGATTAGCTGTACTTGGCAATTTAAGTTCATCATCTGGTGTTAAAACTTTGTCTATCCAAACGATACGGCCAGTAGTACGGGCAATATTGTAATAAGACATGGCTCTTAAAAATTTGCCTTCAGCGATAAGCGCTTTTTTGTCGGCATCTGAAATCCCTGGTGACTCTGCCACTTTTTTAATGATTAGATTACAACGACGAACAGCACCCCAGTTGTTAAAACCATAATCATTAGCTCTTGTAATTGATTCGCTAACAAAAGGTGATGCATTGCTCCAGCTGCCATCGCCAGATGCCATAATGTTTGCAGTTCTCAAGTCAGTTGCTTGCCCACCTTGATAGGCGCCCATGATAGAGTAAGTACTGAAAATGAAAGTTTCTGCGTTGGCTTTCGTGCTCCATACGACATCTTCACTGATCTTATCAAAGGGCTCGGTTTCCAGCACTTTTTTGCAAGAGTTCAGTGCAAGCATACTTGCTGTTACTGCTATAATTGCTATATATTTTTTCATTAGTATATAATTTATTTTAATGGTAATGAAGCTATCATGATTTTATAGTCATTTCGTTGTGTGATTTGAAAAATCATGATGGTTTCATCTGTTTATAAATTAGTTTGATTAAAACCCAGCTGTTACACCAAAAGACAGCGTACGTTGTACAGGATAATTATAGTTGTTGGTATTAGATTCAGGGTCAATAAAGTATTTTTGACTTTTCGAATCACTCAATAAATTAGTTCCCGATACATATAGGCGTAATTGTTGGAATGGAGAGTTTTTCAGTACTCCTTGTTTAAAATCATAACCAAATTGTAAATATTTTAAACGAACATATTTAGATTTGACAATCCAAAAATCGCTGTTTTGTATGTTGTTATTTCCATTTGCACTTGGCGAGCTGGTTTGTCTAGGAAAAATAGAATTGGTATTATCTGGCCTCCAGTAATCTTGCTGGAAACCATAAAGTAAATACCCTTGTGTACTCGAACCTTGTAGCACATCACCAAGATAACGGTCTCTATCTCCCGATCCTTGTACTACAGCGCTAAAGCTAAATCCTTTATAACCTAAGTCAAAGGTAATCCCGTAATTGCTTCTTGGCATGGTGTTTTTACCAATTCTTCTTTGGTCATTGCCATCAATTTGGCCATCACCGTTCGCATCTAAATATTTCAAATCTCCAGCTTGAACATTATTGGCGTTTATAATGTGTGCACCATTCATCCAGTCGCTGTTAGAACCATAAATGCCAAGCGATTGATAACCAAGTCCGAAGTAAGTTCCTGGTGCACCAGAGCCTCGCGTGTATGGATTTTTCATATCGGCTTCACTATCCTGCGCAGTACGTTCAGTAAGCGTATTGAAGAAAGTATAATTTACCCCAACCTTATAGGTAAAACTATTAACTTTATCATTCCAATCCAAATGGAATTCGGCACCTTCTTTACGATTAGCACCTTCTACGAAATTAATTGGCGGCAAACCAATACCCAACGTTTGAGCAAAACGCGGATCGGAAGTTACAAAACCTGTAGTACGGCTATAGAAATAATCTACGGTTCCATTTAATCTATTGTTCATCGAAGCAAAGTCGATCCCTAAGTTTCTGTTTTTAATGGTTTGCCAAGAGTAATTAATACTAGGTAAATTAGCTGGTTCTGATGTGCCTTGAACCGGCTTTCCATCTACGATCCATCCAATTGGCGTAATGCCATAACCAGAAACATACTGGTAGGCTGCAATATCATCACTGTTTCCGGTTAAACCATAAGAACCACGTAATTTAAGGAAATCAAAAATATGTTTGTCCTTAAGCGATTGCATAAAACTTTCTTCCGAAATGTTATAACCACCTGATAGGGCATAAAATGTACCCCATTGCTTTCCAGGCACAAATAAATCGCTACCATCTCTACGAACTACACCTTCTACGGTGTATTTAGATTTGTAGGTATAACCTAAACGACCTATATATCCTGCTCTGGCACCAAATACATTTCCATTATCTGTATAATAGTTGTACTCTGCCCCATTAATCGACTGGTTCGCTGTTGGGCCTGCCACAATTTGATCAAAAAGAATCTGATATTGTGTTCTAGTGCCGCTTAAGCTACCAATAGTATGTTGTTGCTGCTCATAGCCCCCTGTAAAATCTACGGCATGATCACCAAAAGTCTTATTATAGGTTACAAAACCTTGTAAGGTAATCGATTTTCCTTCACTTCTACTGTTGGTCAAATCTGGTGGATTGCTATATATTGGACTCGTACTGCCATTTGCATACGTTGGTGCCAATACATTCCAGTTTTTGCCAATGGAATTCCTAAGATTATAATTTCCACTGGCTTTAAATTTTAAGCCACTTAAAAAAGGAGCACTATACTCTAATGCCAAATTTCCATTAAAGACTCTAGAAATTCCTTTAGCATATCCAGATTTTGGATCAAGCTCTTGTACCGGATTATCAGTAGTATTATTAGACGGTAAGCCGAATTCATTATTGGCTAATTGGCTTGGGCGTTTGTTTTGGATATGGCTATAAACACCACCATAGCCAACACTTGGCTGTATGTTATTTTCCACATACCCATCTAAACCAGTAGTTACTTTTAAATTAATCTTATCAAAATAACTTGTTGTGTTTAAACGATAAGTTGTGCGGCGGTTATAATTCTGGTCTGTTCTTAAGTTAGACCCCTGATCATAGTAAGACAATGCTGCATAATAGGTTAACTGTTTAGTGCCCGATGTTACCGAAAAATCGTGTCTCATTTCTGGGGCAAAATCTTTTAAGGTAAGCGATTGCCAATCGGTATTCGGAAAATTAATCGGGTCGGCACCTGTACGGTACTTTTCTAGATCAGGCACTGGTGTTGGCAAAGGTAAACCTTCAGATGCATAAACATCATTAGTAGCTTTCAGTTGCTCATAAGAGCTTACTTTTTTAGGAAACAAGGTAGGTTGTGAAAAAATTTGGTTAAATGAATAATTAACATTTATTTTTCCGTCTTTCCCTTGCTTTGTAGTTACAATAATTACACCGTTACCCGCAGAAACACCATATAAAGCCGTAGCTTCAGCATCTTTAAGGATCGAATAGGTTTCAACATCATTCGGGTTTATGTTTTGAAAATCACTTTGCGTACGGATAATATTGTCAATAACATATAAAGGTGGTTTACTAGAACCACGAATAGAAATTGTGCTCTTTGTTCCTGGCGCACCAGTGGTAGTCGTCACAATAATACCTTGTGCTCTACCCGCAATTGCATCATTAATAGAGGCAACAGGTAGTTGTGCAACCTTCTCAAAATCAATTGTACTGATAGCTCCGGTAGTTTTTCTTTTTGTAGTCGAACCAAAGGCTTGTACAACTACCTCATCTAGGTTATTCGATGAATTCAGCATCACAATTTTCATTGGAGAGGTAGAAGCGGGCATTTCTACGGTTTTATAACCAATGGTCGTAAAAACTATGGTTGAATTTTCAGGAACTTTTAGGCTAAATTTCCCCGCCCCGTCAGTCATAAATCCAAGGCCTTTCACGCCTTTCACGCTTACACTTACGCCTGGTAGCGGTATCCCAGCAGTATCAACAACAACACCCGTTATGGTAATGTCTTTTAATAACTTTCCTCTCGAGGAGATGGTAACAAGGTTATCCCCCTCAATGGAGTAAACCAATGAAGTACCTTCTAAAAGCTGATCGAGGATGTCAGATATAGGGGCTTTATTTACTTTTACGCTTATTTGCTTGTTGAAAGGCCCTTCAGTAGGGCTGTAAACAAAGCGAAATGAGCTTTGTTTTTCTATCAATTTAAGGGCCTTACTCAACTGCATATTTTTCATATCAAAAGACAGCTTCTCTTGTGAAAAAACTTTTGCAGATACATTTAAGCAGGCGATAATCACCATTAAAAATGTCAGTTTCATTGTCAAAATGAGTTTAGAGCGCACTCGATTCCAAGTTGGCTCTTTGGTGAAGTAATAATTTATCATACTTTTGTTTTTTTGGTTAGTTTGATTGTGGTATTTACTGTTTGCATACGTGATATACCCGATCACATAAAAAATCAAAAAATCCCGGGGCGGTGTTCCAGCATCGCCCCTTTTATTTTGATCTCTCTATTTGGCTTTGTTGTTATTTTGTAATAATGATTTTTCCTCCTTCCATTTTATAGTTAAAATGTTTTACTTCCTGTAGACGCTTAAGAACTTCCAAGATATTTTCTTTGCTGAAAGTAGCGGTATATAGATAACCGGCAACGGTTTCATCTCCCAATTCTATATCAACGCCGTACCAGCGTTCCAACATTGGTTCCATTTCCCTCCAGGTGAACGCATTAAAAATAAGGTTATTCGTTACCCAGGCTGTTTCCACAATCGTGGTATCAAGCTTAGTTATATGACCCATCTCGACTTTTGGAAGTTGCGGCAGTGCATTCACCGCACCTTTTAAATTGCTCGCTGGTTTATAGAACAAGATTTTCTGTCCCGGTCTTAAAGTCACCACGTTATCATTGCCGCTGTTACTTTCCACTTTGATAGAGCCTTGAATGAGGGACGCTTCTGAGAAGTCTTCCTCCGGGTAGGATTTTAAATTGAATACCGTTCCTAAAACAGTTACTTTAAAATTGTCGGTCAATACCTTGAATGGCTTTTCCTTATTATGTGCTACATCAAAATAAGCCTCACCAATCAACTTTACCGACCTTGTATCCACATTAAAACCTTTTTCCATTTTAATTTCACTGCCCGAATTGAGGTAAACCTTTGTTCCATCAGGAAGAATAATTTTTTTCTTATTCCCAAAACCTGTCTCAAACGACCTAGTGTAAAGTACTGCTGGTGCCGGTTTGCTCGAATAATAAAACAATCCTACCATCAGCACTGCTAAAAAGCAGGCTGCAGCAGCTCCATACCATATAATATGTCGTTTCAGCAATTGCTTTTCTGGTTGTGTCGCTCCATTGATCTTATTAACCTGAATATTTAATGGGGTTATATTGGCACTTAAGACTTGGTACATATACCGAGCCTTCTCGACCAAGTCGGATTTCGAAGGGTTATCAACAACCCATTTTTCCCAAAACCGGATACACCTTTCGTCACTACCTTCACAATATTTCTTGAAGGTGTCATCCATTAAAAAATCTTCTGGTTGTAAATAATCATTAATCATTCTGGCTGCCTTTTATATATCAGTGCCTGAACTGTTTGATTTTTACCGGTTTTTTTTTAGAAAAATAACATAACTTGTTGTTAGTTAGTTGATTAAATATTTTCTGAGGGTTTTTAAAGCTTCATAAATCGTATTATAAGCTGTACGGACGGTCATCGCATTGAGTCTTGCAATATCTTCATAACTTAGTCCTTCATAAAAACGCAATTGAATGAGTTTTCGCTGCTGCAGACTAAGCTTTCCCAATGCCTGGCTTAGTCGCCTCTTTACCAGATCATCTGATTGGATTTTAACAATAAGTTCCTCATAGGGTATTTCAATCAGCTCACCATCTTTTGCAATTGCAGAAATCACCCTGTCCAGTTTCTGCTGATGACCAATTTGTTTTAGAATTTTCCGCTTAAGAATAGTCCGCAGATAAGATTCTACCTGATCCACCCTGGGCAGAAATTCATGTTTCTCCCACAATTCTAGAAAGATCTGATTTAAGGTATCGCTGACCACATCCGGATCGGTGCAGACCCTTAGCCCAAAAACAGAGAGATTTCGATAAAGTCCTTTGTATAAATCCAGGAAAGCTTTTCGGTCTCCCGTGCACATTGCCTCCCACCACAAACTATACATGGAAATGTCACCAATAGTTGGGGAGGGCTTTTTGTTCATTGAGGGGAGGGGTGTAATTATTTGGTTATATCAGCAATTATATGAATTATCTGTCAATTAAATATTTATTAATTTCATATTTTGTCAGCCTTGAGTAAACCTGCATCAGGGAATAGTAAGCAATATGGGTAGAAGAACAGCTAAAAACTGATGCTTATAAAAAGGCAAGGTTTAAAGTAGGATGATGCAGCATTAATATTGGCTTTAGCAAAATACCGTCAGGCCACGAAAAAGAATAAGGTTATAAAGATAGCTAGGAAGTTCCTGGTCCATATCCGATATGTGTTACCATTGCCAGTAAAAGAGCTGAATTATGGGCTATTTCTTATTTTTGTTTCTTTTTGCCGTCGAATTGTATAGGTCCTGTTACAATTAATCTTATTTGGAATAATTTTTTAAATTAGCATATATTAAAAAAAACCTGATAAGCTTATGGAAAATCTAAAAGAAGAAACCAAAATCAAAGCTTTCCTCACCAGGATAAAAACAGAGTGGCCAGGAGTGGTAGAGCGCTTTGAGTTTAAAACAGGCAGTGTAATTTACGTTCATTTAAAGGAAGGCATATCGAGTATGGATTTTCTCGGTAAACTTTCCAGACAGGTAGAACGTTTTGTCGATTTCAGTATGCCCATTATCTTGTATCATATTGAGAGTGATGGCATGAACTTAAGGTCGCATCCAATTAATTGGTATTCTTCCATTACTCAAGGAAAATCTTTTTAATGCTCGTAAACATTTATGGTTAATACCTTAGACTGTAAAATGGCAGCCATAATTTTTACAGTTGTAAATATTTTTGTGAACAATTAGCAATTTTGTTTGCCAGTAATTTTGGTTTTTGGGTTTTAATCCTATTTTTGGTTTTTAATTTAAAAACATCCAGTATAATGAAAAACGGAACAGTAAAATTTTTTAACTCAGAAAAAGGCTTTGGCTTTATTAAAGAAGAAAGCGGATCTGAGATTTTTGTGCATGCATCAGGCCTGATTGACGAAATTAGAGAGAATGATACAGTTGAATACGAAGTTCAAGAAGGTAAAAAAGGCCTTAATGCAGTGAAAGTAAGAGTTGTTTAATTCTTCCCCCAAAAGATTTTGAGCAGGATTTAGTCCTGCTTTTTTTTGCCCTGATATTTTATTACGCTATCAAAACCGGGTACATCATTAACTGAACAAAAAGGTTGAAAAAATTTCCTTCTCATTTCTAGTTGATTACCAATTTGGCCCGCTTTACCCGCCATCTATATAGTTGCTTTCTGAATTGGATTTTTATTTTTGCTAATGTCGATCTAGTCGGCCGGAACCAAACAAATTAAATATTTTTGCAACTTTCTATTTTTTCAATTCAGGAACCTGTTATAAACAACAAACCTCTTGATCGGGGTACTTTTATGGCTGCAGCACAGTTTGTAACAGCACTTAACTTTGCGGGCGAATTTGAGCTCTTAAGTTTATCGGCCATGAATACAAAGGTTGGAGCAACTAAAAAGGGCGGACTGGTATTTGTACGTAATGGAAAGTTGAAAATGCATCCCGAAATTTACGATCATTTATCCCTGATATCGATATCTTCTATCTGTGCAGGGAGTGTTTATTTTCATGGCCGTGATAAAATTGCTACAGAAATTGTAAATCTCCCTTATAAGGATGGCCTTTTAAACTTAGCAGGTGCTGAAGAGGATTACATGGCCTTTAAACGTTTATGCAGCCCTGTTTCACGGTTTTTTTTGTTACAGGCTAAAAAAGTACAATGGTCTGCAATCTTATCTACATTTAGGTTTTTTATGATGGAAGGCATTTGGGATGTGGTTAATTTTGTTGCCCATGCACTGCATCAGGCTGATGCAGATGTGCTCTCCTGTGCGCAGCTTTTAGAAAGCATGCAAAAACAAGAATGGTATCCTGGTTTTTGTCAGTCGCTTCAAGATTTCCACGCCTCTCGTTATCCTTTAACTAAAGTAGGTTTAGAATCAGAACTGCCAGAAATGGCCTAAATCCTAATTATTTTAGGTAATTTTCTAATAAAACACTTATTTCATCTCCAATAGCTCTATTGCCCATGTTGTTGAGTTTTTGCTGTGAAGAATTGTGTTTTTCGATATATGTAGCCTCTGTTTTATTGAATTTAAGATAACCCTGCTCAAAATAACGTTCTTCAATTTCGGTAGAAGAATCCATCGACCTGAACCATAATTTAATCAATGAGCCTGTAATTTTATCGAAGTAAAGCCAGTGGTAGGTCGCTTCTGCATCTGCATTGTCGGGAAGATCAAGACGCTGAATTTCTAGAATAGCAGTATCAGAATTTTGGAAAAAGTATAGAATCTTATATTTAGACGACATGCCGCAAAAATAGGACTTAATTTTTGATCACAAAAAACATTTTTGCTGTTTAGATTTAATATTGTTGGTTTAAACGAATTCGTCTTTCCCGCGCAGGCGGGAATCTTAAAGCTTATTGCATTACGATTCCCAATCAAGTTGGGAATGACGATGCTCGTTGGTCTGGATCTGTGATCTTGACCTTTGGTCTGCGGATTTGTAATCCGCATTTTGATCTATATGTGTTTAAGGATTATAAATCCTTGGTTCTTAAGACGGGATTACAAATCCCGACTAACAATAAAGTCGTACACAGTATATGTGTTAAAAAAAAGATGTCATCCTGAGCTTGTCGAAGATAATCGTTTTTTGATTTGACAAAAATTGAAGGTCTTCGACAGGCTCAGACTGACACAGCTAAAGATTTGACTACTTCGGTCGAAATGACGATTTATCCTAACCTAATGTTTCTCTGCTCGTTGGTCAGGATCTGTGATCTTGACCTTCGGTCTGCGGATTTGTAATCCGCATTTTGATTTTAAGAATTATAAAACCTAAGGTTTTTCAGACGTTACAAATCCCGACTAACAATACATCTAATGTTTCTCGCCTTTAATTACCTTAAATAAATGCAAAACCTGGGGAAATAAGGCATCCATACTTTCTTCTACAGCACTTTTCGAGCCAGGGAAGGTCAGTACCAATGTTTCTCCGATAAAACCCGCTACACCACGCGAAAGCATGGCATAAGGCATGCGTTCCTGTCCATAACGTCTCGCCGTTTCCATAATCCCATCGATATTGCGGTCAATTAAAGGAGCAATGGCTTCTGGAGTTACATCGCGGGGTGAAAGGCCAGTTCCCCCGGTAAAAATGATTAAATGGTAGCCGCCTTTGCTTAATTCGCTGGCTTTATCCCGAATGATATTGATCTCGTCGGGTACAATTTCATATTTCCCGGCATTGATGTCCCATTGTGCTAATCTCGAAATAATCGCTTTGCCAGCGCTATCCTGTGCTTTGTTTTCGAAAATAGAATCCGAACAAACTACAACAGCAGCTTTTAACTCAGGGAATTTGGCATTTTTAAGGTCTGATTTCCCTCCCGATTTTTTCAATAACCTGATGTTTTCTATTTCAACACCTTTATCAATCGGTTTTAACATATCGTACATGGTTAAAGCCGTAACCGAGGCGCCGTGCATGGCCTCAACTTCTACACCTGTTTTGTAAATGGTATGTACTTCAACTGTAATAATGATGGTTAAACCCACAATTTCGTAGGTAATTGCCGTGTATTCAATTGGAAGCGGGTGACAATCGGGAATTACATCACTGGTTTTTTTTACACCGAATAAACCCGCTGCACGGGCAAATTCAAATACATCGCCTTTGGGAATTTTACGCTGTTCAACAGCATCAATGGTTTCTTGCCTCGATACCTTTACAGTAGCGGTTGCAATGGCAATCCTTAAGGTGTTGGATTTTTTTGTGATGTTTACCATATTAAATATTTTCTTTCCACTGATGGGTTTCGTCTTCGAATATTTCTTTTCCCCAGATCGGTAATTCTGCTTTTAACCGGTCTACCACTTCACTACAGGCTGCCATTGCCGGTTTACGGTGTGCAGATGAGGTGAAAACAAAAAGGCAGATTTCGCCTGTTTTAACCATACCCAGGCTATGATAAATGTGCATACAGTTTAATGGATATTTTTCGAAAATATCTTCCCTGATCTGATGCATTTTTTCGAGGGCGAGGTCTTCATATGCGGTATATGTTATCGCTGCCACAAATTTCCCCTCAATTTCATCTTTTCTCACCTGACCCATAAAAATACTATGACCACCAATAGCTGTTTTGCTGTTGTGTTTGGCAATGCTATCTGCTATAAAAGCAGGTTCGATTGGGCCATTTACAAATATGTTCTTTATCTTTTTTTCGCTCATGTTAGGGTTTGAGAAAATGATCTCTCCATTTTACAATACCACCTTTTAAACTGTATATTTTTTTTGCATCACCATATTTTTCCTGCATAGCCTCTGCTGCGGCTACACTTCTGATGCCGTGCTGGCAGATCAGAACTACATGTTTTTGATAAAATTCTTTACTCATAAAGGCGCCAAATTCTGACATTGGTACCTGAGTAAAGATCTGTTTATCCAGTATGGGTACTTCGCGTCTTTCGCGTACGTCGATTAAAATTGTAGATTCTAACTGCTGAAGTTTAACCAGTTCGCCGGCATCAATTTCTTTATATCCCAGTGGCCCTTCGCTCGTATCCTGATAATCCATATTTAAAAATTCATCAACAGTTTTGGGAAGGGTATAACCGTCTCCGTGACTGATTTTGATGGTGTATTGTTCTTGTGTAAGTAAGTTGTAACTTAAAATTTTATTGGTGAGCGGCAGCCCGATTTTGGCAATCAATTTAATGGTTTCTGCGGCTGCCATAGTACCCAATATGCCTGGCAATACACCTAGAACGCCATTTTCGGCACAATTGGCTACTTCTCCTTTATCGGGTGGAACGGGGAAAAGATCTCGGTAATTGGTGCTGGGCGTTAAATGATCAGGGGTGTTAAATATGGCCAACTGACCCTCAAAACCTGAAACTGCAGCAAATATAAGCGGTTTGTTCAAAAGTGCACAGGCATCGTTAATCAGGTACCTGGATTCAAAATTGTCTGTGCCATCCAATATGTAATCGTATCTGGATAGAATATCGAGAACATTATTTTTCTGCAAACGGATGGGGTGGCGGATAATCCCGATCTGCGTATTCATCTCCTGCAAGCGCTTTGCTGCAACTTCTACTTTCAGCTTTCCGATATCAGCCGTCGTAAAAAGAATCTGTCTATGTAAATTGGATAATGAAATGGTATCGTCATCAACTAGACCAATATGGCCAATGCCGGCAGCAGCGAGGTATTGCAGCGCAGGACAGCCCAAGCCACCAGCACCAATTACAAGCACTTTTGCCCTTAAAAGCTGCTGTTGTGCCTCCTCTCCAAATCCTTTAAGGATAATCTGCCTGTTGTATCGTTCTGCACTCATATCGTTTATCCGCCAGAAAAAGGTGGCATTATGGCTATTGTAGCATTGTTGGTAATTTCGGTATTTTCCTGAACGATATTTTTGTTCAAGGCAAGTTTATATTTCATGCTTTTTAAAGCAGGAAACTGATTTTCTAAATACTGTTTAAAAGCATCGGTATCAGCAATGCCATCAACCTCAATATTTTGATTGTTGATAAACTCGGAAATCTTGCCAAAACTGATCAATTCGATTTTCATCTGTATATTTTTGTTTTTATCGGTGATGAAGCTATCATGAGCATATTTTTCACAAATTTTCTATTTGATTTTTGTGTTCAAGCGCTCGCAGGCTCGGTTTATTACCGTTTGTGAGTGTTTGCTCATGATGGTTTCATGCTGCTAATTTACTTGTAAGATGCTGATTTTACTCAATCCTTTTACAAATCTTCTTCCTGTTGCGAAATCGCTTGGTGTAATAATGGCGATATTTCCCTTTTCAGCCTTTGCAGGATTGGTATCGTAACCTGTTAAAACCAGCACTTGATTTCCGGTTGGCGAATTAAAGATTTCGTTCCACGAGTACACCACTTTATAATTATCGGTTGCAGTAAAAACCAGATAATATTCACTTAATGTTTTTGGTGAGGCAGCATCTATTTCTACCTTGACCAAAATATCTTTCAAAAGTACACCCTTAATGTTTTTCATACTGCTTTTACGCTGCATCAAGTGGTTAAAAATTGTCATACTATCCAAACTAACGGATTTATAAGCACTTAAATTGTCTAAAGTAACTGTTAGCGGAGCTTTAACCTTTCCTTCGACTACAAATTGCTTGCTCTCCTGTGCATTTACAGCAAAACTTAAAAATAATAAGCCGATGATAAGGTATTTCATATTATGCATGTGTAAATAGTAATTTATAGGCGGCCAGTGCCAATACGCAGGCCAGCACATTTTTTAAAACAGTTTGCGGGAATTTTAAGGCACCAAAATAAGCCCCACAAATGCCACCCACGAAAGCTACGCCAACATAAGTGAGCATGTGGCTGTTAAATTCGAAGCCTTTAATGAGTTGGCCGCCTAAACCAGCAACTGAATTAACAAAAATAAATGCTGCGCTGATGGCTGCGGTCTGTTTTTGATCTGTCCACTTTAAAAGCAATAGGATAGGAGAAAGAATAATGCCGCCACCGATACCGATCATGCCCGAAAGTAAGCCGATAATACCGCCAATAGCAAGCGATAGCGGAATGTTCGATGGTTTGAAATCTTTTGGATCGGTATTTTTAAAGAAGAAAAAACGGATTACGGGAATGAGTAACAGCACGCCCAAGATCTTTTTATAAATGGAACTTTCGATTACCATCATACCGCCCACGAAAGAGAGCGGGATAGAGGCAAGCGCAAAAGGCCAAAAGATTTTCCATTTAAAATGGCCACCACGGTAAAACTGAATAAAGGAAGTGGAGGAAACAAACAGATTGAGTAATAATGCCGTAGGTTTCATAATGGCTGGCGAAATGGCGAAAATGGCCATTAATGCGAGGTAACCGCTTGCCCCACCATGCCCAACAGAGGCATATAAAAAGGCTACAATAAAAAGTAAACAGTAAAATAGGATAAAACTTTCTTGCATGGTTTAGTTTGGTAAAATCATTACGGTTAGGATGTCGCCTTTTTTTAATTGTTCTTGTGTTTCATCAAGACAGATCAGACAATTGGCCTGTGCAAATGAGCTTAATCGGTAAGATTCCTGTGCGCTAAGCGGGGTAACCAGCCCATTTTCATATTTGCCCTTCAGGAAATGGGTTAGCCCTGCAGGTTTGGAATAAGGATGTGTAAGTTCGGCCTGAACCTCAATTACGCTATTGCTTTTATGAGATAGGGCTTTAACAGATGGCAGTACGTAATTATAGTAGCAACTGAGTACAGATGAAGGGTTACCCGGAAGCCCGAATATTAATTTTTGATCTTTTGTGCCAAAAAACAAAGGTTTTCCAGGTTTCTGTTTCACCTTATGAAAAATCTGTTCAATGTTGCAATGTGTAGCGGCTTCGATTACAAAATCATAATCGCCTACACTTACACCTCCGGTTAGCAGTACAACATCGCTGCTTTCTAATGCAGTTTGTAATACTTTTTTTAGGATCTCGAGATCATCATCGGCTTCGTAAACGGCAATTTGTTCAATGCCTTCGTGTTTTAAAGCTGCAGAAAGCGAATAGGAATTCGATTCGTACACCTGTCCAAATTCGAGTGTTTTTCCTGGTTGTTGTAATTCTTTCCCTGTTACAATAATCGAAATCTTTGGCATGGGATAAACGCTAACTTTGTTAATACCAATCCCGGCCAGAAAGCCAATGGCGGCAGGACTGAGCAGACTCCCTTTTTCCATCGCCAATGCTCCGGCCATAATTTCTGAACCTTTATCCCGTACGTTTAAGCCAAGCTTTAAATTAGAATCCTGCAAGGTGATTTTCCCATCTGTGCGTGTGATTTTTTCTTGCATCACCACAGTATCGGCACCTTCTGGCAAAGGCGCACCTGTAAATATCCTGCTGGTTTCGCCGTTTTGGATGGTCATAGTGGTTGCCGTTCCTGCGGCCATTTCGCCAATTAAGGAGAGTTCTTGTTCGTGATCTTCGAATTTGATGGCATAACCATCCATGGATGATTGGCTAAATGCAGGAATATCGTATTTAGCATAAAAGTCGGCAGCAAGAATGTGCCCTAATGCCTTTGCCAAATCGATTGAAATGGGATTTAATGCTGTTATGTGTTTAGAAATGAGGTCTTTTGCTTCTTTAACGCTAATCATGAAAATTTTATCCTCCAATGGTAATCATACTTCTGTTTTGAATGGTAGTCGCATCAATTTTTTCGAAATCGCTTACCAATTGTCCACCTAATGCTTTCTTTTTGCTCCAAATGGCCGATTGGATTAGTGGAAGCACATCTTCATCTTTCCGCAATGCAGTAAGCAGATCGGTTTCGCTATCCGAAAAAAGGCAGTTTTTGAGTTTGCCATCTGCAGTTAAGCGCATGCGGTTACAGGTATCACAAAAAGGATTGGTCATGGTGCTAATTATGGCAAACGAGCCTTCGTGACCAGGGATCATGAAACTTTTAGTCGTATCATGCGGTTCTCCTTTAACAGGTAATACGGTGAAATCTTTTTCAACCACGGATAGGATTTCATTTAAAGAAAACATCTTATTGCTCGTCCATTTGTTACCGCTAAAGGGCATAAACTCAATAAATCGGATCTGGATGGGATTGTGTTTGGTCCAACCGATGAACTCGCAGATCTCATTGTCGTTAAGGCCTTTCATCACCACCATATTTACTTTCACCTTGATTTTATGCTGCAAAAGCAGTTCGATATTGCTGCGTACCTGATGGAAAACATCCCTTCGGGTAATCATAAAGAACTTCTCAGGTTGTAATGTATCCAGGCTAATATTAATGGTTTTAATACCTGCTTCTTTTAATACAGGAAGCATTTCGGCAATGCGGGTTCCGTTTGTGGTAATGACGAGCTCGACTGGGAGTTTACCCAATGCCGCAATAATTTGAGCTGCATCTTTTCGCACCAAGGGTTCACCACCTGTAAGCCTGATTTTTTTTACGCCATTGGCCACAAAAATTTCTGCAAGCTTAATAATTTCGTCGGTTTGCATGAGCCGGGAGGCAGGGGTGAAGTCGTATTCTTCTTCGGGCATGCAATAAAAGCAGCGAAAATTGCAGTTATCGGTAAGGGATATCCGCAGGTAGTCGTGTATTCTTCCAAAAGAATCTGCTATCATTGCTGGCTAATTAAATTGTTATAATCTGTTTCTGTATCAATATCAATTTCTCCATGTTCGAAAACAACTGTTTCTACATCCTGAGGATATTGTTTGAGTATCTTTTTTGCTCCTTCTGCTCCTGTGAGCGATAAAAGTGCTTCAAAATAATCTTTTTTGAAGAGGACAGGAGTTCCTATCGTTTCTGCATAGGTACTGGCAATTATATTTTTACCTGTTTCTTTCTGCTTTTCGATTAAGTTATTAAAGTTAATCATTTTTATAAAAGCCTGGTCGGCTACAGCAATAATGATACTTTCAATTTCGCTATTATTTCTGATTATAGCAGAAAGCCCGGTTACAATGCTCGAAGCCATTCCATTTTCCCAACTTTCATTGATAACGAAATTAATCTGATCATGCTGATGCTGGCTGGCTATTTCTTTAGCATTTGAACCTAAAACAGCGATAACGGGTCTGCAATGTGTTTCTAAAGCTTCATTTATTACGGTTTGCAAGAGCGTTTTTCCTTTGTAATCCAAAAGCTGTTTTAGTCTTCCTAAACGTGAAGAACTACCTGCTGCCAATATGATAATGCCCGTTTTCAATGCTTAATTGTTTTTTAATTCGTAAACATGGATCGGTTTTTTCTTCTCTTTTAAAAACATGGCCGAAGCACCTGTAAAAACAGATTTAATCTCGGCGAGGATAGAAATGGCGATTTCTTCTGCAGTTTCTGCGCCAATATCCAACCCAACCGGACCATGCACACGTGTTTGGTTTGCTGGCGTTGCCAAATCCAGTTCATCTAACATCCTAACTAGTTTTTTCTTTGGTCCTAGTGTGCCGATATACGGAGCCTTGGTGTTCAATAGATATTTAAGTAGTTCGAGGTCGTAATTGTAATTGTGGGGCATCAGAACAATAGCCGTTTGTTCATCTATCTGAATTTGAGCCAACACATTTTCGGGTTTGCTCACTAAAACCTTGGCTGCATTTGCAAAACGTTGTGGCGTAGCATGCATAGGTCTTCCGTCTATCACAGTTACTTCCCAGCCCAAAAGGTAAGCCATTTCGGCTAAAGGCTGTGCATCATTGCCTGCGCCTGCTATAATTAATGAAATTGGGGGTTGGATGAATTCGAGAAAGGCATCAATCTGTTGGTCGTCAAAATTATAAGCTTTAATTGCCGTGGTCTTATATTCAGAAACTTCCAGGATATCTTTAATTGTCTCATTGAAGATCGCCTTAGGGATTTTAGATAGAATAGGTTCATTTCTAAAAAGCATACTTGTACCCAACTGCAGCTTATCTGTTAGGGAAAAAAATATTGCTAAAACTGCATGCTCCCTTTTGCCTTGCAACGCGGTTAAAATAGCAATGGGATTTAGCTCATCTTCTTCTATAATGGGTTCGAACAAAATATGTACAATGCCATTGCAGCCCAGCTGAACGCCAAATTTGGCATCATTTTCGTCAGTAGTATCATAAGTAATGAGCTTGTTTTCTTGCTGTACAATTGCCGAAAGTGCTTTTCGCAACGCATCGCCTTCTAAACAACCGCCACTAATGGCGCCTGTTAACTGGCCATCTTCAGTAATCAGCATTCTTGCACCAGGTCTGTGGTAAGAAGAACCCTCTACTTTAACTACCGTTGCAAGGGCTGTTTTTTTCTTCTCCTTCGTTGCTTTTTGATATGCCTTTATGATATCGGTAATTTCTTTCATTAGGGATTGATGCAATAGATGATGCAATTTAATGATAATCTATTACAAATAGCCAAAGCAAAAGGATGATGTACGCTTTAAAAAAGTATTACGAATAAAAAGCTTGGATTTTTTGATTCTAATTTGTGCAGTCATTTGTGCAGTCAGATGTTACCATCTGACTGATAAAGTAAACTAAATGCTTATTGTCTCTGAGAAAGAGATTAAGTGTCAGATAGTAATATCTGACACCACTAAAATATGATATCCAGGCTTAAAAAGGCTCGGAATGAAAAATTTCGAGGTTAATACAGCGCAAACCAATACTGTTAAAAAGTTCGGTGATTTCTTTTGTCCAATCTCTTGGCGAATCTACCCTGAGGATTTTATCAGAATCCCATAAATCGATATTCCATTTAATTTCTTTGAACTGGCTGTTCAGCAATGGGCTGATTACGTTTAACTCGTTATCCGTGGATACATTTGTTTTGAAAACGGCTATCATATAGAAAAGTTTTTAGGTTTGTTGGAATTGTAGACGTACAACTTTAGAAATTACTTTAAATAGGATTGATTTTTTTTATCTTTTTATTTGAACCAATCTGTTTAGTCGCTTTAACGATAGCTCTGCAAAAAATAAAATAATGGATTATGAGAGTTGATCGTAAAAATACAATCTGATGAGCTAGGTAAGGCCAGCTTACTTGCGGCATTAGAAAAATTGACCCTTCAACAAGGAAAATTGATTCAATTGTGGTTTTATGATGGTTAGGGTTATGAAGAAGTAGCTAAAAGAAGATAATTAAGTGTTTGGACAGCATAGGACCGTTTATGACGTCTTGAATTCCCCCGTGCACACTTTAAATTTTAGTAGTTTCCAATTGCATTTTAAGGCTATTTTAAAATAAAACTAGAAAAAAGCAAAAAAACTTGGTAAAAGTTTAAGGTTCTGCACACTGATATTAAAAGTGAGAGCAATGATTGACGGGTATATATACCCAGAAGATTTTTTTAATTAATGATACCTTTAAGCAATATTGCGAAAGTAGCAGCAAAAACTGTGATCAGTGATACAGGTCTTAAATCTATAACAGCTGTTCCACAATATTAAACTTAATTCTTTTAAATTAATTTTATAGCTTTCTAAGACCTGTAAGATCTGAATTATTATCATAACACACACAAATGAAAAAATATTTTATTGCCTTATTCTTATGCATTGGTCATCAGCTGCATGCCCAAACCATTGATGTTACCCAATTTGGTGCCAAGCCCAACAGTTTTGCCGATGCTACTGCAAGTGTGAGAAAAGCTATTGATGCTACTAAAGGGCAAGCTAAATCTGTACTTAATTTCCCGAAAGGGAGGTATGATTTTTGGCCAGATAGCGCTACCGAAACACATTATTACATCTCCAACACATCCTCAGAAGAAGAAGTACCGGTAAAAAAACAAAGTGTCGGCTTATACCTAAAAGATCTAAAGAATGTGACTTTAGAAGGTAATGGATCTGTTTTTATCTTTCATGGGAAAATGATCACCTGGGTGATCGATGGTAGCGAAAACATCAGATTGCAAAATCTATCAATTAACTATGAGCGCCCCGGTATGTCAGAAATGACTTTGCAAGAGATTACACCAATATCAATTATAGCTAACATTCATCCTGACAGTAAATTTGCCATTGTGAATGGTCGATTGGAATGGTACGGCGAAAAATGGATTGCTAAAAACCACCATGCGGTACTCATAAGGCCAAGTGCAGGCACTTTATTTTATAGCAATTGGGAAGCTTTTTCCAAAAGTAAAGCTGAAAACATAGGCCCGCTTAAGGTAAAATTTAATGGCGATTTTTCAAAATTTAGGGCACAACCCGGTGATGTATTAACTGTTAGAGACCGTTACCGCGATTATGTGGGCGCATTTAATAACCGCTCTAAAAATATCAGCCTGCACAATATTAAAATGTATTCAATGCATGGTTTAGGCATTGTATCTCAATTTTCCGAAAACTTAAATTACGACAGTGTTTTTGTAGCGCCAGAATCAGGAAGCGGCCGTGTAATTGCTTCGTCGGCAGATGGCATGCATTTTTCGGGTTGCAAAGGGCAAATTACCATCAATAATTGCCGGTTTAACGGTTTGCACGATGATCCGGTTAATGTACATGGTACACATTTAAAGGTAAGTGAAATTGTATCGCCCAACAGTTTAAAATTAAAGTTTATGCATCATCAGAGTTATGGGTTTACTGCTTTTATACCTGGCGACACGGTAGCCTATTTGCACAGTGCCGCACTACAGATTTTTGCCCAGGGAGTGATCAAAACCGCCAAACTAGTTTCAGAAAGGGAGATGCTGATAGAAATGGAAAAACCATTTTCGAGCGAACTTAAAGTGGGTGATGCTTTAGAAAACATAACCTGGACTCCATCAGTAAAAATTACAAATTCAAGGTTTGAGGGAACTATATCACGGGGAACGCTGATTACAACTCGGCGCAAGGTGCTGATAGAGAACAACGTATATTATCGTACCGGCATGCATGCCATCCTGATTGAAAATGATGCCATGGGCTGGTATGAATCGGGCCCCGTAACCGATGTAACCATTCGCAACAACCAGTTTATAGAATGTGGTTTTAATAGCGCGCCCGATAGCTACGCCATTAAGATTAATCCCGAAAACCGTGAGCTGGTAAAAAAATACTACGTACACCGAAACATCAGGATCGAAAACAATACTTTTAAACTGTACGATTATCCTTTATTATCGGCAAAAAGCACAAATGGACTAACTTTTATCAATAATAAGATAGAAAGATCAGATTTTATGCCATCAGGTAAAAAACGTCCAGCATTTAACTTTTTAGCCTGTACAGGTATTCGGATTAAGAACAATCAGTTCGGTGCAGAAAAACCAGAAATACGATTGAAGGAAATGCTTGAAGATGATATCAAATCAGACATTAAGTTCGAAATTCCTGTTAAAAATTAATGAGTGCCAATGGTAATTATTGTGTGTATTTGCTGAATAAATAGTTTATTGTTTGTTTTTTTAAATGAATTGCACGCTTTGCCATCTGCTATATTTTTTCTTACCTTCAGATTTTAAGGCTGATGGTAAAAGATGAAATGATTTTGTATAAAAAGGCTTGGGACTCTGGCAATTGTTCATGTATGGTCAGTCTGTTTTTGTTTTCATTTATTTTTATGGTCGTTGTTTCCTTTTTTTCGGAAGAAAAAGAGGCCTTATCCATCTCGCTTTATGCTTCTGCGATACTAACTTTTATATTAGTAACCGTAAGAGTAGTGGGTTATTGGGCTAAGCGTGAAGAAAACACAGTGCTACTAACGGTATGTGAAGAAGGACTTCATTACTATGAGCATACTGCCCTTATTCAATGGAAAGTTATAACCGATATACAGATTGTTGACCGTAAGCTTTCGGTTTCTGTTGGCGCCTCACCTGCATTGGATTTTACATTAAATTTATTGGACACCGACCTGCAGGAAACGTTCGACGATTTCTGGCAGTTGCTTAACCGGTATTATTATCCCAAAACCGTTTATATCTATGAATCTTCAGTTTCTTGTGGCTGCTAAATAATTCATTGATGAAACCTGAATATATAACGATATTACCTGATGATATAGGTGTAAATTATGCAGACGATCCTTTGTGGCAACGAATTTATGACTATTCGCCGGATAATGAAGATTTTGCAATCCCTTTTTCGCGGAAATTAGCTGTTACTGAGGGCTGGACAAGACGGTTTACTTTACTGGCGATAGCAGAGTATAAGCGTTTTGTGTATCTCTGCTGCATATCGCAGAACGGTGCATCGCCTTCTATTGTGGTTGATAAGGTATGGCATATGCATCTGCTATATACGGTAGAGTACTGGGAGAAATTCTGCCCATTGGTTTTGGGTCGGAATTTACACCATTATCCCAACGTGGGGGGGATTGTGGAATACAATAAACATCAGGATTGGTATTTGGAAACATTAAAACTTTATCTGTTTATTTTCAAAGAAAATCCTCCTCCTGATTTTTGGAGAATACCCAAGGATATTTTACCATATTTATTAGATAAGAAAGATGCCACCTCTTCACAAAACAGTAAGAAATCGTTTTACAATAGAATTATATGCATCATAATACGTAGATTTCAATTTCTCAGTAATTTTAGGGGTATGACAGATAAAGAGCGGAAAAAATCGGTGTAAACGACTTTAAGCCATTATTCCTCATAAACGAAGAACAAGAAGTACCCTTTCGATATCAAAATAGGTATGAACGACACCTTATAAATTAACTTAACACATAAGGAATTTAAGAAAATATAAGGCTATTGAGCTTATATGAACCTTATATGTGTTATGGTTCAATTAAAAAAACCTTCGTCGAATTATTCTTATTTCCGCGTAAAATCATCCATTAACTTCATGGTAATCAATGCATCTTCGCCACTGCATGGATTTTCTCTTTTGCCTAAAAAGTAATCAACTACTTTTTCAATCATAGGTTGCTGTACATGCTGCAAAGGCTCGAACATAAATTCTTCCGTTTGATCAGTTGTAACCGTGATTTTATTGCCAAACATTGGGAAACTGATGTTACCATTTGAACCATAAATCACGCAAATATCGGCCTGATCTTGTGCGGCAACAGAGAAACACCAGGTACCGCTGAAAACAACTCCATTTTTGAAATGGATATTTCCCGCAACCAGATCATCAACCTCAGTGTTTTCCTGTTGTCTGGAGGCAACACCC
Organism: Pedobacter borealis DSM 19626; assembly: GCF_000708285.2. Classification (GTDB taxonomy): domain Bacteria; phylum Bacteroidota; class Bacteroidia; order Sphingobacteriales; family Sphingobacteriaceae; genus Pedobacter; species Pedobacter borealis. The sequence goes on from NZ_JAUG01000051.1 coordinate 29,309, forward strand.
ATGGCATTTTTTACAGCACCGAAATAATAAGTCATGAGATCTAATTGGTGAGGAGCCAGGTCATGAAATAAACCACCACCAGAAATGGCTGGATTGATCCGCCAATTATTGGCTGTTTTGGCAATTAGTGCAGGGTTAGGCGGCTGGAGCATTTTTAACCGGACTAAACGAACATCGCCAATGGTATGTTCAGCCAATAGTTCTTTAACTTTTAAGAACATTGGTTGTGCACGGCGGTAATGGGCCACGCAAAGCTTTATCTTTAGCTGATTAGCAGCGTCAGTCATGCGTTGAGCAGCATTAGCATCTAAAGTCATGGGTTTTTCTACATATACCGGCTTGCCAGCTTTTAAAGCCTCGATGGTATAAGCTTCGTGCTGTAAAGGTGGGGTAGCAATGTAAATGGCATTAACCTCCGGATCGTTAATCAGTTGAGCGGCATTGTCATACCATTTCGGAACATTGTGTCTTTTTGCATAATCTGCTGCTTTGGTACTATCACGGCGCATTACGGCCACCAATTTAGAATTGGCTACCTTATTAAAAGCTGGCCCACTTTTTACTTCGGTCACATCTCCACAGCCAATAATGCCCCATCTGATTTCTTCCATTATATAATCGATTTGAAAGGCTGAATTTAGAAAATATTGCCTGGAAAATATGCTCAATCGATAGAAAGCTTTGTAAAAAAGAAAAGGGATTCACTTTGGGAGTGATCCCTAATCAACTAACCAAACAAACTATTCCGGAAACCACGCCGGAATCAATTTATAAACGAAAGAATTAGGAGATTGTTTTAATGGTTTTGTCTATTTAGTGTATTTTTTTAAAAAGAAAAATAAAACCTTTATCCGGAATTATAGCCTTCCTTTTTTTAGCTTTGTATTATGCAAAATCTTTCCAAGAAGCTTCAGATTGATCTTATAGAACTTAAGGCAAAATATGCCTTTATTATGGATGAACTGGAAGTAACATTTGCGGATGCTTACCTGTCGAAATTGCAAGCTAAACAACGCCTGGCCGAGCAGATGATGATAGAAATGGAGAGGATATTGGCTGGCGAAGCCGGAGCGCATGAAAACTAACTTACCAAGATAAAGAGATAGTTTTTGATATTAACCTTAAGGATTTAACCGATATGAAATTATGCTCTTTTTTAATACTAAGCATTTGCCTTTTGGGCGCTTGTTCACCTAAGATCAACGGACAAGCTGAATCAAAGCGCAGTAATGTACTGCGCATCATGTCTTATAACCTTCACCATTGTAACCCTCCATCAAAAGAGAAAGAAGGCCTAATTGATGTTGATGCCATTGCCAAGCGATAGCACAACAAAAACCTGATCTTGTGGCTTTACAAGAAGTAGATGTGAATACCAAAAGATCGGGCAGTATTAACCAAGCTGTTGTGCTGGCCACCAAATTGAAGATGAATTTTTATTTTGGTAAAGCGATAGACCATGATGGGGGTGACTATGGCGTAGCCATTTTATCGCGCTTTCCTTTATCTTCACAGCAGACTTTTATGTTGCCTAAAAATAAAGATGTCAAAGCAGAACAAAGGGTTTTGGCCATTGCAACTGCCGAAATTGCCAAAGGCGTTTTTATCCGTTTTGCTTCTACCCATCTTGATGCGCAACGCCCGGAAGATAACCGTATCCTTCAAGCTAAGGAGATTAATCGGTTAACAGCAAAAGAAACCCTGCCGCTAATTGTTGCAGGTGATTTAAACGCCGATCCGAGTTTAGAAAGCATTAAAATATTCGATTCTAACTTTACCAGAACATGTAGCAATTGTGGTTTTACCATTCCTGTGATCAACCCGCGGAAAACAATTGATCATATTGGCTTTAAAACAGGAAATCTTTTTAAAATTGTTTCACACGAGGTTATTTCTGAGCGTTATGCTTCTGATCATTTGCCTATCGTTGCAGTGCTCGAATTGAAAAAATAGCGAAACCATACGATTTACGCTACCTCTTTTTTAAAGCAGGAGGTATGCTAAAAGTGGGTTTTTTGTCGGCATCTTTAAAGTCTACTTCCATAAAGTAGCGCTTTTGTTTAATGATGTAATTTTCTATAAACCACAAAATATCAGGCAGGTTTTCAACCATTGGTGATCCTGCTATTTCGTGTCCCATACCTTGTACATACTGAAAATAATATGGATACCCATTTTTTTTGAAGGTGCGTGCCAGGTACTTGGAGCCAAAAAAGCCCCTGTTAAGTAATTTCACTTTGTTATAGGGTACAAGTTTATCGGCTGTGCCATGAAAAAGCATTGTAGGTGCTGGTGGCATAGCATATTTTGGTGCACCATGATAACTTAATATTGCTCCGGCAAAAGAAATTACACCTTTGTATTGAAAATGCTGTGGCAGTTTAGCCGATAACGCTGTCGCATTCCGCTTGTTATAGTCGGCATGTAGTGCAGTAATAGCGCCCGCACTTGATCCCGATAGGATGATCATAGCCGTATCGATACCGAGTTCTTTTGCATTTTTAAGCAGATAAGCTGTTGCGTCGAAAACATCAGTCGTAGCGGTATCAATAGCAGCTTTTAAATTTGAAGTATTAAAGGGACTGGGAAATTTCTTTCCTTTAAGGCCTAATCTATAATCAACAGACACCACTTTAAAACCATGCCCTATCAAAGTATTAAAGTATTGATCAAATAACTTACTGTCTCTATGGCCCATTACAAAGCCACCACCAAATACAAAAAGTACTGTTGGCTTAGTTTCTGTTATTTTACCACTGTAATAAATATCTAACTTTAGTGCGCCTGAATCTGTTTGCGAAAATATTTTAGTATCTACATGATATTTTTTATCCTTGAGTACAATCTGCCCAATTGAGGATAGAGAACTGAATAAAAGCGTGAGGAACAGCAAGCTTAGCGGATATACTTTGTTATTGGGCATCATCTGTTTTTTAGGAAAAGGTTCGCTATTAGCCAAATGGATCGGCTTTGATTTCTAAGCTAATTTATTGCATTTTCAGCTCAAGTGCAATTAAATACACGATATTCTACTCTATGGGTTTAATTTTAGATTTAAACATTAATTTAATCGGCTATAAATGCGAATGCCCTATTTTTTATAGCCATTTAGCCTAAATAACAGAATGTTTTTACAAATAACGCCGTTTCTGAAAATAGGCGTAATAATTGGTGCTTTGCAGAATTTAAACTGAGATTTGATTAAGTTTAGGCTGTTTTCATCGTAAAGATTAGAAGGGATAATGTAATATACATTATCTCCTGTGCTTAATTTCTGTTTAGTTTGGTTCGACCAATAATACTGGTGAAGATCGAAGATTTCCCCTATGCCATAGGTATGTAAACCCGTTTTGGCGCAGACATAAAAATCTAAATGGGCTGCAGGAAACCACTTTGTAATCACTATGGTATGGACTGCCTTATTTTTTTTTGATGATTTATCCGTGCGGTAAATAGAATCGATTATTCTTGCTGTTTCTTTCCAGCCGTATAAATCTAAGGTGGGGTCGCCCGTACCCAAATACATGGTGTCTTTTTGTGGTGAAAATGTACCCTTGTAAAAGTTAATTGCGATGAGACCTGCACTTATCACAAACAAGAAAAACAGCATACTTGTACTAATAATGGCTTTTACTTTGGATAAGGTAAAAGATTCCAGTTTCAATGCAGAAAGGTATATTAAACAGCTATAGGCCGGGCCAGACCAATGGGGTAATGTATCTCTAAAAATTGAAAGAAAAATCAGCGTCGCAATAAGTGGGAGCGCACAATATAATAACAGTTGTATTTCGCTTTTAAGAAGGTGATGTTTGGTTTTGATGAAACTATAAACCGCAATCCACGCCAGAAAAAAAACAATTGGATTGTTGTAAAATATTTGCCCGCTAATTTCTCTGACAAAAGCCAATGGGTTTATGCCGGCATGGAACAAGCTAACCCGATTACTATGATAGGTGTAGGTAATGAAATGATGCTGGATGTTCCAGATGATAAAAGGAGATACTATAATTAAACTAATTAACATAGAAACATACATGCCTTTTTGCACCATCAATTTTCTATTGCTAAACAGGGCAAACAATACAACAGCCACCCATAAGTAGATGCCATGAATCTTACACATCATACAAAGACCTGTTGCCACGCCGAACCAGCACCATAGACTTAATGTGGGTAAACCCAGATGAATAGATTTGGTGATTTTAAGTAACAAAAAGATGCTCCATAGCCAGAAAACCATTTGGGGACTATCTGGCAAAATAAATGTCCCAGCGATAACGCTGCAATAAAAAGAAGAAGAATAAAGTAAAACAGCAAACCAACCAACTCGGGCATTAAGGAGTAATTTGCCTGTTTTATAAATGATTATTGTACCAATTGTTGATGATATTATAGCGCCAAGCCGAACAGCCAATTCGTTGTGAATATATAAATTTACTGTTGTTGCTCTGATTAACCACGCCACAAATGGGGGATGATCAAAATAATTCCATCCCAGATTTAAAGCGTAGGTCCAGTAGTATACCTCATCGTTTCCAAGTGCTATTGTTGAAGCAATGATCAGTTTGATCACAGTCATTACCATTATAAAAAGCCAAAGTTTAGCTGGAATTTCTTTCACTTAAATGTGGTTGGCCTGACTGGCGATTTTAAGCTGTTTATACCTTTTGCTTACCTTTGCCGATCTGAAAATTTTGAGATCGTATACTTGATGATAACTAACCAAAGCACAGGTTATACCGGTTATTGCTCCAAAAATTACATCAATAAGGAAATGCTGAGCCAGGTATATGCGTGAATAACCGATTAGAAAAGCAAAAAATAAGCAGTAAAACGAGGTTTTATTTTTCTTGAAAACCAAAACGAACACTGTGGCTAAGGCAAACGCAGAAGCGGTATGACCTGAAGGAAAAGAATTTTGATCATGCATGCTTACCCCTTCAACAAAATGAGTATAATGAAATAAAGTCTGCTCGAAAAAATATTTAGGCCGTGGCATGTGAAATATCCTTTTTGCAATTTGAATAAGCAGCCCTGAATAAATATAAGCAAGAACCACAGTCATTGCTTTTTTCTTTTTCCTGTCTTCCGCTGTTTTTTAAACCCTGAATAAACGGT
>NZ_JAUG01000052.1 GCF_000708285.2 Pedobacter borealis DSM 19626
CGACTATTAAAAAAGGGAATATCTAGAATATATGTTTTTAGTGTCAGTTGGGAACAACTGACACCACAATTATTTCATATCCACGTGCAGTCAGATGTTACCATCTGACTATCGACTATTAAAAAGGGGAATATCTAGAATATATGTTTTTAGTGTCAGTTGGGAACAACTGACACCACAATTAAGGAGTTCCTTTGGAACACTCCGCGTTGCTCCGGTCGAGATGACGCCGATTTTCAGGATCTGTCAATTGTAGTAGGGAGGAAGGATTTTTTAAGCTTGTAAACAATAGGCTATTTAAAATAGCCTTTGCCCTGATATCTTAATGATCTTAATTTCTTAATGATCTGCAAGATGCTAACGAAAATCACTTATTAAAATAGCCCTTAATTACCGAGAAAAGATAGATCAAAATTATCCAGCCTACTATCACAAATTTTGGCCATGCAATAAAATCTGTCCGCCAAAATTCAGCCAGATTCCCTGGGTGATAGAAACTATGTAATAGCCTGATATTTTCAATTACATCCAGTGAGCCGATTAAAAACGCCAGAAATAAATTAAGCCGTAGCAATTCGTTTAGCCAACTTGTTTTTTCTCTTTGCATTTGCGAATTAGATAGCGTCATGATGAGCACTACATATACCAAAATAAACAGAAAATCGAGGTGTGTATTCTTTTGGGCAATGTTTAAAAGTGTCTGGTCGCCATACAGGGTATCGCTCCAAAGCGCAATAATTTCCACTCCTGAATCTTTATTGGCAAGCTCCACGTTAATGATTCCTTTTCCGCTGAAGTGCTGAAGTACTTTTCCCTGAAAGGACATTACACCACAAACGATGATAAATACTAAAATCAATATCTTCTTCATTTCTGCCCCCCTTCCTGTTGTTTTACAACTTCTATAACTGCACTTCCATTTTTATTCGGGTTGTTTATACAGTGAATAAAGGCTGCTGCTGTTTTTTTGAAATGTTGGGGCAATGGATGCAATTCATCCGTCCAACCATTTTTGCCAACTGATCCTCTTGAATCGATATGGAATACCCTATTCTCACCTAACATTTCACTAAAAATGCGACCGATATCAATCATCATTTCGTTAAAGAGGTAAATCATGGCATAAACAATTTTGCGCTGATCTTCGGGATCGTATATACCCCTGAGCTGCAAGGGTGTTTTTAACCATCCTCCGTGGCCGAGAAAAGTTCGCGCAAACAGCCGGTACCATTTGAGTGGATTATATCCTGCTATCTTCTTATCGCTTGGTATAGCGTAATCGTAACCTTGCGTAATAATCTGTATCCCTGGAAACTTACCATTTTCTCCCTCACCACCAGTGAGAATCCCATTTATAATAAAATAATATTGGAGCTGAAAAAAGGACAGTAGAGCATAAAAATCTTTGGATATGAACTGGGTACCCCGTTTAAAATCTTCTGGTTTATCGGGTGGATTAGCAGCGCTTTGATAAAGGTATTTCGCAAATGCACTATTTTCAAATTCGTTAGAGTCTCCTTTATGTGTAACCATGGCTGCTATTCTCCGGTTTCCAACCAGGTCGTTTCCTCCCCCGCTAATGATGAAAACATCCGGTTGAAGTGTAGAAAGCTGTTCGACATATTTTTTGGCACTAAGCATGTTCATCAGCCAATCGCCACCAGAAGCCAGGCTATAAACGGCCATATTCTCTTCCATTGCAACCCAGTCGATCACATCGCTTAAAAGAATAGGATAATTGAACCACGAATCGCCCTCTACTACCACTACCCTGTTTTTAAGACCGTTGTGCTTAGCCGTATGTTTCCGGAAATTATTTTTTACCTTTTTTATAAAACGGGTATTGCGCTGGCTGTTTTTTAATGCATCTACTTTAGCCATAACAGGCGCTAATGCTGCTATTTTTCGTACCTGCTCCAGGTTAAGGTCGTAGATATGCTGAATAATTTCAGAAAGATCGAATTCATTAATTTCAGGCCTCAGTTCAATAAGTTCGCTAACCGAGATATTGTTATTGAGCAGTTTGTCGATAAGACATTTCTTTATAGCAGGATCCATGGCTTTTCGATCGTTGTGTATCATTTTCTGTTTTTTAAATATATGTTTAGCAAGAGACATACTGATATAATAGTAAATCAATCAGAAAATACTGCATTCTATTGAAAACTAAACAGATAACTGTTGTTAAATATGTAAATATAACATAACGCCATAGAGATTCCAATACTGATTATTGGGTATACTTACTTATTGTACCTAAAATAAATATTGCACCGAATCGGTTAAGGTTTAAAACATCTTCCTTAACATTTAGGCAACAGTAAACTTACATTAAAGGATTACCTTCGCTAACACAAAACCAGCCTTTCTATGTTTCAATAAATAGATTAAAGCGGTACAATATGGAGAACGAAATACAATCTGACAGGGATATCCAATGCGAGTTCCTAAATATTTTTAAATTTATATGGGCAGCTTGCGGAATAACGCCCTTAGGCGAAACGCCGAGCACTCCTGAGTCAGAGAATGTAAATCCTTAATCAATCATAGCGTATCGGCATTGAGCTAATTGCCCCTAACTTTAGTGCGTGCCATTATCCGGTCACATCATTTTTGCCAGATTACCCAATTGTTTCAGTTTAAATTTAAGCTCATCCGACCATGGAAGGCCTATGCAGAGACGGATACAGTTCTGATATTGGTCTTGCAAGGTAAACATCGGACCCGGGGCGATGCTGATTTTTTGTTTCATGGCCAGTTCATACAGTTTTACCGCATCAACTTCTTTGTTAAATTCTATCCATATGGCCAGTCCACCTTGCGGCCGGGTTGTTTTTGTACCCTCGGGAAAATATTCGGTAACCGCATCGATAAAATGCTGATAATTCTGCTGTAAGGTACGACGGAGCTGATGCAAATGGCGATCATAACGACCAGTTTTCAGAAAATTGCCAACAGCCTCATGAATAACAGAAGTTGAAGCAAGGGCATGTACAAGTTTTAGTTTAAGTAATTTTTCTTTATACTTTCCTGGAGCTACCCAACCTACGCGGTATCCAGGTGCCAAAGTTTTCGAAACTGCACTACACCAAAGCACATTACCTTCTGTATCAAATGATTTGCAGCATCTTGGTCGTTGAGGGCCGAAATAAAGATCACCATAAATATCATCTTCAATAAGCGGAATATTATTTGCCGCCAAAAGCTGAACAACTTCTTTTTTATGCGTATCGGGCATACAACTACCCAAGGGTGTATTAAAATTGGGAATTAACAGGCAAATATCAATTTTCGACACCACTTTCCTAAGTGCATCTATCTCAATGCCCGTAACCGGATGCGTGGGCAATTCGAGTACTTTTAAACCTAAACTAATTACCAGCTGGAGAATTCCGGGATAACAGGGACTTTCTATGGCCACCGTATCGCCTGGTCTACCTAAGACCATCAGGCAAAAAGATAATGCATTCACTCCGCCAGCAGTAGTAATCAGATCATCTTCATGAAGGTTTCCTCCCCAGCCTAACGATCGCACTGCAACCATTCTGCGTAATTTAACATTGCCCTGAAGTGGCTCATATTCTGTTCCCCCTTCTTTAAACGCCCGTGTAGCATAAAGTATCTCTTTTTTGAGTTTTGCTAATGGTAACAGACTGCCTGATGGGACACCAATTGAAAAAAGGGTTAAATCATCGCGACCAATGCTAGAATACACCTGGGTACTCAGTTCGCTCGGTTCATGATAATTTGCAATTTGTGAAGGTTTACTAACTGCAGGCAACGGAAGTCGTTCTACCCTACGGTTGCTTACAAAGAAACCCGATTGTGGTTTGGCTTCGACCAACGATTGTGCTTCAAGTTCCAAAAACACACGTTTTGCCGTATTCATGCCTACTGCATATTCTTTGCAGAGCATCCGAACAGAAGGAAGTTTATCTCCCGAGCGCAGAATACCGTCTCTAATCTGTGTGGCAATTCCGCTTGCTATTTCATTGTACCTGTAAACCTTTTCCATAATCGACAAACTGTATCCATGCAAATATACAAAACTGATACTGTATTTGCCGCTTTTAGCTTTGCACCTTTGATTTAAGAAATGAAAGACATGAAAGAAACAGGAACTGAGCCGAACAAAGAAAATATTTCAAGTGGTTGGCTTAACGGATTTATCGCCGTACTTATCTTTAGCGGCTCTATGCCAGCCACAAGACTAGCCGTGATGGATATGAGCCCTATTTTTGTAACTGTTGCCCGTGCCACAATAGCTGCATTGCTTGCAATGGGGGTATTAATTACATTTAGAGAGAAACGACCATCAAGCAAACATTTAATCTCGCTGGTAATTGTAGCACTGGGTGTAGTAATCGGCTTTCCTTTGTTAAGCGCTTTTGCTTTGCAACACATTACCTCGGCACATTCTTTGGTGTTTTTAGGCCTCTTACCCATGGTTACAGCCGCTTTCGCAGTTTTACGGGGAGGCGAACGTCCTAAACCCATATTCTGGTTTTTCTCAATTGTAGGCAGCCTTCTGGTAATTGGTTACGCCATTTATCAGGGAATTAACGCCGCGCCAACCGGGGATATTTTAATGTTACTGGCAATTGTACTATGCGGGCTTGGCTACGCAGAAGGCGCAAAACTATCTAAAACATTGGGTGGTTGGCAGGTAATCTCCTGGGCACTTGTGCTCTCGCTCCCACTCATGTTACCTTTAATGTTCATTTATCAACCAGCTTCATTTGCTGAAGTGGGTAGCGCTGCCTGGCTGAGCCTTGCTTATATTTCGCTCTTTAGCATGTTCATCGGGTTTATTTTCTGGTACAGAGGGCTTGCACAAGGTGGAACCGCAGCAGTTGGACAGCTCCAGCTCCTTCAGCCCTTTTTTGGTTTGGCCCTTGCCACGACCTTACTCCATGAAAAAGTTAGTATGGGTATGCTAGCCATTACAATGGGCGTAATCCTTTGTGTTGCGGGCTCAAAAAAGTTTGCTAAATAACCATAAGCTATCCTTCAAAATACAATAAAATGTTGATATCCAATAGTTTTAAGTTTGATGACCAAAGTGAGCAAATTGCCTTTATGAAGAGATATAGCTTTGCCACGATCATTACCAGCCACAATAATTTATCCATAGCCACTCAGTTGCCTTTTGTTGTAAACGAGGTAAATGGGAAGGTATTGATTAGCGGTCACTTTGCGCAAGCTAATGAGCAGGTGAAATATATTGAGCAGTATACATCGCTTATTATATTCACCGAGCCACATGCCTATATCTCTCCTAGCCATTACCAAAAACACGAAAGTGTACCTACATGGGATTATATCAGTGTACATGCTTATGGAAAAGCCAATATTATTAGCCACGAGGGCACTAAAGAACAAGCTTTGAAAGAAATGATTCTGTATTATGAAAAAGAATATCTCGTGCAATGGGATAGTCTTTCAGAAAAGTTTAAACAGGGTATGATGCGGGGAATTGTAGCTTTCGAAATAGAAGTAAACAATCTTCAGGGAAAGAAAAAATTAAGCCAGAACAAATCGGAACAGGAACGAAAAAATATTGTATCGCACCTCGAAAACAGCAACAACGCTGTAGAAAGAGAACTTGCTCCATTCATTAAAAATCTAAAATCATAACCATGCAAATTGAAAATAGTACAACACATGATATAGCAGAGATCTTCCGCTTATATGATATCGCAACCGATTTCCAGAAAACGAAATATAGCGTTCATTGGCCCAAATTTGAACTTTCGCTGATCGAAACAGAGATTAAGGAAAACAGGCAATGGAAAATAATTATTAACGGACAGGTAGCCTGCATTTGGGCAACTACTTTTAGCGATCCTCAGATATGGGAAGAGAAGAACCTTGATCCCGCCATTTATATTCACCGCATTGCCACAAATCCAGATTTCAGGGGGCAAAACCTGGTGGGTACAATTATAAACTGGGCAAAAGAATATGCCAAAGCAAATGGTAAACGTTTTGTTAGATTAGATACCGTTGGTGAAAACAAGAGACTGATTCAACATTATCAAAAATTTGGATTTGATTTTTTGGGACTATACGAGCTAAACAACACCGATCAGCTTCCGGCACATTATCATCATAAGCCAGTTAGTTTATTCGAGATGCAAATTTAATGTTGAATACATACTGCCCCAAAACCTTCAAGTTCAAAGGTATTGGGGCTTCAATTATAACGGAAATTATTGTACCATGATGTTATCCATAGTTAAGCGTCTTTTTTAATTTTTATTGCAAATAACGACCATGTTGCCAACAACATTATCACCGCCGAAACCTGGTAAATAATAGATAAATGTACTTTGGCATCTTTTAATGCGCCGCCAACATAAACCATTAAACCACCTATAATTGTACTCAGGAAATTAAGAAAACCTATCCGGTTGCTATATACCTGCTATCGGCAATCTGTCTGAGTACGGGCATTAAATTGGCATCGTTTATCCCTCTGGCTATACCAAAAAAGAACATAGCGATAATGGCTATTGCAAATATCGTGGTGGACGACATGAGGAATAAAAATGGTGCGCCAACAGTAAAACCGATAATGATCATCAAAACCCTGCTTCTCTTATTCTTAAGAAACCATTTATCGGCAAAATAGCCACCCAAAATTACCCCAACAAAAGATCCGATCTGAATATAACCTGTTGCCGAAATTCCGGCTTCACCCAGCTTGAGGTGAAAATGTTCTTTTAAAAAGGTGGGCAGCCAACCATACACCAGCCAGTTTGCGGTACCCAAAACACTGAAATAAAACAATAACACCAGAAAAGACCGCTCTTTAAATAGGATCTTAACCGAAAAAACGCCACGAGAACCGATAAATGGCTTGAACAATGTATGGCATGAATGACTGAATGAAAATCAAAACACCATAAGGTCCCTCCACTGTGCAGGGTTAATTTTAAAATGGGGATCGATAGGCTTATAGCTTTTAAGTTACAGATAAGGTAAATATTTCTATGCCAATCGTATTATTTTATATAAAAAAATCATTTTTTCTCGTCTAAGTGCTTTTTATTATATTCTAGACTCAAAAAAAACACCATAATTAATTGACTACAAACAAGTTGTTTATTAATAAAACTCAAATAGCCAGAAAGAAAATAATCGATTTTTAACCAAAGACGTATCAGTAGAAATACAGTTGATTTAATTTATGCAAAAAATGCCTTTAAATAGCTTTAGAGTGCATTAAAAATTAATATTAGGGGCATTTTTTAATGCTTTTTTTTAATTACTTTCGAACAAAAGAACCAAACAAACTTACACATTCGAGCTACATAATGGATCAAACCTAATCTAGATAGGTAAGTGATTTGTTATGCTAAAATTTATTAAAAAGTCCTCAGCTTTTAATAAATTATTAGATCCATGTTAAGCCATATATGGGTTCCAACAAGTTATTTATGATTAAGGCTTTTCTGCTGTTTTTATTTAACGGGTTACTGGGATTAATATTGCTCTGCTCAGCAAATATTGCATTTGCACGCCATGAAATTAAAACCGTAATAAACGCGAGCTTTAACAATTTACCAATCCCTTTTCCTCTAAAAGCCAGCGCAAGAAGCATGAAAAGCTTACCTGCAACCAGCTATTCTAAACATTATATTGCGCCGGCCCCATGGCAATACTGGAGTAAAGCTAACGAAATTGTTATTACATCAGATATTGGAACAGTTACGGGAACAATTAAGAAAAGTGATGGTACAATATTATTTAATTTCACCTGCACGCAAGGTGTACCTTACGTACAGCGCTTTACCGGATTACCAAAAGATGTACCTGCGCACCAACTAAATACCGTACTGACGGGAGCCGGGTTAATTATAGAGGCCACTGGATCTATTTCAGTGAATTTAAGAAATGTAGCTTCGGATAATTTGGGAACTGACGGTACGGACACAGATATTAAGGGTAACGCCTCTCTTTTTAGTTTTGGTGATGCGGCAATTGGTACCTCTTTTCGTGTAGGTTACTATCGGGATGGAAACCTGGCAAGTAATGCGCATCCACCCATCTATAGCATTATGGCTACCGAAAATAATACCATTGTTAAAATTGGAGGCGTGGCTACAGCTACATTAAATGCCGGACAGAGTTATCTCTTTACTGCACCGATGGGAACGTTGGTAGAGTCGTCAGGATCGGCTGTAATGAATACCGCTGCAGATCTGGATGCACCTGGAGGCTGTGGAGATGGTGCCTACAATCCAATTCCGCCTATTGCCTCATTGGGACAAGAGTATGTGGTGGTTAGAGGCGAGGGTAATTCAACTGCCGAGCAGACTACAGTTATTGCAACAGAGGCCAACACCGTAGTTACCGTTACCAGCTTTGACCTGAACGGTGTCCAAAAAACCATAACTACCTTTACACTGGCTCAAGCCGGCGATTTTAAAACTTTCCAACATGGTTTTGTTTCTGGAGCCTATAGCGCTGCAAATCCGCCGGGCATTAATACAGGAAGGTATTCGTCCTCAAGAATTGTAGCCACTAAAAACGTAGGCGTATTTTCAGGTACCGCCGGTATTTCAAGCGGTGGTGGTTGCGAAGTTGATGTGGCTACTTTAGTGCCTATTTCCAGTTGCTCAGGATCAAAACGGGTTGAAACCTCAAAGTTTACTGCTTATGTTCAAAGTACTGACCTCAATTACTTTGGTTATATCATTACCAGTAGTGCAGATAGAATTTATCTTAATACAAATGGCACTCCTCTTTATAGCAATACGGATATAGAAACTATAGCGGGTATAGGTGCACGTAAACCATTAGGCAGTACGGGCTTATCTCTAATTAGTTTCACGAGTGCCAATATTGGATCGCCAAGTACAATTATACTAACAAGTTCCAGCAGGCTTACTGTTTCTATGGTACAGCAAAGTAGTAAATTTTCTATGTCGAACTTTATTTCACGTTTCCCTGAGAAGGGCGTTCAGCCAGTGGTATCGCAAACCAACTGTGCATCAGCAACACTTACAGCAACCCCAAATGCTTCCAATTACCAGTGGTACCTTAACGAAGCTCCGATAAGCGGGGCAAATACCAATACCTATGTGGCTAGTACTTCTGGCAACTATACAGTCAGTTATAGCTTGGACTGTGGCATTAGCGCGCCTTCGCTCCCTTTAAATATCTCACTTTGTAATATCGACCGCTCCATTACCAAAACAGTTGATATCGCTTATCCGGAATTAAACAGCAATGTGGTATTTACGCTTAAGGCTGAAAATTTAGGGAATGGCAACGCTGTTGGTGTATCGGTTACAGACCTGCTTCCCAACGGTTTTACTTATGTATCAAGTATAGCACCAGCAGGTACAAGTTACGATCCTATTTCAGGTATATGGACTATTGGCGATTTGGCCAGTAATGCCAGTATTTCATTAAGCATCACGGCAAAAGTTGTAACAACAGGAAGGAATATTAACACAGCGACGATTACTGGCTCACAGCCTGATCAGGTAACCATTAACGATCAGAGCTCGGTTAGCACCATAACTGGCTCTAATGATAGAGAAATATGTGTAGGAACAGCTATGAACGATATTATTATCAATATCCCATCAGGCTCCAACGGTATTCAAGTTACAGGTTTACCAGCTGGGATAACTTATACAAATAGTTCATCTCCTAAAAAAGTTACCATTTCAGGCACACCAACTACCGCAGGCCCACCAAAAACTTATACCGTTTCTAATACTACAGGAACTCCATTCACTACAACAGGCTCAATAACGGTAAATGGAAATGTAAGTACTCCGGTTTTTAATACCAGATTAACCGATAAACGCTGTGCTGGTGCCGGAACCGACACCTATGTTGCAACGGCAACAAATGCCACAAGCATAGTCTACTCCATATTACCCTTAGCAGCAGGTATTATTGATGCGAACAGCGGTAAAGTAACCTGGGATAATACATTTACAGGAACAGCCACCATAACAGCCACAGCAAAAGGCTGTGCAGAGAAAACTACCGATTTTATCGTAATCGTAAACGGGCTTCCAGCTTTAACATTGGGCACCGAACCTGAAATCTGTCAGGGTTTTACCTCTTCATCTCTTCCTTATACCAACGCTTTAAACAATCCGACTATATATAGCATTACCTGGAATACGCCAGGTTTTGACCCGGTTAGCAATCAGCCTTTGCCTGCAGGAAATATCCCGCTTAACATTCCGGTTAACGCTGCTTTAGGTCTCCATTCTGGTGTGTTGACCATTAAAAATGCGGCGGGTTGCAGTACTCAAATTAATTTCAATATTAAAATAAATCCAAAACCATCAGCACCACATGTGTTGGTACAAACTAATTCACAATATTAAACAAACAAAAAAATCGTCCCCATGAACAGTTCAATTACAAAAGCAATTTTAGCCATTACATTTCTGTTAATCTGCACATTTTCAACAGTATCGGCTCAGGTATTACCAACCACGAGCGGAGTTAGTCTTTTTTGCAAAGGATCGGATCTTACTTTACCCGCTGCCCCAACTGGAGAAAACTGGATTGTTAAATATAGTGCAACTTCAACAACTACACCAAGTACAGGTGTTACTTTAGTTTCGGGAAATAAAATCGCAGCAGCCGATTTAAACACAGGATATTATTATTTGAGTTCTAAATCAACTACCCCAGGCTCCTGCGAATCTGAATTACAGGAAATTCCGGTTTATGTACTTAAACCTTTGGTTGTTGATTTTATACCAGCTAACTTTTGTTTAGAAAGCCCATTGGCTCAAGTTGGCGCTGTTACTAATCCTGAAGATCCAACGATTACATCATTGGCATATCAGTGGTATACGGTAACCGGAGGAGTAGAAACGGCTATATCAGGCGCTACAGCCAAAGATTATACGCCATCGGCCCCAGCAACTGTTGGAACAAAAACACATCGGTTAAAAGTAGGTTATGTAATTAACGGCAATAAATATTGTCCGCAATGGGCAGATCATGATGTTACGGTAACAGCTAAACCTGTAAAACCAACCATTACGCCAGGAACCATTACCGGTACGGCAACAGCAGTTACTTTCTAGGCTGATTTTCGTTTTTCTTAAGATTGTTGTATAAATGCGGCTAAGGATATCCTCCTTCCTGTTATTGGCTTTTATCCTGTTTTTTATTCAAACAGCGATGAGCCAGCTTGCTACCAATGGGCGGCAAACCATTACGATCAGACAAGGGTCGTCGGTGGTTTTGCGTGCAAATTCGGCAGGGGCTGCTATGTACATATGGTATAAGGATGATGTGTTAGTGAAGAACCAAAATAAAGCAACACTTATCACCGCCACGGCCGGCATTTATAAAGTAGCTACAGTAAATAAATTTGGCTGTACATCCGATATTTCAGATGAAATAGAGGTTCTGGCATTGCCACAGCTTATTGCAGATGTAGCCATAACAAAACGATCGGAATCGAAGGTTGTAGTGGGCGATCAGGTTTTTGAGTATTATCTAAACGTTAGAAATAATGGTAAAGATGATGCCACTCAACTGATGATTAAAGATGTACTTCCGGATAACCTTTCTCTAGAAAACCTGGCCCAGCCAACAGATGGAGTAGCGAGCTACGACCTGATAAACAGGACCATTAACTGGAATATTCCCTTACTGGCCAATGGCAAGTTTGCCGAACTGGTCATCAAGGTAAGATCTAAACAATCGGGCATGGTGACTAATACAGCCACGGTAACAGCAATAGAATTTGATCCTAACCTAGCCAATAATACATCAACCGATAAAAAAGAGATTTCAGGTTTAAGAATACCAAATGTTTTCACGCCTAATGGGGACGGCAAGAACGACACTTTTTATATTGAACACCTGGAATCTTTTGAATCGAACGAAGTAACAATTATTAACCGTTGGGGAAGTACGGTTTATCAATCCAATCACTATAAGAACGACTGGACTGCTCTAGGATTAACGGATGGAACTTACTTCTACGTGATTAAAGTTAGAAATGGAACAGCAACCTGGCAAGATTACAAAGGTTATGTAACAGTAATCAGGTAAAAACAAAATACAGACATGAACATTTTGAAAAGGATACTTCTTATTTTGACCATTACGATATTATCTGTTAAGGTTTTTGCGCAACAAGATGCCCAGTTTGGGCAATATGTTTTTAATAACATGTACATCAATCCTGCATATGCGGGTTATAAAGAAGAGCTTTACCTACAGGCTTTCGCCAGAGCACAATGGACCGGCGTTCGGGGCGCACCACAAAGCCTTTCTATATCTGCAGATGAGGCTATAAATGACGAAAGTATGGGCCTGGGGATGATTGTAACCAAGGATAAAATAGGTGCACAAAACACTTTAAATGCATCGGCAAATTTCGCATACAGGATAAAACTTGATCGTACTGAAACTAATATCCTCGCTTTCGGTTTAGGCGTAGGTGTAATCCAGACCTCCTTAAACGGCAATTTGTTAGATCCTATCGAAATGGGCGATAACCGTATCCCGACAGGATCAATAAGTCAGACCATGCCCGATATACGCGCCGGTATCCATTATTCAAATGAAAAGTTTTTTATCGGTTTTTCGGCAAATAACCTCTTTTCAAAAACCTTATCAGTATTTGACGATTACAATTCGCTAAATGTTAAAATTCAGCCTCATTTTTACTTGAGTGCGGGGGTTGCATTACCTGTAAATGACGATTTCGTTTTTAAACCAACCTTTTTAATTAAAGACGATTTACACGGACCAACTTCATTAGATTTAAATGCCTTTTTACTAGTGAAAGAGCGTTTCTGGCTGGGTGCGGTTTATCGCACTTCGGTAAAAATTTACCCTAAAGACAATCTGCAGCGTGGATTAACCAGTAGAGCGGCAGTTGGCTTCATCAGCGAATTGTTTATAAGATCTAACCTGCGTATTGGTTATGGTTATGATTACAGCCTCAATAAACTGAGCAATTATGATTATGGCTCGCACGAAATCTCAGTGGGCTATTACATCGAAACCAAAAAGAGCCGAAGACCAAAGTGTTATTTTTAGGTGTTAATCAAAAAATGCAATGCAGGTCATTCATCGAACCAATGTATTACCATGCAATACCATAATCTTCGCCATGATTACTCGAGCCACCTTGCAAGCTATTGTGCTTCCAATCAAAATAAATGGCATTAATTGGTCCGCTGGTCCGTTCTGAAAAACTGAGGGTATAACCCATTTTTTTCAGTTCATTGCGCACCTCCTCTTTCGTGTTGGTATTTAATAAAATCTGACCTGGTTTTGGTGCTCTGTCGCTCGTTTTAGTACCACCCAGCGAAAGCCAAAGCTGATTCGTGTTAAAGTTAGCGGCTTCGGTTGCCTTTTGCACATTCATACCAAACTCAGCCATGTTTAAAAAGAACTGCAGCAAATTCTGATCCTGGGTATCTCCGCCCTGCACTGCAGCCGATACAAATGGTTTACCATCTTTAATAAACAATGAAGGCGACAGGGTTACCCTTGGCCTTTTGCCCGGTGCAACAACATTGAAGGGATTTAAGGTAGAATCGAGCACAAAACTTTGCATCCTTTGACTCATCCCAATGCCTGTATTACCGGCAATACAGGCCGGAAGCCAGCCACCACTGGGGGTAACAGATACTACCCAACCGGCCTTGTCTGCAGCCTCTATCGATGTTGTTCCCTTCCACAAACGGTCTTCATAAATTTCTTTTGGCGTATTGTTCCCAAGGTCGTGCTTTGGCGCAAAGTTACGTTTGGTTGTATCGGGATTAAAGCCTCTGTTTTTTAACAGATTTAAATATGGGTTTTTCTTGCCTTCGTATGGGTAAGGATCGCCGGGACCGGTGTTTTCATCATTTTTATCAAGCTGAATAAGCGAGGCCCTTTGTTTTGCATAATCTTTACTTAACAGACCTTTTATCGGTTCAGCCGGACTTTGATTAGGATCGCCATAATAAAAATCACGGTCGGCAAAAGAAAGGTTCATGGCCTGATAAACAGTATGGATATATTTTGAGCTATTGTAGTCCATTGCTTTTAGGTCGAAATTCTCTAATATATTCAAAGCTTGCAGTAAAACGGGGCCTTGTGTCCACTGTTGTAATTTGTATACTTTAATCCCTTTATAATCGGTGCTTAATGCTTCTTCTTCAACTGGTTTCCATTTAGCAAGATCATCCATGGTAATCAGACCTCCTTGTTCCTTACTCCCACGCACGAATTCCTTGGCGATGTCTCCTTTATAAAAACGATCGTAAGCAGCCATTAATGCCTCTTGTCGAGAGCTACCTTTCTTCAGCGCCGCTTGCTCTGCTTCAACCATTTTGGTTAGGGTAGCTAACAAATCTTTTTGAATGAAAACCTCTCCTGCTTCTGGCGCCTCACGCTTTTCGCCCAAATGTGGCAATAGCACTTTTTTACTATAGGGCCAGGTTTTAATCAATTCTTTATCGCGCTCCATACTGTTTGCCGCTTGTGCTTCTATGGCATATCCCGCAGCCATGTGCATGGCAGGTGCCAGAACCTGCCCCAAACTCATGCTGCCATATTTACTCAGCATATAAATCAGTCCGCCGGGTGTACCTGGCGTGGTTGCGGCCAAGGGGCCGTATTCTGGCGGAAAGCTATAACCTTTAGCTTTAAAAAAGGCTACGGTTGCTCCAGTTGGGGCAACGCCCATTGCATTAATCGCGATCACATTTTTTGTATTCGGATTGTAAATTAGTGCCTGTGTTTCTCCTCCCCAGCTTAAAGTATCCCACATGGTGCAGGTAGCAGCCAACATGGCACATGCTGCATCAACTGCATTTCCACCTTGCTGAAAGATCATCGACCCTGCTGTTGCTGCCATCGGCTTTCCGGTAATGGCCATCCAGCTGTTTCCATAAAGCATTGGCTTTTGCGTTTGCTGTGCAAATAAAGGGCGAAGAGAGAGTGAGAGTAACAGAAACAGGGCTAAATTTTTCATAGTTCCAATATAGCTAAAATATGTCCCACAGCCGTGCTATACTGACACAGCAATCCTTAATTCCAGGTAATAAAACAAGCTTGTTACAAATTTGAGCACCGCGGTATTCTCATTTCTTTTTCTTGGGTTTGGGTTCAGGCAGTTCAGCTACGGTGATGCTAACCAGTTTTTTTAGCCAATCGCGGTCTTCCAACTGCTCTTCAATTAGAAATTGATTTTTTGCGCCCGGGTAAGGCGGTGCTTCAACAATATCCTTTATATAAACTCTTCCAGATAAGGTTGGCTTAACAAACAGCTTGTTGTCGCACACCAGTGCAAACAACTTATCATCAAAATACAAGCCGTATTCGCCAAACATTTTTTTATAAGTAACATGTCCGGAATAATCCATCTGATCTATTATAAAGTCTACGAATTTCTGTTCTGACGCCATTTTAAATTGATCTAATTTGAAAGGTGTAACATGAGTTCGATAATTATTAGCTGAAAATCATATCTTATACACTCCTAATCCAGCTTTATCGTCCTGCTGAATTTATTTCAGCGTCTTTTTAGCGTGAAAGACTCCAGCCGGAGTACCACCGGTATAAAACTGATCGTAACCTAAATTAGTGGTGCTCACCATTATCGGGCTACCATCTTGCCAGTACTGCGGACCTGTAAGCCATTGTTTGTTTCTGATGTCGTTCGGATCGTTACAGTCTGGTTCTAAAAGCTTTCTATCTACTTATAGCAGGCATAATATTGGTTTCGATCGGATTACTATGGGACCTGTTTTTTCCGGTCAATAAAAATATGTGGACAAGTTCTTTTGTATTGGTTGCCGGTGGATTCAGTCTGATGCTGTTTTCCTTCTTCTATTACATTATTGATGTTAAAACTTATCAAAAATGGAGCTTGCCCTTCATCTGGATTGGTACTAATTCTATCTTAATTTACGTTTGTGCGCATGGGCTTTTCAATTTCGAATCTAGTTCACAATTCCTCTTTGGCGGAGTTATAGCCAAAATTCCTTTAGCCTGGCAACAGGCAGGTTTATGGCTAGGCGTTCTACTCATACAGCTTGGGGTATTGAAATTCCTTTATGATAAAAAATGGTTTTTAAAGGTTTAAGGCAAAGCCAGTAGGCTTCCATACGCTAAGTAATACTAGAAAGATCCTGAAACAAGTTCAGGATGACGAAATGAGCGATATTAAAAACACCAAATTACCCTTGAAGAGCAAAGAAGCAATATAAGAACTTCTTTTAATATCAAATCCTGGCCCCACTATACATATGTTGTTAACTGATTTAAAAAATAGAGCGTCAAAATTCAAAAAAGTAATACAGTTTCTGTTCCTTTCGGCTATAGCGATCCCTTATACAAACGCTGTTTATGCACAAAAACAGCTTTTAATTCCCTACGTTCAGCCATTTTCGGGTACTTCTGCAAGCACCACATTGGCCAGCCAACATATAGAAGATAAAACCGAGCGCCTGGCCAATACCATCCCGGCTGTAGCACCGCCTTTTAGTATGACACAATGGACGCCGCAGCCCCAGCTCACCGAAAAAAAATGTCTGGCTCCTTATTATTACAACAACAAAAAGTTTTACGGATTTAGGGCAAGCCATTGGATCAGTGGTTCTTGTACCCAAGATTACGGAAGCTTCACCATTATGCCCATTTCAGGCCAACTTAAAACCAATGCAGCTGAATATGCAGAAAATTATGTCCACGAAAACGAAGTTTCTACCCCATCCTATTACAAATTAAAATTACCTCAACATCAGCTGTTAACAGAAATTACAGCCAATCTTAGAAGCAGTGTAATGCGGATCACCGCACTAAAAACAGATAGCGTTTATATTTTAGTTACGCCCAATAGCGATCAGAACAAAGGTTTTATTCAGGTTGATGCAGAAAAAGGTGAAATTTCCGGATATAATCCTGTTCACCGGATTTATCAGGGATGGGGAGAACCTGCAGGCTTTAGTGGTTATTTTTTCATCCGGTTTAAAAAATCCTTTACATCAGCAGGTGTTTATAGCGAAGGTCATATTTTCAATCAGCAAAACATCAGCAATAAAAAGGATATTGGTGCTTATGCAGGCTTTAAACTGCAAAAAGGAGAACAGTTAGTGATTTATTCCGGCACCTCTTTTACAAGTATCGCAGCTGCCAAGGCCAACCTGGAAAGTGAGACTAAAAATGATGATTTTGATACTGTTTTAGCACGTACCAATCAGGCTTGGGAAAAATCCCTATCACAGGTCCGTATTTCAGACACAAATGAAAAAGGGAAAAAAATCTTTTACACGGCCCTCTATCATGCCATGCAACATCCCAGGTTATACAATGATGTAGATGGGAAATATCCGCAGTATGATGGAAATTATCAGAACAAAACATTAAACAAAGGCAATTATTACGATGATTTTTCGATGTGGGATATTTACCGTGCCCAATTACCTTTAATTGAGCTATTGAATCCCAGCTTAGCCAATAGCCTTGTTAATTCGATGATATTAAAAGGTCAGCAAGGTGGCTGGATGCCTATTTTCCCTTGCTGGAACAGTTATACTGCCGCCATGATCGGCGATCATGCCACTGCTTTCATCGCTTCCGCATATAATAAGGGGATCCGCAATTATGATATTAATGAAGCTTACCGATTGATGAGGCAAAATGCCTTTCAAATGCCCGATTCTGTCGATTATCTGAATGGAAAAGGCCGACGTGGAATTAACAGTTATTTAAAGTATGGCTATATTCCATTAGAAGACAGTATCCCAAACGCTTTTCATAAAAAGGAACAGGTAAGTAGAACCTTAGAGTATGCATACGATGATTATGCACTCGCAAGTATCGCGAAAGATTTGGGCAAAGAAACCGATTACCAGGAGCTATCAAAACGATCGCTTAATTACCAACATGTTTTTGATCCCAATGTTGGAATGGTTAGAGGGCGTTTTGCCAATGGCAACTGGTACAAGCCTTTTTATCCCGATCACCGCGAACCTTATATTACAGAAGGTACCCCAAGACAATATACTTTTTATGTTCCGCATGATATGCCCGGACTGATCAAGTTGATGGGTGGACGTAAAAATCTCGAAAACGAACTGGATTCGCTCTTTAATAAAAAAGAATATTGGCATGGGAATGAACCTGGCCACCAGATTCCGTTTTTATACAACTACACCCCCTTCTCCATGGAAAACCCAGATGCAAGTATCACGCATTTTGGCAGAAGAGTACGGGGAAGGTGCTGGTGGTTTAAGTGGCAACGACGATGCGGGGCAAATGTCGGCATGGTATGTATTTGCAGCACTCGGCTTTTATCCGGTAGATCCTGTTTCAGGAAACTATCAACTCACCAGTCCTTTGTTTAAACAGGCTACAATAGCTTTTAAAAATGGCAAAAAATTAGTTATAACAGCCATTAAAAAGAACAAAAATTCTATTTACATTTCAAAAATCAGTTTAAATGGAAAACCTTTTACCCAAAACCAAATTAAACACCAATTGCTGGTGCAAGGCGGAAAATTAATCTTTTATCTGCAAGATCAACCAGCCATGCTTTAAATGCCGAAAAACCAATCTACATATAAATAAAATTTAGATTAATAACCGTACTCAGCATGGCGTTGGCTAACAGAAAAACATTTCAACCCCAGTTAATCTTTAAACAAAATCAAGATTATTAGTATTGCACTTAACACAAGGATAAAAAGTATCATTCTTTTGGGAAAGATACTTTCACCCACTTCATTCCCGGTTTTATCTGATGTTTTTAAAGTTTTCTTTTCAACCTTCATGCTTAGATTAGTATAGATAGATTGGATTTGACTGTTTTTGAGCCAAAAAGATTAAGCGCAAAAAAAATATCTTCATTCATTAACCCTATCACTCAAAACATCGTTATTAAAACACCTCCTTACCCATCGTTCCCCTGCTCTGCGTTTAAAAGCTCAGGCAGCGGCTTTCTCCTAAAAAAAATTCTGGACAAATGGGAAACTCTTAATCTTAGGAAAAGCATGCCAGGTGTTTTTTCACCAAAACATAGCTCCACCAAACACTTAACAAACAGACAATAGCCCGCTAACTTTAAGGAAACATTGATTGACTAACTTACAAATGCATTTGCTTACCCTAAGCAGAAAACAGGTAAACAAAAAAGTTTCAATAAAATAGTAAGCTATGAAACAGCAGACCAGAACGATTCCAGGAAAACTGGTAGATTTTGATTATAACAAATACAGGTTACCAACATTTGTAATGCAGTTTAAACCCTCCGTTTATCAAGACGGTGATTGTTATTATGCCGTATTATCCTTTGAGGAGGAACACGATCTTTCAGGTCTTGGAACCTCTCCTGAGGATGCACTGATAGACTGGAATGATAAAGTATGCGAAATGCTTGCCCTATCGGGCGCTTTACGCACATCGCTAAGTGCCAAAAACAAATAATTGCCACAAAAACAGGCCATTTTAATCTTCGCCAAAATTTATTTTGATGAGCCGTGATATAGCTTAACGGCCCGGTATTTGATCAATACTATTGTGATCAGCTGAATTTTCCCGCTGTCACTTGAGATCAAAAGGTGATCCGATTAATCCAGAACAACGAAAATTTGAAAAGTTTGGTCTTTTAATTATTTTTACTTATCTGAAAAGCTAAACTAAAGAATCATGGCCGGTGCGCAGGAAAACAACAAATGGGACTCCTATAACGGTGCTTCCCCACTTATTGCCCTATACAATAGCTTTCACCCCCTAACTGTTGAAATGGAGGCACTTATCGATAGCCACACCTTTCCTGTGAGTTTCCGAAAGAACAGATATATTATCTCCCCGATAGACCGTAATAGATATCTTTACCTGATTTTAAAAGGAGTAGTAAGGGGGTTCTATAAGGACTCGGGAACAGAGATCACTTCCTGGATCTGTCAGGAAAATGAAATTGTAGGGACCATCCGCAATCTATGGACTGAAGAAGAATCAGACGAATACCTCCAGGCAATAGAGGATGTAGAGCTGATTGCCATACCTCATGAACTCACAACTATGCTTTATAAAAATTTTGCAGAGGCAAACATTATTGGCAGAAAGATCATGGAGCTTCATTATAGAGGAGCGTATAACAGGGGCTTTATCTGCCAGATTCCCTCCGCTACGGGCCGCTATAAACACCTGCTCTGGGCTTTCCCCTGGATGATTAACCGTGTACCGCTCCGGTATATTGCTTCATTCCTTGGTCTAAGACTGGAAACGCTAAGCAGGATCCGATCTGTAGAAAACAAAAGAATATAAAAACCAGAGTCTGCGTTAATTTTATTGTTTAAAATCTTGCTGAAGGTATGAAAAATATTAAAGGCTGCTTAACCATTATGGATCTGGCACTGGTCTGTAAAATTAAATAATCCGATTATGGCAATATCATTAAGTTAAACATGAATATTGTCAGTCTGAAGGATAATTTATTATATAAAAATCAATATAAATGACATTTAATTATCGGTCTTGTGCGATATGTAATTCCTCTTTCAGAGGGGTGTCCGCAGGACTTTATAGATTCTTAACATAATTATATATTAGTAACATTATTTAGCATATGTATAACAGGAAGTTTAAACCGCAATATTCAAATTTAGATAAAGAAGCGTCAGGTTGTATCATAAATATAGATTTGTCATCCTGAGCCTGTCGACGGGCCTGTTAAATACGCTTTGAGGTGTTTCGACAAGCTCTCCGTAGGAGTCCTTTGGACAACATGACAGCATTTGAGGTGAAATCGCCTTTATGATACAGCCTCTCTTAATGTTTTTTAGTCCTCCCTACACTTAGGTCCAACCTTTTTCTGCATAATTCTAGGTCCTTGGCGAGTTTAATGCTTCCAGAATGACAATAAAGAAATACTGAGTTCAAGCCTAATTTTCTAATTTATGGCTCATGCTGCTTTTGTTTATAGCTCATTTTGTGGCTATATTGAGCTACATTTTTTATTAAAATGAGCTTCATTTTGTATGATTATAACTTTGCAGCTCAATAGAATTCTATTTGTAGCTCATTTACAATTAAAAATGAGCTACATTTGTATAGGTAGTGAGCTACATTTTATCATTTAAATATATGCAAGGAAAAAATGCTAACCTGATTCTTGATTACTTAAAGGATCATCCATTAAGTTCGTCCAAATCAATTCATAATGCACTGAGCGAAAAAGTTGCCTATGCAACGGTAAAACGCATTTTATCGAACCTTTCCACTCAGGGCGTCGTTGTTTCTGAAGGAAAGTCTAAGGCTACAAAATACTCGGTAAGTGCTTCTTATGAATTACTACAACCCCTTAATGTTGAAGAATATTTTAAGCAAGAGATAGATGAACGTCAGATCAAGGATGGCTTTAACCTGAAGTTGATTACAGAAGTGCTTAGGAATGTTAAGCTTTTCAATGATGACGAAGATCAATATCTAAAAGAACTTCACCGGCAATTCAGGGAAAATATTGCTACATTAACTCCAGCAGCCTATAGTAAAGAACTGGAACGACTGGCCATTGATCTAAGCTGGAAATCATCACAAATCGAGGGGAATACCTACTCGCTTCTGGAAACAGAACGTTTGCTGAAGGAACAGGAAACTGCTGAAGGTAAACCGAAAGATGACGCGACGATGTTGCTGAATCACAAGGAAGCAATCAATTTTATTGTTGCACACCCTGACTATGTTGTACCTTTAACCATCAGGAGTATTGAAGATATACATAGCCTGCTAATCAAAGATCTGGGTGTGGACAGAAATATCCGCCACAGACGTGTCGGTATCTCCGGAACCAATTATAAGCCGTTGGACAATGAGCATCAAATACGTGAAGCCCTCAATGATCTCAACTTCGCAAGAATTTTCCGCTCCTCACGGAATAATGCTTCATCCCACAATTTCAAAGAACAGGTGTATGACACCTATTTAATTTCTTAGCGCAAAAGACTTCATTTGAAGAAAATCTTTTACTTGATCATCAGAGACCGCATCTTCGATGATAGTGCCATTGATCCAGGTAATTTTTAGATTGTTATTCAGTTAGTCCTAAAACAGGTTATTCCGTTTCATTGTCTAAACGTATCTAGTAATTGACAGTGATGAAATTTTTGGCCTGAAATGGCCTGAATTGGACGCAGTATGAGCCTAGAGTGACCCAACATATGACATGATGAAGGCGGAATTTTCGAGGTTGGGGTCAGACCTGAAGAAAAAACATGTGAATCCTTGAGAGAGGCAAGCCAAATACAATTTTCTAAAAGGCAAAATGTATTTTGCAAATATTTGGCTGTTAATAACTAATTATGGAGAGCAAATTAATCGATATTTTTGCACTAAAAAGTAGCGAAAAAACAAACCAGAGTAAATTAAAACCGTCTCATTTAATTGCTTATCTCCCTAAATATACATATGTTCCATATATGTTTTTAGAACTTAAAATGATTCAACTTTTTTATATTTCTTCTCTAATTTCCTGACCTGCCCTGTTCAGCTCCGCTGGAAATATGATTTTGCCCTTTAGACATTTTAGAATTTCCAAAGGAATATCTAAGAGTAAGTATTAGACGTCTACTATCATTGTTGGAACTGTTGTATACTCCAATATTATTATATATAGTGTATGACGAGACAAATTTTGTTTTAAAAATATCCCTAGCAGAAATTGAAACCTGAAGATTTTTGTTAAAAAATACAGAGTTTACAGCTAAGTCAAAATAATAATAACTCTCATTACGATAAATACCGCTTGTCTCTGGAAATTGATAGGTAAAATCAATGCCACCTGTGATTGTTTTAGCTTTATTTATGTTCAAGCTATTAATGCTTCTAAAACTACTTCCGTAGCCAGTAATCCCTGGCTGGGTAACAGAAGAAGAGGATTTGGTAGAGTTGTAATAAACAGAAACTTGATTATAGCTCTCCAGCCAAATAAATGGTTTAACACTAATGGAATTGCCTAAGTAAAGGCTTTTTATATTGAGGAAATTCCCAACAGTGGAAGCCGAGATGTTTGAGTTATTCGATATTGTTTGTACTGAAGTTGGTAAACCATGACTCACACTATAGGAGATCGATGAGGAAAGAATATTATTGAACGTATTCGATAATTCCAGGTTATCCGTAAAAGATGGATTCAAATAAGGATTTCCCGTATAATACTCGTATTGATTGTAATAAATCCTAAACGGATTAAAGGATGAAAAATTTGGCCGGCCGATCCTCCGTCCATAGCTTATCGAAATCACATCTTTCTTACTCAATGGATATGTCAGATACAGTGTTGGGAATAAACTGATGTATGAATTTTTGTTCACTTGGGATAGTGATGGTGAAACCCCTTCTGTTTGCGTTGCTTCTGTCCTTAAGCCAAACTGAAATTTGAATTTCCCGAATGAAGTGTTCATCGATCCGAAGATAGCCTGTGTGTTTTCCCTAAACCGAAACTCATTTAAATAGGAAATCCCAGATGTAGCGCTTTGAGTAAAAAACTGATTATATTTAACATCATTGACGCTGTTTATAAAGGACGCTTTCCCCCCAAATGTGAATTTAAATTTCTTGGTCGGCCAATGCATCAATAGGTTGAATGTATAACCTGTTGATGTCAATAAATTGCCCGATCTTATATTGTTTATTGGAGAAATAGTCGGCCTTTCATCAGATAGGGTATTATAATTGGTGCTATTGTTTTCAATATTGGTTTTATTGAGAAAATAATCTGCGTCAAACTGAAGATCCCTTCCCAATGAATCAAGACTCCTTGTAAAATGGATATTGGCTGCGTTTGTTTTAAAGCTCTTATCGCCAATGACCTCCGCATGGATAATTGAATCCAGAATACCGGTGCTGTTGTTCACCACCCGGATTTCGCTGTTACCCAACATGTCGGGAAAAGATACGTTTCCATTGTATGATGCACCAATCGTTGTATTTTTTGATGGTGAATAATCGAATCCGACAGCTCCGCTCAAGTACTTTGATTTTTCTTTTAGCCCATAAAATTGATTCCAGGTCTGCGCTTGATAATACCGAGATATAGATGAAGTTGGCCCATTGGCCCCTATACCTCCGTTTAAATTAGCAAACATCAAAACTTTCTTTAGGTTGTAGTTTGCATTTACACCTGTGCCCGAAGAATTATAACTTGTTCTGGCTGCTCGTTCTGATATACTCACGAAATAACCAGGGTCCTTAATTTTTTTTGTTATAATATTTATTAAACCGCTATTCCCTTCCGCATCATACTCTGCTGGCGGATTGGTTATTACTTCTATCTTCGAAATGTTGGATGCTCTAATGGACTTTAGGTAATCCGCAAGCGGGGCCCCTGATAAACGGACAAGCTTGTCATCAACCATAATGGCAACACCTTGTTTGCCTATTAAAGAAATATTACTGTCTTCAACCCTAACCATTGGAGTTTTGCCCAAAAGATCAAGCCCATCAAAGCCGATTGTATTTACATTGTTTTCAACATTGAATACCAGACGATCAACCTTTCGCTCGATAAGGCTTTTCCTGCCACTTACCGAAACCTCATTCAGCTGCTTCGGAGCCTCGAGCAAAACGATTGACGTGTTCCTGTTTTGGTCACGTTTGATAGTGATTTGTTTGGTGATGTAACCTATTAAAGAAAAAGATAATACATAGTCAAAGTCGTTTTTCAAATCTATTGAAGTAAACTGCCCATTAATATCAGTTATTAGATTGCCGGCATTAGCGCCTAAGTTATCTTTAATGGAAATATTCACGAACTGTAGCGGTTTATTATTCTTATCTTTTACCTCACCGGTAATTTTTTGACCAAATAAAAAAATAGGCAATAAAAGTATCACCAGGCTTGCAGCGTATTTCATAAGAAGATGATGTATTTTGAGCAGGTTAATAAGTTTAGGCGGTTCAGCTTGTTTATCAAACAAATATAATATTTATGAGATAAGTTTGTAATTTTTAATCTTACAAAATATTGTATCTTAAAAAATGCATCAACGATCTCGAAAAAAGAAAATAAATTTTGAATTGTCATTTTAAAATTTATATATTTATTACGTTATCACGCAAAGCGGTTAGTACCCAATGAGTTGGAACCGTCTTTAACATTTGGATTGAGGTAAGATTAGTGGTGTAAAGATTTCCGAATGTCATGTGATAACGCTTTCAATTTTCAGTAATTTACTATCTAAATACTCACATCATGGAAAAAACAATCAACAATCTTGTCAAAAGATTAAATCTTTTGGAAAAGAAAAACCAATCAGGTTTTTTTAGCATTAAAGGCGGCGCAAGCCTATCAGAAGACCTAGGAAATAATGCCGCATGCACCAACAGTGGTACGTCCTGTGCAGGGACTAATACAGGAGACTGTACAAATTCGACTGGAACAGACTGTTCGAAGGCTACCAACAAAGCAGCAAGGTCAGCATGTTCAAACCTATCCTGCACCCCCTAGTATCCTTATTTAATGAAAAATGATTGATTATCAGAATGGATTGTTAATGTTGTTTACAAAACAGCCTTTCTAAAGACTTTCCTCTGCAAGATCAACTGTGTTTTTCGAAAGATTAAAATTCGTAACAATCTATTCCTAAAATTATTAATAACGATAATTATGACAAAATCAATTGACAACTTAATTTCAAAATTGGGAGGCAATTCTTCTGGTTTTCTTAGTATTAAAGGCGGAGCTAGGAGCTTGATTGCGGAAGAAAATGCAAATAATCAAAGCAACTGTAGTAATAGTGGTACTTGTACGGGAACCAATAGTGGAACCTGTACTAACTATGACTGTGAAAAAGCAACAAACAGTACACCCGGAAGCTGTACAAACTCTCATACTTGTTTTGCTTAAACTAAATTAAATATCATGGAAAAAACTATTAAGAATTTACTTGGAAAGCTGGACGGAGCATCTAATGCTACCGGTTTCTTTAGCGTCAAAGGAGGTGCCAGAAGTCTCTCACAAGATGTTGGCACAAATAATGGCGATTGTAATAACAGCGCGAAATGTTCTGGCACTAATACCGGTACCTGTACCAATTATGATTGCCCTGACGCGACCAACAGTACGCCTGGCGGTTGCACAAACTCCCACACCTGTTTTGTTTGATAAGTATTTGGAAACAAGTACAGGGTAATCCTTAATGCTGGTGATGTTTAAATACCCCGCATTAAGGATCCCTTATTATCTTACTGATATCAAGATAGATTTACCCAAAACATTGTTAAAAATTAGCGGTACAGAACAACGACAACAAAAAATGATTTTCAGCGGAGTTGTTCAACGTTTTTCAAAAGATAAAACCGAAAATGGTATTATCCTGATTTACCCAGATAACTGCAAGAGTGAAATTTTACAGAAATTTTGAGTCCTTATACTTTTAAATGTCCAAACACCTCAGATTTCAAATTGAAATATTTATTTAAACTATAAACTAATTAAGATAACCGATCTAAACATACATCTCAAAATGAAAGCAAGCAAGTTTAATATGTTTTTCCCACATGAGGAATATCAAGTTGGCTACAACGGATTTTCCAATGAGTTTATAATTTTGGAGCCATATTTATATGAGCTTTATAAAGCTGCAAAAAACGCTGATTTTGAAGAACTCAGCCTCCATAGTCCTGACTTTTACAATCTCCTGAAAGAAAAGGAATTTTTTATTAATGATGATATCGATGAAGTTGATCGAGTTCGACAGATGTCTAAATTAATTGATAACGACGATACTAAATTTAAGCTTCACATAAATCCTACCATGAACTGTAACTTTAAGTGCTGGTATTGCTATGAGACCCATATCAAGGATTCTAAGATGGATTTAAAAACAATTGCCAATACCGAAGATTTCGTCAAGCAGGTTTTTGAAAATAAAAAGTCTTTAAAAGAGTTTTCATTATCGTGGTTTGGAGGAGAGCCATTATTGTATTTTCATAAAGTCGTTGTTCCGATACTTAAATCAACATATGAAATTGCGCAGTTAAATGGGGTCAATTTCCACTCCGCTATAACGACAAATGGGCTTTTGATCGATCAGACAGTCATTGATCTTTGTTTAAAATATAATTTGAATTTTTTTCAGATTACTTTAGACGGCAATAGGGAAAAACATGACAAGGTTCGGTTCATATCTGAAGGACGCGGTTCGTATGATAAGATCGTGGAGAACATATACGAGTTGGCAAAAAACAGAATAACGGTAAATATTAGAATAAACATCAGTGTCGAAACCTTAGAAGGAATAACTGATATTGTTAATGATTTTGCAGCGATGAGCCCAGAAGACCGAAAGTGGATTCATTTTGATCTCCATAAAGTTTGGCAGGTTGAAAGCGATATCGATAATGAGATTAATGAAAATCGTTGGCTTTTCCGTAATAAAGGTTTTGTCGTTTCTAGTGGTGCACACGATACGGTCATTAACTCTTGCTATGGAGATCATAAAAATCATGCTACTATTAACTTTAATGGAGAGGTTTTTAAGTGTACAGCTCGGGATTTTACTACTGCAAATAGCGAAGGGATATTAAAGCCTGGTGGATTTATAGAATGGAATGAAAAACTGGAAAAAAGATTAAATAGTAAATTTAAGAATAAACCTTGTTTGGAATGCCCTATTCTTCCATTATGTGGTGGTGGTTGTACGCAACAAGCCATTGAACATGAAAATGTAGATTATTGTGTTTATGATTTTGACAATAATAAAAAATTAGATGTCGTCAAAAATAAATTTTTTGAGATATTGGCAGACTATGCGTAAATACCCTTTTCAAAGACAACATGACACAATAGATTGCGGCCCTTCATGCTTAAAGATGCTCAGCTCATTTTATGGAAAGAAATATTCTTTAGAATACTTTAGAGAACTTTGCTACCTTAATCGTGAAGGGGTCAGTATAGTTAATATTGAGGAAACAGCTAAAAAGATTGGTTTTACTACTTTAATAACAAGTCTCTCTCTTGAAAATTTGATTAAAGACTCTCCAATGCCTTGCATATTGCATTGGAATCAAGATCATTTTGTAGTTCTTTATGAGATAAAAGAGAAAAAATCGGGAATATTCAATCCTAAAAAAACAGAATTTATTTTTGTAATCGGGGATCCTGCCCATGGGATTGTCGAGATTGATTTGCAAACTTTCCTTAGTTATTGGATATCCTTTCCTGCTGAAAAGGGTATTGGCCTTTTTTTGGAGCCTGGTGCTGATTTCGAAACTATTGAACCCCCAGGCGAATCTTCCAAGGGTTTTTTCTTTTTAGTGAAGTACCTAATTCCCTATAAACGTTATATTTTTCAACTGGTCATTGGAATGACCGCTGCAAGCATCTTTTCCTTGTTGTTCCCTTTTCTAACGCAACTTTTAATTGATGTTGGAGTAGCAAATAGAGACTTCTCGATTATATACTTAATATTTGCGTCTCAAGTTTTTCTTTTTATAGGCACTATAGCGATTGACCTCATTCGAGGTTGGCTTTTATTGCATATAAATACAAGAATAAGCTTGAATATTATTTCAGATTTTTTAATAAAGCTTCTGAAATTGCCTATGAGGTACTTTGATTCAAAAGCAGTTGGAGATCTGACACAGAGAATCCAGGATCATCATCAGATAGAATCATTCCTCACCGGTTCATTTCTTATGTCAGTTTTCTCTATAATTAACATGTGTGTTTTCCTAATAGTCCTCGCATTTTATAATAAGCTTATTCTGATCACTTTTATTTTAATGAGTACATTAGGCCTAGTATGGGTATTGCTTTTTCAGAAAAAGAGAGAAAATTTAAATTATAAATTGTTTGCCCGAAACAGAGAAAATCAGGACAAAATATATGAAATGATTACAGGCATGCAGGAAATAAAGCTTTTTGGTGCGGAAAACCAGATTCGCTGGAATTGGGAAAAATTACAGGTTAAGTATTTTAAGTTGAATATTGAGACCCTTACTCTGGAACAATTCCAACAAACCGGCTATCGCTTTCTAAATCAATTAAAGAATATTTTAATATCATTCCTGGCTATTTATGAAGTGATAAATAATAATCTTACCCTAGGATCACTATTAAGTATTTCTTATATCATCGGGCAAACAAATGGCCCTATAGATCAACTCGTTGGGCTTATTAAAGGGGGGCAAGATGCTAAATTAAGCATGGATAGGCTTCAAGAAATTCATAATAAGAAAGAAGAGGAGTC
Source organism: Pedobacter borealis DSM 19626 (assembly GCF_000708285.2). Classification (GTDB taxonomy): domain Bacteria; phylum Bacteroidota; class Bacteroidia; order Sphingobacteriales; family Sphingobacteriaceae; genus Pedobacter; species Pedobacter borealis. Next base: position 29,199 of record NZ_JAUG01000052.1, read on the forward strand.
TACTGATCTAATAACAGATAGTTCAACAATCCATTCTGCCGATATCAATCTCAATAACGTTTCATTTCAATATGATGGGCCTCACTCTCCTTACGTGTTAAAGGATATAAATTTACAAATACCCAAGGGAAAAGTGACTGCTATAGTTGGGAGTAGTGGGAGTGGGAAGACTACATTGATGAAACTGCTCTTGAATTTTTATGCCCCAACTCAAGGACAGGTTACTTTGGGTACAATAAATCTGGAAAGAATATCTCCAACCATTTGGAGAAGTATATGTGGGACGGTAATGCAAGATGGTTTTATTTTCTTTGATTCAATTGAAAAGAACATAACATTGGGAAATGAAAAAGTTGATCCAGAAAAACTTGAACAAGCTATAAAAATAGCTAATCTCACAGAGTTTATAGAGAATTTACCATTGAAACAGGTGACAAAAATTGGTTCTTCCGGAATTGGAATTAGTGGTGGACAAAAGCAGAGAATATTTATTGCCAGAGCAGTTTATAAAAACCCTGATTTTATTTTTTTTGATGAGGCGACAAGTAGTTTGGATGCCAACAATGAAAAAATTATTGTCGATAACTTGAATCGTTTCTTCGATGGAAAAACTGTTGTTGTCATAGCACATCGTTTAAGTACTGTTAAAAATGCAGATCAGATTATTATGTTAGAAAATGGAGAAATTATAGAGAGTGGTGATCATAAAACCTTATGTTCACTTAAAGGGAAATATTTTGATCTCGTTAAAAATCAATTAGATGTTTCCTAAAAATTATTTCAAATTACTTTATGCCTATTAATACACCTATCGAAAATCATAATTTAAGAAGTGAAGAGGTAAAAGATGTTTTGGCCAGTCAACCCAAACTATCAATCCTCTTTGGCAATTCATTTATAGTCATAATACTATGCTGTTTTTTAGCTTTTCTAAATTTATATAAGGTTAAAACTAGCGAGACGCTAAAATTTAGGCTTCAAAATTCAGTTAAAAAAAATGATAATGGGACCTATGATCTCACTTTGCTTATGAATGCGCCGCTAAATAAAATTATCAATGTGAGCGCTAAAGATGTAAAGGTGGATTTTTTAGAAAAAAATGGACGAAGAATCTTAGAGATAAAACCAATTTTAAAAGGCTTAGATTACCCTAACAATAACATAGTTGTCGAAGTAAGTGCATCTAGTCTAAGTGAGATTTTTAAAAATAGAAAAAGTACCGAACCTGAAATAGGTTTGTTTGGTATACTGAAACTACCAACAGATTCAACCTCCTTGTACAAACTTTTTATTCGAAAAATGACTGCTGAAAATCATCTGTTCAACTAAATAGAATGTCTGGAAATAATTGGCTTTTTTTTATTTACCACAATAAGATATCTTAATTATGATATCAATATAGCTATTTAAACAATAGAACAAAGGTTCAGACACAATTGATGTGGAAGTATAAAAGCAAAACTGTTAACAGTGGAGTTTCATCGACAGGTTAATCAATAAAGAAGCTAGGTATGAATTTTCTATAATAGCCTTGCCAGAATCCCTAATAACGCCGTATCAATGAAACTCGACCATCAATTATCCCATAACACAGGTACTCTGGTTAGAACATGACATTCCAGTATTCGTCGAATCTGAACAGTTATAAGAATTAACACAGCTATTAATATTTGTCGATTTATTACAATCTAATGTCGAGTTTGTACATGCGCCATTTTCTACCGCTGGTAAATCGTTTAAAGAACTTCCGCCCTTAATACTTATAAAATTATATTTTAACATGTTATCGGATGCCGATAAACTTTTCACTAGATTTTGGATTGATTTTTTCATAATTGCATTTTTTTAGATTTAAATTGATTGATTAAATTTTTAGACTTCTTTCTAGGCAAAATACAAAAAATAATACTTTAAAACAACAAAATCAGACTGCATTTTTTATAAAACGACAAAGCAATTCTAGACTCTAGTAATCTGTTTCATAGTTAATTAAAGACCTAAAATATTTCCCGTCGCATTCTTTACATAACAGCTGCCCTCAATCGAAACTATGTATTTACAATACCACTGTTTACAACAATTAATTCGCTATTGGCCAATTCACAAAACAATCAATAGCGTACCTTTAGCGAATGGGTAAACAACTATTTTGGGGCTCTTTGAAGTAGCGAACTGCATGACTGTTTGATTTACCAGGAACTAATTACAATAAATCTCTATCTGATATTGATTTATACTGGGTGTTTAATTTGTGGGACGCTTTAGATTCAGTATTTTGCAGCCAACATCATTTCGGCTTCAAAAGATTTTCTTCAATGGTCTTAGCTTGTTGAACGCGGGAACTTACTTAATGAACTATAGATATTTGCACTAAGCTCAAAATGTTTATAAATTGCAATTGATAAATTACAGAAATGAAAAAAGTTCTTGCCATTTGGATTCTTGTTTTTTTAACGACTTTTATTCTCAATGCTCAAGAAAACCACTCCCCGACTTTAACGGGTAATGTTCAAATTTCAATTACCCAAGGGACAATCAGTTGCGATTTTGTATTAGCAGATATGCCGAAGATTGCTGGCAAATATGCTGTACGCATAAATTCAGGTATGAACATCCGCCACTTTAAAGATCTTTCCACAAACACACTGCTGGATTTTGAGATCAATAAAAATGATACACTCTCATCAGGTGGGGCAAGGGAGTCACTAGCATATTATTTCCCGATAGATCTCAATCAAAATAAGTTACTAAAAAGCCAGATAGGATTTCGTTACACAGGAATGTACCCTGTCGCAGACTCCCTTAGCGGTTATACTGTTCAGGATTGGAGGGGAAATGTTGCATTTAATGGCTATTCGATCAGAACAGATGGCACGCAGAGTTCATGGTATCCGGTACTGGTTGATATGGAGACAAAAAAGAGTTATGAGGAGGTAAAGTTTGATATTACTGTCAGCTGCGAGGATTGTAGCACATTATACGTGAATGGCTTACCCCCTGTAAAGGCACGATCTGCAACTTTTAAAAGCAATATACCAAGGCAGCTAACAATATTCTGTGGAAATTATGAATTTGCAAATGTAGATGGGACTTTGTTGCTTAACCCTGATATGGATGGTAAACAACAGGAAAAATTTATTAAAATCATAAATAGCTATAAACAATATCTTGAAAAGAAGTTGTTTATTCCCTATAAAGGCAATGTAACATTTATTCAAACCACTCCAACAGCATCAAAGGACCATGCATTTTTGTTTGTTACCTACCCTAGCATTTTAAATGTCGGTGTTGGAAAATATGGATTGGCCTCTACTTTCGACCATAAACATGGTGATAACTCTAAAGCTTTTATTGCGCATGAACTTGGCCATTATTATTTCGGCACTGTCCTGCCATCAAATACAGTTTTTGCCCCGATCATTAATGAGGGTTTTACAGAATTTTTGTCATTCAAAATCAAAAAAAGCCTAATATCAGATAGTTTATATCAGACGGATATAAAGGCTAAAGCCAATAGCCTTCGGTCATTTAAAACCAATCCCCTATCTAAGATTAAATCTGAAGCTGACATGAAAGGGAGAGAATTTTATGTTAGAATTTATGTGCCCGTTTTGTTATGTGCAATCGAAAAGGAGATTGGTGAGAAAGCAATGTGGAATTGGTTACGGACCATGTTACTCGAAAAAACGGAGTTAACAGATTATGCATTCCTTGAGCGTACATTCTGTAAATCCCTGTCAAAAGATAAAAATGCTTCTCAGATTGCAGATAAATTTTTCAAGTCCGAAGATTCAGTCAAATATATAATGGAAACCATCCTTAAAAATCCCTAACCAGCGATTTTCCTCGAAGATCCAGCGTAAAACTGGTTTGTTAATTATTGCCTTTTTGATTTCCCTATTAAAAGATCTCAGTGATACTTGGTGCTGGTGTTTATTGTAATATAAACATCAATAGGCTCTTCCATTGGATCTGGCTCAATTAAGTCTGGAAGCTGAGAATAGATTTTATATTCAGATAATTGTATTACCATGAAAAATCGTTTGTATTCCATAATGATAACAGGATCTGGAAAAAATTTAAATGACGGATTTTTCACACAATAGATTGTCAGGGATTATAAATAGGTGTATTGGCACTATCTTTCAAATTGCAGAGTGACCAATAATTTAAAAATGAAATTAACCTGTTTTTTTGTCATCTAGTGATGTTCAACCGATATATGATTATTTCGTTAGTTTATTAGTTGAGTGGACAAACCAATTTATTTGACCCCTTGTCGCCAAATTCATAACCCAATGACAAACAATACTTTATATAGAATTTATTTCTGGCGAGATGGGGTCACTTTGAAGCGGTTTATCCAACCTTGATCTGAGAGAGGACTTTGATAACCGATTCGCTTTCCGTTCCTTTAATAATGGCAACCAAGGCACCTTTTTTACCTTTTGCAGCCTTATTGGTCAGAACGGTATACAACTCTCCCTGGGAGAGGCTGGTTTCATCTATGGAAAGATATTCTCCCAGATTCTCCGG
>NZ_JAUG01000053.1 GCF_000708285.2 Pedobacter borealis DSM 19626
CTGTTTGGTCTGCTGCTTTATCCAATATTGACCATCTCTAAAAAGTTGTTCCACCTCGGGTATATCTGCTGAGCTACCAATGGTTTTTAAAACTTTATATTTGCCAGAGCTCTTATCAATAACCTGAATACTGATTAAGCCGTTTTGATTCCGTTTCTTTCTGACAAACATTAAGATAAATATAAGTCAAAATCCTTCTGGGACACCCAAAAAACAAAAAATTAACACATAACTCCCTAAATATCAGCACCGTTTATTCAGGGTTTAAAAAACAGCGGAAGACAGGAAAAATATGATAATTTTATAAAGAAAGAGCGGAGTTGTTTTTCATCCCGACCTCACCCACTCCTTCCATCATTCAAAATTCAATTCATTACAGCAATGAAAGATAACTTTTCTACCCAATCTGCCGATTACGCTATTTATCGACCAACTTATCCGCAAGAATTATATAACTATCTGTTTTCGCTGGTAAAAAACAAAGAAACGGCGTGGGATTGCGCTACAGGAAATGGTCAGGTTGCGCGTGTATTGGCCCAACATTTCGATGCCGTTTATGCAACAGATATCAGCGAGAATCAATTAAAAAATGCTTTTCAATTGCCAAATATTACTTACAAAGTGGAACCAGCGGAGCAAACATCGGTGGGTAATGCCAGTTTCGATCTGATTACGGTGGCACAGGCCATTCATTGGTTTAATTTCGAGGCATTTTACGCTGAGGTAAAACGAACACTAAAACCAAATGGCCTTTTTGCAGTGATTGGTTATGGCCTAATGTTTATCGATAAAAAAGTAGATAAGGCTGTACATAAACTCTACGAGGATATTTTGGGTAAATATTGGGATAGCGAACGTCGTTATATTGAAGAAGGTTATAAAACCATCCCATTTCCCTTTGAAGAGATCATTGCTCCTCATTTTCAGATCAAAACTACCTGGAATTTTAACCAACTGATCGGCTATTTAAATACCTGGTCTTCTTTGCAGCATTATAAAAAGGCGAATGAACGTAACCCATTGGAGTATATGTTTACCGAATTAAAAGAAGCCTGGGGAAATGATGCAGAGAAGGATGTTCATTTCCCAGTTTTACTGCGGATTGGACGGTAGGTTTAACCACAGAGGGAATCGAATGCACAGAAAATTCGCCAAGTCCGTCATCCTAAACTTGTTTCAGGATCTTTAATGAGGGGAAAACCAGAAAAGTATTCAAGCGAGAATAGTACTTGCCAAATAGATCCTGAAACAAGTTCAGGATGACGACCGCATCTCCCGCCTCTGTGAAAACTCAGCGATCTCTGTGGTTAATTAAACTTTAGTAATTCCAGAATAAAACGGATAGGTAGGCTGGTTTAACCACAGAGGCAACAGAGATAAGGCACAGAGGGCATTGAGTTAATTTCCAGGTGGGATAGCCAATAGCCTCTATGTTCTCTGTGAAAACTCAGCGATCTCTGTGGTTAATTTAAATTATTATTTCAACAACTCCAGAATACCCAAAACAGTAAGTTTCTTCTGCTCACCGCTTTGCATATCTTTCAATGTAAGTTCGCCGCTCGCAATTTCATCACCACCGATTAAAATTACGTAAGGGATGTTCTTGGCATCAGCATAGGCCATTTGTTTTTTTAGTTTTGCCGAACTTGGGTACAACTCTGCTGAGATCCCCGCATTTCTGAATTGCTGAACAATTGGCAAAGCATATTTTTCAGCTTCTGCATCAAAATTACTGATCAACACTTTTGTTCCAACTTCTGCTGAGGCAGGAAAAAGGTTAAGTTCTTCCAATACATCATAAATGCGGTCGGCACCGAAAGAAACACCAACTCCGGTTAAATCTTTTAAACCGAACATACCCGTTAAGTCATCGTAACGGCCACCGCCACCAATGCTGCCCATGGCTACCTCGTTGGTTTTAACTTCGAAAATGCAGCCAGTGTAGTAGTTTAAACCTCGCGCTAAAGTAATATCTAACTCTAATTTAGCCGTTAATGGCAAACCATAAGAATTTAAACTTTCTACATATTCGAAAACCTGTTCAATTTCTGCAACACCTTTTAAACCTGTTTCCGATTGTGCTAAAACTGTTTTCAAGCTGGCCAGTTTTTCCTCGTTGGTGCCTTCCAACAAAATTACCGGACGAAGTTTTTCTAAATCGGCTTCTGTAAAACCACGTTCCAACAATTCTTTACTTACGCCATCTAAACCGATTTTATCCAGTTTATCGATGGCTACGGTCATATCTATAATTAAATCTGGTTTACCGATAATCTCAGCAATACCTGATAAAATTTTTCTGTTGTTAATTTTTACGCTGAAATCTTTCAAACCCAATTTGCTCAACGCTTCATTATAGATTAAAATAAATTCAGCTTCGTTTAATAAACTCTTCGAGCCTACCACATCCACATCACATTGATAAAACTCACGATATCTGCCACGCTGAGGTTTATCCGCTCTCCAAACAGGTTGAATTTGAAATCTTTTGAATGGTAAAGTAATGTCGTTCTGATGCATTACTACATAACGTGCGAATGGTACCGTTAAATCGTAGCGTAAAGCTTTTTTTGACAAGCTAGGATTTAGATCTTTTACACTTACAGATTTTCTTGCCTTTACTTCTTCATTAAAGAGGGCCCTGAAAGAAGAGCTCCTATTAACTATATAGTAGAAACCTAAATATATTTCTTCAAAACGGATATTACTATCAGAAATTTCACTATAATATTCTAACCTATTCTTAAAAGGTCTAAATTTAGGGTCTCTAGTTCTTTTCCCTATTAGATATTTGACAAAGACATTTTTAATTTGAAAAAAATAATCAGTTCTTTTAATTTTTGTTTGAAATAATCCAGAATATAGTTTTGATAGCAAAAAATCCTCTTGGAACAATTTATTTTCATTTCTTAAAATAGGAATGAAATCAATAATTTGCTTTGCAAAATCATCTGCAATTATTAAGAAATCACTGCGAGTATCCTCTTTAACCAGAATTGAATCTAATTTGGGTAAGATCTTATTGTTTAAATCATTTGTATATTCCCCCGATTCTAATATTTTAAAAATCAGTTTATCGCCTTCATCACCATATTTCCCTGTCAAAGTAGAAAGATTTTCGAAACTTGGGGTCTGGATTTCGGCGTAACCATATTTTCTGAAAACCGTTTTAATGGTATCGTAAATAAAGTTGCGTTTTACCATTTCAACCGGAGAAAAATCGCGGGTACCTTTTGCTAATGAGGGTTTAATAACTGACATAGCCGCAAAAGTACAAAAATGTAAGGTTTAAAAATAAAATTTCGTCATTGCGAGAAGGAACGACGAAGCAATCTTAAGCACTGATCAGTTGTTGTAAGATTGCTTCATCGGCTGAAAAAGCCTCTTCGCAATGACGATCAAAGAAAAAATTACTTTCCCAAAATTTCTTTCACCAATTCTCTATTTGGTTTACTCACCGGAATTTTATCGCCACTATCCATTAAAAGTGTTCCACCATCCTCCTTAAGCCAGCTTTTTACAAATTTCGGGTTAACCAAGTGACTTTGATGTGCCCGCACAAAACCGTGTGGTTTGAGCAGATCGGAATATTCCTTTAATGATTTCGAAATCAACAACTGATCGCCGTCGCTAAAAAAGAAGTTGGTGTAATTGTTATCCGCTTCGCACCTGATGATTTCTTCGATACCAACATATCTAATTTCATTCTGTTGAGGTAACGCTATCCTGGTAACCCCTTTAACCGTATCCTTTTTGTCGATTCTTTCTTCAACAGTAGGGTTTTGATAAGCAAGCGGAGGTGCAAAGTTTATGGCTACGGTATTCGGGGCAACGTTTGATGACGTATTACGGTTTTTTTTAATCAAAAAGTAGATCAGCATAAAAATACCACCAAAAAACCCAAAAAAGACAAGGCCCGCTACCAAGAGCATTATTATTTCCGCACTCCTCATATTTAGAAAATCGGCATAGGCAATCTGAATACCGTAAGTGAGGATAAAAACCAACCCGAAGATTATTTTATTTTTCATTTTTAGCGGACTTAACACGTCTAATTAGGTATAAACATAAGAAAACAAAACCTATAACAAAGGTCAAAGCAAAAAAGCCCACCACCAAAAGCATGATGATTTCTGCAGCACCAAGATTCAAAAATTCTGCATGCGCCACCTGTAAGCCAAAAGAAATGATAAAGAAGAATAAAAATAATAACTGTTTCATGTTGATTGATTTAAATGTTCAACGAAAGTAACGTTGTGCTATTCATTTAAAAATCAACATTGAGCATTGGCTGGCTTATGGTGAGGATTGATGGGTAGACTTTTAGTATTTTACGAGGGTTGTCATAGTCGAAGACCATTACACCGGGAGAATCAAAAAAAGATCCTTCGACTACGCTCAGGATGACACCTCTATTTTTGACTTATCCTTGAACCTAATAGTGTTGAATACTAGCCCCCGGCTTTTTTTACTTTATAGCCATCTTTTTGCAGGATGCTCATTACTTTATCGCGCACATCGCCCTGGATCATGATTTCCCCATCTTTAACAGAGCCGCCTACACCACATTTGGTTTTAAGCATTTTGCCCAATACATCTAAATCTTCAGAGCGGCCTTTAAAGCCTGTAATTAACGTTACCGCCTTGCCACCACGGTTCTTTTTATCGAGCATTACTCTTAAATCCTGTTGATTGTTTGGCGAAGTAACGGTATCATCAACTTCTTCTTCGTATTCGAATTCTGGATTGGTAGAATACATAATTCCGCCAAGATCACTTAAACTATTTTTCTTTGGTTTCATGTTTTATAAAAGGTTCATTGGCCATTGGTTTATTAGTCAATGGTTGATGGTAAATCTTCCACCATAAATCATCATTGCGAGGCATTAGTTAATGGTGGATAGTTTGATGGTTCATGGTCTAATCACCTTCAACCGCTACGCCAAACACTCAACGCTTAGCGCCACACTCAAGGAACAATTACTTTGAGCGAGAGCGGATTTACTACCGCGCGTATCGCTGTCCCCATTTGTAAAGGCTCGCCATCTACATGCACTGCGCCAGCTTTTTCTCTGGTAATTTTAATGTTTTTGCCTTTAATAATTTCAATCATATCTGATGTTTCGGCCTTTCCTCTTAACATTACATAACCCAATAATGGCAATTTTATTATCGGGAAAGGTTTAATAATGCAAACATCAAGCAAGCCATCTTTTACCGAAGCATTAGGTGCAATATAAACATCGTTGCCATACTGCGATGAATTGGCTATGCTAATGGCAAAAGCTTTTCTAGTATATTCGGTGCCATCAATGTTTAGCAAATAAGTTTGTGCTTTATAGTTAAAAACTTCTCTAAAGCCCAGCTTTACATAGCCTGATAGGCCGCGTTTTTTATCTTTCGAAAAAACAGCGCTCAAATGGGCATCGAACCCCATACCGGCCAGATTAAAAAAACATTTGTTATTAAACTCGGCAGTATCAATCTCATCAACATTAAAGTTATTGATCAGCGAAAGTGCATACCTTAGATTTTTCGATATTCTTAAAAACCTGGCAAGGCCATTCCCCGATCCAAGCGGTAAAATGCCTAAAATCTTTTTGTGTTTTAACACTTTACTGGCCACCTCATTAATGGTGCCATCGCCCCCTGCAGCAACAATTACATCGAAATTTTTAGTCGCGGCTTCGTCTGCCAATTCGCCGGCATGACCAACATATTCGCTAAAAACAAAGTTCGGGCTAAACTTTTCCTTATCCAGATATTGATCAATAAAATCAGGGATGCGTAATTTCCCTCGCCCACCAGCGATAGGGTTTATAATAAAGAGGATATTGATCTTTGTGTGCAAAGTGTAAGAATGAATGCACAAAATAATCTATAATTTTTGAAATAAAGAAAATATGCTAATTTTGCAGCAGTAAAAAAGTGGATTGATTTGCTATCCCGATACCTCGGGACCGGATTGCAACCACTTAAAAAAATTGCTAATGCCTCCTTTCAATCACTTAAACACCTGTTTCCAAGGGGTTTGGCAAGTATTAATTTGTTTATTTACCATTAATTTATTTAATAAATGTCATATTTATTTACATCAGAATCTGTTTCTGAAGGCCACCCAGATAAAATCGCCGATCAAATTTCGGATGCATTAATTGATAACTTCTTAGCTTTCGATCCAGAATCAAAGGTTGCTTGCGAAACTTTGGTAACTACTGGTCAGGTTATTTTGGCTGGTGAGGTAAAATCTAAAACATATTTAGATGTACAACAGATTGCCCGCGATGTAATCAAGAAAATTGGTTACACTAAAAGCGAATATATGTTTGAGGCCAACTCTTGCGGAATTTTATCGGCAATACACGAGCAATCTCAAGACATTAACCAAGGTGTAGATAGAAGCAACAAAGAAGAACAAGGTGCGGGCGATCAGGGTATGATGTTCGGTTACGCCACCAACGAAACGGAAGATTATATGCCTTTGGCATTAAACCTTTCTCATAAATTATTACAGGAACTTGCTGTTCTGCGCCGCGAAAATAACGAAATCACTTATTTACGCCCTGATGCAAAAAGCCAGGTTACTTTAGAGTACGACGATAACAATAAACCAGTACGTATCGACGCGATTGTAATTTCTACACAGCATGATGATTTTGATGAAGAGGCAACAATGCTGGCTAAAATCAAAACTGATTTAGTGAATATCCTGATCCCAAGAATTATCAAAAGTAATCCTGCTTACGCACATTTATTTAATGATAAAATTGAATACCACATTAACCCGACCGGTAAATTTGTAATTGGTGGCCCACATGGCGATACTGGTTTAACCGGAAGAAAAATCATTGTTGATACTTACGGCGGTAAAGGTGCACATGGTGGTGGTGCTTTCTCTGGTAAAGACCCAAGTAAAGTAGATAGAAGTGCGGCTTATGCTACACGCCATATCGCTAAAAACTTAGTAGCGGCTGGTGTAGCTGACGAAATTTTAGTTCAGGTATCATATGCTATCGGTGTTGCAAAACCAATGGGCATTTACATCAATACTTACGGTACTGGTAAGGTGGGTAAAACGGATGGCGAAATTGCTAAAATTGTAGAATCGATTTTTGATATGCGTCCTTACTTTATTGAGCAACGTTTGAAATTAAGAAACCCAATTTATAGCGAAACGGCTGCTTATGGACACATGGGACGTACGCCAGAAACGGTTACCAAAACTTTCAGAACACCGAATGGTGAAGAAAAAACAGTTACAGTTGATCTGTTTACCTGGGAGAAATTAGATTACGTAGATCAGGTTAAAGCTGCTTTCGGCATTTAATTCTAATAAATTTATAGAAAAAGGCGTTTTGCAGCTCTGCAGAACGCCTTTTTTGTTGTGGCCAGCGCAAAACTTACGAAGTTTGACCGTGCGGTCAGATGTTTCCATCTGACTGAATAGATTTGTGTCAGGTGGTAACACCTGACACCACCCGAAAAAGCCAGACTATTGCAATTCCAAAGCAGTACTTTTTTTGAAAAGCAGGTTTCTGGGTACATCGGTTCCGATAATCCCGCTATGCGCTATACTTCGTACCGCTGCTATCGGGTTTAATTAACTTGGGCTGGTGGTTCTTGGGGGGATAATCCTGGTAAGAAATAAATACACTGAAACTGTGCAGACTTCCGGTAATAGTAGCAAAGGCCTACCTACCCAAACCTGATTGACGCGGGTAGCTCCCGATTTTTTTCTAATCGGGACTACAAGCAAAAAGCAGGACGAACATTAAAAAGAGCTGCTGCAATTGCTTTCCAAAAAAACGAATATTTACTCCACTATTTTTCCTAGTTAGGCTAACAGCAAAAACCTTTTTTGTGAAAGGAGGCTGTATCATAAAGGCGATTTCACCTCAAATGCTGTCATGTTGTCCAAAGGACTCCTAAGGAGAGCTTGTCGAAACACCTCAAAGCGTATTTAACAGGCCCTTCGACAGGCTCAGGATGACAAATCTATATTTATGATACAACCTCGACGCAAAGAGAGTAGTAGGTAAACATCATGATAAATGAGAAGAAAACAATAAAAATGTTGACTACAAATTTACGCATACATCATTTAAAAATGTTCTGATTTTTACCGCATCATTAATCCTCGAAATAATTTCGCCCACCCGCATGGTATCAAAAAACTGCTGGTGGCAAACGGAGCAGATGTTTGTAGTAGCCTAAAATAAGCTACGAATCGATTAACTGGCCGGTTTTTAAGGTAAAAATTGTTTTTGCCGAGCCAATAAACAGCTTTACCAGCAGAATAACCATCATGGCTATGCTCATGAGGTTTAACAGATTATGGTTACCATCTACCAGTACAAAATCCACTAGTTTCTGAACAAAAATAAAGGTGGATAAACCCAGTACAGTATAAACAATAGCACCAAATAAAACTTGCGTCAGAATGCCTTTATGCGGTTTAATCACTACCAAAAATAGGCTATTAGTTTCCATATTCAATTTATTCATTAGCCTGAAACCGCCTTGCATTCTTTTTATTCGCTGATTTTTATTAGTCTGCTTTAAAAAAATAGCTTGATCAGATACCGTTCATTTTCATAAATGTTATCTCTTTAAGAAAAGTCGTCATTGCGAGGAGGAACGACGAAGCAATCTTACAACTATGGCTTATAGCGACCGCATTAAGATTGCTTCGTCGGCTGAAAAAGCCTTCTCGCAATGACGATCATATTAATATAATATTACTTCGCCGCTTCAATTACACCGCAACCTACACGTGGACCTGAGTTACCAGTTGGTTGTGTAGTATAATCGTCGGTACCACCATGCACAATAATTCCGCGACCGATAATATTTTTAATATCGCCATCCTTAATGCTCCATCTATCGGTAGTAACCGAAAGCGTGGCATGACCTTTATTATCTAACATGATGTTGCCAATGTCACCGCTGTGATAATTGGCAGATCCCCATTTGCCGTGAACTTCTTTAGTTGGGTTCCAGTGGCCATGAGTGTTTTCGCCCATATTACCGCAATCGCCATGTTCGTGAAAGTGAATTGCAACATTACTGTCTGCACGGGCTGCAAAATTCATCTCGATATCCATCTTAATTTTTCCATCGCTTAATTCGTAAAACTTTGCCGTTCCAATGGTTTTTGTATTATCAGCGGTTTCGGTCAAAGTGGCCTGGGCAATTTCTTTGTCGGTTTTAGCACAAGCACTGATTAGTGCTGCGCCTGCAATAGCTAAGCTTAAAAGATATTTTTTCATTTTATAAAAATTTAGTTTACATAAGAAACAGATTGACAATCATTTAGTTTGCTTTAAAAAGAAGGATGCTAAAACCATTTCGAATGCCACTTGTTTAAACAGTATAAAATCGTATAACTATGGAACAGCCAACAGCAATGAACACTTTGAGTCAGATTTTAGAGAAATTGAGGCTGAAAGGAAAAGATAACGAATTAAAAATTTCTGATCATGGTAAGATGCAAAGTAAATCGCTCGGAAAAATTTATAGCCCGGAAGATTTAACCATCGTTAAAACTTATCGCTTTGAAGGAGACTCAGACCCTGCAGACAATTCAGTATTGTATCTGGTAGAAGATCAGGAGAAAAACATTGGGTATATATTAGATGCTTACGGCATCTACTCTGATAATGAGGGGTCGGCATTTGATGATTTCTTAAAGAAAATTCCGACCGAAAATAGAGACGAACAGGAACTTTTTTGTTAATAACCTAAAAATTTTATGGAGAGGGAGAATTAGCGTAATCTGATTCTCCCTTTTTTAATTTTAAAATATTAGCAGGTTACAATTCCGTAATTTTGCGCCTCATTTACGAGGGCCAAATGAAAAGCAAAATTAATATCCCACCCATACCAGCCGTTTTACTGTCTATTATCAGTGTACAGTGTGGGGCAGCAATTGCAAAAGGGCTTTTCCCACAAATTGGCGCCGCTGCTACCGCATCGTTACGGATCGGTTTATCAGCAGTCATCTTATTAATTGCTTTTAGGCCAAACCTATTTAAACTAAATGCCAAACAATGGAAATATGTTACCCTTTATGGTGTTTGCTTAGGGGTAATGAATATGGTATTTTATATGGCTATAGCAAGAATTCCGATCGGTTTAGGCGTAACTTTAGAATTTGTTGGCCCATTGGGCCTGGCTATTTTTGGATCTAAAAAACCTGTGGATTTCCTTTGGGTAATACTGGCCGCAGCCGGCATCGCACTAATTGCCCCCTGGACCAGTACAGGGCTAAATGTTGTGGGTGTATTGCTGGCACTTTTAGCTGGTATTTTTTGGGCAGCCTATATTATACTGGGTGGTAGGATCTCAAAAATAATGAAGGGTGGTGATGCTGTTGCCATTGGAATGTTGTTCGCTACTCTGGTCATCTTGCCATTTGGTATTTTTAGCGACGGTTTAAGTGGCCTGAATCCGAAATTACTGGGTTTAGGAGCGGCGCTTGCGCTACTATCAAGCGCCATCCCATTTACCCTCGAAATGAGAGCCCTTAAGCAGCTCCCTGCCCGGACTTTCAGTATTTTAATGAGCCTCGAACCCGCCATGGCTTCATTAGCTGCACTCGTTTTTTTACAAGAATACCTCACTTTAAAAGAGTGTTTTGCCGTGGCTTTCGTTGTTATTGCTTCTGCGGGTTCTTCGTTAACAGCCAGGCGTGCAAAACTGTAATTAGGCAAGTTTTTCTGTTTTATAAATTACAATACCATCCGTCAACATATCTGCTTGCGCTACAAAGGCTAAAACATAAGGCTGCTGATCGTGGAGATCCAAACCTGCCTGATCTTTCCACTCCTCCTGAAAAATAAAAGTATTATCAACTGCAGATTCATGTAGATCGTACTGAATGCAGGCTTCCTCTTTACAGGAATTTACCACCATATCCAGCAGCATAGTTCTTAATGCTGCTGTGGTTTCTTTCTTACTTTTAACAATTGCTGTTAGATAAATGCTCATATACTGCTGTATTTAAAAAATTTTGGGTTAAATGTTCCTCATGCAATTTAAGTGCATTCGTTATATAAAGCCGGAAGATATTGATAAACTTTTCGAATGTTATTACCGCGTGCAGGGTAACCACACCATTTCGGGCTTTGGAGTCGGGCTTTACTTAAGCGCCGAAATTATTGAAAGACATGGCGGCCGGATATGGGCAGAAAGCGAAGAAGGCAAAGGTTCTGTTTTTCTTTTTACTTTGCCATTGAGTTAATTAGCACAGCTTTTTACCGCAAAGATCACTAAGGTTTTCGCAAAGTGAGCTAAGTTTTTTCTGAAAAAATGGTCGTTACGGAATTTGCACGATCTATATTTTTTTGTCATTCTGAGTGAAACGAAGAATCTTTCTCTTCTGTATGTGCTGTTACATGAAAAGATTCTTCCCTGCGTTCAGAATGACAAAAAGGCATTTTTCTTTTGTAAAACCTTAATCTATCTCTAATCCCTCCAAAACCTCATCATCAACCAAATTAGGCAGCGTAATTTTTAAAGTACCAGTCCGTTCCATTTCGCGTTCGATGGCAAAGCGGGCTTCTTTATTTCGTGCCCAGCTTCTTCTGGCAATGCCGTTGTTTACATCATAAAAAAGCATGTTTTGTAGTTTTTCAGCAGCTTGTTCGCTTCCATCCAATACCATCCCGAAACCACCATTTATTACTTTCCCCCAGCCAACGCCACCACCATTGTGGATCGAAACCCATGTAGCGCCCCTAAAACTATCGCCAATTACATTATGAATAGCCATATCTGCGGTAAACCTGCTTCCATCGTAAATATTGCTCGTTTCTCTAAATGGAGAATCTGTTCCGCTTACATCATGATGATCTCTCCCGAGAATAACCGGCGCCGATAATTGGCCGGTATTAATCGCTTCGTTAAACCTCAGCGCAATCTTTGCTCTTCCTTCAGCATCTGCATATAAAATCCGGGCTTTTGAGCCTACCACCAATTTATTTTCCTTTGCCGCGCTGATCCAATTGATATTATCCTGCAGTTGTTGCTGTATTTCTGCCGGGGCACTAAGCTTAATCTCTTCCATCACTTCTTTAGCCATTTGATCGGTTAAATCGAGATCCTTTTCGTTACCTGAAGCACAAACCCACCTAAATGGGCCAAAACCATAATCGAAACACAATGGGCCTAAAATGTCTTCTACATAAGATGGATATTTAAAATCTATCCCATTTGGAGACATTACATCAGCGCCTGCTCTACTACACTCCAACAAAAAGGCATTCCCATAATCGAAAAAATAAGTTCCTTTGGCAGTATGTTTGTTAATACTGGCGGCATGCCTTTTTAACGAATCCTGAACATAAACTTTAAACCGATCAGCTGCATGGGCCATCATTTCATTTGCCTCAATAAAACTTAAACCTACCGGATAATAGCCTCCAGAATACGGATTATGTAACGAAGTTTGATCAGAGCCAATAGCCACATCAATATTTTCCTGATCAAACCGCTCCCATACATCAACGATGTTGCCAATGTATGCCAGAGATACCGTTTCTTTTCCTTTTTGGGCAAGTATTACACGGGTAACCAGTTCATCTAAATTATCGATCAGTTCATCTACCCAGCCCTGTTGATGCCTTTTGCTTGCAGCCTTTGGATTTACCTCTGCACACACCGTAATACACCCCACAATATTGCCCGCCTTGGTTTGTGCGCCACTCATACCGCCTAATCCTGCAGTAAGAAAAACTTTACCCGCAGTATCCTTTCCATAAAAGCCCTTTTTGCGGAAAGCATTCATTAAGGTAATCGCCGTGCCGTGAACAATGCCCTGAGGCCCGATATACATATACGAACCTGCTGTCATCTGGCCGTATTGGGTCACCCCTAAAGCGTTAAACTTTTCAAGGTCATCAGGAGAAGAATAGTTGGGTATCATCATACCATTGGTAACTACAACGCGTGGTGCGGCGGTACTTGACGGGAATAGGCCCTGCGGATGCCCGCTGTAAATATTCAGCGTTTGCTCATCGGTCATCGTGGCCAGGTATTGCATGGTTAAAAGGTACTGTGCCCAATTTTGAAATACACTTCCGTTTCCGCCATAGGTAATCAGCTCTTCAGGATGCTGTGCAATTGCCGGATCTAAATTGTTCTGGATCATGAGCATAATTGCCGCAGCATGAACAGCACGATAGGGATATGCCGTTATGTCTCTTGCATAAATGGCATAATCGGGCATAAAACGGTACATATAAATGTGTCCGTAGTTTTCCAGCTCAGCTAAAAATTCTTGTGCAAGTGTTTGGTGCCATTCTTTTGGGAAATAACGCAAAGCATTTTTAATGCTCAGTTTTTTTTCATCTGCACTTAAAACATCCTTCCTTACAGGCGCATGGCTTAGTGCTATATTTCTGTTTTTGTGTGCAGGCAATGCTGAAGGAATACCTGCCAGTATCTGTGCTTTAAAATCCATGTTTCACAATTTAAACGCTTAATCTAATGTTGATGCTGCCTCGCTTGCAACGGCAACGATTTTACCTTGTTGTACCATTTGAATGGCATGCTCCATCCTATCGTACATAATCTGATCTTCTTCAAAATGATCAATTTCGGTACGCACAAAATCGTGTACCGCAGCCAGTATTTTGCCTGGTTTTAATGGATAATGGTAATCAATGGCCTGTGCGGCACAGAACAGTTCAATACCCAAGATTTTTTCTACGTTTTCGATTACCTGCAGGGCTTTACGTCCGCTGATCGAACCCATGCTCACATGATCTTCCTGACCTAAAGAAGTTGGAATACTATCGGCACTGGCCGGGAAACAAAGTCCTTTATTTTCGCTGGCCAAAGCCGCCGAAGTATATTGAACAATCATAAAACCCGAATTTAATCCAGTTTCTTTCATCAGGAGTTTAGGTACGCCAGGCGTATTTCCTTCCAGGGAAAGGTAAATCCTACGATCGCTGATGTTTCCGATTTCTGAAGCAGCTAAACAGGCATAATCGAGCGGTAAGGCCAATGGCTGACCATGAAAATTACCGCCGCTGATCGTTAAATCGTCATTAAATATTACAGGGTTATCGGTTACCGAATTCAGCTCGATTTCTAAAGCTTCTTTTAAATGCATCCATGCCGTTCTGGAAGCGCCATGTACCTGTGGAATACACCTTAACGAATAGGGATCCTGTACTTTGGCACAATCGGCATGCGATTTCATAATTTCAGAACCCTGCAACAGTTTACGTATTTGCCCGGCCACCGCAATATTTGCGGGATAAGGCCTAAGCTGATGAAGCTGCGCGTGAAAAGGTTTTTCAGAGCCTTGTAGTCCTTCGATCATCATCGCCGAAATGATATCGGCCGAAGCCAGCACATTTTCTAATCGCTGTACCACTTTAACGGCATGTGCAGCGATAAATTGGGTGCCATTAATGAGGGCCAGGCCTTCTTTTGGCCCCAATTGCAGCGCACTCATCTGGTATTCTTGTAAAAGCTGAGCTGTTGCAATAATTTCGCCTTTGTAATGAACCTTTCCCAAGCCAATTAAAGGCAAAAAGAGGTGAGATAAAGGAGCAAGATCGCCGGAGGCGCCAACAGAACCTTGTTTGGGCACCACGGGTATAGCGCCGATCTCTAAAAACCAGATCATTCGATCGAGTGTTTCGATTTTAATACCCGAATATCCCTGCGCTAAAGCCTGTAGTTTTAAAACCAGCATCAGCTTGGCTATTTCACTATCTATCGGTTCGCCAACACCAACAGCGTGGCTTTTCAAAATATTCTCTTGTAATTTACGGGTATCAACCGCCGAAATCATGGAGGTACACAGTGGTCCGAAACCGGTGTTGATGCCGTAAACGGCTTTACCCGAAACCGCTATCCGTTCAACTACCATACTACTTTCCAGTACTTTATTGCGTGTATTCTGGCTCAATATTCCTTTTATCTCGCCATTGCTGATGGCCAAAGCCAATTTAGCGGTTAAATGATCCGTTCCGTAATTAAAAATCTGTTGCTCGCTCATGTTAAAAAGGTTTTAAACAAAAATAAGCCCTATATTTGATACCTATAAATACCAATTACATCATCATGTAATAACCATGGGTTATCAGATAGAACTTAGGCACTTAAAATATTTTCAGGTTTTGGCCGAGGAACTGAAGTTTAGAAAGGCTGCAGATCGCCTTTTTATTTCTCAACCAGGCCTAAGCCGGCAGATTAAACAGATGGAGGAAATTTTTAACGCCCCATTATTCGATCGTACAAAGAAAAAGGTGGAGCTTACCGAAGCAGGCCTGTACCTAAAAGATGAGGTAGATTTTCTGTTCAGCCATATCGAAAACATCAAGAAACAGATCAGCAATATTAATGAGGGCAAACAGGGCGAACTTCGCATTGGTTTTTTAGGTTCAGCAGCACAGAAAATCGTACCCGAAGTTATTTTTAAACTGAACAAAGATTTTCCAGAAATCAGAACCAATCTGGACGAAATGCCTAATAAGTTACAGATCGAACTATTGGAAAAAGACATGCTCGACATGGGCTTTGTGAGGATGCAACAGTTTAAACCGGGTATTTCTAAACACATGATCCATCAGGATACTTTTTCGCTGGTATTACCTAAAAGCCATCCCATGAAAAAAGCATCATTTGAAGCGGTAAAAAAATTGGGCAATGAACCCTTTATCTTTTTCTCGGGTAACGACAGTCCATTCTATTACGACCTGATGATGAGTATTTGCGAGGATCATGGCTTTAAACCCAAAACCTATCACAAATCGGTTAATGCGTTAACCATTTACAAACTGGTGGAAGAAGGTTTGGGCATTGCCATTGTACCCACCGCTCTACAATATGGCTATCAGGAAAACGTAAAGTTTGTTGAGCTTACGCATATTCCGCAACGAACAGAGCTTTACATGATCTGGAAAGAATCTAACCGGAACCCAGCTTTAAAAAATGTGATCAAACTGTTGTTGCAGGATAAGGTTTAGGTTGTGATACTTATTTCAATGAATTTAGAAAAGAGATTATAAACAGTGTTATTCATATCTAGCGGATAACTTCCTGTATCGCCATTATTCAAACTATAATCTAATTGTTTTTGATCAGCGCATGCTAAATTATCAACCTTAAACCTACCCCATGGATTCTGCTTAACCAAAATAATTTCATCTTATTCAATTATAACTACTTAACAATCAACTAATTAATATTATTCATTTTGTTTGTAAAGATCCAATTCTTTGAATTTCCCTTCTTCAAAGAAGAGCTGAAACTTATCCAATTCATTCTGATCAATAACCTTAAGATCAAAACTAGAAATTGCTTCAAAAATTAAACTGTCAATCTCATGTTGGCGTTCCAATTTGAAGATGGTTTCTTTGTTTCTATAAATAGACCTAAAAGATAATGTTGTGAATTTATCATCTACAACAACATCGAGAATATCTTTTAATGATGGTTCTCCATGAGGATTCTCATCTAAAAGAAATTTCTTTAAATCTAAACTGTAACTAAATTTAAGGTCAGCGATTAAACATAGTTCTTTCACCTTCGGCTCATACGTTATACCTGAGATTTTTGGCTTGATAATTTTCATTAAGATTTAACGGCTTACAACTACATCAATTCAATCTCAGCCAATTTAATACATTGCTTTTTTAATTAAAATATTGCTCCAGTTTATCACCGTTCTATTTTTCTAAAATCCGTTTTTCCAGTTGTTGGGTTGAACTACTTTGACAATAGAAGTACCAATGCTTCAGCAGAATCTTTCAACGCTAAAATAAAAGCATTCAGATCACAGTTTAGGGGAGTGAGAAATGTGAAGTTCTTCCTATTCAGGCTATCCAAAATATATGACTAAGCCCTCCCCAACTTTTTTGCTTGATCCGAAAAAATGAATAATTTGGTGTTTCAAGAAAACAAAAAACCCTGTAAACATTTAATTTACAGGCTTTTAGTCAAATTTAAAACTATTTTCGCGGAATGGACGGGTATGAACCACAGCTGTATACTCCTGAAAATAAATGTTTTAAAATTAAAATTATTGCATGCTAACCAAATGCTCACTATTTTTTGCAACTATTTGACTGTAATTGACTTCCTTAAAACTAAAAAAATAAATTATATTTTCAAACCAATGTTATTCTACGATTGTCGAGAGGCTAAAAGAAAGCATAACAGCGCATCCTCGTATCGGTATTCGGCCAATGGCCTCACGCAGAGAATATAGTCTCACCTGTCTGATGAATGAGCGACCAGCAAATGTAATTATTATAGACATAAAGATGCACAAGATGAACGGATCCAGTGTACCGAATGAATCATCTAAATCATAGTTAACATCCTCACTATTGTTACTGAAAAACTCTACATCTACCAGCTGATTTAAGCAAGTGCAGACGGTTGTTTTCAAAAAAAGGGAAAAGCCGCGATTTGAGCGAAGCAATTAATCGAGTAAGCAAAAACAACTCTTAATTAGATACAATAAAAGACTTTTGAAGCCGAAAGAAAACCGGATTTATCAGCTAATTGAGATGAAGATGAAATATCTAATTTAATAAACTGACTGACCACCGCGGAAATTGCAAAAAAACTTTTTCTTTCAGAACACACCATAAAAATCTGTCTAAAGAATATCTTCGGCAAGACATGCATAAACTGTGTAAGCAAGATTACTTCATTTGCAATAACAATAAAATTTTCTACTAGATGAGTCGGTATTTCTATTCCATCATCATATAAAGACATTTCTAAAGTTTATTGACTTAATTTTTTTTTTGAGATTTATATAGCACTTTTTCTGGCTTTTTTTTTAGATTAAACCAAAATATATTATATTTACTATAAATAAATTAACATGAAAAAAATCTCTTTCCTGCTGTTATTTGTATTATTCCAGTCAGCCCCAACCTTTGCGCAGTCTGCCTGGGTTACACAAAAAATCGACGAAAAATTGTCTGTAAAATTTCCAGAGACTCCTTCGAAAGTAATTAAAAAAGGTTCAGAGAGTTATGTCAATAAAGGAAAGGACAGTGTTCAATACAGTGCTATTGTTCTGGATTATAAAGTCCTGGCTAATTTAGATTCTTCTACACTAGCGTCTATGAAGGATACCCAACAATTTGCAGATCAAATTAGAGGTGGCATGGTGACGCAAAAGCCCAATTATACCTTCGAAGCTGCTAAAATTGGCAAGTGGAATACATTCACTAATTACAGTTTTTCAGGAATTGATAACTCCAGTAAAGGTCGGCTATCTGTTCAAATGATTTTGATTGGGAGTAAAATGTATGTGCTTTCATGCCTTGTACCCGACAAACTGGTTACAAAAAACGATGAGCGATTTTTAAGCTCAGCCGAGTTGTTGAGATAACGACTTTTTCCAGGTTAAGCTTCAGTAAGAAGACAGGGTGCGTTTTGAGATGCACCTTGAGGCCTATGATGGGGCTGTCCGAAAAGGTCGAACAGCCCCTTTTTTATTCGGGTACCTGATGGAGAAATTTTTCATACAGCCGATTCTCAGACGTTAGATTTTCCTTTTTGGACACCCTCATTTTTATTTAAATCATATGAAGATATGGACGCGTTAATTCAAGATTTGGTATTAATTTTTCCATGCTGGAATAAATTACCGGTATATCTAACCTGCTCAAGTTGTAAAATTAATTGTTCGATCTGTTTATCTTTTACTTTAAGTTGCTCTTTTAGCAGGTGTAAAATATCCTCTGAGCTCTCGTGTTTGGATGTGACCTGAGCCTGTTGATTTATATTTTGGAAATTTAACGGGACATCATTGAGTAGTTCTGCGGAATCAACATTAAATATGGATGCGAATTGACGAATCCTTTGAACATCAATTTTAGTTTTACCGTTTTCAATCAAGCTGTAAGCATTTTGACTTATGTTGAGTTTTTCGGCAATGATTTGTTGGGTTAAATTATTTGCTAATCGTAATCTTTTTATATTCTTGTTTACAGCCATTGTTGATCTTTTGAGGTCGGTTTAATTTAGGTTTGGAGATACTCTTAATTAGTTTTGGCGCGTCATAGGTACTAAACATATGTTTTGGATCACTAATCTTAAATATTTATCTTTTTCTTAATATTCTGTAATAGGACTGCGCATATTTCCTGCCAATTGCAATCTCCAAATCGTTTCCAAGTACAACATAAGTTCTTGCCATACTTTTAATATGGTTCTCCGAGATGATAAATGATCGGTGTACCTGGATAAATCCATCCCTATCCCTAAGTAGTCCCCAAACTTCAGAGAAAGTAGAGTTAGAAAGCAGGGTTTCCTGCGTCGTATAAATCCTCGTCATCCTTTCCTGCGCCTGGACTGCTATGATGCTTGGGGCCTCAATTTTAATCAATCCGTTTCTTTCAACTTTATTTTTTACGACAATGAATTTATCTTCCGGCTTAGTGAAATTTTTAAGGGACGGGGATAAAAGCCTTTGGGTAGCCTGCGTAAATTTTACGGGCGAAATGGGTTTAAGTAAAAATCCGTCGGCATCAATTTCGTAGGAACTTATCGCATAATTGGAGTGCGCAGTTGTAAATACGAGTTTATGAGCTTTGTGCCTTATTAATTTTGCGAGTTCAATACCATTAATTTCAGGCATTTCAATATCGAGAAAAATAATATCGACAGGCTTTTTCAGCTTTTCGATTTCCTTCAAGGCAAGCATCGGATTACGATAGGCTTTAATTAACCTCATATTGGGTTGTAAGGCAATATAATCCGTCAATATTTCGAGTGCCGAGCACTCATCGTCAATGGCAAAACATGTATACATATTCCCTAGCGTTAAAGTATTAATAGAGAGTTAAAGGGGATTGTAACGACCAAATTACCTATTAGATTTGTAATCTGCAAATGAAGTTATTATGGTTTTAACCAAAAATTGTTGTTCATGAACCTATGGCCGTTGTTGGTGTATCCTTATAGGTTATTGATGTAGAATTTTTATTTTTATTATAATTCATTGGGACGAGTATTAAATCCTTCTCTGGCGTTAAGGCAACCACCT
Source organism: Pedobacter borealis DSM 19626 (assembly GCF_000708285.2). GTDB lineage: Bacteria > Bacteroidota > Bacteroidia > Sphingobacteriales > Sphingobacteriaceae > Pedobacter > Pedobacter borealis. Next base: position 20,033 of record NZ_JAUG01000053.1, read on the forward strand.
TTGAGGAGTGCTTAGTTCCCACTCGTAAGAAGCCAGCTCGCCAACTTATCTAGATGTTTATTTAAGCCCTTTCAATCAACGTGTCTTGCCTTACCAGGGTAGCGTTTTGAGCATCAAGGTTATCGAGTGCTTAAAGGATTCCAAGGTGAGAGTTCCATAGGGCATTATAGTGAGAATCTTGTGCGATTAGGGCGTCATGGGTCCCTTGTTCAATCAACTTGCCATTTTTCAGAACTAAAATTTCGTCACAGTTTTTGATTGTCGACAGGCGGTGTGCAATGGTGATTATGGTTTTATTTTGCTGTTTAAAGAGGGTGAGTGTTTCCTGCACCTTCCGTTCGCTGATTGGATCAAGGGAGGAAGTGGCCTCATCGAGTATTAAAATTTCGGGTTTTCTGTACAATGCCCTCGCGATACCCAGTCGTTGTTTTTGACCACCAGACAGATTGGTTCCCTGTTCATTGATTATGGTGTAATAATTATTGGGTAGTTTTTCAACAAACTCATTAATACCCAACAGGGTACATATTTGCAAAATCCGCTGCAAATCCGGTTCAAAATCTCCGATGGCAATGTTTTCAATGACAGTCCCTGCAAACAGGTCGACCTGCTGAGGCACGACGCTCACGATTTTCCGCAGGCTCTCATTACTCACATGTTTTATATCCAAGCCACCGATTGTAATGCTCCCATCCTTTAAAGGGTAAAGATTTTGCAGGATGGACAACAAAGTCGATTTCCCACTTCCACTTTCGCCAACAATTGCGGTATTACAATTTTTCCGGATAACGACATTGAATCCGTCAAAAACCATGGCTCTGGTTCCATAGCGGAAGCTAACATTGTTAAAGTGTATATCTCCGACCATTGCGGGGGTAAGCTGGGCTTTGTCCTGAGCTGAGCTTTCAATCTCCAAGTCTATGATTTCAAATAGGCGGTCTGCTGCTATCAAGGCATCCTGGATACTTTTATTTGCGCCTATTAGTGAGGCCGCAGGACCTGTCAGGTAGCCTATCAAAGCATAAAAAGACAATAATTCTCCTGGTGTCAGCTCACGCTGAACAACAAAATACCCCCCTGCCCATAATATAAAAATGGTGAACAGCCTGGTGAAAAAATCAGCGCTATTGGCCAAGTGCAATCCTTTAATACTGCTTAAATAAACGGCCTTCAGCAGTTCGATAAAATTATTTTCAGTTTTGAGGTTTGAGTATCCCTCCAGTCCGAAACGTTTTATGGTTCCTGCTCCATTGATGCTTTCCACCAATTGTGTTTCCAGAAGGGCCCCATTTTCCATCAGTATCCGCTGCCACTTTTTATTGACTTTATTACTTATATAAAATATTATGCCGTACACGGGAATTATGGCCAGCATAATTAGGGCGAGTTTCCAGTAATAAAGGAACATAATGGTTACTGAAAAGCAAATGATGAGTACGTTGACCAGCATATTAAGGGCGATATCGTTGATGAACACCCTTATTTTAACCGCATCATTTACCCGGCTGATGATTTCGCCCACACGCATGGTATCAAAAAACCGCTGAGGCAGTTTTAATAAATGCTTGTAATAACCTAAGATCAGCCTGGCATCGATCATCTGCCCGGTCCGCAATCCCAGAACGGTTTTAAAATAATTGATAATGACCTGAAATATTAAAATAACGATCATGCCCACGCTCATTAAATTAAGTAGGCGTGTATTACTTTCGACCAGTACAAAATCGATTATTTTTTGTACATATATGGAGGTACTCAGTCCCAATATGGTATAAATTACAGCTCCGATTACCGCTTGTAACATCATACTTTTATGTGGTGCCAACAACAACCAGAAACGTTTAATATTCGAGGTTTTTTCAGATCCTGTAACAAAATCATCATCGGGCATGAGCACTACAATCACCCCACTCCATTCCTTTTTAAAGTCCTCCACAGGCTTCTTTTCGATCGACCCGTAGATTGGGTCCATGTAGACCACGTGTTTCTCGGTTATCTTATAGATGACCACATAATGGTGTAACCCAATGGCCGTTACGATATGGGCAATGGCGGGAAGTGGGATTTTTGTAAGGCTTTCGATTGTTCCCTTTGCGCCTTTAGCCTGAAAACCAAGGTGCTCGGCGGCTTCAATGAGGCCTAAAACATTCGTACCCCGCTTATCCGTTCCGGCGTATTGTCTTATCCGGCTTACCGGTATTTGAAGGCGATAGTGTGCGGTTATGGATGCAATACAAGCCGCCCCGCAATCGGTTATGTCGCGTTGCTTAATTTTAACCCCTCGATTCATGCTCATTTTGTATTTTCTGTGCTGCCGGATTTAACCAATCATCTAGTTCATCCCAAAGTAACTGCCAAAGGGTACGTTCCCCGATTACAAATCGGGCCTGGAAGGTAAGCCCTTTTTGCAGGTGCCCCGAGAAGCCATTTTTAAGCTTTAACTGGGCATTATCGAAACTGCAACGGGCTTTAAAGACCGTTACATTGTTTATTACTGTAAAATCATTATCGATGCTTAACACTTTTCCCGTAATGGTACCAAAGTAATTGTAGTTGAAGGCGTCAATTTGAAAGTGAACCACCTGTCCAGGTTTTATCAATCCAATATCCCTGGGTGTAATGTAGCATTCGCCGATTAGGCTCCCGCCTGGAGAAATACTGCAGAGGGCTTCATTTTGCTGTATAAGTCCGCCGGCATATCGGCTGTTAATATCCTGTAAGGTCCCTGAAACAGGAGCCTTGACTTCATAATAGGATGCGTCGGCGTTGACCTGTAAATTATCGTTCTTATATTGAGAAAGTTCAAAGCCATATTTAATTAGGTCCTGTTGCCAGGAGGTTTGCTGGGCGACGCTGAATGCGCTGTAGCCTGCGCTGGTTTTATCGTAGGTCGTTTGTGTGTCGTAAAACTCTTTACTGGTGATCACTTTCTGATTGTAGAGTGTTTTATTCACGCTCAGATCTTTGGTTGCTTTATTCAAATTTGCATTTTGATCGTCAAGAAGGTGCAGATAGTGGCTCAGCTGTTCCATATATAATGGAGATACCAGGCGTTTGAGTAAAAGCTCGTTCGGCTCACCTGCGGTCAATAGTTTGAGATCATGAATAAAGCCAGCCCGCTGCTTGATTTCAAAGTTATTATTCATGCGTTTGCCTTTGGTCAACTGATCTTTTACGCGCAGAATGATGCTGCCTTTTTTAACCATGCTGCCCTCGTGGTGATATATCGTATCGATAATACCGCCGACAAATGATCTCACTTCTGTCCGTTCGGTAACCGGACGGGTAATCCCCTGAACCCTTACCGCAATTGTGCAGTAAACCAAAGGTAAGGCGACGAGCACCGTAAGAACGATAAGGAGGACAGTATAGTAAACGAAGTAATTACGTTTACGGAAAGTGGGTAAATACGCTAATGTGGTATTTTGCAGTTTGTCAGCTGTTGGAAACACAATTCAGTCCGTTTAAATTTTAAATAGAACACCAACTCCCAGGGCGTAACCACCTGGCTTTACAACAAATTCCTTTAAGGAGAAAATTTCACGGGCAGTGTTAAAACCAGAGGAGATAAAGAAGGACTTCTTATGGGTGACTTCAAAAGCTGCTCTCAGCGCGAGGTTAAAACTACTGTAGCCTTTAGATGTAGCGTTAAAGTTGACCCCCACATGCTCAAAACCCGCAAATGGGCTTAATGTGATGCTTCGCGCATTTTTATTTAAAACAAAATCATTGGACAGGTTGAGGGCCAGCGAATAGATCCCAACTTTTTTGGGGTTACGAAAATTGGTATTGGCTTGAAGATCTAAATATAAGTCTTTAAAGAGCCTGAAATAAATGCCCCCGCCCCACCCGTAAGTGAGGGCTGGCGAGCTGGAAACGGTCTGACTGCTGATCTGCATCGGAAATTTGTTTATCCCCAGTGTTGCCTTGAGGTTATCCTGCTGAACATAGTCTATTAATTTGTCACCAAAGGTTTTTTCCAGCCTGCGGTCTTTTTGGGCATTTTCTCTTATGGTATCCAGTAGCCTGTTGGGTATTGGACTGATACGGCCTGTTCTTTCTGCCTCTTTGAATAAATATTCTTTGCTGTCCCATTTTTTTTTGCCTGGTGATTTATTAATTTTCAGGACGTCATCACCCTCCTGGATGATGTCTTTATATGGGATTCTGGTTGGATTTACGCTATCAATTTCTGTCCTTACAAAGTCCACGATCGTTTGCGGGGATTGGCTTTTGTACTCCGAATCACTGACCATATGGGTTTCAAGCAGATACCATTTCTTTCCGATTTTCTCATAATTAACCCGGTAGTTGAGCATCCTTTTGGTTAGAAAGCCCGTTCGTACCCAGTTATAGGTATAGATATTGGTGGCAACAAAAGCATAGGTTGCGGTGTCAATATATAATGTGACATCAATTCTGTTAATGTTTTTACTGGTATCTTGTAGTCGGGTGTTCAGTACAAAAACTTTATGATTATTAAATATTTGGGTACCAACAAGCTGGTAGTCGAATTTTCTTTTCTTTGAAATTTTATTTAAAATAAAATCGTTATGGGCAATATCCTGGAAATCGAGGACATTATAGTTCGCCACGCGCTTCAAATAGCGGAGTGATTTATCGTATAGTGCCTCGGTTTGATTTTCAAGTACACTTACTGTAGTTCTTTCAGAAGTATTATAAGGTGGTATGTAGGCGTTGATCAGGGCATCGGATCTGAAATATTCAGTTTTGTTCCGCCAGGTTTGTGTTCTCAAAATTCCCTTGAAACCAATAGGCCTGTCCGGGTAGTTGACAGCAATTTGTTTTATCGCTTTTTTAAGGATGTCTTCCCCCGAGGCGATGGTTACTTCGTTTAACTGTGTTGATGTTTCCGGCAGTTCAACTTCGTAAAAATGATCGGGCTGATATATTAAATGCACATTTAAGTAACCAATACTACTGAAATCTATGTCCATGTCCAACAAGTTCTTCAAAGGGGCTTTTACAGTAAACAAACCTTTATCATCTGTCCTAGTGGATTGGCCACCAACCCGGATGGTTACTCCGCTTAGGGCAAGTCTGGTCTTTGCATCTGTAACTTTGCCTTTTAAGGCGATCAGTTGAGCAAACACAATAGTTGAACTGAGTGATAGCAGCAGTATTAGAATGTATTTTTTCAAATCTGGGAACGTATAGGAGGAATTGTTTACAATTGATATTGTAAACAATTCCTTTAGTAATTTTTAATTAAAAAGGTAAAGCAGCACCAATTGTAGCACCAATTACTGCTCCGGCAAGGATAGGGTTGGCATCCTGGCCATTGATTGAACCGCTATCGGCGAATATACCAACCACAGCACCAACTACAGCACCAAGGATTGCTCCGAATATACCACCACCATCTACTTCTTGCATTTCTGCAGCATTCATTTCCACCAGGTCCATTTGATTTAAATCTAATTGCGTTTTCATGTTTTAAATAATTTAAGGTTTATTTCCTACTTTTTCGTAATTCACATGGGTTTCGGATTTAGCCCACTGTAATATTTTGGCCAAAAATTTACAATTTGAAATTACTTTTAAGTCAAAAATATATTGTCGATATAACGTCAATATAAAATCTAAAATTCCTATAAAAGTGCAGTTAAAGCATTTTTTTTATAGATAAATTCTATATTTTAAAAACTTAGCGCATTATGAAAATAATTCGAAGGCTTTATCTGGGTATTCTATTTATAATGGTTCTTTCCTGATTTGGAACAATTCCTAAAAAAACATATGTCTTGAGTGATTAAAAGGTTTTTTTCAATAAGTGAATTAGTTATATCATGACTTTTCTTTGAAATCCGAAACAGGATCAAATTATTGTTTATTCTATTAAACTATTATATTTGGACAAATGACAACTATGATTATTACTTATTTCAAGTTGCGATATCGTTTTGATTTTTCTGCCAACACACTTGATATTGGCAACCCAATAAAGTCCTTAACGTGCATCAGGCAGGTCTCATAGCGCTGAAGGGTACTCTTTTCAAATTCTTTGCCGATGAGACTTTTCATCTTTGCGTTGTGATCTTCAAATACGGCGACGGGCGTCTTTGACTGAAGAGCTTTACCAATAAAGCGGTCTTTAACCGTTTCTGCTGTAACGGTTTCGTCTCCTACCGACATTACCTGATGAAGTTCCTGGGCCTTCGACTGTAACTTATCCAGATAAGCATTCAAAAGCCTGGTATCTTCTTTGGTACCGGCGGCCCGCCCAGCCTGTGCGTTCCAGCGATTGGGATCACATGACTTTCCCGTTGAGGTTTCTGCTCGTTTACTGGACCGTTTTTGTAAGTGGAGCGCTTTTTTAAATAAAAAAGCAGATTCATGTTTGTTCTCATGACAAATGATTAAAATGAAACAAAATTGTTAATTCTGTCACTTACAGTCAAGATGTTTAATGATTGAACTAGCTTATAAACATCTGTTTAAGCTATAATTGGTGAGCATTCATACCGTTTAATGTGCTCATCGAATTGCTCACCTTTTTCTTGCGAAAAAATGAATAATTTGGTGTTTCAAGAAAACGAAAAAACCTGTAAACATTTAATTTACAGGATTTTAATTAAATTTAAAACTATTTTCGCGGAATGGACGGGACTCGAACCCGCGACCTCCTGCGTGACAGGCAGGCATTCTAACCAGCTGAACTACCACTCCTTTTGTTCTTCTTTAAAGCTCGAACCTCTTTCCCCTTGCGGGAGTGCAAATATAGACACTATATTCAGTTTATCACTATAGTAATCGACTTTTTAATCAATAATTACGTAACACGCTGACCCTCATTCTAAATATTTTGATCAAAAAGATTATTAAACAACTCTTATAAATAATGCTTTAATGTATTTACTAATAGCATGCTCACCATTATTCTGCAACTATTTGACTGTAATCGACTTCACTGTAAGCTCCCCTGTTTTTCAGACCACTCAAAAGTATAATTTTGTCCTCAAATTTCCTGCAATAAATCGATGGGAGATTTGAAGTTCAATGCTTGATGTGGTCGATGGTAATTACAGTCCTATCGTCTCAGTTAAAAAACACAATTGGCCATTTCAATATTATTTAATGTTTATCTGGATCATTTTTTGTTGGTATTTTTCTTTATCAGTAGGAATTATTACCCTGAACAAACCAAAACCATCGACTATTTTTCCAATTATTTTAGCACCATAACAACTAACTACATCAGTACCCACCAACAATTTAAAGTCATACGTACTGCCGCTTTTTCCTTCAATTTCAATTTTAAAAGAATTACCGTCAAGCTGTTGTTTGAGTATTCTGAAACCTTTCGATTCACTCATTAGTTCTGGTTTAACAAAATTGGCTAAAGTTGATACACCTTCTTTCGCTAATTGAATACTAATTTCTGTATGACCATTAACGTTCACGTTTTCATTAAGTTTTACATCCAAATATTCCTTGTTATCCATAATTGTATAATTAACTTTTTTTCCATTCACTACGATCTGTTCGATTTTAGAGCCCAAAGGAAGCGTTGGTATAAAATTTAGTTTAAAATCTTGCTTAGATATCAGGTTGTAGACCAAAACTGTATTTGATTGTTTTTTAAATTTAAATACGAAACTGTTTTTTCCAAATTTAACATTTTCAGCCTCAAACCATTTCCAATCAAAAGGCAACCTAGGAGCTAAAGTGACTATATTTGTCAACGCATCCGGGTGATACCCCAACATTCCCTCAAAAATAGGTTGTAACACCATTGTTTCTGACCAACATTGATGAGACGTAACCCCGCTTGTACTATAGGTATTCCCATTCATTACCTCTACGGCATTACCCATTGAAAAGTCCTTATAATTTGACAAATTGTTCATTATGTTTGTAAAACCTTGATTATATCTACCCGTCTGATATTCGGCAAGTGATGTCCAACCTGTGAATAAAGGCCAAATACTGCCAAAGTGGTAACTCCTTGGGTCATACAATTGATTTTTATAGCTAATCATACGGGTCCCCCAATCAGCCGAAAAAGAGTTTGAAGCAAATGCTTCAGTCATTATTTTTGCGCGATCCTTATTCAATACATCAAAATAAACCGGCACTGTCGTAAGTATAATGAAATCTTTGGTATATGAACCATCGCGGTATTTACCATAATTATAGTACTTGTCTTTATTCCAAAACCCCTCAATGGCGTTCATTACTTTTTTTGAATCGGCCAAGTAACCTTGGGCTTGAACCTCTTTGTTTATTCCTTTGGCCAAATATCCAGCATCTCGCAGGGCAGCAGCCCAAATGCCAGACAAATAGAATTCAGTGTGCGCTCCATAAAGCTTTCCACCTTCAAGCCAACCATGGCCTACATTCGATATTTCTATTAGACCATCCCCATCGGTATCTGTCGAATAACAAAAATCAATCGCTTTCTGTATTGCTCCCCAATTTGACTTAACAAATTCGACATCACCCGAATAGCGTAAATAATGAGCAAACAAAACAATAAACAAAGGAGTAGAATCTGATGCGTCATAGTGAACAGAACCACTTGACGTTAATTCATGATAAATTTTACCGTCAACATTTTGAAACTTTATAAACGTTTTCAATACCTCTTTCACCAACTCAAAATTCCCATAATTGTTTACCGCAAAACTCGACCATTCTGCGTCACGACCAAAATACCATGCATAACCTGGTCTTCCGCTTACTTTTTGTGCACCGTCCCAACCTCTTGCAGTACTTGCAAAACCAGCCATAAGTGACTTGCCAATACCTGGAGTTTCGACTTCAAATTTTGAGGCACCCAAAACCGCCATTTTATAACCCTCGTTAAAGCCCGGATCAGGAGTGTTTATGTTTACAGTATTTGTCAATAAATTTTCATAATAAGCTACTGCTTCAATTAGTACATTTTCAGCATTGTTGATATTTTTGGAGTAGTCCATCAATGTTTTAGAAACACCTTCATTCCCTGATGCGAAACAAACATCTACAGCTGATCTATTTTGAGCATCGGTTTCCACTAAAAAGGCTGTTTGAAGCTTATCCGTTGGGGTTCCTCTCCATTTTCCATTAGCATACTTGAAATCGTCAAACTGACCATCAACAAGTAAATTGCTTTTAGAATTTGAGCCTATAATCGATACAAATTCATCTTTTTTATCCGAAACGACTATTGCATTGTTTTCTCCAGACCACGAGTATTGCAATGAGCCCAACGCCTCTTCATTATAAGGCCACATAAAACGCAAATTGCTTTTGACTGAGTATATCAATCGCTCAATGGCGTTGGCATTACTCCATTGATAATGAACTATACCAACGGGCTCTTTTATGCTGGTACTAATAATTTCTTTTAATTGAATGCCATTAGGTAATTCATAGCTACGTATAACCGCTTCCGGACGAACTTCAAATTTGGGGGTAATATTTTTCAACCAACAAATGGTATCGCTCGCTACTAATTTCACACCGACATTAAAATCACGTGCAGACATGACAGGATGCGTCCAAATTTCGTCAATACCCGCTTTTTCTTTTCCAATCAATAAACTACGTCTGCCCGCTAAATCGAAAAAATTGTTTGTTGCCACACGACTTAAAGAAAGCGAGGAAGGCTTAATTTGCCATACTGTGGATGCTTTAAATTTTATTTTACCTATCTTTTTGTCATTTTTCTCAATTTTGCATTCTCCATACGTCCAAAAAAATTGCTTTTCTTTCTCAAATTTACCATCCAGATAATTAATACAATTTTCTGTGAATTGATTTAATTCTTTACGATTAAAATTATCTTGAGCATAGTATGTATATGCGCCAACAGCCAATACTTTTCCTTTTCCATAAGGCATCTCCCATAGTAATTTATTTTTCTCATCATAGGAAATGTAAGCCCAATCAATACCTATTATCTTTGAACCCTTTGCATTTGGGAGGTTCTTTTCAAAAAAACCTAACGTCCTCATATTTAGATCTTTTTTGGGGTGCCATACATAAGCTCCACCATGCATATCTGAAAATACAGGGTGACTTCGGAAACCATGAAAACCTAATTTACGCCCAAACCCCTCATCAACAGCGCTACGGTGTCTGATTTCAATAGGGCTTTTTTCAATCCCCCATGTATTAAGTAATTTAACGGCATCAAGCGTCAAAAGTAATTTACCTCCTTGATTGAGATAGGATTTTATGGATCCCTCCAATTTAATTTCTGAAGGGGTTACTTCTAAAGTATCGGGACGGTGATACCATACTACCTGATATTTTTTAAGATCTAATTTATTCTTTATTACTTCATCAAGAGTAATTTTCTGAATAGTGAAGCTGACTTTACGTGTGTCGAAAAATTTCTGCAAAGCGGTATATTCAACTGTTTGTTCTTGTTTCCCATTCACAAGCAAAGCTACCTTAACAGGAGGACTGATCATACTGGAGAACAGCAATACAATAGCTACTAATGAACTGTATTTTAGAATATTATTCATTTTAATTAATTTAATTTTTACTTTGAACCCGTGCTATTCAAAAATTTGTCAAATCGAACTCATTCATAGCCTAATTCAATCTATAACTTTGTCCGATTTGACATTGCAACTTTATCTTTAGCAAATAATATTCAAATAACTTTATTAATCCGTATACTTTACTATTTTGCAGCATCCGTTACACAACGAAAACCAACAGTGGCATTACGTTCAAAACCTTCTGAAACACGCAATAAATATTGACGATAAAACAATTCACGGGGTCCCCCTTGCACATACCACCAGCTAGATGAAGGCAAGAAATAACTTCCCCCTTTCATCATGATATAACGATATGTTCCATTATCATATAAATCATTAGTTAACTGCCAAACACTGCCTGTAAGATCCTCTAATCCATAAGGATTTGCCCCTTTAGGATATTTCCCCACTGGATACAGTTTGCCATCTCCCAGATTACAACGATCTGTGTCTATACCTTTAATTTTCCAAACAGACAACGTATTGGTTACAAACTCTTCCACTTTTTGTATTGGTTTATTTTGTACCCAAGGCCAGGCATTTCCCTTTTCTGTCTGGGATGCATATTGCCATTCAATTTCTGTAGGCAAACGTTTGCCAGCCCACTTTGCATAAGCTTTGGCATCTTCGTAAGACACATAGATTACGGGGAAATTTTCTTGTCCACTAGCAATTTTACCGCCAACCCAATGTTTCAAGAAATTATTGGCATCAGACGGTTTATAACCCGTGGCGTCCATAAATTCTTTGTATTGGGCATTTGTCACAGGATATTTATCCATGAAATAGGCAGGCATGCTGATTTTTTCATTTTCCAATGTAGGCGCATCTGGGTAAGGAATAAATGAATCTCCAACCAAATATTTATTACACATAAATTTTCCAGCAGGTATTTTTACCATTCCTTTAGGCGCTTTTTTTACAGGATTTGTGAATTCAACTCTAGAAGCCAATCGAGCAGAACCAGGCTGTATTTTTACAATTCTTTCGTCTATCAGTTCTTCATTCTCGTCAAATGCCTGAACAATAATTTTTCCATGAAAATCCGCAAAATTATCAATCAAATTTATGGTCTGTTTATCCGTCTTGAATTCTTTACACTCTTTATCGTACGATGGCATACCAGCCCAAATACGTATTTTGGTTCCTTGTGTTGATGAAAATGTTAATTGGTCACTTCTCAATTTCACGTCAAGACTATTATGCAAAGCTCCAATAGCGGTAACGGCTCCTTCATTGTTTGTGCCGATGTCTGTTTTATTGAAAGCCGATGTTACTGTTGGAACATACCATTTATTTTCTATTTGCTTCAAAACAAGTTCCTCATGGTTAAAAAGATCAACATAATGAGTGTCAGGTTTGTTATCGACAGCAAATAACGCATCGCTAAATCCTTCTGGGACAAGGCTAAAAACTGTGTAAACCGTTTTGTTTGGTTTATCCCAACGATTAACAAAAATATTGTCCTTAAGTGTTGACAACAATGGAGTATAATTTTGACTGATAAAATTTGAAGTATTCTCTCTCAATACTCGAGATGTTTTACCCAATAAAACAAATTCTTCATTAACCCACTCCGGAATCCCTGGTGCAAATTGATTTATTTCGGTGCCATATCCATTAAAAAAGGAAAGGTAAATTTCACGGTTTATGCGTTCTTGACCAAAATCGGCAACTCTAAAAATAGCAAAGTCCGGTTTGATAAATTTATTTAAATTCAACATCGGTGGATAGTATAATGCATTATGTACTCTCCCTGATGGGATACCCTGCATATCTTTTGGAACAGCCATTCCTTCACTATACATAATAACACCCGGTTGTGCATGATCAGCCGCATCCTGTAATTCCTTACTGGATCCTCCTTGGGTATCCAGAACTACTCCATCAATACCTACTTTTTTAATTATGTTTGTCATACCATCAAAATGTCCTTCGTCACTGCGCGTACTTCCGTCCCAAGGATTGTAACATATAAAAAAATGGGTGTCTAATGAATGGCATAAATTTGATATTTCATGTAATTTATCAAAACCGCCAGGCAAGTCCCTAAACATATCCCATTGATTGCGCTGATCCATCCCCAGGGTTGGCCATGTTGGCCAAATACCATATACATCGCTTCCTCCATATAGCTTCTTGGCGCCTTCAAGAAATTCTTTTACGTGATATTGCCCATCTTTATAATCGTAAAAACGACGATCCCAAGTCATCATCAAGTTAACAACATATTTATTACGGAACCATTGCAAATCTTTTCTGCCCATTATTGAATTGTCAAATGTGCCTGGTTCCACATCGTACAACATGCGTTTCTGAAACATTACCCGCAATCCTTCCTGCCAATCTCCTTGATAATCATCAGCCCAAAGCGTATAAGTTACCTCTCCTGTATTAGGATACAGGACCGTTTCAAAACGATGAACTTTACCATTTTTTACGGATTTTCTATCACGTCTCATTAATGCACAAACACCTTTGTCTCCATTTGCAGGTATTGCAGAGAAACCTAAATCCCAAGCATTATCAGGTACAATTACGTTAACGGGAGCGAAGCCTGGACGAAATAAATAGGTACGTGACAATTCATGCTTTCCCTTACCTGTTATGTATGTGTGATTAACAGATTCTCCAAATGGCACAACATTATGGAGCATTAAAGTATCTTTACTTATGTTTTTAAAAGTAATAGTTGCTTTAACTCCGTAGCTATAATCAATTTTAGAGTAGCTTATACTTATTTTATTTGCGACTTCTGTTGCATTATTGTTTGCTTTACCCTGATCTGAATTGAAAGCATCTTCACTAATCTTGAACGAAAGTAAAGGCAAATGTTTCCCGTTAATCATCAAGCCCCCTTGGCTTGTCAAAACAGCTGTCTTTATCGATTGTGCTTCAGCAGATACCGTCAAAAGAAAACAGATAATTAGTGTACTAATTTTAAGATATTTATTCATGATGTATTTTAATAGTGATTTATTCAGATCTATTTTCTTTATTCAGCATCTTTTACACAACGAAAGCCAATAGTAGCTGCACGTTCATAACCCGGTGATACTCTTAATTGATTCTGGCGACGTACCAAAGGTTTTGCGCCTCCCTCAACATACCACCAACTTGCTTCTGGTTTAAAATAAGACCCGCCTTTCATAATAAATATTTTT
>NZ_JAUG01000054.1 GCF_000708285.2 Pedobacter borealis DSM 19626
CTCATTTTGTGGCGTTTTAATCAAGTTTTCTGTTAAGACGGTCGTCACCCTGAATTTATTTCAGGGTCTTTCACGCTAAAAAGATGCTGAAATAAATTCAGCAGGACGATAAAGCGGGATTAGGCGTAAATAAGATATAATTTTCAGCAAATAATTATCGAACTCAGGTCGTTAGGTTTATAGTATCCATTCTCCACGATCAAAAAAGCATAGGTTTTGGTTAAATTTGAGGTAGTTTAGTTTTTGATATCATTGAATCTTTATCGTGGTGAAATATTTTCAACAAAAATTTAGCCTAATGATTAACATTTAACCTAAAAACCCTACCCATGAAAAAACTTATTCTTCCATTTTTGATTATTTTATTTGTTAGCTGCAAGAAGAGCAAAACAGAGCCTGAAGTTCCTACGCCAGCAACCACAACTACCGTATATAATTTTGACAGCGATAGCAATTCCAGCTTGATGTTTACAGACGGAGAATCTATGGCACAGCTTACCTCAGAAGCAAGGCGGTATGAAATTGGCAAAGTTTTGCGCGTGAAAGCCATAAATGCAACCACAATAGAGGTGGCTAATTTTGCGCCGGTTGATATTACTGATGCCACTATATTGATGACTGTAGAAGGGCAGGCAAAACCGATCAGACTTTTCAAGATCGGAAAGATCAGGGCACATGCTGTCAAGGAGATTAAATATTCTTTTATAGAAGGGAGTACCAAATTTTTGAATGTTGAAGGACAGGAAGTAGATTTAGCACAATATAAAACTACAGGTATTCCAGCCGAAAAGGTATCCTTTGATTTCACAGGAGATACAGAACTGATCAAAAAGCTTAAATCACTGGCTAAACTGAAATGGAAAATTAAGTTCGAAGATTTTGATGTTAATGACGACCCCACGAATAACTGGAAGGAGAACATTAATGCAAAAGACGTAAGGAGGTTCACTGGTTTGCTGATTAACTTGGCTTATATGCTCCAGGCGGACACAACCCAGAAAGTATTTTTGGCTGAGCCAATCACGGATAATAATAAAGTTTTAATGACAACTGAGCAGAAACAACAGGCTTTTAATAATATCCTAAATATGCCTACATTGAATTGTGGTGTTGTGGTGAACGTTTCGGGCCTAGGAGGTGGCAGCACTTTTGGTCTGGCCGAGTACTTGTTACAAAAATATATGACCAGAAATATCTGTTTCGAATCAATACACGAAATTGGCCATATGATTGGCTTCTCCCACGATTCAAGCATGACTTATCCAACTTCAGATAACAGGGGCGCAGTAGTAGTAACGGGAAATGTATACCTGGCAATGATTGCGAAAAGTGCGCTTCCTATCAAAACTGACAATTATTACAAACCAACAGATCTGTAAAACCGAAACAGTTAGCGGAGTCTTTATTTGATAGCTGTTTAAACTTTAGTGCTTTCGAGGATTTATTTTTTTATTTAAAGCCGAAAAACTGTGCTGCCATCATAATCAATTGTTTAAAGATTGATTTTTTTGGTAGCACAGTTTTGAGGCTTTTGCTTTATGGGGCATTTGCGAAAAAAACATAGGTATTAGTTAAGTTAAGGGTAGTTTAGATTTTGCCAAAATTGAACCTTTACAGGGACGAAATTAATTATGAGCATGAAGAACTTAAAAGTATGGTCGATCTGTTTTTTTACGCTAAGCCTTAGTGTTCCTTCTATTGCTCAACAACCGGTTAATCAATTATTGAAGAATTTACACGGTTCTTTAAAAATGTCAGTGAAAGAATTTAACGGAACTGATTTATTAAGCGAACATATTTTTCATAAAAATCTCCTTCAAACTAAAACAGGCAGCTGGGCTTTGGAGGTTAAAACAACAAGTCCCCCAAAGCAGCGGGATGTTATAGAAGCGGTTGCTTCCTTCCGATTGAATAGCGGTGTGGCAAAATCTACTGCAGTGGCTGTTTCATTCGATTTTAGCAAGTGGAACCCTAAAAATTATGTGCTTGTTCCCGCTGCGGTATATAACAGCAACCGATATAGATCAATCGGTAATGGTTATAATCCGGATTATCCAAAGGATATGTATTACAATCCCAAGGTACCGCTTACCATCTCCAATAATCCAAGGCTTTCTATTGAAGATGGAAAAGCATCACTTGTTGAGCTACAGAGCGGTAATATGGCGACTCCAGCCATGTGTTTTTATTCAGAGACAGAAAAGAAAGGTTTTATTGTGCTTACCGAGCAGTTGACAAAATTGGGTGCCAACGGCTTAACGATTAGTGAAACTGCAAAAAAAGATAGCTGCTCGTTCAGTGTTTCGGCACCTGCTGTGCGCAAAATGGCCGCGGGATTTGGCGATTTTCATCTAAGCGGAGATCTTGCTCCAGACTGGAAACAAGGCGATGAAGTGGAACTGAAGTTCAGGGTGTATGTATTTAATGCCGAAAATATCCCGGCACTCTTAAAGAAATTTATGAAAGTGCGCAAAAGCCTTTCAGGCTTAAATCATCCGCGCAATTTATTGCCAATGAGCAAAACTTTTGAATTGGCTACCAATATATGCAAGGGCAATTTTGTGCAGGTAGAAGCGGGTTCTTATTATCTGCCAGAAAATAATAAAAATTTTCAGCTGGGCTGGGTGAGTGGAATGATGAATACCTATCCGATGTTGGCTTTGAATGATAAAAAGGAACGGGAAAGAGTGATGGCCGAACTGGATTTTGTGGTAACTAAACTCCAGGGGAAAAGCGGATACTTTTTTGGAGGGATCAAGGCAACAGGTGAGCTTATCCCCGAAAAAATGTCACCAAACTTTAAACCTGTACAAGCCATGGTGCGAAAGAATGCAGATGCACTGCTCTGGCTAACCAAACACCTGTTATTGTTAAAGGCAGAGGGTTATGGCGCCAGTATTAAGCCTGAATGGGAAAACGCCACAAGAAATTTGGCTGCGGCTTTTGTCCGTACCTGGAAAAAGGATGGTGAATTTGGACAGTACATTGTTCCCGAAACCGGAGAAATTGCTGTATATAATTCAACAGGGGGAGCAATCGTGCCTGCAGGTTTAGCTATGGCCTCCGATTATTTCAAGGAGAAAGAATGGATGGAGGTAGCGGCAAATGCTGCAAAATTTTATTACAAAAGAGATGTAGAAAAGCAGGGATTAACCGGGGGGCATTGCGGCGACATATCACAGGATGCAGATGCTGAATCTACATTTGGGTTTTTAGAATCATTAATGGCCCTGTACTATTACACCGGACAAAAGGAATGGTTAGACCGGGCAGAGGTTCAGGTGGCACTAGGGGCATCCTGGGTATTTTCTTACGATCCGGTTTTTCCACCAAAAAGTGCAATTGGAGGTTTAAAAAGTAATATGGCTGGTGCCATTTGGGCAAGTATTCAAAACAAACATGCTGCCCCAGGCATCTGTACGGCCTCTGGCGATTATATCTTCAAGTTATTCAGGGCAACGGGAAATGTGCTGTATGCCGACCTGATCAGGGATATTCAGCATGCCCATGCCGAGGCAATAAATATGCCCGGACATATCACAACCAATTACCTGATCGGCTCTTCCATGGAAAGGATTCAATTGAGCGATGCGGAAGGAAAGGGTAGTATTGGTAACTTTATACAAACACGTAATTCCTGGACCGAAACAAACGGTATGCTGATGGCCCTCGAAATACCGGGAATTTACCTGAATGTGGATACGAAGAAGCTGTACGTTTTTGATCATGTTAATGCCCAGCTCCTGTCTGGTGATGGTTCCGGGATGATTTTAAAGCTCCAAAATTCTACCCAATATGACGCCGATGTATCGGTTATGGCAGAAACAGAAAAAGAGAAACTAAAGCCGATGGGCTATACCGCATTTTTAGGTTGGCCTAAAGTTAAGGTTAAAGCAGGCGAAACCATTCAGGTAAAAATTAGCCCTTCAAACGGCATTACAGTTTTATAGGTAACATATTATTGTCAATAATTAAATAATGACAGGCTCAGTAATAGACAATGTAATTTTGGGAACTGCTGCCTTGGGCGGGATCTGGGGGAAGATTCGACCTGAGGAATCGGCTGTAACCATTTTTTCAGCGCTCGAACAAGGCATTCAAGCCATAGATACGGCACCGGCATATGGCGATGCCGAAGATATATTGGGGCAGGTGCTCCGCCTATGGGAAGGTAAGCGCCCACAGATCAGCACCAAAGTTGGGCGTAAGAAATGTTATGCTGTTGACGATGGTGACTATGATTTTAGCCCTGAAGGAATGTTGAGAAGTGTAGAAAACAGCTTAGAAACACTTGGAATCCCTACTATCGATATCCTTTTTCTTCATGATCCAGATGCTATTATTCAGTCCGATATAGAAGAAGTTTTAAAGCAATTGGAATATTTTAAGCATATGGGTTATGCAAAAAAAATTGGCTTAGGCGGAAATCCGCCGCAATGGCTAGAACCCTATCTTCAATCAGATCTCTTCGAGGTAATTATGGGCTTTAACCAGCTTAATGCCTGCAATATTGAAGCTTTGGATACGATCATTCCTTTTTGCGCCCAAAACAATAAAACATATTATGCGGCAAGCCCTTTGAATATGGGGCTTCTTGGGGCTAAATTTTCTGAATTTACAGCCTCTCCACCGTATTGGCTTGATTTGGATAGTGTAGCACAGGCTAAAAAGATAAATACAATTGCCGAGAAGTACCATATGCCGCTCCATGAACTGGCCCATCGATTTCTTTTTACAATTGAGGGGGAGTTTAAAGTGGTTATGGGCGCAACAGATAAAAAACAGTTAACAGATACAATTAAGGCAATAGAGAAAGGTCGATTGTCTCCAGAAGTATATGCTGAGGTACTTAAAACGCTAAATCAACGATAGATGTATAATATAGACAACGAGATTTTTGATATAAAAAAGATTCGGATAAGGGTTTTAGAAAAGGTTAAAGCCATAACTCCATTTCAGGATGCTACTATGGGCCCGTTCCCGCACTATTCGATATCCATTATTACCATTGAGGATGCAGACGGAAATATTGGAGAGGCACCCATATACAACAGCTATACCAATATACTGGAGACATGCCTGTTTCCCATATTATTCCATAGTAAAGGTATGCCTTATCAGGAATTTTATCCAAAATTATACTGGTCTATCCGGAATGAAGGATTTAAGGGAGCCGCCTCGGCCTTGCTGGGCCAGATTGATATGGCGCTGTACGATTTAGCCGCCAGACGCAAAAAAGTTCCCTTACACCAATACATAGGAGCCCTTCGCAGCGATGTGAAAATGTATGGAAGCGGTGGGGGAACAAATTATAGCCTGAAAGAATTGGAAACAGAAGCTGGCTTATTTATAGATGCTGGGGTTGATTGTTACAAAATGAAGGTGGGAAAGGATTTTGGGAAGAAGTTGAATGAAGATATAGAACGGGTAAAATTTGTAAAAAACCTCCTTGGGCCTAAAATTAAGCTTGCTGTAGATGCCAATCAGATTTGGTCTTGTGCCCAGGTATTTACATTTATCGATGCCGTTGGAGAAGAAAATATTCATTGGCTGGAAGAACCGATCCATTCGGCCGCTTACGATCAGATTGAGTTGCTCTGTGGTAAAACCGCTCTTACCATAGCTTATGGGGAATCAGAAAGAACCTCGAAAATTTTCAGGACATTGGTAAATAGCGGAGTGAAGCATTTGCAGCCTGTTCCTACGCAGTTGGGCGGCATTAAAGAATGGTTAGAAATAAGAGATCTTTGCGAAACAGAAAAACTACAGTTTTCTTCGGGGGGATATTCGCTATATTCAACCTTCTTAATGACCACCGCGAACAACAATGCCATGATTGAATACCTGTATGCTATTATGTATGGACTGGAAAGATATTTTCTGGTTAAGCCGCAATGGAAGAACGGCAGATTTTTTCTCCCTGAAATAGAAGGACTACCGGTAAGGATTGATTGGGAATATTGTAAAAAAGAAAATAAGATCATCCGGGAGCAGTTATGGGAACAACAAGATGTTCCGAAATATGCCCCCGTTGTATCCATGTAAAAAAAGAACCAGAAGTGAGTTTATCATTCAACTATATAGATTATTTAATTTTGGGCCTTTACGCCCTCGTCTTATTCTTTGTTGGCTTCCGCTTTAGTAAAAAGGGAAAAAATGATGAAGATATTTTTTTAGGTGGACGAAGCCTGAAATGGTGGCAGATCGGCTTTTCTATGTTTAGCGCAAATGCCGGCCCGATGATGTTGATCGGTTTTGCTGGCATTGGTTTTTCACATGGCATTGTGGGCAGTAATTTCGAATTATTGGCCTGGATATTTTTAATGTTATTATCCATGGTTTTTCTGCCTTATTATCTTAAAGCCAAAATATCTACTATCCCACAGTTTTTAAAGATCCGTTTCGGTAACCGGTCCTATAATTTTCTGGTTATCTATAGCCTGATTTCGATATTGGTGGTATGGCTTGGAAGCGCCCTTTATGCCGGAGGCCTGCTCATTTCAGGGGTATTTGATTGTCCGTTATTTACCGCAATTATCATAATCGCATTTGTGGCAACAAGTTTTACCGCTATTGGTGGTTTGAAGGCGGTGGTACGTACCGGTATTTTTCAATCCATCATTATTATTATTTCTTCTATCGTACTTACCTTTTTGGGTTTTCAGAAAATTGGAAGCATAGATGCTTTGGTTAACCAGACACCAGAATCTTATTGGAAACTTTTTCTGCCGGCATCACACCCGGAATACTCATGGGTGTCGATTGTTTTAGGTTATCCGGTTGTCGCAATTTATTATTGGTGTGCAGATCAGACTATTGTGCAAAAGATGTTGGCCGCGAAAAATTTAAAAGAAGGACAATACGGAGCTTTGTTTATCGGCACGCTTAAAATAATAATGCCGATCATATTTATTCTTCCAGGTGTAATGTGTTATGTTTTATTTAAAGATACGGCGCAGCCTGATACGGCTTATATTACCATGATTAAAAGGCTGATGCCGCATGGTCTGCTCGGCTTAAGCATTGCCGCATTGATTGCTGCCTTGATAGATACGGTATCTTCGAGTCTAAATGCCTTCTGTACCGTTTTTACTTTGGATGTTGTTCCGCAGTTTAAACCACTTACTCAGAAACAACAGATAAAAATGGGTAAATGGATTACCATTGTGGCTGCAGTTGCCGGGGTTGGTATTGCTATGCTTTTTTCTTATTCGGGCAAAAACTTTTTCGAATTAAGCCAGGGCCTTGTTTCCATTCTTTCGCCACCATTGGCGGTAGTGTTTCTGGCCGGAGTCATCTGGAAGCGTGTAAACAGCATTTCAGTAGAAACGGTGCTTTATGGCGGAGGTTTCCTCTGTTTAGTGCTAGGTACCTGTCACGTATTAAATTATCCATACAAAGGATATTGGCCACATTTTTTGCTATTATCATTTTATATATTTATGGCGTTAAGTGTTGTTATTGTGGTGTTAACATTAATTACAAAACCACCAGTGGTACAGGTACAGCCATCACTTCTCGAAACTAAAACTCAGGTAGCCGACAGCTCAAAACCAATATGGTTAAGGTGGCTCTGCCTGGCAGTGATCATGATTTTTATTTATTTACTTTTCAACTAAATCAAAATGAAAAATGTATTCCTTCTGGTTATATGCGTAATTTTTGGATGTGCCTTTTTAGGCTGCTCTTATCCGGGTCATGAAGGTAAAGAGGTTGAATATGCCGAAAAAGTATTTGTGGTGAACACGGTTGATAATCAAAAAAAATTGCAGGAATACTTGCAGTATCACAAGAATATATGGCCAGAGGTAGAGGGAGGGTTTAAAAAAGCTGGATTTAAAAGCATTAGCCTATACCGTTTTAACGATCTTATTGTAATGCGGGTTACTTTTCCAAAAGGTGCCGATCTAAATAAAATGAGCCAGTTGTCTGAATCTTTTAGCCCACGCTGCGCCGAATGGAATAAATTAATGAATAACTATCAGAAGGGCGTTAATGGCACTTTACCAGGGCAGAAATGGGTTGAGGTTATTCCTTTTTATAAGTTCAGTAACTAATAACCTTAGTTCGATTATATTTACACATTGTGATCAATTTTTGGATTCATTTCCCTAACGCGATCGTCATGATGTTGTATCATAAAGGCGATTTCGCCTCAGACGTTGTCATGTTGTCCAAAGGACTCCTACGGAGAGCTTGTCGAAACACTTTAAAGCGTATTTAACAGGTCCTTCGACAAGCTCAGGATGACAAATCTATATTTATGATACAACCTCATCCTTCCTGCTAGATAGACCCTGAAATAAATTACCTTCGGTGAGCTCGCTTAAGGCTCGGTTTATTGCGTAGCTTTCCGCTGCGCTACAGGTCAGGGTGACGGCAGTGAGTTGAAAATATCTACAGAAGTATTTAAAAGGGCATGTTATTAATCGAGTTCAGGTTAATAAATTAAGCGCTGATTTTATATTGTTTGATAAATTCCCTTGGCGATAAGCCTTTTACATCCTTAAAATGTTTGTTGAAATTGGAAATGTTATTATAACCACTTTGATAACAGGTTTCCGTTACATTATAATTGCCTTCCATTAACAATTTGGCTGCGTGCCCAACCCTTATTTCTTTAATAAATTCTACTAGTGTGCGGTTGGTTTTTTGTTTAAAGAACCTGCAGAAGGCACCTGTAGACATAGGTACGATATCCGCCACATCGTTCAATGATATATCTTGTTTAAAATTTTTAAATATATAATCGAATACACGGTTAATTTTGTTTGCCTCGTTCGAAGTTTCGACAATACTAAATGAAGGCGAAGAGAGTGTTTTATAGGAGTCAGATCCGGCAAGCACATCTAAAAGCTGCAGCATTAGGCCCGCACGGTAAAGGCCTGTTTCAGATAACATCTGGTTCAGGATTGTTTTGACTCTCCCAATCGTTGCGCCTGTAAATAAAATACCTTTTGCCGCATTTTTGAAAAGTTCGTTCAAACCAGCTGCCTCGGGTTTGGTTAATAGATCCTTTCCCAAAAAATCAGGGAAAAAATGCAAAACAATCACCTTGGGTTCAACATTAGGATCAATGGTACTGTAATATTGCCAGCAATGTGGCAGATAACTGCCCAAAAGAACAAGCTCTGTTCCACTAAAGTCCTCAATATTATCGCCTACAAAACGTTTTCCACAGCAATTTTCGATCAGGGCGATTTCAAAATTAACGTGTGATTTTAATGAGGCATATTTTTTTATTTCCAGCATTTCCGACCGCACCGTAAAGGATTGATCGGGCGGAAAAGTGAAGTTCTCATAAATATACTGCATGTTGGTTAGTTGTTTTTGGTTAACCGAGGGCGTTTGATCTATATAAATATACCCTAATATATTCAGGAAAATAAGCAAATGCAAAAAAAACATTACAAAAGATCAAATTAAAGGTAGTTGTGCCAAGTTATTCTTCTGAGTTTTAGCAATAGGAGGGAAGATCATTGAAACTGAAATTCAAATGAATAATTTATGGAAAAATTGTTGAAAGTATATTTAGAAGCGCTGGGCGCTATGTATATGGGTTTACCACAATATGAGTTAGCTCTGGTCAGAGATAAAAGCCGGAGGTTTTAAGAGTGGTTTATCTTCAGTACCGGTTCCTTGTAGCAACTTTAAGGAAAAATAAATAAACCATCCCGGTGGCCGTTTTGGCAAATGCAGCAGGATGAATACGTCCTGCTTACATTTTGTTAACTGATAAATAAGCTTACCTGAACTTCAGGAAACGTCTACTTCTTCCTTTACTTAACCCCCTAATGATGAAAAGAGCAAGATATATATAAGCCCGACGAGAAAATAGAAGAAAGTGTTATGCCTTCGGGAATAAGGATCAATAGGGATTTGTCGATCGACGAATTTGAATCCTTAACAGAAGGACAACTGGTATTAAATGAAAGCGGTATGTCTGCAATTGTCCTGAATGTGGAGATTGTAAGCCATTTAACCGAAAAGCATATTTACCTCAAACTTTCCTCTTGTCCGAAAACGATTCTCATTATCAAATAGTAAGTTAGTGAATGAGGGCTGTCCTCATTAGGGGCATGATGAAAAGCAATGACCAAATAGCAGTAGCTTTGGATAAATAATTGAATGATGAAGGTATTAAGTGCTGCTTTTTTATTGATAATATGCTCCCTGAGCGGGTGGTCTCAGAACATTTGGACAAAACCGCCAAGCCGTACACCAAATGATGTTTCGATCGATGCACCGCTAATGGGTAACGGTGATGTAACGATGAGCGTTGGTTTTAAAGAGGGCCGCTTAAGGTATTACCTTTCAAAGAACGATTTTTGGCGTTTAAAATCAAAAGGCGATGGACTTTCAGGGCCACGTGTGGTTGGTTTTCTGGATATTAAAACTGAAGGTTTTACGGATGATAACTTTTCAGCAGAGCAGTTGCTCAAAAACGGTGTTACTTCCTGTTTGTTAAAAAAAGACAAACAAAGCTTAACAGCACGGTCGTGGGTATCGGCAACCGAAAACCTGATCTTTATAGAATTAAGTACATCTGAAAAACCAGCTAAGGTATCTGTTCGCCTGAATGCTCCTGAAAACCCTCAAGCAAAACTGAAAACAGGCGAAACCAACAATGTTTATTGGCTTACACGCTCGTTTGAAGATAGCGTTGATATTAAGACCGAAGTGTCTGTAGCCTTAAAAACAATCAATCACCGGGATAGTATTATCCTCTTACAGTCGGGGCAGAAGATAGTAGTAGCGCTCGCTATCGAAAGCAGATTTAAGAAATCAGCACCTCTAGATGATGTACTGAAGAGGATAGCTAAACTGGATGAAAACTCGGTTAAACCGGTATGGGATAAACACAATGCATGGTGGGAGTGCTATTGGAAAAAATCAAGCATCACCATCGAAGATCCCATATTGATGAAAGCTTATCAACAGGGCCAGTATACCATGGCCGCTTGCAGCCGAGATCTGACATTCCCGCCGGGGATATTCGGTTTCACCACTACAGATAAACCAGCATGGAACGGTGACTATCATTTAAATTATAATTTCCAGGCTCCTTTTTATGCATTGTATGCAGCCAACCGTTTAGCACAGGCGGAACCACATGATGCGCCGCTTATTGATTTTATACCTAGAGGAAAGTGGTATGCAAAAAATATCAGTAACGCCCGCGGGATTTTGTATCCGGTAGGTATAGGGCCAATGGGCATTGAAGTTACCCGAGACTTCCCTTCGAAAAATTACCTGCAGCGTAAAGATATTGAACAGGGCGGATTGTTTTTTGGGCAACGTTCAAACGCGGCCTATGGACTGCTTAACATGGCACAGCAATGGCGCTGCACCTATGATGAAAAATACGGTAAAAAAATATATCCATATGCACTAGCCATTGTAGATTTTTGGGAAGATTACCTAAAACTAGAAGACGACAAGTATGTTATTTATGGCGATGCCATCCATGAAGGTTCAGGACATGATAAAAACCCGATTTTATCGTTAGGACTGGTTAGAAATGCGTTTGAGCTGATTGTAGATTTAAGTACTTCTTTAAAAATAGACGCAGACAGACAAGGGAAATGGAAGGATATTTTAGCACGGCTGAGCGACTTCCCTACACAGTTGCGCAACGGCAAAAAAATATTCCGTTATACAGAGCAGGGAGTAGACTGGTGGCCTGACAACGGCTTGGGTATACAGCATATTTATCCCTCAAATGCGATTAATCTGGATAGCAACCCTGAAATGCTAACTGTTGCCAACAATACCATTGATGAGATGAAACGCTGGCAGGATATGAATACCAGCAGTAGTTTTTTTATGGCGGCAATCCGGATCGGATACGATCCTGTTGTTGTTTTAAATGAATTGCGCAAATATGCGCAGCATACTTATCCCAACGGTTTCCAGTTAAATAATCCACACGGGATTGAAAACAGCTGTACTGTGGCCAATGCGCTTAACGAAATGCTTTGCATGAGTGTGGGCAATGTAATCCGTTTATTTAATGGCTTACCAAAAGGACAGAATGCGAGTTTCGAGAATATCAGGGCGTGGGGCGCTTTTCTGGTTTCTGCTAATCGCAAAAATGAAATCATTTCCAATGTTAACATCGTTAGTGAAAAAGGGAAAACCTGTGTATTGGTCAACCCATGGCCAAACAAGAAAGTACTCGTGATCAGAAATGGGAAAAAATCGGAGCGCTTGCAAGGGGATAAGATCTCGTTCAAGACTAAAATAAACGAAGTGATACAATTACAGGTATTATAAGTATTCAGGATAGAAGCTCCGTAAAGATTTTCCTGAAGGAGCTTCTTTTCTATTCCATTAATGTGCCATAAGGCTTGCTTCATATTCAACGCCAATGAAAAGATATTTAAGTAGTTTAGAGTTTGTTTAAATTTGATACAATTATTTTACTTATCTAACATTTTTGTCACACTGAGGGGTAATTTATTTTGTAAAAATCAATATAAATGACATAAGGATTTTTAGCGGATTGTAAGCTGCGAGGAATCGTCATTGCGAGAAGGCTTTTTCAGCCGACGAAGCAATCTTACAACGATCGCTACTAGCGTGCGCATTAAGATTATTCATTTTTGCAGTTGTTTTTAAAGGCATTCATGAGCTCGCTTTCGTTCGGTTATCTTCGTGCCTCGCAATGACGACCTTTCTATGGAGGTCTGTTAATGGTAGCGGAGTCGATTGCTTTTAATATATCGAAAAACGGGTCTTCGACTACGCTCTCCACAGGAGTCCTTTGGACAGACTGACATACTAATAATTTATAATAAAATTTAAACAGGCTCTTATTTTTTTTATTGAAATATGGTGAAATATTATAATTTTGTAATATGTATGAACATATGAACAAAATATCTCAGTTGGATCATGATAGTAAAATACCCCTGCATTTTCAGGCAGAGGAGCAATTGAGAAAATTAATTCAGCTTCCTGAGTTTGCTAATGGAGAACTATTTCCAAAAGAAACGGATTTGGCCATGCGATGGGGAATATCGAGAAATACACTTCGGCAGGCCATTAATAATCTGGTAAACGAAGGTTTACTGGAGCGGAAAAAGAGAGTTGGAACAAGGGTTACGCAAGGAAAAATAACCACCAACCTCACCAACTGGACGAGTTTTACGCATGAAATGGAAGATATGGGATTGATTTTTAAAAATCTCGTACTCGATGTGCAGAAAAAAAAGGCTAGCGAAGAAGTATCGAAATATCTGCAGATAGAGGTCGATGCCGATGTAATCTGCCTTAAACGTATCCGCAGTATCGATGATGGTCCCATGGTCTGTTTCAACTCATATTTTCATCCCCGTATCGGGCTTTCTGAAGATGAAGACTTTAAAAAGCCTTTATACGATTTGCTGGATATGGACCACAATATTGTTCCAATGTACTCACAGGAAGAAATAAAAGCGATAGCAGCTACAGCAGAAATAGCCGGTTTGCTTGGAATAAAAAAAGGGTTACCTGTGCTGGAAAGAAAAAGATTGGTGCTCGATGCAGGCAGAAAACCTATAGAGTACAATATCTGCTATTACCGCAACGATTGGTTTACTTATAGTATTGAGATTAAACGTTCGGTGTAAAATGGCAAACAATAAAAAAATTGGGATCGACGTAGGGGGAAGTCACGTCACGGTAAGTATGATTGATGTAAATAACCCATTGCCGGCATCTTTACGCTTGGTAAGAAAGGATCTCGATGCTTTGGATACAGGTTTTAATATTGTAGCCACTATTGGTAATGGGATTAGAGAAGTGCTGGAAGAAGGAATTACGCCCGATGCTGTTGGTATTGCTTTTCCCGGACCTTTTGATTATGAGAAAGGTGTTAGTGCCATAGCAGGCGTAGGCGGAAAATTTGAACAGACATTCGGGATCCATCTGCAACAGGCCCTGGCAGATTATACCGGCCTAAGCAATACACCATTTGTTTTTTCAAACGATGCACATTGTTTTGCTGAGGGAACCTATAACCGCTACCAATTGAATAGTAAAAAGACAGTTTTTTTAACACTGGGAACTGGTTTTGGCTCTGCATTTATGGAAAATGGAGTCTTGCTTACCAGCGATCCATCATTACCTGTTTCGGGCGCTTTTTACGATGAGGTTTTTCTGGATGCCAAAGCCGATGATTACTTTTCGGTACGCTGGTTTTTGAATGAATACAAAACATTAAGTGGTAAACAAGCAGCATCTGTTAAAGAAATTGCCTTAATGAACACAGATCTTTCACTTTCTATTTTCGAGCAATTCGGCACCAACCTCGGCGCATTTTTACATACCTGGTTAATGCGGTTCGGATGTGACGAACTGGTTATTGGCGGCAACATAGCAAAAGCCAGTTCACTGTTTGTTGCGCCACTGAAAGAAAGCTTAAAACACCTGAATAAAACAATAAAAATTACTTTCTGCGGTGATACCGAAGAATGCATCTTAAGGGGAGCCGCTGTTATTGCGGGCAAAAAAACAAATATTTACATGGATACTGATCAGCAATTAAAAAGAGAAACAAGCCAACCCGTTTTACCCTTAAATGCTCTTGTAGCTAACGGTCCGGGTTATAATGTTTTTCCATCATTTCATTCAGATGCTCAGGTTTACGCTGGTTTTGATACGCTGGCCGATAAAATAGATCAGGAGAAAACGATCATCATTGACGGTTTTGAAGGCGTTTTATGGGAGGATTTCAGGACACAGTTACATGCATGTTTGCTTTCGAAAAACAGAAAAGTATTCTGGTACGATATCAATTCCTGTCTCAAACCTACTCAGGAGATCGATGCGATGGTGAGTGCCAATTTAAATGGTGCCGATCTGGTTTTTGGGAATAAATATCAGGGCAACCTGTCTGATTTTTTTGATGTGCAAAAATTGGAGATGCTCCAGCCCGATCCATCTGTTGATCTGTGCATTCTCTATGGAACGGGCGCCGGACTGGCCAATTGGAAAGGGCCATTGCTATATGTAGATCTGCCCAAAAATGAA
The DNA here is from genome assembly GCF_000708285.2 of Pedobacter borealis DSM 19626. Taxonomy (GTDB): domain Bacteria; phylum Bacteroidota; class Bacteroidia; order Sphingobacteriales; family Sphingobacteriaceae; genus Pedobacter; species Pedobacter borealis. The sequence goes on from NZ_JAUG01000054.1 coordinate 15,016, forward strand.
ATTCAATATAGGATGAGGGCCGGTACGGCGAAAAATATTGGCTGTACAGATCGCGCTGATAATCCCCAGATGTATAAACGGGCATATTTTGTGGATTGGCCTGTGTTGAACAAACATAAACAGCAGTTGCTTTCCAAAATGGATATAATTGTTGATGAACAGCGCATGACTGAAATTACATGGATGCATGGTGATGATTTTAGGAATACTTTGCACAAAATGCTCGAACAGCCGCTTCGCGCAAGGCCTTGGTTTGAAGCGGGCATTTGGGGCGGAAACTGGATGAAAAAGCATATCAAAGGACTTAACCAGGAAGAAATAAACTACGCCTGGTCTTTTGAACTGATCACGCCCGAAAATGGAATTGTTATCGAAGGTAATCACTATCTACTCGAAGTCTCATTCGATTTTCTGTTGTTTTATAATAATACGAAACTTTTAGGAAAAGCAGCCCCAAGGTTTGGAACAGAATTCCCGATCCGTTTTGATTTTCTGGATACCTATGATGGCGGAAATCTTTCGATTCAATGCCATCCGCGTAAGGCCTATATCAAAGAGAATTTTGGTGAAAATTTTACACAGGATGAAACCTATTACATTCTCGATTGTGAACCCGACGCCGAAGTTTATCTGGGTTTTCAGGAAGATATTAATCCTGAAGAGTTTAAAACTGCTTTACTGGATGCACAAAACCAGGGCATTAAAATGGATGCCGAAAAATACGTGCAGAAATTTAATGCACAAAAACACGATCTGTTTCTCATTCCAAATGGAACGGTCCATGCATCTGGAAAGAATAATATGGTGTTGGAGATCAGCAGTACGCCATATATTTTCACTTTCAAAATGTACGATTGGTTGCGATTGGGCTTAAACGGTAAACCTAGACCCATTAATATAGAACACGCTTTTAAGAATCTTTATTTCGATCGAAAGGGCGATTACGTTCCGCAAGAGCTGATTTCTAAACAACAGGTATCAACCGAATGGAATGGAGGAAGGAAAGTATCGCTTTCAACACATAAGGAACATTTTTACGCGGTAGACCGATATGAGTTTGTTGGAGAAACAGTTATTGCCACAAATGGACAATGCCACATCTGCATGCTGGTTGAAGGTGAATCGGTAGCGGTGATTGTCGGTGATAAAACCAGCCAGTTCAGTTATGCTGAAACATTTGTAATACCTGCAGCAGTAACAGAATATACTGTTCGGTACTCAGGAACGCAAAAAGCCTTTTTGGTAGTTGCCTATGTAAAAGAAGATTGTTGTTGAACCTAACCAAATAACTAAATAAAAACAGCCAAATAACCAAACATTATGAGAAAACAAGAAACAAATTATTTTATCTTCCTGATAACGCTTATTGCAGCATTAGGAGGTTTTTTATTCGGTTTTGATATGGCCGTCGTCAGCGGTATTATCGAGCCTTTAAAGTCGCAGTATGGATTGTCATCCGCACAGGAGGGACTGTTTGTGTCATGCGCTTTGCTGGGCTGTATTGTCGGAGTATCCTTTTCGGGTTACCTCAGCGATAAAGTTGGGAGAAGAAAGGTATTGTTTGTCTCCGCCATATTATTTTTAATCAGTGCCGTTGGTTTCGCATTTTCAGAAGCCTATCCTGTATTAATTTTCTTCCGCGTTCTGGCCGGTATGGGAGTTGGTGTGGCCTCTAATGTATCTCCACTTTATATTTCTGAAGTAGCACCTTCTCAAAAAAGAGGTCGTTTAGTCGTTTTTTATCAGCTGGCCATTACCATTGGTATTTTAGCGGCTTACATCAGTAATTTATTTTTGCAACGTTACGCCACAGCCAATGCAGGTGCTGGCGAGGGCGTGCTGCACTGGTTATTTGTTGAAAACGTTTGGCGCGGAATGTTTATTGTTGGGGTTATTCCGGCAGCAGCATTTTGTTTGTTGTTGTTAATTGTGCCCGAAAGCCCGCGCTGGCTGGTACAATACGGCAGAAATGAAGAGGCTTTAAACACCCTAATTAAAATAAACGGAAACGAAACAGGCCGTTTAGAACTCGATTCCATTAAAGAAATGGCCAGTCAAAAATCTGGCGGTTATAAAGAATTGATGCGTTTGCCCTTAAGTAAACTGTTGGCACTGGCAACCATTCTTACAGCCTTATCGCAGTTCAGCGGAATTAACGGGGTGATTTTTTATGGTCCTACCATTTTAAAATCGGCAGGTATTGTTACCAGCGATGCCTTATTTTATCAGGTAATTTTGGGATCGGCCAATGTGCTTTTTACCTTTATCGCCATTTCAAAAGTAGATACCTGGGGACGCAGACCCTTATATATCATCGGCTCATTGTGTGCAGCAGGGGCTTTGGCTTTAACAGGGGTTTGCTTTTTAATGAATATCACCGGGTGGTTCATGTTATTTAGTATTATTCTGTTTCTACTGTTCTTTGCATTCTCGCTTGGCCCGTTAAAATTTGTCATCTCCACAGAAATATTCCCCACCCACATCAGAGGAACAGCTTTATCCATGTGTATTATGACCATGTGGGTTTCAGATTGGGTTGTAAACATGTTATTCCCCATTATGAGAGATGGGTTGGGTATCGCAACCACCTTTTTTATCTTCTCTTTCTTCTGTATCCTTTCCTTTTTGTATGCCAAGAAGAAATTGTTTGAAACCAAAGGCAAAAGCCTGGAAGAAATTGAAAAAGCCTGGAATTCAGAAATAAAATAGATCATGAAAGTACAATTCTATTACCCACGCTGGGGTTCCGAAAATATCAATTGGGATGAGTTTTGCCGAAAGGTAAAAGCGGCAGGATACGATGGTGTTGAGGCTCCTGTTTCTGAAAATTCAGATGAGCAAAGTATAATGATAACTGCACTGAAAAAACATAGTCTGTTTTTGATTGCGCAATATTATCAATCTTTCGAAAAGGATTTTGAAGCACATAAAGCGAGTTATACAAAATATTTACGCTTTTATGCTTCGGTAAAACCGGTAAAAATAAATACACAAACGGGGAAAGATTATTTCAGTTTTGAGCAGAATGCCGAACTGTTTGCTATTGCCAATGCAATTACCCAGGAAACCGGAATTACGATTTGTCATGAAACGCACCGCAACAAAGCATTGTTTGCAGCACATGTAACACATGATTTTTTAAAAAGACTTCCGGATTTAAAAATAACAGCCGATTTTTCTCATTGGTGTAATGTAGCCGAAAGTTTATTGGAAGATCAGCAGGAGGCGCTTGCACTGGCATGTAAACAGGTAGAACACCTCCATTCAAGAGTAGGCCATTCGCAGAGTGCACAGGTAATAGATCCGCGCTTGCCAGAGTTTAAAACCGAATTGAATGTTCATTTGAACTGGTGGGATGCCATTGTAAAAGCATATCAGGATGGTAAACAGGAGGTGTTAACAATTACCACCGAATTTGGTCCTGCTCCATATATGGTACATTTACCCACAACCAATATGCCGGTAGCCAATCAGTGGGATATCAATTTGTATATGATGCAGTTACTCAAAGAGAGATATTGTAAATAAGAAGGGTATCTTCTTAAATTATAGAATGTATTTAGGATAACAGTTAAGCTTTTATGAAACAGAAAATAAAGATGCTTTTTGTTGTGATGTTATTCACAACAATCGCAGTTGCTCAAGATCAGAAGAAAAATAATCAGGAAATTTCGAAGGTAACGGATGTGTGGGTGGTATTTAAAACCCACTTTGATTTAGGCTTCACTGATCTGCCCGAAAATGTTTTTAAACGTTACCGGGAAGAGATGATGGATAAAGCTTTAGGTGTAATAGAAAAAAACACCGCGCAATCCAAAGAAAAGCAATTTGCATGGACGGTTCCTGGCTGGCCATTACAGGCTCAGATATTGGGTCCTTTGCAAGATGCTGAGCGCAAAGCAAGGATAGGAAAAGCGATCAAAGACGGGACAATTGTGGTACACGGACTTCCATTTACCACCCATACCGAATCATTGGATTATGAAGATCTGGTCCGCGGACTTGGTTATTCATCACTAATTAACAGAACTTACGGACTTCCGCTAACCATCAGCGCGAAAATGACTGATGTGCCAAGCCATTCCTGGGTATTGCCTACTTTACTGAATCACGCAGGCATAAAATTCTTACAATTAGGCTGTAATCCGGCAAGCCAGTACCCAAGATTTCCTGAGCTTTTCTGGTGGGAAGGTGCCGATGGCTCGAAGATATTGTGTAACTACACGGCTTTGTACGGTTCTGATATTAAACCCACCAAAAATTGGCCAAGCAAGAATTATCTGGCCATGCAAATGACGGGAGATAACCACGGGCCACCCTCTGAGAAAGAAATTGATAAATTGTTAGCCTATGCAAAAAAGGAGATGCCGGGAGTGAGAATCCATTTTGGAACCCTTGATGATTTTGCAAAAGCAGTTTTGGCTGAAAACCCCAAGCTGCCTACAGTTAAAGGCGATACGCCCGATACCTGGATTCAAGGGTTACTTTCAAATCCTCAGGAAACTAAGATTGCACGAAATATCCGCCCATTAGAATCGGTGCTTGATGGACTACATACACAAATGGGAATTTGGGGTATAGCAAGTGGATCTATTTCCGGAAAACTTGCAAAATCTTACGAGCAAAGCCTGTTGTATGCCGAACATACATGGGGTATGAATGCAGAGTATGGCCCACGTTACAGTTATGGTGATGATTGGAAAAAATGGTTGGCAGAAGCTGAAGCAGAACCTATTCCCGAAAATGGCGATTATTCGAAACTGAAAAATAGCGATTCGAGAAATACAAAACTAGGAAGTAAAAGAAAATGGTTGAATTCGTACGACAAAAAACGTGAGTATATCCTGAATACAAACAAAATTGTAGGGGATGAATTAAAAGCTCACCTTAATCTGCTTGCAAAGTCGGTAAATGTAGCCGGAAAACGTTTAGTCGTTTATAATCCCTTACCCTGGAAAAGATCAGGGATCATTGAAAACCCATGGGAAAAGGGCAAATCTTTTTATGTTAAAGAAATAGAAGCCTCTGGTTATGTTTCTTATGCTCAAAATGATTTAAAAGAATTAACCCTTACAAGTGATACGCAATCTGTGTTCAGTACACCTTATTTTAAAATTGTTTTCGACTTAAACAGGGGTGGAATAGCTTCATTGATAGAAAAAAAGACAGGCCGGGAATTAGTTGATCAATCATCAAAATATGTCATCGGTCAGTTTCTGCATGAGCGTTTCAGTACAAAGGAAGTAGATCAATGGTTTAACGCCTACAGCAGGGTAAAAGACGGTTGGGGCTTAAATGACCTTGGTAAACCTGGAATGATCAATGCTGAAAAAGCACCTTATTTAACTTTTACACCAAATGATTGGAAAATTTCTGTCTCTCATTCAGATATTGAAGATGTTGCAACTTTAACTGCTGTTGACCCTAAAGGCTTTGCTAAACATTATACCTTAACATTTACTTTCCCACGTAATACAGCTTACGTAGATGTAGAATGGTTTGTTGATCGTAAAACACCTGATAAACAACCAGAAGGGGGGTGGCTTTGTTTCCCGTTCGCGGTTAAACAGCCTACTTTTACAGTTGGCCGTTTGGGTGGTCCGGTAAATCCTGCCACAGACATTATCCAGGGAACCAACAAATATTTGATGGCCGTAAATTCCGGTGTTTCAATTACTGCATCAGATAAGTCCGGAGTTGCGCTATCTCCAATGGATTCTCCATTGATTAGCCTGGGAGAACCAGGTTTATGGAAGTTTTCTTTAGATCATGAACCTAAAATACCATCGGTATTTGTCAATGTTTATAATAACATGTGGAATACTAATTTCCCACTATGGCAAGAGGGTTCATGGAGTGAAAAAGTTCGTATATGGGCAGTTGATAAGCAGACCTCAACGGTACCAAACCTGGTTCAAAATTCTTGGGAAGCCCGTTTGCCATTGTTGACAGGAATTGCTGAAGGAGAAGCAGGGAAATTGGCGGCGAAAAAGGATGGCTTGGCTATTTCACGTGGTAGTGTTTTGGTAACTGCTTTTGGCGAAAATCCCGATGGAAACGGAACTGTTTTGCGGCTGTGGGAGCAGGGAGGCCTTTCGGGAAATGTTACCGTCACTTTGCCCAAAGGATCAGCTTATACTAAAGCCACGCCGGTAAATCTTCGTGGTGAAGTAAAAGGAAAACAACTTTCCGTTTCCAATAGCAAACTCGCTTTTCCACTGAACAGATATGCTCCTGCCAGTTTTATACTGAAATAAAAGCAGGCCGATATATAAGTATAAAAACTAAAAAAGCTGAGACATCATGTCTACTAAAAGAAGATGTTTTAAATCAAATAATAACCTTTTTATAAAGTTTTAAAAACAACGATTATGGGAAATTTAATTTTTTCTGAAGATTTAGCCGATTATAGCCATCCGATCAGTACCATGTTTGTTCAGCCACAAACGGCAAAGGAGTGGGAACAATACATGTTAACCGAAGAACAGATTGCTTCTTTTAAAAAGGATGGTTTTGTTAAAGGGATTAAAATTCTATCTGAAGAACAGGTAGATCTGCTCAATGCAGAACTTGTAAAATTACAATCATTAAGCGAAGAAGATAAAAAACTATTTTACCACTATGAAAGCAATGAATCTGAAGACCCTAACAAAGTACTCTTTCATGCAATCGGTGCCTGGCGTTTAACATCAGGATTTCATGATTTGTTATGGGCACCGGCATTTCGCATGGCAGCTTACCAATTGTTGGGTCAGTCTTTTAGGATTTTCCACGACCAGCTGTTCTGCAAACCTGCTAAACACGGCGGTGTAGTGGCATGGCACCAGGATTTTTCCTACTGGACATTTACCAAACCCATGCACCACCTCACCTGTTGGATCGGATTAGATGATGCCAATACCGAAAACGGTTGCCTCTACTTTGTTCCGGGAAGCCACAACTGGGGTTTACTTCCTATTACCGGGTTAACCGGAGATATGGATGCGGTAAGAGAAATATTAAATCAAGAACAATTGGAGGCCTTTGAAAAGCGGGTGCCTAACGAACTGCCAAAAGGTTTTGCCAGTTTTCATCATCCGCTTACCATGCATGGCTCTTATGCCAATACTTCCGACCGGCCGAGAAGGGCAACAGTCCTAAATACAATGAGTTACCATACGCTTGGAAACACGGCGGGTTATCATAGACAAGAAGCCTTAAGCAGCTTTCCTCCAATGCCTCAGGATCAACAGCTTGATGGTAAGTTTTTTCCCCTTTTATTTGATGGAGATAAGGAATTAGATGCTTTAGGAAAAACAATCCCTAAAGTCGATTATAAGAAGTTGTACGATTTGTAATAGTAAAAATTGAGCGATTTCCGTCCCCTTAAAAATGAAATTTCTAACCAAATCATAAAAAATTGAAACATCCCGTTTTTGCTTTATTCATGCTTTTACTTGTAAGTACTTGTGTGGTAGGACAAACAAACACTAGCGTAAAAGAAGTAATTGTTGTATTTAAAACACATTTCGATATTGGTTATACCGATTGGTCAGACAACGTCCGCTATAATTACGCTAATTCGATGATTAACAGTGCCTTAAATACGGTTGAGAAATCAAAGGCTTTGCCAAAAGATCAACAATTTAAATGGACAATTTCGGGTTGGCCGATGAAAGAAATTCTTTCGAAAACGAAACCTGATGTTAAGCTAAAAGTTGAGCAAGCAATTAAAAACGGGAATTTTTTCGTTCATGCCTTACCATTTTCCATGGAAACAGAGTCCAGTGACTTAGAACCACTCGTACAGTCGTTGGGATATGCTTCCAAAGTAAATAGGGAGGTCGGTTTACCACTTCCTATAGATGCAAAAATGTCTGATGTTCCAAGTCATTCATGGATTATGCCTACTTTATTAAACAATGCAGGGGTTAAATTTTTGCACATTGGTTGTAATCCTTTCTCAAAGTCACCAGAAGTGCCATTACTGTTTTGGTGGGAAGGCCCAGATCAATCAAAGTTGATGACTTTTTATTATGGAGAATACTACGGAACTAGTCCGGCACCACCAAAAGATTGGACGCACAATACCTGGTTAGCCATTATTCAGTCTGGTGATAATCATGGGGCACCTTCCTACGAAGAATATAGAGCAGCTGTGAAAAATGTTGAAAAACTGAATCCGGGAGCAAAGGTTCGTGTAGGCAGTATGGCCGATTTTTATAATACGATTATCAAGGAAAACCCGAATTTACCAATAGTAAAAGGAGATATGCCTGATACCTGGATCCATGGCTACATGTCGATGCCACGTGAAATGAAATCGAGTAGGACATTGAGCAGATCGACCTTGAATTTAGAAGCTTTTAGTACACTTTCTTCAATTTGGGGCAGAAAGCCGGAAGAACCAATCCATACTATTGTTGATCAATCGGTAGAGAATATTAACCTGTTCGACGAGCATACCTGGGGCATGTCTATGAATCATAAACATTCTGGCTATTGGGCCTATGGCAAAGAATTTGAAAAATTGCGAGCCAAAGGATATTTTGATGTTCTAGAATATTCGTGGAAAGAAAAGAGAAATTATGTGACCAATTCAGAAAAACTAATTCTGCCAACGTTTAGCCGAGAGCTGCAACGTTTGGCTGCTTCAGTGAATGTTGCAGGTAAACGTATTGTGGTCTATAATCCCTTGCCATGGGAACGCAGTGATATGGTAACGCTTCAAACAGGTAATGTTTTAAAGAAGTCGTTAAAAAATGTGGCTACCGGAGAGCTGGTTATGCTTGTTAAAAATAAAAACATTTTTCAATTCCAGGCCAATCGTATTCCTGCAATGGGCTATGCTACCTTCGTTCCAACAGATGAGGAAGCAGCTTCGCCAATAGCTAATCTTTCTTTCGATACCGAAAAAGCAATGATGGAGAATGAATTCTTCAAAATCACGTTCGACAAAGAAAATGGCACCATCAAATCACTGGTCGACAAAAAATCGCATAAGGAAATGGTGGATGCAAATGCTGATTATAAGTTCGGACAATACATAAACGAACGTTTCGCTAAAACACAAACCGACAAATATGCTAAAGATTATACCAAGGTAACTTTGAATCCAGCGCTTGAGGCATTTGGCCGAATCAATCTTGATGATACGCTGTATAAAAAATCATCAGGTAAAAATGCAGCGATCGAGTTCTCGAAAGATGGGTTGTCGGTTACGGCGAGTATAACTTTTAAAGGAGATGCCGATCTGAATCACAATTATACGATGGTTTTTACATTATATCAAAATAAGCCAAATGTTGAGATAATTTGGAGCATCAATGGAAAACCGGCCGATCCTTGGCCAGAAGGTGGGTGGATAAGTTTCCCTTTCAATATTGAAAACCCGAAGTTTAAATTGGGGCGTTTGGGTGCAGCAGTCGATCCTGTCAAAGATTTTGTAAAGGGTACGAATTTAGATTATGGTTTTATCAATACAGGAGTAGCCGTTTTAGATAAAAACAGTCAAGGGTTTGGACTTACTTCTCCTGATGTACCAGGTGTAAGTTTGGACCGTCCGGGGTTATGGAAATATTCAACCGATTTTGTTCCAAAAGAAGGAAATGTATTCTTCAATCTGTACAACAATCAGTGGAGTACGAATTTTACTGAATGGGTAGAAGGTTCGTGGAGTGCTAAATTTTATATCTGGAGCATCGATCGCTATGCTGATGGGAATTCTATCGTTATCCCTTCTGAAGAATTCAGAAACCCATTAATGGTAGGCTATACAGACGGTGATGCAGGAAATCTGGCAAACAGTTCAAAAGGGATTTCAGTATCGGAAAAAGGAATTTTAGTGACCTTCTTTGGAAAAAACAGGGACGGTGAAGGTGATGTAATCCGTTTGTGGGAGCAAAATGGTAAAACAGATGCCTGTAAGGTTAGCCTACCGCTCAACAGCAAATATAAACTGGCACAACCCTGTAATTTAAGGGGAGAAAAAATAGGAAAGGAAATTCCAATCAGGAACAATACGTTCGAAGTTAAGCTGAATGCCAATCAGCCTGCTTCATTTATTTTATTATAGATAAAAACAACGAAATGGATAAACCCATCAAGCGAATTTTTCTGGCGATTCTAATTCCTGTTTTTTTTACACTGAATTTGAAGGCACAAAGCGCTGAACAAACTGTTTCAAAGAGTATTTTACTGCCCAATGGTTGGGGAATTACCAATGTGGGGCGATCCTTACCATTGGGCGATTTACCATTGAATATTGCGGTCAGCAAATCTGGAAAGCTGATTGCTATTACCAATAACGGTTTGGGAAAACAATATATTCAATTGATTGACCCAAAAGCGGAACGCCAATTGGATAGTGTTGTTGTTCCGTCAAGCTGGTATGGGTTGAAGTTTAGCGAAAACGATAAAAAGTTATATGTTTCAGGTGGAAATGACAACGTTATTCTGCAGTACAAGATAGTTAATGACAAACTCAAACTGGCCGACACGATCATTTTGGGCAAAAAATGGCCTACACGTATTTCGCCAGCTGGAATCGATATCGATGAGAAAAAACGATTGCTTTATGTGGTTACCAAAGAGAATAATTCACTTTATGTGATTGATCTTGAGACCAAAAAGATAAAAAAACAACTTCCATTGAAGGGTGAAGGTTACACTTGTGTTTTAAGCCCGGATGCAAAAGAACTCTATGTGAGTTGTTGGGGGTGTGGAAAATTATTGGTTTTTGATACCATCAAAGAAGAATTTGCCGCCTCAATTGCTGTTGGAAGCCATCCAAACGAAATTCTGCTTTCAAAAAAAGGCACTTTCCTTTTTGTGGCCAATTCCGATGATAATTCCGTTTCTGTGATTGATAGAAAGGGCCGAAAGGTAATTGAGACACTTAATGCGGCATTGTTTCCAAATGCACCTGCGGGTTCAACCACTAATGGGCTTGCACTGAGCAAGGATGGAAAGCAGCTTTACATTGCCAATGCCGACAATAATTGCCTGGCTGTTTTTGACGTTTCTGAGCCGGGAGAAAGTAAATCACTTGGGTTTATTCCAACAGGCTGGTATCCAACTAATGTGAAGCTGGTTGATCAAAAAATATTGGTGACCAACGGAAAAGGCTTTGTACCAATGACCAATCTTCAGGCACCAACGCCATATATGAAAGGGTATGATTTAAAATATAGAGCAGAAGATACTTCAAAACCAAAATCAGTACATTCTATTGGAGAGCTGTTCCAGGGAACGCTGAGTATTATCGATAAGCCTTCGATAGATTTACTGGCTGCCTACACGAAAATGGTCTATGAAAATTCGCCGTATTCAAAAGAAAAAGAATTGAAAGCGCATAATGACGTTGGAAATCCAGTCCCGATGAAAGTAGGTGATCCAAGCCCTATTAAGTATGTGTTCTATGTTGTGAAAGAGAATCGCACCTACGATCAGGTAATGGGTGATGTGAAAGAAGGGAATGGGGATCCGTCTCTGGTGATGTTCGGTGAAAAAATAACACCCAATCAACACAAATTAGCGAAAGATTTTGTGCTTCTTGATAATTTTTATGTCGATGCTGAAGTCAGTGCCGATGGACATAACTGGACATTGGGAGCTTATGCAACCGATTATCTTGAAAAAATATGGCCAACCTGTTATAGTCGTGCCTGGGACTATCCGGGAGAAGGCCGGAGAGCAATAGCCAATAACAAGGCTGGATTCATTTGGGATGCCTGTAAACGTGCTAATGTAAGTTTCAGGAACTATGGTGAATTTATGCTGGACAAAAAGCCTACGCTTCCGGTCTTGCAAAACAACTATTGCAAGACTTTCAATTCTTGGGACGAATTGGCAGAAAAAGATGTAAACCGTTTTGAGCAATGGAAAAAAGATTTCGATTCATTGGTTGCGATTAAACAAGTGCCACGTTTCAACACCATTCGTTTTCCAAATGACCATACAGAGGGTTTGAGGAAAGGACGGCCAACACCGAATGCACATGTTGCCGATAATGATTTGGCTACTGGTCTTCTAGTGGAATATTTGAGTAAAAGTCCAATTTGGAATGAATGCCTGGTTTTGATTGTAGAAGATGATGCGCAAAGCGGTACCGATCATGTAGATGCACACCGCAGTACCGCATTTTTGGCAGGACCATATGTGAAAAGAAATTTTATCGATCACACGATGTATTCCTCTACTTCCTTTCTGCGTACGATAGAACTGATTCTGGGCTTAGCGCCTTTGTCTCAACATGATGCCGGATCAACTCCATTGTGGAACAGTTTTACTGCAATTCCTGATTTTACCTCTTTCAGATCAGTGCCTTCAAATATTGACTTAAAAGAAGTGAATTTGGTAATGAACAAATGGCAGCAAAAATCAGACACTTATGATTTTTCGAAGGTTGATGCCGTGCCCGATTTGGAGTTTACCGAGTTACTTTGGTATGCCATTAAAGGAGACAAAATTGCTTGCCCCAGCCCACGTCGTGCGGCATTTGTAAGATTAAGTAATAAAAAGGATGATGATTAAAATCAATGCTAACCCAAAAGTTAAGTTACCTCTTGTACATTTCAACAAAACCTTTTGCAGGGTGATTTAAAAATACGGGAAGCGGGGATGTTAAACTGAAAGCGGGAGTTGATAAAAAAATAGAATAAATTTAAAAAGCACTAAAACGGGTTTTTAAATTATATGAAACCATCATGATTTTTCCAAAGCGCACATGGAGATGAATAAAATCATAACAGTTTCATCACCAATAAAAACAAATTTTATACAGATGAAAAAAATAGTAATAATTGCTGTTCTGCTAATAAACTGCATTCAAGCACAATCGCAGACTGCTGTTCCTTATTTTGGAAAAATAAATTGGGTTAATGGTTTTGCAAAAGAAATAAGTGGCGAAAATATCACTTACTTTTCTGCTTTTCCGGATTATGCGACAACGGCTTTGCTAACCCGGGCCACCGATGGTAAGAAAACCATTGAGTGGGAAACAGCTAAAATTCCTCAAAACAGCAAAGGCGACTATGTTTATTTCAGTTGGGTGGCCGCACATTCTACGGCTACAAGCGGGGGAAACCGCAATTTTGATTTCTATGTAAACGATGAAAAACTCTTAACCTTTACCACAATACCGGGAAATAAAACGCCTGACTGGATTTTTAAAACAGCCGATGGTTCTGCGCTGGTTTTTCAACAAACCAAAAGAGATGGCGCCAATGATGCCCACGGACTGGCTTTCCTGCGCTTGCCAAAGAGTAAGGTAAAACCAGGGCAAGCAGTTCGGCTTAAAGTGGTTGGCCAGGCGCAGAATAGCAACGATTGGTATATGACCTTTAAATTTTCTTTTGAAGAAAAAGTAGACATTAATCCGATGCCATTTCTATTGAAAAACGGAAAACAGCCTATTGTATTAACAGCTTTGCATTTTGGAAAAGAGGAGCAGCTTAAGGTTAAAGTGAACAATACCGAATCTTATTCTTTTGTGATAAAAGATGGCGTAAATAATTTTGATATACCGGTAAATGCCGTAAAAAAGGATGATAGTGTGCAGGTTTTAGCTGTTTCGGCAGGCAGAACATTGGTTAATAGGTTTATAACCTTAAAGCCGGTTGTTTACCGTGAGTTAAATTTTATACACCATTCCCATACCGATATTGGATATTCCCACCTTCAACCTGAGGTTTTAAAAATCCACCTTAAAAATATCGACGATGCTTTGGAGATGATCGAAAAAACCAAAGATTATCCTGTTGAAGCAAAATTTAAATGGAATATAGAATCATTATGGGCAGTTGAAAATTACATGAAACAGGCTTCGCCAACTCAAAAAGAAAAATTTATTAAAGCGGTAAAAGAGGGTAGCATCTGTTTATCGGCCTTGTATGCCAATATCCTTACCGGTTTAAGCCAGCCTGAAGAAATGTTTCATTATACAGATTATGCGGCTCAACTCAGAAAAGAATTTGGCTTTAAAATCAACAGCGCCATGATTTCAGATATTCCGGGCTTTGCCTGGTCAACCGTAACCGCTTTATCTAAGGGAGGCGTAAAATATTTTTCGAGCGGCCCAAATTTTATGGGCGAAGACCACCCTTATCTGGGAGATAGGGCCGGATATTTTGTGAAAGCATGGGGCGATAAACCTGTATGGTGGACATCGCCCTCAGGAGAAGAAAAAGTATTGTTCTGGACCGGCGCTAAAGGATATTCCTCTTGGCATGGAACAGCAATAGGCGGTGTGTTTGATCGTGGACCAAAAAAAATAGCCGCTTATTTAAAAGAACTCGCAGCCAAGAACTATCCATACGAAATGGTACAATGGAGATACAATATTGTGGCAGATAATGGACCCATTGATACCGGGATTTCGGACTTTGTAAAACAATGGAATGAGAAATATGCTTCCCCAAAAATTGTACTCAATACAACCGACAAGCTTTTTGAAACTTTTGATAAACGATACGGAGGGCAGATACCGACTGTTAAAGGAGATATTAGTCCGTACTGGGAAGATGGGGCTGTTTCTACTGCTTTTGAAGAGGGGAAAAACAGGATCAATAGTTTGCGTCTGCAGCAATTAACAACACTCTATTCGATGCTGAATCCTAAGCAGTACGATGCACAAAAGGTTTACGAGGCCTGGACCAATATTATCATGTTCCATGAGCATACCTGGGGGGCACATAACAGCATTACTGAACCTGATGTGCCATTTGTTACCGAACAATGGCGGATTAAAAAACAGTTTATGCTCGATGGAAATACGCAGATCAATACTTTGGAAGAAAATTTACTCCAACCATTAAGCGATCCACAATCTAAAAAAATTGCGGTATTCAATACCTCATCCTGGAAACGGACTGGACCTGTTGTGTTATCGGGAACTGTAACAGGGCGATCGGTGAAAGATGCGGCGGGCAATAAAAAGCCATTGCAAAAACTAAGTAACGGAAATTATGTATTTATGGCTGATGTGCCCGCTTTAGGTAGCACAACATATGAAATTTCCAATGATGCCCCAAATGCCTCAGCAAGCCAATTTGCCGTCGCTGAAAATTCGATTTCGAACGGCAAAATCGGATTCACCTGGGATAAAGTCAACGGAAGTATTACAGGATTAAAAACAGAAACTAATTTCAATTATGCGGGTGGTTTTAGCAATCAGGGCTTAAACAGCTATTGGTATGTTCCGGGCATGGATCCGCGAGAGGCTGTAAGCAATGGGGATGTGACGGTAAAAGTAATTGAGAACGGGCCTGTTGTTACCAAGGTGTCGATCGTTTCAGATGCACCAGGTGCCAATAAACTGGAAAGAATATTGTCTTTATATGCTGGGAGCGATGCCCTATTGATCGAGAATATTTTAGATAAAAAATCGGTTAGATCTAAGGAAGCAGTCCACTTTGGTTATCCCTTTGATAAATCTTTAAGCGAAACAACTATCGATGCAGGTTATGGCAGTATGCGTTATTTAAAAGATCAGTTGCCAGGTTCAAATATGGATTATTTATATGGCAGGAGATGGGTGGATGTATCAAAGGCTGATAAAGGGCTGCAGTGGATGCTGCTTGAAATGCCGCTGATAGAACCAGGAAATATGATTGATGAGCGACAGACCATGCCGCCAAAACATAAAGAATGGAAAAAGGAAGGACAACCGACTTCAACTTGGTTCAGTTATGTGATGAACAATTATTGGCATACCAACTACAAGGCCGATCAGGAAGGTGAGGTTAATTTTAAATATGCTTTGCGCCCGCACAATATGGTGAACGATGTTGAGATGGAAAAGGCCGCAACCGAGTTTACACAGCCCCTAATTGCTTTGCCGGTTAAAAAAGAGCAAACACTTCCAACTACACTTTTTGAATTAAGTAATCCAAAAATTGTGGTGACCAGCATTACACCGAATGCCGATGGAACTTATGTGGTTCGCCTGTTTAATCCTGAACAGTCTGTTCAGCAAACACAATTTGTATGGAAGAGCCTGCAAGCAAAATCCTTCACCGATATAAAATCAGGAGATAACAAACCCGCTACTGCCAATGTGAACTTGGCAGCTATGGGGGTTTCTGAATTTCTGTTGGCCCGATAGGTTTAGGTATACATAATACATTGAATTAAATATTTAACATATGAAAAGAACTGCTATTATCTTAATCTTTTTTATTCAGTTTTTAAGCGCCTCGGCGCAGCAGATCAGTTTAAAAAGCGAAGCTCTGAATCTCAATCTATCTTCAAAAGGACAGTTAATAGCCTTAACTAATCCTATTTCGGGCAAAAATTACCTGGCAATGGGTGAAAAGGCTCCTTTATTACAGATCCGTGTGGGCAACGATTGGTACGGACCCACCGAGGCTACTTTCAAATCAGGGATTCTCTCCCTGGCTTATCAGCCTGTAAAAATCACCGTTCAGGTAAAGGTGCTTCAAAAGAAAACACATTTAACTTTTGAACTGATCAAAATTGACCTGAAAGACAAAGTAAATGCTATAATCTGGGGAGCCTATCCAACGGTAATCAACAAAACGATTGGTGAAGTTGTTGGAGTGGTACGCGATGGCGAATATGCCATTGGTATCCAGGCTTTAAACCCTAAAACTGTTGGTGGTGTTTTAAATAGCTCAGAAGGTGCTAACGAATCGCGTGGTTCTACGGCAATTCCACAACCTTATGGCAGCAGCTTGCAGGCCTTTAGTTTAGATCGTTCAAAAGATAGAAAATTAACAGTCTGGGGCCGGCCGGAAATGCCTGTAAAAGCGATTCCGAACGAGACAACACTAGGCAGCAAAATTGCGCTTTTTGGATGCGCTGAACCTGAGGTTTTATCCCGTATAGGAGCAATCGAACTGGCAGAAGGCCTTCCACATGCACTTATTAACGGCGTTTGGTTCAAGCAATCGCCTGAAACCGGAAGGGCTTACCTGATTTCTGATTTTGATGAAAAAACTGTCGATGCCATGTTAGATTATACGCAGCAAGCCGGACTGGTTTCATTATATCATGAAGGACCTTTCAAATCCTGGGGGCATTTTATTTTGGACCCAATTGCTTTTCCAAATGGAATTGCCGGGATGAAAACCTGTGTAGATAAAGCAGGTAAAAAAGGCATCCGCATTGGGGTACACACTTTAAGTACCTTTATCAATACCAACGATCCTTATGTATCACCAGTTCCTGACCAGCGCCTTTCGATGACAGGTTCATCAGTGTTGACAGGAAATGTAAACGCAACCGCGACCGAAATACCAGTGGTTTCTGACCAGTATTTTAAAAACATTAAATCCAGTACGTTACACGCGGTAAAAATTGGAGACGAAATTATCCGTTTTAGAGAAGTTTCGGCAGAAGCGCCCTATAAATTATTGGATTGCCAGCGGGGGATGTACGGCACGAAAGCATCTGATCACCTGAAAGGTGAAATGGCAGGTATGCTGTTTGATTATCCCTATAATACCTTGTTTCCCAATTTTGAATTGCAACAGGAAATAGCTGGAAATTTGGGGCGTTTCTTTAATGAGACTGGCGTTTCGCACATGGATTTTGATGGACATGAAGGTTGTTTATCGGCAGGTGAAGGCGATTATGGTATGCAGATTTTTGCTGATAAGGTAATTAAAGATACCAAACATACCCTGGTAAACGGAACCAGCCGCTCTTATCACTACTACTGGCACCTTTGCCATTACTGGAACTGGGGCGAGCCTTGGTATGGCGGATTCCGCGAATCTCAGGGCGATTATCGTTTAGAAAACCAACCGTTTCTCGAACGTAATTATATGCCCAATATGTTGGGATGGTTTTTACTTTCCGCTACTACTACCGAAGAAGATATTGAATGGATGATGGCCAGGGCTGCCGGTTACAACGCAGGCTTTGCATTGGTAGCACGATATAAAAATCTTCAGAAAAATCCGAATACAGGCAAGTTACTTGCTTTAGTTAAGCTTTGGCAGGAAGCCTACAGATCGAAAATTTTCTCTGCCGATCAGATTACCCGATTGAAAAATCCGGAGAACGATTTTCATCTCGAAAAAACAAACGAAAACTGGAAACTCTACCCATTCAAAAAATACAAATTTGAGCATGAGAAAAAGGATCTTCAACCAGGAGAGCCTGCTTTTTCTAAATGGGAATTTACAAATAAAGAAGCGGAGCAGCCCTTAAATTTTACCTTAACCTTTATGGGTAAAGAGGGAAGCATCAGTAACCCATGGATTGAAATTGATGGTTATTTCAAGTTGGAATTACCTGGCGAATATGAAGCCGGAAATTCTGTTGTTTGTGATGGAACCAGCATTAAAATGTACAATAAAAAAGGTGGTTTTGTTAAAGAAATCAGCTTAAAACAAGCTATTCCAAGCCTGAAACCTGGAAAACATACCATAAAATTTGATTGTCAGTTTCCTGAAGAAAAGGAGTTGACCAATAGATTTATTATTAAGACCATGAGCAGTGCCGAACTCATTTCGAAATAATGGAACAATTTAATGCAATGTGCTGGTGCGAGTTTTTAACTCGTACCAATTTAGAAAAGCCATAGTTCTAAAATTTAGAAAGTCGCAATG
>NZ_JAUG01000055.1 GCF_000708285.2 Pedobacter borealis DSM 19626
TACAGGAGAGGAAACATTTAGTAGAGATGCTAAATGCCTCAGTCAGAATTCAGCAGCGGTCGTAGTACTGCATTTTCGGATGCAGAAAGGACCAAATGTTAGGATGGCAAAGGAAACAGGAAGTTTATGGCAGAGCGTTTACAGCGGAACCACATTAGAGAACTGCTTATATGAGGGTAGGACGGCATCCGAGAGTAAAATATAAGAGGAGCTGAGCCGAGCCGTGCAACCAATGTGCACAATGGCTGGGAAGGAGTTTTTTTTTAGTATTATGCTTGAAGAAATATTAGACATCCGAAACGTACAAAGCGCCTTTAGGCGGGTTACTGCCAAAAGGGTGCTGGTGGTATTGATGGTATGCAGACCGATGAACTTCGCGACTACCTGAATACGAGCTGGCAGAGATTACGGGCTAATATTTTAAAAGGCGATTACCGGCCAAACGCTGTGAGAAAGGTAGAGATACCCAAAAGCAGCGGTGGTATGGGGATGCTTGGCATCCCAACGGTCATTGACCGGTTGATCCA
The DNA here is from genome assembly GCF_000708285.2 of Pedobacter borealis DSM 19626. Taxonomy (GTDB): domain Bacteria; phylum Bacteroidota; class Bacteroidia; order Sphingobacteriales; family Sphingobacteriaceae; genus Pedobacter; species Pedobacter borealis. The sequence goes on from NZ_JAUG01000055.1 coordinate 528, forward strand.
GCAGGCCATCTCTCAATGGCTGAGCCCCAAGTACGAGGGCGACTTTTCCTCTGATAGTTATGGTTTCCGGCCAGATCAGTGCTAAAGGCTCAGGAATACCTTAACACAGGCTATAGCTGGATTGTAGAACTTGACCTGGATAAATTCTTTGACCGGGTAAATCATGACAGACTTATGTACCTGATCTCATTAAAGATAAAAGATAAGCGGACCTTGAAGCTTATCGGTCTTTACCTGAATGCGGGAATCATGGAGGATGGATTGGTCAGCCCAAGAAGAGAAGGTATGGCACAAGGGGGTCCATTAAGCCCGTTATTATCAAATGTGATCCTTCACGAACTTGATGCGAAGCTCGAAGAGCGTGGGCATCGGTTCGTACGTTATGCTGATGATTGCAGTATCTATTTAAGAAGCAGGAAATCGGCACAGCGGGAAATGGCAAGTATTTCAGTATATCTGGAAGACGGGCTGAAACTGAAGGTTAACAGGATGAAGAGTAAGGTCAGCAGGCCGAGCCAAAGTAGTCTGCTTGGGTTTTCATTCTATGGTAGCAAAGAGGGATGGAAGATGCGAATTTCATCCAAATCTCTAAGAGCGCTCAAAGAGAAAATAAGGGAGCAGACCAAACGGAATCAGCCCGTTCCATTGTATCAACGGATATCAAAGCTTAAGGAAATCATTCATGGTTGGGTCAACTACTTCTCTATTGCAATTGCAAATGCAAAGGGATACATGGAAAAACTGGACGGGTTGATGAGAACCAGACTGCGGATTGTGTTGTGGAAACAATGGAAGGGTATAACGGGCAGAGCGAGGAACCTGATGAAGGTGGGGGTAGTGAAATCAAGGGCTTATCAGCTGGCTAATACCCGCAAGGGACATTGCAGGACTGCAAACAGCCCGACACTACGTACGACACTTGAGAAAAAGTTCTTTTTGAGGCTTGGGCTTGACGGATTTGGTCATTATTACTATTGGAAAACGACATACCAAACGAAGTTATTCTAGCAAACCGCTGTATACCGAACGGTACGTGCAGTGGTGTGAGGAGACAGCAGGGAAACTAATTTCCTGCTTCTTACTCGATTTCAGTTTGAAAGACCTTTTTAGCTTAACCTCGCTTTTCCCAGGAACCTTTCTCGCCAAGAATTTTTAAATTCGGGCCCATTCAAAAATGAAAAAATAAGGATTGAGGTTAAGCAAGAAGATTATAACCGTTATAAAATTGGATCGAAAGTTATTGTTACTTATCTGAAATTTAGCAAGAGGGCTATTGATATCGCAGACTTTTAAATTTGAGATCAATAAAAATGGGTTTTCTATTCTAGGCGATAAATGTTTTTCTGCTGATGGCAGCATCGCGGCATTTCGTTTTTTAAAATCTACGTATATTGAAAGATATCAGTCCAGTAATGTTACCAATACTTAAATTTTTTGTAAAATTTAATAAAAATGTAAAATGATTGTTTGGTTAGATTCCTTAATATTTGAAGAAAATTCTGTTAAATACAAAAATGGCACAAGATTCTTCTTAGATGAAGATAAATGTCATTAAAATAGCCCATTTTTAAATAAATCATCAATTTTAAATGGCATCTAAATTAATAATTATATATTTGCAGCCTTGAAAGTAAGCAATGTCTAATCCTATTAATCAGTGATTTGAATATTACTTTTAACAGAGCCATAGGAATAAGGCTTTTTTAATTTTTGAAGACAACCTAAACAACTTGAATGCTTAATTTAGTTCTCTTTGGCCCTCCAGGGGCGGGTAAAGGCACCCAATCTGAAAAGCTGATTGCAAAATATCAGTTGGTACACGTTTCAACAGGCGATCTTTTTAGAGCACACGTTAAAGGAGAAACCGAATTAGGAAAAAAAGTAAGTCAATTGTTAGCTGATGGAGAATTGGTTCCAGATGCCATTACAATTGCCATGCTTGAAGAAGAGGTAGATAAAAATCCTGATGCTAAAGGATTTGTGTTTGATGGATTTCCGCGTACCGTTCCACAAGCAATAGAGCTTGATCTATTTTTAGAGCGTAAAGGCAGTAAAATTGCTGGCGTTATTGCTTTGGATGTTGACCAGGACGAGTTAACAAAACGTATTGCCGAACGTCACAAAACCAGCGGCCGTCCTGATGACGACGCTGAAAAATTAAAAAAACGGATTTCAGAATACTTTGATAAAACCATCCACGTATTGCCTTATTATGAAGAGCAAGGAAAGTTGAATAAAGTAAACGGAATAGGTGAAATTGAAACGGTATATAGTGATCTTTGCGCTGTAATTGATCAGTATAAGGTATAAAGTTCAAATAGCGGATATAAAAGAGACGGTTTTAATTAATTCCCGATCCAATATTCAAAAACATAAAAAGAGTTATAATGTTAAAACGTTATAACTCTTTAATTTTAAAGGAATTGTTGTTTTCGACGTTCCAGTATTAACATTTCAATATTAAAATATGTCACAGGGTTCGAATTTCGTAGATTATGTAAAAATTTGTTGCCGTTCTGGTAAGGGCGGGGCGGGTTCGGCACATTTGCATCGTGATATTTTAACATCAATGGGTGGCCCCGATGGTGGTGATGGCGGTCGTGGTGGCCACATTATCGTTAAAGGCAGCATCCATATCTGGACATTATTGCACCTTAAATACCGTAAGCACATTATTGCTGAAGATGGTGGAGCAGGCGGTAGTTCCCATAAATTCGGTAAACAAGGTAAGGATGAAATCCTGGAGGTTCCGCTTGGTACCATTGCTAAGGATGCTGAAACCGGAGAAATCCTTTTCGAAATTACCAAAGATGGCGAGACTAAGATTTTAACAGCTGGTGGCCGTGGTGGTTTAGGGAATGCACACTTTAAAAATTCGGTTCAGCAAACACCACGTTTTGCACAACCGGGTGAGCAAGGGCAAGAGGTTTGGAACATTTTAGAATTAAAAGTTTTGGCCGATGTTGGCCTGGTTGGTTTTCCAAATGCAGGAAAATCTACATTACTTTCAGTAGTTTCGGCTGCTAAGCCGGAAATTGCCGATTATCCTTTTACTACCATTGTTCCTAACCTGGGTATTGTAAGTTACAGGGGTGGAAAATCTTTTGTAATGGCTGATATTCCTGGGATTATCGAAGGTGCGTCAAAAGGTAAAGGTTTAGGCTATCGTTTCTTACGCCACATTGAACGTAACTCGGTATTGTTATTCATGGTCCCGGCTGATACAAGCCGTTCAATTAAAGAAGAATACGAAATCCTTAAAAGCGAACTGGAATCTTACAATCCTGAATTAATGCAGAAACCGCATGTTTTAGCCATTACCAAATCAGATATGTTAGATGAAGAACTGATGGAAGAAATGAAACAGGATCTGCCAAATATTCCATCTATATTTATTTCGTCAGTAGCTGAAAAAAATATTTTAGAGCTGAAAGATATGCTTTGGAAAGCAATTGAAGGATAATATAAATAAGTTTTAATAAATAATTTTGGTGTGCAGAACATTGCTGCCATATTCTGCATTTACCAAAATTAAGCCGCCAATCAAAGTGCTATATCAAAAACTTACTTCGAATATGTTCTGTAGGTAGCATACAACTGTCTGTATGCCCAAATAATGCATAACGGTTGTTGGCGAATGCTTTATACAGGCAGTTTCTTATAAAACCAGGTATCAAATAACCCACGTTAGTTAACGGAGCCCACCAAGCATTTAAATTTTTTAGGATATAAGCTACTGCATTAGATTGGGTAAGAAACTCGTTGTTGCGTACCACAATAATGCTATTTAGTTTTATAAAATTAACCTGATGGACTTTACCCAGTTGCAATGCGGTTTTACTGTCAAGCGGAGCAAAACAAAACCTGTTTGCTTGATCATGAGTGATTATATAATTGATAAAACCATTGCAAAAATTACAGACACCATCAAATAGAATGATGTCTTTTGTTGTGTCTAAAATAGGTGCCATGGCATTTGGTGGTTAATAAAATAAATTGCTGGATAAGTAGCCATAAAAGCCCAGAAAAACGAATTCAAACCCATAATAAGTGCTGTAAAGAAATGGAATATAAATCCCCATATCAGAAATACTATGGCATATTGCCAGGGCAGAATAAGACATAATGGAAATATGGTTTCCATAATAATAACGTTCCAGCACAGAAAACGGTTTGCAGAAGGATATTTTTGCAATAAAAGACTTGCTTTTTTAGAGCCATATGTTTTGGTCGAGAATACATCTTTTATTGCTGTTCCTGAACGCCACTCAGCAGATACAAGTTTGGCAATACCCGCAACAGTATAAGAAAGACAGGCCTGTAGTCCGATAAACCATATACCAATATCTCTCAATTTACCAGTTGTAAAAGCAGGAAGATTGCATAGAATCAATGTGATAATAATGAGCATGCTCATCTGGTCTGAACCATCACTTCCATAATAAGTAACCAGTGATGCCACTAGTAAGCTGACTCCCAACAAACTGATCAGTACCCATCCTGTTGTACTCTGTAATGGAAAGAACAATAATCCAATAATAAGCAGGCACCTGATGATAAAAAGAGCAGCCAGGCCTGGTGCGCTGAACAGTTTAAAAAGAGGTTTGAAAAAAGACTTTTCATCCTGTTTGGTCCATTTTAGCTGCATTACATTCCAGGATAACAAACCATTAGGAGAAAATATCTGTACTTTCTTGAGATACTCCAGCGTAGAAATTAATAAACCTATACTCAATATAATAAGTACAGTTTGTGATATATCATTTAATAAAATCATGACTTTTTATATTTGATGAAAAACGGATAATAGAATTAATGATGGCGCAGTTTCTTTTTGATAACCTGATGATTCTGCAAGCATAAACTGCCGATAGCAATTTTGTGATTGTTTCTTGTATTGGCTAACCGCATGTAATACTATGATATAAGGCATAGAAAACATCAGTAAATTTAGGCTCCCTGCTTTTTCACGGTAGGAAGGGATGCTTGATACCAGGCTTTGTACTACGTCTGATAATATTTTTTTATCACGTTTTTCCGGATTCCAAAGCCATGACCATATTGTACGTTCTTCGGTAATTTCCATTTCCTGCCAATCGCTATAATCGATGTCGGTTATTTTATCCCGATACAGTAGATGGTAATCCCTTTTACCGGGGTGGGGAGCAAAGAATGTCCATAATGGAATCAGGTTAAAATAATCAATTTTATATCTGATAAATGAGGATATTTTAGTTTCCTTAAACTGACACAATATGGTTGCTAAAAACCAAAAGGCCAGAAAAAAAGTTACTACGAGCTCGTAAATAACTATAGGGTTTAATTTCAGCATCATAATTTCGAATTGTTGAGGAAAAGGAGGGTAGGTATACTTGCCCTCCTTTTCAAATTGTTAATTGAATTTTTTACGAAGTTCGATCAGCTTATCTAAAGATAAACCATCTTTGGCTTCTTTAGAAAGCGCACCAATTTCAGCTTCATTTAAAGCATTAGCAGCACCGATAGCCTCAATTACCTGAGTAACTACCGGGGTGGCTTGAATGGTTACCTTAACAGCTTGGAGCGCTGTACGGGCTATTGCAGCAATAAAAAGTGGTTCTGCTGAATTCGCTTCAACAATTTCGTTGTCGCCTTTTAAATTAGCGATTAATGCATCAAGAATTGCTAATTCTGATTTTGATAAACTTGACTTTGCCATTTTGTTTTCTTTTTGAGGTAAATAAAAAATTGTTTAGTGTGCCTTGTTTTGAAGCTTCGTTGCACAACATAAAGTTCGGTACACCATATTTTTTTTACCAGAGTGGTAATACTCATTTAAAATATTGAGTATTTCTACGTAGTTAGTAGGATAAAATGACCTTTTGGGTTTATGCTTAAAATAAGATAGATACTGATAGAAAGGCAAAAGAATGTTTTAGCCTTGTATTTAACTCAAGAAAGAGATTTGATACGGCTATATTACACCGTTTTTAATGGCAAACATTACCAGGCCCGCAGTATTGCGAACGCCTGTTTTTTCGATAATGCGCATTCTGATACCTTCAACTGAACGTGGACTCAAAAAAAGTTCTGTGCCAATTTCAGTCGCGGTTTTCTCATCACAGATCATTTTTAAAACATCCAGTTCGCGTTCTGAGAATTCTATATTCTGATCGAGCGAGGGCCTGCTAGAGCCTTTAATTGTTAATTTTTTTAATAATGCTTTGGTTACAATATCGTTAAAGTAGTAGCCGCTTTCGTGTACCGAATAAATAGCTTTCCTGATTTCTTTAGGATCTGTATTTTTTAATAGATAGCCGTTAGCTCCATTTTCCATTAAATGAATAATAAATTTAACCTCATCATACATGGTTAGAACAAGAATTTTAATATCCTCAGCATATTTTTTGCGGATTAATTTCATGGCTTCCATCCCATCCATTACAGGCATTTTCAGATCCATTAAAATAACGTCTGGCTGTACATCTTCGAGTTTGCACATCAGTTCTTCCCCGTTTGATGCCTCAAATATTACTTCCAGATTTTTATCACGGTTAAAGCCTACCCTTAAACCATCTCTAAAAATGCTATAATCATCTGCTATGGCTATCCTTATTTTGAGCATTATTATTTTAATTGAGCACTTAAAATTACTTAATATTTTATATTAATATACATGAATTGTCTATTAATACTATCTTATTTGTATTTATTATTTATTTTTTTTAGTTTTTAATTTTGTGTGCTATGAGTTTTATTATTACATTTTAATATAATTTATATTACATAATAAAGAGTTTAACTTGCGGGAATGGTAATTTTAATAAAATACCGACCCCCATACTGTGAAAAAACAAGGTCTGCTTTTAGCAGGATCATTCTATTTTGAATATTTTTTAGTCCTAATCCATCTTTTATAAAGCGCAGTTCTTCAAATTGATTTTGTGTAAGACCATTCCCGTTATGCGAAATGGTAAATACCAAATTACTATTAACACTCACAGATTGAATATGGATAAGGCTGGCTTTTGCATGTTTGGTTATGTTATGGATAAGCTCCTGGATGATCCTGTAAATACTGATGTCGTTCCGGCTTACCTTTATGCTGTAATCGTCTGTTAAACTTAAACTGATTTCGGCAACATTACTATGGCTGATTTTGCTACAGAAGTGTGAAATGGCCTCTTTTAAACCTAATTCTTGTAAAATGGTGGAGTGGAGGTTGTGCGAAATACCGCGGATTTTGTGAATTCCGTCGTCAAGCAAACTTTTCCCTTTTTGATACATTTCTTTACTTATTTTGTCGCAGCTATTGATGTCGGTTCCGTAGAAATACAAGCTGGCTGATCCTAAAATTGCACCAACCTCATCGTGTAATTCTTCAGCAATACGGTGCCGCTCAATTTCCTCGCTTCTTACTGCTGCTTCGATCAATTGATTTTTTTGTATATTCTGTAAGGTTTGTAGGTTAAGTTTGTATTGAAGTTTTTTGCGCTGCATGAATATAAAGATGAGCAGTAAACTGATAAATAACATAAGCATAGCAGCAATGCCAACCATTAATATCTGCATAATCTCATTATTTACCTGATTCATAAAATCCTTTCGCTATAAATAGGTTAAAAATGATGTAAGAGATATTGTGCACACTCCACAAGCTAATGGCAAAATTTTGAAAACGCAATGTAAGCTCGTTGTATAATAGAAAAATGAAAAAATTTAGGGTAACAAAAATGCCAAGTCCGGTGGTTATCCAAAAATCGCTGTTCGTAATTTTGGTAGCTGTGCTATCATTTATTTTGAATAAGTAATATTGCAGCGTATAGAACAAAAGAAAAAGGGCCTCGGTTGAGAGCAAACGGCTGCTTAATTTCCAATAATCAAAAAAGTTTTCGTAAAAAGTAAAATTGATGATGATGAAAACCGTAAAACAGATAGGGATAATTTTCTTTATGGTAACTAAAAAAACTTGGTTTAACTGAATAAAAAATGCACAGAACAGATAGAAACGGATAACCGAGTGTAGGTTGTAGAGGAAATTATTAGAATTGTATGCTGCAGGCATCATGCTCCTGAATTTCCAGATCAGATCTATTCCCAGGTTAATAATCAGCGCCGCCCATACATAAAAAACAACCAGCTTAAGGCTAGCCGGTTGTTTTTTTATTAGCAGTACAGATATAGGGATTAATAACGCCCAGACTTCAGACCAATCGATAATAAATTGGAATATTTTAAGCATTTGGGATAAGGGTGTTAATTAATCAATTTATTGTAGCTGGCGGAGATGGATTGGTAACAATTGGCGTCTCATCGTCGTAAATTAATTCAACATCTCCTGTGTCAATTCTTTTAAACCGTTTAACATTGTAAAAAACGTGTCCACGGTTAACATCCGGAACGAATACCAAATAATCAGGTTTATCGCCGTTAGCATCAGGATTGTTAATCAACAATAAGATATCGGCAAGTGAAATGATATTATTGCTTAGAATAATCGGACCGCTTAAATCTAAAGCACTATTGTTGTAAATTTCCAATCTGTCGAAATAACTGCTGTACTGGTTGCTTGGTGCCATGTAACCATAAGCAATCAATTGTAAAGGTTTAGCTGGCTGGTCAGTTTCTGGGAAAAAATAACAAAATGTGAAACGATCAATGCCTGGAGAGCTAAGGATTAATGCCTGGATGGAACTGATTTCGTACTTTAACCAGTAGAGTTTTTGTGTTTGTTTTTCTGTGAGCATGTTTTTATATCTAGATAAATATTATATAAAGATATACAATTGTATAAATAAAAACATTCTTAAAAAGTAATTTTTAAAATACTTTTATTGATCTTTTACATTTACTGATGTTTATACTGATTATAAATCAATAGTTGATCTGTATTTTGATTGCTGTTTATATTGTGCAATTATATAGCTGCCTGGAATTATAGGCGGTTCCATTATTATCAATTTTCAGCAATTAACGACACAAACGATTAACCGATTTGTGCAGGTTAAGCCCTCAAACGGTCTACAATTAAGCCAGTCCATTCTTTAAATAACAATTCCCATGTTACCAAAGCTGTAGCACTTGGGATGATGAAATCGCCAAATTCAAAGTCGGTATTTCCGATAAAATTGGCTGGAAAATATTCGATTTTATGCTTAGTCTGCCGATCAAAAATCAGCTTTGCCCTTGGGATGTGCCAGGCACTAGTAATCACTAAAATTTTAGCTTCAGGGTTGTTTTTCGCGATGAGTGCCAAACTGTTCCTGGCATTTTCGATGGTATTTCTACTTTGGTTTTCAATCAGGATTGCAGAATCAGGAATTCCGATCAGTTTTAAGTACTGAATGGCTAAATCAGCTTCTTTTATTTTTTGGTTTATTAAATTTGCGCTCCCACCACTAAGTAATATCTGCTTAATCTGTCCTTTTTTATAAAGCGCAATTGCTTGGAACAATCTATCTCCTGCCCAATTAAAAGCAATTTCATTATTACGTTTGTTTAAACCTGAAAAACCGCCAAGTACGATACCTACATCATATTTCTGCGGTTTGGGGTAGCCAGCTTGATAATCGTTCATCACTTTGCCTACGATAAAAGCATTAGTGAAAAAGAAAGAAAAGATTAATGTTACAATCAAATATCGTTTCCTTTTTTTAGGATTTTTAGATGCAATTGCAAAAATCAAAAGTACAAAAACCCATAATATCGGTTTAATAAGGAAAAGCAAAATTTTCGAGAGGATAAAAATCATATACAGGATATTATCCTGTAAAACTAAGAAATTACCCTAGCAATGCTGTCATTTCAGGCGGAGTGCAACGTAGAGAACCACGAAGTACTAAGCGAACCTAAATCCATCATAGATCTCTCCATTCCACTGCGCTTTATCCGATAGCTATCGGATCGAGATGACTACTTTTCTTTTATACATTTAAGTTTTTTATCCTTGTCCTTCTTGCACTTGACCGTTCTCATGTGCGTTTTCTAAAATTTCCTGAACATCCGATTTACGTTTCTTAACAACCTTATGTTTAAAATGTGGTACTTCATGTTCGATAATATCTTCTTCGATAGCTTCTACGCCAAAAACCTTCTCTTTTAAAAGATTGTATTTGTCTTGAAAACCATAACGTAGATTTTTAGCTCCTCCAACAATTTTTCCACGGGTACCTGCGCCGCTATCAGGAGCAAATAAAATACTAATTACCGCACCCGCCGCTAAACCAGCCACTAAAGCAAGTGCTATTTTTGCACTGTTATCCGATTCGTGCTTTAAATATTTTCCAATTAACTTTCTGTACTTCATGATCATATGATTTTATAATTGAACAATTCGCTTGATATAATGTTTGATGTTTTTTGCTTTGGAAAGCAATCAATAGCTTTTTGTTAAAGCTTCCGACTTCTCAATTCATTTTCAAAAAAAGACTAGACTATTACCTAAGTTTAAAGTTAAAGCACAATATTTGGGATACTAAAATCAATTACATGGTAAAAGCAACAATAAATAAAGAGCATTATGCATGTTCTGTAACCAATGGTTCTCATGATATTATAGTAGACGAGCCTTTAGAATTGGGTGGTACACATAAAGGCTTTGCCCCAAAAGGATTGTTAATGGCCTCTTTAGCGTCGTGTGTAGCCATTACCTTAAGAATGTATGCCGATAGAAAGGAATGGCCAATTGATAGAATTGAGGTAGAAGTAAATATTGATACCGAAAATGGGGAAACCATATTTTTTGAAGAAATTGTATGTACAGGAATACTTACCGAAGAACAAAAAATCAGATTGGAAGAAATTGCCGCAAAATGCCCGGTAAGTAAAATTTTAGCAGCCGGTCACGAAATCAGATCGAAGGTACTTTAATGGCAATGGTGCAAAACTCGTTTGTACAATGATAAAAAGCTTTAATATCTTTACCAATAAAAAAACCTTGGTGTGCTTTGCGCCTTGGTGGTTAAATAATAATCAATGCCTACCGAAATAAAATGCCCCAACTGTGCCCATGTTTTTCCGATGGAAGAAGCCATGGCCGAAGATTATAAGAAAGAGTTACGTGAGAAAGCGGCTGCTTATGCAAGGCAGAAAGATGAAGAATATCAACGTAAACTGCAGGTTTTTGAATCAGAAAAACAACAGCAATTGAAAGCTTTTGATGCCAAACTTGCTGAAGAGAAAACCAAGCTTAAGGATAATCTGGAGGAAAACCTGCGTAAAAGCATTTCGGCCGATTTTGAAACCAAATTGCAAATGCTGGAGGGTAACGCGAAAGATAATGCTGAAAAACTAAAGTTGGCCCGTGAAAAAGAACTGGAGTTTTTACGCCGCGAGGAAAGCCTTAAAGTAAAGGAAGAAGAAATGGAACTTGCATTTCAACGTAAAATGCAAGAACAGCGTAATGAGTTGGTAGAACAGATCCGTAAGCAAGAGGCAGAAAAAAATAGTATTAAAGATACCGAACACCAATTGCGTTTAAAGGAATTGGAAAAACAGCTCGACGACCAGAAAAAATTGGCTGAAGAAATGAAACGTAAGGCTGAGCAGGGCAGTATGCAATTGCAGGGCGAAGTTCAGGAACTGATTTTGGAAGAATTGCTTCGTACCAATTATCCTTTCGATTTAATTGAAGAAGTTGGCAAAGGCGTGCGTGGTGCAGATTGTGTACAGGTGGTACGGAACCAATTTGGGCAGGAATGCGGTAAAATTATTTATGAAAGCAAGCGTACCAAAGATTTTGGTGGCGATTGGATCGAAAAACTGAAGAAAGATATGCGCAGTATGGGTATTGATGTAGCGGTAATCGTAAGTCAATGTTACCCAAAAGGCATGGATTGTTTCGGACAGCGCGATGGGGTTTGGATCTGCTCTTTCGAAGAAGTAAATGCTGTAGCATACGTTTTGCGCGAAGGTATTTTACGTTTGGCCGGTGCAGTAAAATCGCAGGAAAACCGCGGCGAAAAAATGCATATGCTTTACGATTACTTAATGGGAGCAGAGTTTTCAGAACAATGGAAAGCCATTAGAGAAGGTTTTATGAGCATGAAACTATCCATACAACGCGAGCGTGATGCAATGGAACGCTTATGGAAAGCACGTGAAAAGCAATTAGAGAAAGTATTGTTAAATGCGACCCATATCCGCGGTTCGATAGAAGGCATTGCCGGTAGCGATAGTGTGCAGCTGAGCTTAACCGATGAAGATGATGATACTTTGTTTTTAGAATAACTTATATATTATCATCATTACCCTGATTTATACATCGAATCGTCATCCTGAACTCGTTTCAGGATCTATTTTAAATGGACCAACGTTGCTAATCGCCAGGTGTGAACTGCAAACTGCCAACTGATTTGGGCGTTACCCAATCCCGTGAAAAACCTATCGTGTGGACACATCTTTTGTTAATTCTATATTTGTTTTTAGTGAACATTCATTAAGGCGGTCGTCATGCTGAATTTATTTCAGCATCTTTCTAGCTACTAAAGGCATTTATTTGGAAAAAAACATTAATTACCCAAACATTGTCTTTTCCGCTCTTTGCCGCGGGGGCATGGTAGTTTTTCGCAGATCATGTTATTTTTATTTGTGCTCAAGAATGCTGGCGCATTTTGGAGCGCCAATTACCCAAAGCGCTTTGTCAATCCAGCAATGGGCCTTTTACACAATCCTTCACGCATCAAAAAAACAGCGGCACTTCGTTTAATCAGTTGTTGTTTGTGTTTTCTTTGGGCTGATTGAGCCCTCCGGGGTTTGTGTTCAATACTTATTAAAGCTTTAATCAACCTCTATGAACACAAAACCACTGCGTTTTAGGTTTGGCAATGCTATTTGTTCTCTCCTACAACTGTTTTTTTGATTTCTCCGGCCCTTGGGATTGACGGCGTTCTTCGGTCAAGACAAAGTGTTATTTGAGGAAGCTAGCAAAACGCCTAAAAATTCACCTCAAAAAGATGTGTCCACACGATAGGTATTTAACCGGTTATTGCTGGTGTGAAAGGGTTATATTGAGGTAGCCTCCTTGATGAATTTCCACTTCATAGGGATCATGGCCTGGAGCAACAAAAATTAAGGTATCTCCTTCCCGGGCTTTTATCTCATATTCCCCCCCTTTTCCGGATACAACTTTTCCACTTTTTCCTTTTACAGATACCTTTACACCCGAAAGGCCAGAAGCCTGAACATCTCTTATGATTCCCTGAATGACAAACACCTTGGCAGAGCTGCGCTTTTTGTACACCACAGGATCAGTCACATTGGAAATAACAGGCTTTAAAGCCGCTTTTACGCTTTCGCTACCATTACTTACGGCTATAGTTTTCGTTAGGTGTATATCCTGCGAAGAAGATCCGATCATTAAGTCGAATAAACCGGGTTCGACGGTTTTTACACCTTTTTTATTATAAAAGGCGAGTTCACTAACCGGAAGTGAAAAGTGTACTGTAGTTGTTCCGCCTGCTTTCACCAGTACTTTTTGAAAGCCCCTTAGCTGCTTAACAGGAGTGGCTATTGAGCTTACTTGATCCCTTACGTAAAGCTGAGCCACTTCCATTGCATCTAGCTTACCTGTATTCGAAATATTGGCGCTAACCTTAATCGTATCATTTACGGCGAACTTATCGCTGCTGACCTTTAAGTCGCCAAATTGAAATGAAGTATAACTTAATCCGAAACCAAAGGGCCAAAGCGAGCCTGGCGAAGAAAAGACATAATCCCTGCCCGGATGCGCTGAACTGCCTGATTTTTTGTAAAAACCCTTATCAGTAGGCAGATAATTATAAAAAACCGGTAGATTTCCGCTGCTCTGCGGGAAAGAAACCGGGAGTTTACCTGAAGGGACTACATTTCCAAAAAGAACATCCGCAATTGAGGCGCCTTCCTGTTCTCCTGCGTACCACTGTGTTAAAATTGCCGGAACATTTTCCTTTTCCCAGCTCATCACAAACGGCCTCCCGGTAACAAGTACAACAATTACAGGTTTTCCAGTGGCTTTTATCCCTTTTATCAATTCTTCTTGTGCTCCGGGTAGTGTAAGATCTGATAGGTCGAACCCTTCGCCACTGGTGCTGTTGCTATAGTCTCTTGCCAGAGAAGCGCTTTGCGATCCTACAAAAACAACAGCCACATCACTCTGGGCTGCCATTTGTACAGCTTCTTTAAAGCCAGTGGTATCGGTCGTAGTGAGATCGCAACCTTTAGCATAATTAACTTTCAGTTTCCCGTTAGTCAGGTTACGGATGCCAATCAATGGCGAAATTCCGTCTTTATTATTTCTGCTCCAGGTATAATCGCCAAATTGTACCTGATCGGCGTTTGGCCCTATAACTGCTATGGATTTTAGCGACCTGATGTCAAGGGGAAGGAGGTTATCCTGATTCTTGAGCAAGACCACACTTTCGTCTGCAATTTGCTTTGCGAGCAGCTGTGATTCTTTACTATGGATATATTTTTTAAAAGACGCATCGTATACTGGTTTCTCATCAAATAATCCCGAAGCAAATTTCACATATAAAATACGGCTAACTGCAGAATCTATGTAGCTGATATCGAATGTAGCATTATTTACCATTGGCGCAAGTTTCGAATAGAGCCGACCTGAGGCTTCCAGATCAAGACCGGCCTTTACCGCTTGAGCTGCAGCGTCTTTTTGATCAATGGCCGTTTTATGAAAATTATATAGCATTTCTACAGAACCCCAGTCTGAATACACATATCCTTTAAATTTCAGGGTATTTCTTAACAAATCCGTCAGAAAAAAAGAGGAACCAGTAACGGGCTCTCCATCATACGAACTATAGCAGTTCATGATAGAAAACGGAGCAGTTTCCTTAATTACCTTTTCAAAAGGAACCATATATAAATTGTACAAACTGTTCATTCCACCTGCTACAGATGCCAGATTAAGTCCCCCGGAGGGGCTGCCATGCGCAACAAAATGTTTAGGGGTGGTAATAATCCGGTGCTCATGGAAACCTTTTATATAAGCTATCCCCATTTGAGAAACCAAATAAGGATCTTCACCAAAAGTCTCCTCTACCCTACCCCAGCGCAGTTCGCGTGCCAGATCCAGATCAGGAGCAAGTACCTGTTTAATCCCTATTGCCCTGGCCTCCACACCAATCAAACTAGTCATTTTGTATGCAAACCCTGGATTGAAAGTGGCTGCCAAGGCAATAGATTGGGGATAAATGGTACTTCCGTCCTGAACAGCACCATGGAGTCCTTCCATAACCGGAATTAGCGGAATTCCAAGACGCGTTTCTTCGCGCATATACTTTTGCGCATCAAAAATCAGTTTTGCATATTGCTCGGCCGAATAAGGTAAACCTTCAATACAGCCATAACTGATTCCTTTGCTAAAATTAATAAGCATGCCCATATCCGGCTTTTTATCTGTATCAAAATCGTTCGAATGAATATGTTGCATCTGCGCCAGCTTTTCATCCAAGGTCATACGGCTTAGTAGATCTTCTACACGTTTATTTAGATCAAGTGCAACATTCTGGTAAGGCAATTGCTGCGCAAAGCAAAAAGCAGGAACAAAAAAAAGAATTAAAAGAAAATATTTAGTTAACATAAATTATATTTTTAATGACACAGTAAGACCAGGCAGATGTAACCTGGTACACTTGCAAAAATGTATTTATAGAAAAAGAAGCCAGGGAAAAAATTTCCGTATTTAGAATAAAATCTTCCTTTTTTCAATGCATGAATGTATTTTAGCGCTGAAGTTCAAGAAATTGGATCCGCTGTTTACGATTTCATGGGCTTATTTTTTTTATAATTGACGAAGGAATTATTTTAAATTGATGTGATCACTTATTTCAGTTCTACATCAATTACCTGAACCAGGGCAGTGCTTTGTGATGCGGGTAAAACAGTCAGGGCACCATTTTCCAGATTAAATTTAAGCTTTTTTCCACCGTCTAATAACGACACTTTTTTTACTTCATGCGGCGTTTTAAACACTACTTTCTCCTCATTTAGGGATTGTTTTTGTTCTTGTCCCAAAATAAACAGAAGCAGACTCCTTATCTTCAAGGGAGTGTGTTCCTTTAACAGACTTGCTATTCACTTTCATCCATTGTGCGAAATCGTCTAAGTGGCGGTACATATCTGCGGTAAGAATACCATTCTTTGTAGGACCAAAATTTAGTAACATATTGGTATTGGCTGCCCTGCATCTGATCAGGTTGTTCAATACCCGAACGGTTAATTTCCGCTGTTAACCTCTACCTCAGTTGTTATGGAGCCAACTTTTTTATGATCAGCTCCATATCCGTCATAATGAAGGCTCTGGTATGCCTTTCCATCGTTTGGTAACGGGGCTAAGATATCCATCTCCATACCAGCAGTTCGTAGACTGCCGGCAGGATTGCCCATATTAGGACATAGTAACCAAAATGCCGCCATTGTAAACTAGTTTTACCTTCCATTTTCTTGTGCTTAGATAAATTACTATTTCTTTAAAATTATTTAGCCTAGGGCATTAAAATTTCTGCCCACTAGGGGGCAATTTTTATTATTTTTACTGTGGCTACTGTTGTGTTTTCTGCTTTGATTTTTAATAAATATAAGCCTGAAGCGAATGACGATATATTTAATTGGGCATTATTTCCGGTTGTTTTTTGGCGTAAGAGTGTACTGCCATATAGATTAAGCACTTCAATTTCTGCTCCATTCTCGTAACCAGACAGGTTGATATTCACGAAATCTTTTACAGGATTCGGGTAGGCACGTACGATGTTATTTTCTTTTGCAGTTATTAAGTTTTCGCTAACGAGCCCATTATTAGCTCTTGTTCCTGGCGAAACTGCTAACATTGATCCGGGTTGCATCGAATTTCCTGAAGTTAACAATAATTGAGGGCGAAGTTCTGAACTAGCGGCTTCTTTCGAGTTAAACGATGCATCGGAGGTAGCGTTCATAACTGTTGAAACGATACGAAGCGACAACGTTTTATCTCCCGTAAACTCTGATAACGCTTGAGTGCTGATATTCCATTCAGCCCATCCGGAGCCTTTGCCGTTAATGGTTGCCAGTAAAGTACCTGATGCTGGTTTATTGGTCCAGTTAATGCCGGTTTCTGTCCAGGTATCTGAGGGTACATAGTACACCTGCCAGGTTGTACTGGCTACATTGGTATTAGCAGACGCTATATTTAATCTTAGGGTAGCATCGTCAAAATTATCCACACCGTTCAGATCAAATTTCAAGTACACCTCTCTGTTGTATCCTAAGCCATCTTTTTTTACTGTCAGTGTATTAGCGGTTCCAAAGTTGCTGTTTGCAGAACCACCATCACGCACATAGTCGTCTGCTATTGAAGTAATGGATGTATTAACAATCAGTGTTTGTTCTATTGGTGTAGCAGCATCATAAATATCATTACCTGATTGGGAAGCTGTAATGATACTGGCACCTTTTCCTATAATGCTTACCGTATTGCCACTTATTGTAGCTACTGCAGTGTTACTGCTAACATAACTAACTGGCAGGCCTGAGGAGGCTGTGGCGGTTAAATCGAAGGTGACATCACGGGTAGTTTTGGCAGGTAAAGCATTAAAAGTTATCGTTTGCGGGCTCAGCACACGGTTCAGTGAAATTTCTACTGGTAACCCATCTATCGTTGTAAACTGAATTTTGCTTTCCCCATTTGATGTACCGGTTATGCTGGCATTGGCGTTAGGCGTTGAAATTGCCCAATTTGTTCCTTTTATGGTAATGTTTATTTGTTTGTTTACTGATGGGGTATTCGCCCGCCAGGTAAATCCCAGATCAGGATTAGTAACTGCGATTTTAAGACTTTTTTGAGTTGAATCATATTTAGACATCACCAGGCAAGGATAATCGGCGCCAGTAAGGTTCCCTGCATTGTTCAATCCTGAAAGGGCACTGAAGAAAGCATATCCAAATACAGAATTTGAGTTGACTGTTGGCTTATACTCTACTATATGGGCAAGGCTATCTTTACGGTGTACGGTATAGGGTTTGTTACCTGCAGCTATCTGACCATCTAAATCGGCCATGTTTGAAGTAGTAGATTTAGGCATGCAAATATATTCGTAGCCTTTGCCTGACGGGGCTGTTCCATGGTCGATGTAACCAATGGTATAATTCCCTATCGGGTTGTTTGAAATCGTTTGCGCAGATAGCAGTTTGTCATGCTGTGGCGTTTGTTGGTCTGCTTTTGTTAACTTAATAGTACCACTACCAGAAAACACATAAAAACCTGTCCCAAAACCATCTAAAACCCAGTGGTTGGTAGTGCCTGCATAAGAGTTGCTGTAGTCACCCGTAGGCAATGCGCTGTTATCTACATTTACCAGTTCTTTGCCAGCTGTTGCCTTGCGTTGATATAAAGTTGTGAGCGTTGTATTTACCGCATCGTTGTTGCCAATATTAGAACCAAGACATACTAACATATTATCGAAGGCAAATACCGATTTTTTAAACATAAAACTTGGATTATGGCTTTCTGCGGAATACCTAGTCCCCCATCCCAGCCCTGTTCTTTCCCGAAAGTCCATCGCAAACATTCCATATGTACCATGAATTGCTTTTAGGTAGTCGCTGTTTTTATTTAAAAAGCTAAGGGATCCAGCAAATCTTTTTTGCTGTAATTCGTCCTGAGTATCTCTTTCGGCCTGCAGTTTATCCCATGGCAACCGGATACTAGTAGTACCGGGAATATAATTCCAGTTTCTTGTGGTTACATCATAGCCATTGCCTGTAGGGGCATCTCCGGCATAAATAATATCTATTGCACCATAACTCTGGTAACGTCCGAACCGATTGGCCACGTTTCCATCAGAGACGCCAAAGATCTCTGCACCAAGCATATTGTTGTTAAAACCTTTACAGGTGACTACCCAATTGTCTTTACGGTAAATGCCAGCCATGCTATGGTTAGACTGAAAATAGCCATTATTAAAAGGAGCTACAGTTGAGTTGCCTAATGGCCCATAGGGATCTGATGGCCAGGTTCTATTGTAGATTGTAGCCATAATTGGGTCTGAGTTTCCTGTGCCTAAAATACTTCCCCCGGCCACTGCCATGTTACGGAATGAATATTTGTTAATATTGGTGTAAAATATGTGAGGATTTCGTCCTGCCAATGATAAAGATCTCATCGTATTATCATTTCCAATCATCAGCTGTGCCATAACTGCATCTCTTAACCTAAGATAAGATTCAGTACTGATCTGAAAAGAGGTGGCCCGCAGATAATAAGTAATATCAGAAGCGGAATTTAAATTGTACATATAACCAGGATAAGATGCCCAGTGGTGGAAACCTGAGCCATCTGGTTTTATGCCGTCGTACGTTGCTTTGGTATAGATGCAGAAATGATCCATAAAGCGCTTAAAAGCTGTCATGTAACGATACCGCTCGTCAGCATCGTCTATCCATTTTACATATGCCATGGTAACCGCACCAGAGTTGCCAAGGTGATCAACATTAATGCCACCATCCACATAATTGGGCTCCCATATATGATCAAATGCATTTTGTTTATAGAGTACATTTTCAAACAAACTCTTTACCAATAGGTTACTCTTAATACCCGGTATGAGTATTGCTGGCTTTGCAAATACAGCATAATCGTATTCATTATAATCGATGGCCAAGGTTCCCTTACATATCTGGTCTGATACCAGCCATACGGTATTTAGCGCTTTATTGTAGGTGTCGGTATCTTCAGGATGAAACTTGAGTTGTTGCGCAAAGGTTTTTAGAAATGAAGTTTGGTTGTAATTTGTAACATTTCCGGTAATAGTATTTCCGTTAACTGTAATACCAAGGCCATTATAAGCAGTTATTGCAGTGTTAAGTGCAGTGGCACTTGGCGCAGAAGTGCCCAAATACGAATCTGAATAACGATTGTATATGGTTTCTATTTCTGTCTCTACAGTAGGGGTTGATGCGACAATTGGCAAATCAGGAGTTAAAGTGAAGGTGCAAATTTTGGTTAGCTCGCATTGTACCGTATTTGCGGAAGGATAACTTACCGTAGTTATAAAACTGTTTGGATTTTGAACCGTTTGAAAGCTTCCGGCAATGGTACCTCCGGTTGATTTGACAAAATTAAATAACGTACCACTTGGAGGAATATAAGCGTTAAGCGTATTCACTTTGAGGGTTGTTGAAGTACTTATATTGATATTTCCATTTACACTTAATTGATCGTATTGGCTAGAAACTGTTGCTCCTTTCGTTTGTACATTTAACATTGCGTTATTAGCCAATGAAAAAGTACCGTTGATCTGTAAAGTACCAGTATAAGTCGTTCCCGTTGCCGCACCAAAGTTAAGTAATGAATTTACCGCAATGTTGCCGTTAAAAGTGGTTGTTCCCTGGCTGTTCTTGATCAGGTTGTTTATCGCAAAATTGTTGATGGCGCTGATGTTAGCGGTTGTTGTTCCTGTTGAAAAATCATTATTGATGGTAAGGTAATTTAAGGCGGTAGCAACAGTGTCAAGATAAATTGTAGAAGCATTAACTCCACCCGAAATGGTAAGGCTGGAAGCCGCATTAGCTCTTATTAAGCGGGCCAAGTTTCCGCCGGTGATGGAAGATACCTGTAAATTATAACCGGCAAGATCTAAAATACAGTTCTGGTTATAAATAAGCGGGCTATACCACTTGCAATTGCCAGAAAGTGAATGATTTTTAGCAATCATTAGCCCAACACTGCTTGAATTGATTACACCGCCAGAAACCTGGTTAAGGTTTATACTTCTTAATCCATCCCCGCCAAGATACACGCCTCTGTTGCTGCTGGCATCGTGTAGCGCAGTGGTTCCTTTAACATCTCCATTTGCACTAAAAAAATTGCTTCCAGATACTGCCTGAACAGTTTTTATGGTTCCGTTCCAGGTAAGTAAGCCGTTAATGTTAAAGGAACTCGCTGAAGCATTGTTTGTGTGGATAATTTTCCCTCCAGAATTAATGGTTAAGGCCCCAATATTCATACTGGCAGTAATGGTTGCGATTCCGCCACTCAAAATTATAAGATTATCAGTTGCGGCAATAGCCACTGTGGTTAAACCTGTAATACCATCTGGATTGGTGGTCCAATTGTTATTAACAGTACCACTATTACCGGCAAGAGTAGCTGTAGCCGATCCTGTATAATAGTCTGTAGCAAGAACCATTTTACTGAAACTGCATATAAACAGCAATAACAGCAGCGTAAGTTTTATTTTCATACCTTGGTTTATTTGGTTAGAAATAGGTTTAGAATTGTATTGCCGAAGCAATTATGGTAGCTTTATATTTGGTGGCGGTTGGTTTTACCAACTAAATTGTTCCATCAATGTTATAATGAAGTTGTTTTTTTTGTAATGCCAGATCGGCAGGCGCTTTGTTCAGATCGGCCAGATCGATCTTCCCTACTGATCCTGTCAGGTCTTTCTTTTTAACGGTTCCGTAGCCTATTACCGCAACATCATTAAGGTCTGATATCTGTTCTGAAAGGATAACATCTAAAACACTTTTATTGTTAACCTGTATGAGCTTGCTACCGTAGCCTATATAACTGAAAATCAAGGCTATTGACAAAGGAATTGGAGCGGTGATCTGATACCGCCCGTTTGCATCGGTATTAACTACAGTTTGGCCGTCTTTTATTTTAACACTAACGCCAGCAAGCACTTGCGCTTTCGAGTCTTTGACCGCGCCCGATACTTTTAATGTTTTCGATTGAGCAAATGATGGAGTGTTTAATACGCCCCATGCTAATAATACGATGGACCATAGCATACACCTCTCCCACACTACACATTTATAATTTGTGTTTGACATAATGAATTCCTTTCTTCTGGTTTTATTTGGTTAGCTGTTTGATTGTTTTAAGACAGGTGCTTGATATCGGCATCGCACTATCTCTTTCTTTTCGGGCTACTGTTCCCGAAATGGTAATTTGCCTTCTCTATCTTCGTAGTAAATTTCTCTTCATTGCAAGGTTTTTAAAATTAAAGTAAAAGCTAAGTTTAAAATTTGATCCTGTCAATTGATCAGTAATATGTTTAGCTACGGGTTATATTTGGTTGGTCAGAACCAGAAATACACCCTCAAAGATGTATTTCATGATTAAGCATAAAACAAAAGAAGCTAAACAGAGAAGGAACCTGGTGTAAAATCCTCCCTTTTAAAGAGTAAAATCTTCCTTTTTTCCGTATTTAAAAATATACATCAAGCCTAAACAGGCTTATGACGCACTTTTTTTATTAAAAAATGAATAAGAACAGAAATAAAAGAAGCGAAACTAAAAAGTCCTATTTTAATAAATACTGTCGTTTAACGCAGCAAAGCTCCTGCAGGAGTTCAGGAAACCTGACCTAATCATCCTCCGAACTTCGCGGTTACGGATTTGGGTGCAGATACTGATATGGCGTAACCCCGTAAACTTTACGGAATTCTTTACTAAAATATTTAGGGTCACTGAATCCAACCATATAAGTCACCTCCGTAGGGTTATATTCGCCTTTTTGGAGTAACACCGCTGCACGTTTAAGCCGCTGGCTTTTAACAAAATCGGTTAGAGAAACATCAGTAAGCGCGTTAAATTTTTTGTAAAGTACAGATTTGCTCATACCGATCTCCAGGGTCAGCTGCATGAGGTCGAACTCCGGATTATCGAGGTTTTTATCAACGGCAACCATAATCTTGCCCAACAATTCTTCATCTTTTGTCGATGGGTTGTTTGCTGGCTCTAAAAGGAGCTGTTTACCGAACCTGGCCTGCATAGCCGCTCTCAGGGCCAACATATTCTGTATATTGAGCTGCAAGATCTGATCACTAAAAGGTTTGGTTATGTAGGCATCAGCGCCGTTCTGAAGACCGCTTACCTGATGGATACTGGCCGCCCTTGCCGTGAGCAGAATAATGGGAATATGTGAGGTCCTATTGTCCGTTTTCAGTTTCTTACAGAGTTCGAGTCCATCCATAACAGGCATCATCACATCACTGATAATCAGGTCCGGAATGATACGAACAGCTGTATCCCAGCCTTCCATTCCGTTGGAACAGGTCACTACATCATATTTTTTATCAAGTAGCCTTTGAATAAAGTTCCTTAGCTCTTCATTATCTTCTACCAATAAAACGGTATAGGTTTTGCCAATCGGTACACCTGCCGTCTGGTTATCATCCAATACTTCGATGATAGGTCTATGGTAAGAGGAATCCTGCTCCGCCCTGGTGTTTATATTTCCGTCTAATAGAAGGTCATCGCTCAAATGAGCTCTACCTAAAGGAAGTATGACCTTAAACGAGGTTTTATAGTGCTCGGTGTCAATGGCAACAGATTCTGCATGAATGTGTCCATGATGAAGCTCTACGATACTTTTCGAGAGCGCCAGTCCAATACCTGTCCCGATTGAATAATGTCTCGACTCATTTACCTGGTAAAAATTATCAAATATCCTATCCAGGTTTTCCATATTAATGCCCTTCCCATTATTGGTAACTATAATTTCAACCTGATCGCCTGTTTCACCTTTTCTGATTAATAAATTGATCTCCCCGCCTTCATCTGAAAATTTGAATGCATTTGATAATAAATTAAAGAATACCTTTTCGAGCTGGTCCTTATCAAAATATGCGAAGATCTTGTCTTCACTGCACTCAATAGTGTAATTTATATTTTTTTGACTGGCAAGGTTTTGAAATAGCAGAAAAATGTCACCTGCAAAGTCTACGATATTCTGCTCAAAAAAATAAAGAGGTAGTTTATCAGATTCCACTTTTCTGAAATCCAATAATTCGGTAACCAGTCTGAAAAGCCTATCGGTATTACGCCTGATGTTCTGTAAAGGTTTTCTGACCGCCTCATTTTCAGAGGTAAGATCAATCAATTTTTCAATCGGACCGATGATAAGCGTTAAAGGTGTTCGGATCTCATGGGAAACATTGGTAAAAAAATCAAGTTTCGTCTGGTAGAGCGCCTGTTGTTGTTCTGCTTCCCGATGTTCGAGATAAAGTTCGCGTTCCAGTTTCTCGCGGTTCTTAAAAAACCTAAATACATAATAGGAAACAGCAAAGAGCACGACACCATAGATCAGATAGGCCCACCAGGTCAGCCACAAGGGCGGCAGGATGTTGATGATCAGTTTAGCTGGTCTTACGCTCCATAATCCGTCATTATTTGACCCGTTAACCAAGAATGTATATTGTCCGGGGCGGAGATTGGAATAGGATGCAAAAGGAACTACGTCTTCGTTCCAGTTTTTATCAAATCCTTCCAGCTTATATTTATATCGGTTTTTTTCAGGTTTAATGTAATTTAAGGCTGAAAATCCAATGGTAAATACATTTTGTTCCGATGAAAATGTTATCTCACCGGTCAGCTCAATTGCTTTTTTTAACAGGCTATCTGGCCCCTTTATCCCGATAAGCTTGTCAAAAACTTTTAGAGAAGTGAGCATCACAGCCGGTCTTGAATCATTCTCCCTGATTTCTTCAGGGTAAAAACCGACCAGTCCATTGTACCCGCCAAAAAACAGCTGTCCTGCTCTATCCTTAAAACCAGATCCGATATTGAACACATTTCCCGGAAGTCCATCCTTTGTATTGTATAATTTAAATATCTGGTGCTCTTTGTCAAATTTAATCAGCCCACGTTCGGTACTTAACCATAAAAAGCCATAATCGTCTTCCAGAAGCGACAATATGTTATCCGAGGGTAATCCATCTTTTTGGGAAAATGTCCTAAAGGCATTTTTTTTGGGGTCATAGACACTCAGTCCCCCATGGTCTGTCCCAAACCAGATCGCACCCGTTTTATCTTCATAAAAACAATTCACAACACCATTGACAAGCCCTGGGGTCTTCCCTCCGATGAAAGATTTAAAGGTATTGGTAGCACTGTTCCAAAAATGTATGTTGTTAGATCCGATCCATATATTGTGCTTTGAATCTTCATACAATACCCTGATCAGCTCATTTTTTTTGATGTTATCCGTGTAAACAAGCTTAAATCTATTAGTCCCAGGATCAAAAAGATTCAGCCCCATTGAAGTAGCGACCCAAATCCCGCCTTTATTATCCTCAACAATACAGTTTACATCATCATAGCTTAATGACATTGGATCTGCGTCAAGATGACGATAACGGATGAAATCATTTGTTTCTGGCCGAAAGAGGTTTAAGCCCCCCTGATAGTTACCCACCCATACCCTTTGCGATCTGTCCACTAAAATAGTCTTGATGACATTGGAAGATAGACTATTGGGAGACTTGTCCGCATTCTTAAATATAGTAAACCGGCCTGTTTTCCGGTTGAAGTAATTTAAACCATCATTGGTGGCTATCCATAGATTGTTGATCCTATCTTCTGCTATTGCGCTGATTACATTATTACTAATGCTGTTTTTATATTTATCATTCTGATAAACCTGGAATGGGGTGGTGATGGCATGTACCACGTCTACACCACCAAAGTAAGTACCGATCCAGATAGAACCGCAATTATCTTCATAAATATCGAATACCGAATTTTCGCCCAGGCTCACCGGATCGGAAGAATCATGCTGATAGTTTTCAAATTTCATCTTTTCGGTATCAATCAACGAAATTCCTTCCTGGGTTCCGATCCACAGTTTTCCATTTCTATCTGCCGTAATTTTCTGGATATGATTGATGCCTACTGTATTTGGAGAATTTTCCGATTGGGAATAATGCCTAAAAAATTTTCCAGTCCCCTCATAAAGATTGAGACCGTTATGTTTGGTACCGATCCACAGTCTATTTTTTTTATCTTCAGCAATTGCTGTCACCACACTGCTACTAATGCTATTGGGATCAGCTGAGTGAGCAAAAATACTGCATTGATAGCGCCCATTTAGCTTTTCAAGGCGCACCAGACCACTGGTTGTACCTATCCAGAGATTGTCCAAGTGATCCTCAAAGATTGTTAATACTTTGTACGACTTTTTTATCGGAAGTTTGAGTCTTTTGAATTTATTATGAAATTTATCGGTTGAATATAGCAGTCCACTATCGGTCCCCAGCCAGAGCGTACCCTTACGGTCGTTATAAAGGTAATTAGATCTGTCCACATCAGAAAGCACATGTATAAATGTTCCACTCTTGGGGTCATACTTATCCAGGCTATGCAGGGATCCTACCCACATCACCTTGTTGTCATCGACCGCTAAAGTGGTTATATAGTTATTCGAAACAACACTTTTCTTACTTACCGTTGTGTTTTTAAATACTTTTATATTCTGTCCATCATATCGGTTCAGTCCATATCTTGTCCCGAACCACATAAAACCCTGCGGGTCTTTGATAATTGCCAGAACTGAATTTTGGGAAAGTCCATCTTCGATGTTCAGATGGTTAAAAATATAGGGTGTCTGTGCATGGCTATAGGTCGATAAAGCGCACAACAGTAAAATGTAAAAAAAATATTTGGTCTCGTTAATTGTGAACATCTGAATTGCTCTGCCCGGGATGAGGCACTATTTGTAACAAAAATATATAAACTTTCAATAAAAATGTCACTTTTCGTTTACAATAAAAAATATAGTTTATTTAAGTGCCAAGATAAATGGTTAGAATTATCGGGGAAATAGACAGCATTTATGTTACGATAGCGCATTTCCGTAATGTAGGATAAGTATAGGCTGTAAAAGTGCCCTCCCATAAAACGGTCTACACGTGTACATCTGCCTGTTTAAACTGCTGAAAAAGCACCGGTCGATCCTTATTGCTTACTTCTTCAATTTATTCCCCGTCTTTAACCGTTTTAACGGAAAAGAATTCCTCATAGCTGAAGTTGTAAATCTAAAAAAATCTGTTTTTCTCCTAATGTGTTTATTAAAGGAAGGTTTTGCTCTTTATAAGGAAGATTTTGCCCCGTTCCAAATGCCCATTTTTGTTCTTTTGATTGAAAAAAGATTTTAGGTATAGTCTCAGGCTTCCATAAAAATATGTATTTAGGCACTCATAATTGAAGAAATTATATGGATAAAAAAATGATCATGTCTTATATGTTGACACTATCAATGAGGAAATCGGGTATGCTTATACTTCTGATCTGCAAAAGTCTTTAGCGGTAATAGCTAAGATACGGTTTGATTTAATTGAAAATCAAGAGAATATGTTCGAAGTGAATAACGACCTGATAAATGGGTTTGGATATGTTGGCAAATACATATGCCTTTATTCGATAAACGAAGATGAAACCGAATCGAGTTCAATTCTTATTGATTGTACTTTTCCTAAATGCGAAGTTGAAGATAGGTTAACTGCACTTTGTCATCCCCCCTTTGTTGAATCATGTAATCGCTAATTATCGGGATTATGGTTCAAGAATCCTATCTTCTTTGAGGAAAGATTGAATTGTCGATTTGATTATCCTTTGCACTTTAAAATGTCCCGCTATCCTCGCTGTTATTTCAATTTACCACCGGTCTGTTGAGCTAAACGGAGCGCTTAACAGAGGCTAAATTAGATGAAATTGCCAAAAAGAAATACACCATTTCTCAACTGGAGCCTCTTCTGGATGATGCTATTTTTACATTCACTAGATTATTCCTGATTTTCACTAAATCTGCCATTAATGATAAAAGAAGGCTGATTGGTTCGATGTTCCCCGAAAAATTCGATTTTGAAACCCTACAACATCGAACCGCTTTGATGAGCGCAACGTTTCAGCGTATCTTCCTGATAAACAAAAAATTAGATAGCAAAAAAATGAGGCAAAAATCTTCGAAAAAATCTTTGCCCCACTAGGGGTCAGTGACGGTGCGTAATTCGAACCATTTTGTGGACGAATTGATTGAAATCGGGGGTTTTTCGAAAACTTTGAAAGAAAGCAATCAATAATATAATATTACTTTTTCAAGAATTCTACCAGCTCCTCACATTTCAGTTCTCTAACATCCTTACCGTTTAAAATGATGAAAAACTCTGTTCTTCTATTGAGTTGTTGATTCGCTTCATCGCAGGCTACACCATCAGCACAATTATTCACTAAATGATCTTCGCCATAAGCATGAACTACAATTCTTTCTGCATCAATCCCACTGGCCATCAAGTATTGTTTTGCATTTTTAGACCTACGTTCAGATAGCTCAATATTATATGCATTTGAGGCCCTACTATCACAGAAACTAGAAGCCACCAGCTCAAATTGAGGATTTGCCTTTAAGAATAGGGCTATTTTTTTCATCAAGGGTTTAGCATCTGTTCTAATTTCAGCTTTATCAAGATCATAATATATCTTTAAATCTGCGGCAAGCCTATGGAGTTCATCACATTTGTTAGCATCAACTTTAGAAATATTCGCCAAACTTTTTAATTGAATTCGCTGTAAGATGGTGGTATCTTCATCGATATCCATTGTAGAAATCTGTTGAGAGAAAAATGCATAGCCTGGCCTAGTTATAATCAAATCTACTACCGACCTTTTAGGAAGTTCTTTAATAAACTCACCCTTATTATCTGTATAAAATGAAGTTTTAACGCCGTTATCCGACAATTGAATTTGCGCATTAGCTATTGGCTGATGGCTTAGGTTATCAGTCAAAACGCCCTGCAGCTTAATCCTATATGGCTGAAATTGAAATCCATAAATATCATCCGTTCCCAAACGGTTAGATGAAAAAAATCCTTTATACCCGCTTTCACTTCTGATGAAAGAAAAATCATCACTGGATGAATTTACCGGGGCGCCTAAGTTTAATGGAACACCGACTATTTCGGCATTACGAATAGGGATTTCAAAAATATCCAATCCACCAAGCCCTGCATGCCCTGTAGACGAGAAAAACAAAGTACTGTCATTATACAAAGTAGGAAACATTTCATCACCTTCTGTATTCACTTTATTTCCTAAGTTAACAGGCTTGCCCCATTCATCTTTAAAATTTGCTCTGGTAGAAACGTAAAGGTCAACTCCTCCTTTTCCGCCAGGCATATCTGATGAAAAAATCAATATTGTACCCGCTTTATTCACTGCGGGGTGCCCAGTTGAATATTCATCATTATTGTATGGAAATGGTTTTAGATCATCCATACTAGGTGTCGAAGCCGTAAAAATCTTAAGTTTATCAACACCTGTTTTACTTAGGTTTAGCTTGCCCTTAAAGTAATTATTTCTGGTAAAAATTAAAGAGCCATCTGGCAAAACCGTCGCTGGCCCTTCGTGATATTTTGTATTTACAAAACCACTTAGCGGACTTGCCAAACCTTCTCCAGGGAATTTCATACCTTGACTTTCACTTGCTAAGGTTTGGTTTACTGAAAAAACATTGTTATCGTTACTAGTGTTGCGTGTATCATCGTCATTAACCTTATACGTTTGTTTGGCTTTTAAAGCTGACATTACCATACTGGTATCTACAGGTTTTATACTATCTAAGTTTTTAACAACATACAAATCGGAAAATGGACTTTGGTCCCAACCGAAAATATGCTTAGAGAGATTACCTATCTTTCTATTGCTCACAAATAGCAGTCCATTCTGGTAAAACATTGGTGCATATTCTGAAGCTACTGTATTTAAATTGGTATAATAAACTTGCCAGCGTCTCTTTTCTTTCATAAAGCTGGCATTACTACTATAGGCATTTGCAAAATCCAAGGCTCTTTGATCTGCGCCTGCCATTTTTAAATATTTTTTATACCATATTTCAGCATCTTTGTACTTTTCATTGTTAGCCAAAACCTCGGCATAGCTTAAAACCCATTCTGGTTTTAAAGGCGTTGTTTTACTTAATTTTTCATACCAGATCAATGCATTTTTATAATCTTTTGTTTTTCTATAGGAATTAGCCAATAATTCTTTGACCTCTATATGATCAGGGATTGTTATTGCTGCTTTTTCTAATAAGGAAATAGTAGCGGCGTATTTCATAGCATCATATTCTTTTTTAGCTTGCTTTAAATTTACAAGTGCCGCTTTTTCAGTTTGAGCAAGGGCACCAAAAGAACCAAAGCCGAATATAAATAACGTAAAAATGTATATGAACTGTTTCATAGCGCGCAATTAAAAATAACGTGGAGAGATTGTTTTTCCTTTTTCAAAGCCAAATTCGTAGCGGAGCATTATCTCGTGGCTACCTCTATTAAAGTTCACCAATTTAGTTATGCTCTTATCATAAGAATAACCAATTCTAACCTGCGGAGTTGCCTGTATTTCCATCATTACAGCAATATCAGCTTCAGTTCTGTATTGTACGCCAAATGAAATCACATCCTTGATCCACAAATTTGCATTTAGGTCTGCTTCTATTGGTGCACCTCTTACGCCCTTAATTAATATAGAGGGTTTTAAATTTAAATCGGCATCTAATGGAAAAACATACCCAGCAGCCAAGAAAACATGTAAAGATTGACCGGTAAACACATTATTATTAGTTACCGAAAAGTTCACTAATTTATTATTTAATAATTGAGGAGATGATAAACCGACATAAAAGCGATCTGCATTATAGTAAATACCGGTACCAATTGTAGCAAGGTTTTTATTGATGTTCTCTTGAAATGCCAAATCGACTGTACTACCAGTATTGAGCATTACCGAACTAAAATCAGCCCTGTATTGGCTTATCCCTGCTTGTAAACCAAAGGAAAGCGTACCTTTTTCCATTCTTATACGATAGGCATAACTTCCAAAAACACCACTGGTTTTAGTAACCCCGATTTTATCACTAAAAACTTGCAGCCCAAACCCTATCTTCTTGTTACGAGATGGTGCATCTACAGTAAAGGTTAGTGTTTCTGGTGCACCATCTATACCAACCCATTGTTTTCTGTACAGGGCAGTGGCCGATGTTACGTTTCTACTTCCCGCATATGCAGGATTAATGGCCAATGTATTAAACATATATTGAGAGTACATTGCTTCCTGCTGGGCATTTACAAATTGGGCAGCAAACATTAAAATCAGAATAATTATGATATGCTTTTTCATCGGTTATCGTTTAATAGTAATGTTGCCCACATATTTATCTTTTCCATCTAAAATAACTATATAGAAGTAAGTGCCTTCCGGCAAATCATCTCCTCCGACGCGAATACCTTCATTGCTCCTTCCATCCCAGTCGTTTTTATAGTCTACACTGCGGTATACCCTGTTACCCCATCTGTTGAACACTTCTAACGAAATTCGTTTCCCTTCTGTATTTTCAATTACAAATTTATCATTAACACCATCACCATTAGGAGAGAAACCACCTGGAATAAATTCTTGTGGAATGGTTAAGCTAACAATTGTTGGGAATGATGGTGTCACATCTCCAGCATTAGTTGGATCAGCTTTTAAACCATCGGTAGATTGGTCTGAAGTACTTATACCACTCGTAGACATTCCTGTTGCAATGGCCGTATTACTATAGGTGTTGCTCTTCACGCTCACATTAACCATCACTTCAATGGTTTCGGTTTTACCAACTGCTAAAGTATTTCCAGCTTGCAGTAATTCAGTGTTATTATCACCATTAAATGAAGGGTTTACAATGAATGCACCGTTTGCTTTAATCGACTTCATTCTAAACACATCTGTTTTAAAAGTTGCTTTCAAGTCGTCCTTAATACTGATATTTTGAAGCGGGTCTACACCAAAATTAATTACTGTAAATAAATAAGTGATGTCATAACTGCCATTAATTGTTTTCACAGTAGCAATAGCGGCCTTAGCCAATCCAATTTTAGGTTGGTCTGCAATTACAATTGTAACCGTAGCTACATTAGATACAGCTCCAAAACTATCTTTAAAGGTGTATTTAAAACTATCGGTACCATAGAAATTAAGATTTGGTGTATAAGTTACTATTCCCGTTATCGTGTTAATACTCACTACACCATTTGCTGGTTGTTGGGTAATCACAATACTGCTATTCACGATGGTAGCCATACCATATTTAATATCATTTGATAAAATGCTTAAGGCAACTGGCGTATTAAGATTTGTTTGTCCATTATCATCAACTGCTGTTGGCGGTCTGTTTACGGCAATGCTAACATTTGCCACATTAGAAATATTACCAGCTACATCCTTAACGGTATACCTAAAGTTGTCTTCACAGAAGAACCCTACATTTGGAGTATAGGTTACCAGACCAGTTACCGCATTTACGCTAAGTGTTCCGTTAACAACTTGTTGTGTAATTACCACAGTAGCAGGATTAATGTTAGCATCACCTTTCACATCATTGGCGAGTACATTAATGGTAACCAGCGTACCTGCATTAGTTACCGCAACATCGTTAACTGCGGTAGGGTGATTAACAGGCGTTACCGTTACATTAATGGTGACTGCTACCGTTCCACCCTTACTATCACTCACCGTTACCGTAAAGCTATCGGCACCAGTGTAATTGGCATCAGGTGTATAATTATAAGTTCCGTTTGCATTAATGACTACCGTACCATTTGCTGGTGTAGTAGTAACCGTATAGGTTAACGGATCGCCATCAACATCTGTTGCGGTTATAATCCCTGTTTTAGGGGTATCTTCACTTGTAGTAATTGCAGGGGAACTTGCTACCGGAGCATCGTTTACCGGAGTTACCGTAATTAAAGTGGTTACATTTGTTGTTCCACCATTTCCATCGCTTACCCTAACAACAAAATTATCAGGTCCATTGTAATCGGCATTTGGTGTGTAAATATAAGTTCCATTTGCATTCAGAACTAGCGTTCCTTTTGTTGGCAGTATGGTTATTGTAAAGGTAAGTGGATCTCCATCAGCATCGGTAGCTGTAATTCTTCCAGTTTTAGGCGTATCTTCTAAGGTTGATACTGCAGGCGAAGTTGCAACTGGAAGATCATTAACTGAAGTAATCGTGATCGAAATGGTTATTATAGTTGTTCCACCCTTGCCATCGGATACCGTTGCGGTAAAACTATCAGTACCGTTATAATTGGCATTCGGGGTATAAGTATAAGTTCCATCGGTATTAATTACAACTGTACCATTTGTTGGCGCAATGCTTAAGGTGTAGGTTAGTGCATCTCCTTCCACATCACTAGCTGTAATTACTCCATTTTTAGGCGTATCTTCTGTGGTTGTAATTGCAGGTGAAGTGGCAATTGGAACATCATTAACCGGGTTAACGGTAACAGGGATGGTAATGAGTAATACCCCTCCTTTTCCGTCACTTGCGCTTATGTCAAAACTATCAGAGCCATTGTAATCTGCATAAGGTGCATAAGTATAATTTCCATCAGCACTTAATGTTAATATTCCATGAGTTGGAGGCGTTATTAGGGTAAACGTTAATGGGTCGTTATCTGAATCTACGGCATTAATTAATCCATTTTGAGGGGTATCTTCTGATGTATTAATTTTAATCGGTATCGCAGAAGCGGTTGGCGGATCATTTACTGCTGCAATATTGATAGATAGCGATGCTGTTGCTGTTCCACCATTACCATCGCTTACGGTATAAGAAATAATTGGAACTGCACCATTGTAATTTGTTGCCGGAATGAATGTGAAACTACCATCGGCCAAAATGCTTATTGTTCCAACGGCTACTCCACCCTGACCGGTAATAGCAACAGGAGTTGTACCTACTGCTTGAGTGCCCGCCATACCCAAAATTGTAAAACTGATGATGTTCAGCGCATCTCCATCAACCTCAATATCATTAGCCAATAATCCGTTGGCAGCATTTCTCGTCAAGGTCTCATCTTCATTATTGTTAGCCGCATCATTGGTTGCTGTTGGGGCATCATTAACTGGGTTTACCGTAAGGATTAACGTTGCCGAAGCTAGCCCACCATTACCATCGCTAATATGGTAGGTAATGGTTGGTACCGTACCATTGTAATTTTGGGCAGGGGTAAAACTATAACTACCATCATCATTAATGGTGATGAAACCTACATTTGGAATTTCAAATAGCACATCTACTGGTTGTGTTCCAACAATTCCGTTTACTGTAAAACCAGTAACCGTCATGGTTTGTCCTTCTGCATCCGTATCATTTATCAATAGTCCATTGGTCGTAGACCTGGTTATTGTACCATCTTCCAGCAATGTTGCCGCATCATTGGTGGCAACTGGTGCATCATTAATTGCATTAATGGTTAAGGTAAGTGTTGCGGTAGCCGTTAATGTGCCATCACTTAAAGTATAAACAATTATAGGTACTGCCCCACTGTAGTTTGTTGTTGGTGCAAATACATAACTTCCATCTGCATTAATGGTAATGTTACCTACATTCGGAATTACAAATGGAGTTCCGATAATTGGCGTACCTGCTACCCCGGAAACCCAATAAGCGGTAATGGTATTTGCAGGTCCGTCTATATCTGTATCATTTGCCAAAAGTCCATTTGCCGCGGCAACAGTTAAAACAGCATCTTCATCAATATTTCCGGTGTCATTATTTGCAATAGGCGCATTGTTTACAGCAGTTACATTAATTGTTAAAGTGCCCGTTTGGGTAGAGTTTGGTTGAAACTGACCATCTGTTACCGTATAAGTAATAACGGGAACCGGACCATTGAAATAAGCAACCGGAGTAAATGAATAATTTCCATCGTTACCTATGTTAATAGTACCTATGTTTGGTATTACAAATGGTGTTCCTAAAGTTGGTGTCCCTGTGCCCGGGTTTCCGGAAATTGTGTATCCTGTTATCGAAAGTGAATGACCATCAACATCACTATCGTTAGCTAAAAGTCCGTTTGAAGCTGCTTTAACCAAAGCCGGATTTGCATCTTCCAAAATCGTCTCTACCTCATTGTTAACCAAAGGTTGGTCATTAACAGGTGTAATGGTAATGTTGGCATTAACTTCGGCAAAGGCATATAATGAGCCATCAGAACCATTCCATTTAAAGCTGGTAGTCCCATTAAAGTTACTATTTGGTTCAAAAGTGAGGTTAGCTATAGCTACAGCAGTAATTTCTTGATTTATGGTAACCGCTACTCCATTTAACTTCAAGGTTCCGTTAGCAGGTAAAGTAATGATCTGAATTTTTGCCAATGGATTATTGTCTACATCGCTAAATTGAGCACTAAAGTCGGTGGTGGCAAAAGTGTAAACAGCATCTTCTAAACCAGTTACAGCAACATTTGCGATTACTGGTTCGTCATTTACTGCGTTAATTGCAATAGCTAATGTACCTGTTGCGGCGGCATTAGCTGCTCCGCTTTGATCATTTACGGTGTAGGTAATGGTTGGCACAGTGCCATTTTTGTTGGCCTCTGGCACGAAAGTATAATTACCATTTTGGTAAATGGTAATAACGCCATAATTAGGGATGGTGAAAGTTCCAGGTGTCCCGTTTACGGGAACGGTATTGCCGTTAACTTCAAAGCTGGTGATGATTAAAGTTGTTCCTGCATCAACATCGGTATCATTCGCCAATAAATTTTTGGCAATGCCTGGAGAATCTTCATCAGTAGTTTCCGTTTCTCCTGCTACAACAGGCGCATCGTTTACAGGGTTTAGGGTAATGATTAGCGTTCCTGTTGTTTCTGCTGGAGTTGCCGCAGGATTTCTTGGTATTGGATTATCTAATAAGGTGTAGGTAATGGTAGGCACACTTCCGTTGTAATTTAATGCCGGCGTAAAGGTGTAACTTCCATCGGTATTGACTACAATTTGACCAACATTTGGTATAGTTGCTGTACTACCAGCTGTATAAACTGTTGGATTTCCGGCAATACTGAAATTTTTAACACTGATTGGGTCGCCGTCTGGATCAGAATCAGGAGTGCCATCACTAATAACATTTCCGGTTGCTGCTATATCTTCATTGGTAGATTTTGTATCATTTGTGGCTATTGGCGACTGATTATCAACCGATACCGTGATAGAAAGCGTAGCTGAAGCAGACAATACACCTCCAGTTACTGTATAAGTAATTAGTGGTACAACACCGCTATAGCCCGGCAAGGCCATAAATGTTAAACTACCATTAGCGTTTATGGTAATGGTTCCCACGCCTGCGATCACTACTGGATTACCTGGTGTTTGAGTGCCACTTACACCTGCAATAGTATAACCACTAATGGTAAGTGCTTGTCCATCTACATCAATATCATTTGATAATAAGCCTGGCGCAACAAGGGTTAATTGTTCGCCCTGTTTAACACTTGCGACATCATTACCTGCAATTGGCGCATCGTTTACTGGAGTAATCGCAATGTTTACGTTTCCATCTAAATCTGCATAGGTTGTACCATCAAAGCCATTCCATTTAAACGAGGTATTTCCATTAAAATTAGCAGTTGGCACAAAAGTGATGGAAGCCAAATCGGCAACATTTATTTCTTGGTTTACCGTAATGTTAGTACCTGATAGCTTTAGATCGCCATTTGCTGGTAAACTAACTATCTTAATTTTAGTAAGCGCATCGCCTTCAGCATCTGTAAACTTGCTTGTAAAATCAGCACTTGCAAAACTGATGGTTGTATCTTCAGCTCCTGTTTTAGGAACGTCGGCAACTGTTGGCGGATCATTTACCGGAGTAATTGTAATTGTTAAATTTGCTGATGAACTTCCTCCGTTACCGTCGCTTGTGGTATAGGTAATTACAGGAACTGCGCCATTGAAATTAGCCACAGGTACAAAAGCATAACTGCCATCTGTATTAATGGTAATACTGCCTACATTTGGGATTTCGAATGGTGTGCCTAAAGGTTGTGCTCCACCAATTCCAGCTACGGTAAAACTTGCAACCGTTAAAGTTGTTCCTGCATCAACATCACTATCATTTGCCAATAATCCGTTTATAGCTGTTCTGGTTAGTGTTGCGCCTTCTAAAATTGTGACTGCCACATCTGAGGAAACCGGATTATCATTTACAGGATTAACCGTTAATGTTAAAGTTGCCGTTGTACTTGATGAACCATCTGTAACCGTATAGTTAATTACTGGAACTGAACCATTAAAGTTGGCCACAGGCGTGAAAACATATCCGCCATTTGTGGCAATATTAATCGTGCCAACATTTGGAATGGTGACTGTCGTACCTAAAGCTTGTGTACCACTAATCCCAGCTATCGTATAGCCAGTAATATTTAAAACGTTTCCATCAGCATCGGTATCATTAGCCAATAAACCGGTAGTTGGCGAAGCTACAACTGTTAATGTATTATCTTCATCAACCGCATTGGCATCATCAACCGCGACAGGTGTATCATTAACAGGGATTATTGAAATGGTTAAGGTTGCCGTAGCTACACCACCATTTCCATCACTAATGGTATATGTAATTACAGGCACTGCTCCGCTGTAATCTGCGAGCGGCGTAAATGCATAAGTACCATTGGTGTTAATCGTAATTGATCCGACCCCAGGTATTGAAAATGGTGTTCCCATTGCTGGCGTACCACTTACACCTGCAATGCTGTAACCGGTAACTGTTAGCGTTGTTCCTGCATCAACATCACTATCATTTGGTAATAAATCTGAACCTACATTTAATGTATTATCTTCTATCACTGTGGCGATATCATTGATAGCAAGTGGCGTATCGTTAACAGGGTTGATGGTTATATTAACATTATCTGGATTAACGGCATAAGTTGTACCGCCAGAACCATTCCATTTAAAGCTTGCGGTACCGTTATAATTGGCAGCGGGCACAAAAGTGATGTTACCTAAATCTGCCAATACTATTTCTTGACCAGCGGTGATATTAACTCCACTTAGTTGAAGCAAACCGTTTGAAGGGAGCGTTACGATTTGGATCTTAGCTAATGAATTGCCATCAACGTCAGTAAAATTATTGGTAAAATCTGTCGCTGTAAAACCAATGGTGGTATCTTCATTTCCAGATTTTGAGATACTTGCTACTACTGGCGGATCGTTAACTGGTGTAACAGTAATATTTACATTCGCAGCTATAGAATAACCAGTTCCGTCATTTGCATTCCATCTAAAGGAAGTGTTCCCATTAAAATTATTGCCTGGCATAAATACCAAATCAGGGATGTCAACCGCTTGAATTTCTTGTCCTGTTGTAACTACTGTGCCATTTAGCAACAAAACACCTTGTTCTGTTGGCGGCAAATTACTAACCTGGATTTTACTTAATGGATCACTTTCCGGGTCTGAATAGTTATTGGTAAAATCATTTAAGGTAAAAGTAATCTGTACATCTTCTGCGGTTGTTTTGCTAATAGAAGAAGCTGTAGGTAAATCGTTAACCGGTATTAAAGTAATGTTTACATTGTTCGACGTGGCCGCATATTCAGTTCCATCAAAACCATTCCATTTAAACGTTACCGGTCCATTGTAATTGGCAACAGGTTCAAAAGTAAGCTGATCCAAATTGGCCAATGGAATTTCCTGATTTGCCGTAACTGCTACTCCATTAAGTTTTAAAATTCCCTGCGAAAGCGGAGGGAGTGTTTCAATCAGTACCTTGGTTAGGGTCTCTCCATCCGCATCGGTAAATTGACTGCTAAAGTCTGATGCCGAGAATGTTAATATTACATCTTCAGCTCCTGTTTTGCCTATAGCTGCAACAACTGGCGGATCATTTACGGCAGCAATTGAGATATTAATATTTGCTGGTGAAGCGGCATAATCTAGCCCATCACTTCCATTATAACTAAATGACAAATTACCATTAAAATTAGCGGTTGGTTCAAATGTAATCAACGCCAAATCCGCAACAGCTATTTCCTGATCGGTTATAACATTTAAGCCATTCAATTTTAACAGGCCCTGAGCTGGTGTAGGCAAAGTAATGATCCTAACTTTCTCCAAGTCACTGTCTACATCTGAAAATTGAGCAGTAAAATCAGCAGTTGTAAATGGAACAGTTGTATCTTCTGTACCTGTTTTGTTAATGTCTGCAACAACTGGTATATCATTAACTGGCTGAATGGTTAATGTAATCGTTTTGGTATCTGTTAAAGCCGAACCGCCTGTATTGCCTTGATCATCAATAGAAACAGACATTGGAACGGTACCATTTACATTTGCGGCAGGGAGATAAGTTACTTTGCTACCCGCTATAAAATTGTTTATTGCGGTGGTACTGCCGGTAATTGTAATACGATTTGTTCCGCTGTCTGCTATTGTAATTCCGCTTTCGCTTGTTGCTGTAATTGTTCCTTTTCCATTGGGCACAGCTAAGGTTACCACTACGCTTAAATTCCCTGCATCTTGATCTGCAAAACTTAGCCCGGTCAATGGCTTTGCGGTATCTTCTACATAAGTACCACTTGCTGGCGCCGTTACCACCGGCGCAATATTATAATCTTCACGCCAGTCTCTTTCGGCAGTACCAGGTGTATCAAAGTTGGGAAACGAAGCTGGAGTTTGTCCATTGGTTGGATTGAACACATTATCATCATTGTCAAATGCATCATCCAATCCATCTTTATCGGCATCTGTTCTGGCTGCTATAATATTTGCTTGGCCATTGTTATCGGTATCATAGGCTTCTAAGGTATCGGGCTCGTTATCATTGTCCGAATCTAGATCCAAATAATCTGGTTGATCGGTACCATCGGTATTTACGGGCGTAATCCCAGTAGTTCCATAGGCATCGTCAAGTCCATCGTGGTTAGCATCTACACCAGAAGGCGCAATATAATTAGCTGATGCCTGTGCTTCAATTTGATCCGGAATACCATCGCCGTCCGAATCGAGATCTAAGAAATTTGGAATGCCATCACCATCAATATCACCAACACCTTCAACAGAATCCAATATACCATCGTTATCTGAATCGATGTCTAAATAATTTGGAATACCATCACCGTCGGCATCTTTTACGGTTAGTGGTGTACCTGATGGATCTCCGGATAAACTTCCTGTATTGTTGTTAAAATCATCAACTAAATCGTTAATTCCGTCACTATCAAAATCGTTGGTAAAACCGAGGCCTGCTTTTCCATCGCCATCAGGATCTGAGCCGCCATTTTCTATTACATCATTAATGCCATCATTATCAGAATCAAGGTCTAAGAAATCTGGAATACCATCACCATCCTTATCTCCAGGTGTATATCCGCCATTTGCAGCCAAAGGAATCCCATTTGCATCTACTTTATTTCCAACCAGGCCTATTCCTGGCAATCCATTATTGTCTGGGTCAGAACCTCCTGCTTCAATTACATCTGGAATGCCATCACCATCTGAATCAAGGTCATGGTAATTTGGCAGGCCATCTCTACCGCCGGTATCCAATATTCCATCTACCGTATCTAATATCCCATCATTGTCGTCATCTAGATCTACCCCATCTGGAACACCATCTCTATCAAAATCTGTTGATGCCCTCCAATCTTTTTCGCCACCTGGAGCTTGGGTGTTTGGCATACTTGCTGGTGTTTGTCCGCCATTTGTAGCATACTGGACTACATTTGAATTTCCATTGTCATTATCAAAAATATCTGCCAAACCATCGTTATCAGCATCTGGTAGTACATCCATTATTCCGTCGGCCCCATTTGCACCAGTCTGATTATTTTTAACATCAACTTCTAGCGGACTTACTACGGCATTTTCCAACCAATCTCTAAAGCCATCATTTTCGGAATCCGTATCTACATAATCGGGTGCGCTACCACCATCAATATTCGAATAACCGGAAGCTACACCTCCATTATTTACATCATAAGCGTTATCTATCCCATCACCATCTGTATCTAAACCAGTTGGCGCGGCATATATAGTCGTTGGTAATCCTTCAATATTATCAATGATACCATCATTATCAGAATCTATATCTAAATAATTGGAAAGACCATCGAAATCACGATCCTGATTAAACAAACTACTAATGGCCACAAAATCCGGGTCGTTTAAATCAGACAGCCCATCTTTATCAGCGTCAACTATAGGTCCAGTTCCAATAACACCATCATTCTCTGCATCCGAAATATAAAAAGCGGCTTCGAAAGTATCAGGAATGCCATCGCCATCTGAATCAAGATCCTGGTAATTTGGCTTACCATCTTTGTCCTTATCTCCTATTACCAATGCAGTTCCTCCTACTGCCGGATCCAGAGAATCTAATAATCCATTTCCATTGGTATCTATGAATGTACCTATACCAAATCTTCCATCTTTATCGGGATCATTGGCCGGATTGCCATCAGCTTCTATGGCATCTACAATTCCGTCATTGTCAGAATCTACATCCAGGTAATTAGGAACACCATCGTGGTCAAAATCGCCCGTTCCCTCAATGGTATCTATGATGCCATCATTGTCGTCATCAAGGTCAATTGTATCTGGCACACCATCTCTATCTGTATCTATGGTTAGGTTAGCAACATTTGAAATAACTGCCGTACAGGCATTATCAGATTGGGTGATCAATGCCCTGTACCTATAACCTTCCATTGTTTGGTCTACATTGGTAATGGTTAATGAGGTAGTTGTAGTGCCGCTATAGACTGTATTGTTGGTAATATTGGTAAAGTTTGCGCCATTATCTGTACTTAATTGCCATTGGATTTGCCGTGTTCCTGTGCCTCCGGTAGCTGCCACAACTAGCGTAACATTACTTAAAGCACGCACATTCTGATCAACCGGCTGCGTTGTAATTGT
Organism: Pedobacter borealis DSM 19626; assembly: GCF_000708285.2. Lineage (GTDB taxonomy): Bacteria > Bacteroidota > Bacteroidia > Sphingobacteriales > Sphingobacteriaceae > Pedobacter > Pedobacter borealis. The sequence goes on from NZ_JAUG01000055.1 coordinate 41,998, forward strand.
GCTTGCCGTACCTACCGTAATTACAACCGGAGTTGTTGCTGCAGATTGGCAAGTTGCCGAACCTACGGTTGAAACGGTAGTTCTACGGTATTGTCTAGTTTGAGTTAAAACACCAGGAGAATAGCTTGCTGAGTTTGCACCAGAAATCACACTCCAATTTGTACCATCGGGAGAACTTTCCCATATATAAGATAATGTTCCATCACCAGTACCATTAGTTGTTGAGGTTATTGAGGCAGCAGCTGTATTGGCACAAATAGTTTGGTTAGCGGCAATAGTGCCTGCAGTTATGGCACTTTGAACGGTTACGTCAATATTAAAGGCATTACCAGCGCAGTTATCCAATACTGGGGTAACTACATACCTTACCACCGCATTTGCGGATGAGCTGTTTGCCAATGTCTGACTTATTGGACCAGCAACTGCAGTACTTTGATTGCTGAAACCAGTAACACCTGTGCCACTTGATAGACTAGCGGTCCAGGTATATTTAAGATTCGCAATGTTAGTTGTTGGTGCTACCGAAAATGAACTATTGCTACAGATGGCAGCAGGGTTGCTGGCCGATGCCGTAATTGTAGGGCCAATAACAACAGTAATGGTAAATGCGTTTCCTGGGCAACTTCCATTGGTTGGGGTTACGGTATAAGTTACCGTTGCGGTTGTTGTTCCGGTATTTGTTAAAGTTTGATTAACCGCTGTTGCAGCCGTTCCATTTGTAGCTCCAGTAACAGTTCCGCCAGTAACTGATGGTGAAGACCAGGTATAAGTTGTTCCTGCGGGAGCCTCTACTGGTCTAAAATTAAAATTTCCACTCGCGCATAAATTATAATTTTGGTTGGTAATAACTGGCCTTTGTGTTACACTTACCAGGAATGGAGAAGATGCAGCTTCAGCACATCCGCCACCAGTAACAATTGCTCTATAGGTGGTTGTTACATTTAAATTTGTATAATTTAAGGTATTGGTGGTGGTAGCAGGTGTGTAGGTAATCCAGTTCGTTCCTCCATCAGTAGAATATTCCCATCTTACTACCGATGCTGTTGTTCCGCCTAAGATTAATGCACCATTGCTTCCGCTACAAACACTTGCCGTACCTGTAATCGTACCAGTTGAGGTAACCGTAATGGTATGCGTAGCCGTTTTGGGAGAACATCCTGCTGCAGTAGCAGTTACCACTGCAGTTCCACTAAATAATGATGAAAAAGTTACCTCACCAGTTGTTGCATTAATAATAGCTTGCTGACTGTTGGTATTGATACTGTAAGTAATCCCAGTTGCATTAGTTGCAGTTGCGGTATAGGTTTGTGTACCTGGGCCTTGGCATCTGCTAGATGTTGTTCCTAAAGCGAAAACTGGTGCAGTAACAGTCCCATTAACCTGTATGGTTCCTATGGTGCTAACATTCGGACTACCACCAGTAGTTGTTACCGTATAGGTTTGTGCTCCTGTTGTAATTGCGGTTGGTGTTCCAGAAATGGTCAATTCCTTTGTACCACTGTTATAACTTGCCGTAACCCCGCTGGGCAAGCCCGTAACGCCCGCACCGGTAGCTGTTCCGCCAATTGAATAGGTAATATTGGTAATGGGTGTATTAATACACACCGTTTGTGCATCACTTGGTGGCGATGTTGAAGACGTTAGCGCAATAGAAGTAATCGGAACAACGGTTACAGAACTTACATCATTCGCTGTATTGCCATCAGTTTGCGTACCCGTAATTGTGGCAGTATTTGTATAATTGCCAGTTGCGTTTACCTTTGCAGTAACCTCTAATGTAGCTGAACCATTTGGCCCTAGAGAACCAATATTCCATAATCCTGTACTTCCACTATAAGAAGTTCCTGCAGAAGCTACACTGCTAATGAAGGTAAATCCAGAGGGTAATAAATCGTTAACCGAGACTCCTAATGCAGTACCTACCCCACTATTTGAGGCTGTTAAGGTAAAACGAACCGTACTGTTAATTGATGGATCCTGATCATCCACAGTTTTGGTAATGCTGCGCTCTACGTTACATAGCGCTACGGTTACTGGAACCGATTGCGCGCTTATTCCGCAACCTAGATTGGAGGTTAAGGTATAGGAACCAGATTCTGTGGGTATAAAGGTACTATTTGTTGCATCTGGTATGGCAATGCCGTTTAAATACCATTGAAAAGGTTCCATTGCATTGGCATCAGCAGCTAGCGAAGCAGAAGTACAATTAGGCTGTGTTAATATTGGAGTTACAGTCTGCTCTGGCATTGGGGTTATAAAGTTGGCCATAGACACCCCGATATTGGACTGAACTTGCACCATTACAGCATTCATCCTAATTGCGCTGGTAAAAGTTATTGCACCAGGAGACTTGATAAGGTCTTTAGTGTAGCTGATCAAATAAATTCCGGTACTCCCAATCTGCTTCCTGGCGCCAACCCCATCTATGGTTTCTAAATCTTGATCGGTATAATTTGTGGTTGCGCTGCCTGTTGTCGTAATATAAATTTTTTCTGTTGCACTTTTAGTAGTGATATACCCAAAATAGTCTATATCAGTTTCATTTAGTTGACGATATTTATACGTTTTTGCGATTAAACTTCCTCCACAATCAGATATGGGAGCTAGTGTTAACAAATCAACTTCGCAACCTACTGCAACGCCACTATAAGCCACAACATTCTTAGTAGCCGAGACTCTTGAAGTAGAATAGATTGTGCCGGTTTGTCCGCTTCCAGTTGATGCCCCACGAATACCATTATCAATGGTTACAAAACTACCAGCTGCAACAAGTGTATAGGAATTTGTTGATACCAAAGCCCCTGTTAAATTATAGTTTGTTACCGTAACCATTGTATTTGGCAAGGTTGCTATAATGGTAGTTTGTTCTGCCACATTATTTCCTTGGGTTCTTATCACCAAATAATCTGTACCCAGTGAAGTAACAGGCGGGATGGGGTTATATGCGCCATCCAAACAGGCAATAGGGCCATCAGCATTAGAAGATGCGTTCATTACTACTTGTGCAGAAGCCTCTACCAAAGATCCCATTCCTGCTTGAAACAAATAACCTTGCCCCTTATTTAAAGTAACTAATGCGGTACCATTTAATTTAACGGTAGTATTGTTTTCTATAGCCATTACACTATAAACAGGTCTTTTTACTGTGGCTCCAAAATTAATTGCCTGTTGGCCACTCAATGTATTTAAATCGCCATCACGATAATAACCCACCCTAAAGGTTGTTCCAATAGCTGCATCTCCGAAACTAAACAGCGACGCATTTCCAGTTATCTGTTGCGTAGTTGATGTTCTAACATTTCTAACATTTACAGTGATTGCGTTATTTCCCTCTACAATCATCCCCCTATCTGAAAGTATGGTATTTAAACCATTTAGAGGCACAAGATCTGGATTCCCTGTAAACCGATAAACCGCAGGTACAGTAGGTGTTGGAGTAAGCGTGGTTAACACCGTGCCATCACTTTTTTTAACCGTAACGGTTGTATTTAATGTGTTAGTGGTAACTACCAATTCATTTGCATTAGACCAATATTGCCAAAATGCTGGGGCTATATAATGTGTTTTATAATTTTGACCAAATGATTTTAGGGCAAAGATTAAGAAGATAGTTAGAAAGGTGAGTAGCTTTTTTTTCATAGAGTAATTTTATGGGAGGGATTTAGCTTAAATGATGCAATAATCCATCTATTTGAATCTAAAACACCGAATTATCTACAATTAAATTGCTCAAAAAAAAAACAATGCTCGATTCCTAGCATAAGAAAAAAACGAAAAAACGACAAGCATTAACAATAATGATGTCAAAACATCGCTATTAACTAAGAATAACGTGAACAGGTATGTGAAATATCCTATTAAAGAAGGAAAAAACAACATAGCAAATGTAATCATAATAATAATCAATCCCTATATTATATGTTAAAAGTTCGTCCGATATCTATTAACATCAGCCAGATACTTGTATTGTTCGTTGAATTTCTTTATTGACTAAATAAACCTTTACTGTCAGGGGATTTTTTTGTAACTTTTTTGCAAAAATAAAAAAAAGAAAAAACAATTCTACCACCTCTAACAAAATAATATTTTAAAATTTAGTTAAGCATAATTTAGCCTAGCAATCGCAACCTATAGATTTTGGACAAATATGCAAGCGACACCGTGGGTAACAAAGAATATAAGACCTATTTAGCCAAACAACTCACCGGGAGCAACAATAAGCTTACCAGGGCAAGAGAATTGTTATTGCTTGGAGATATAGATGGCAATGATTATAAGACATTGAAGCTGGAGTGTAAAGATAATGTCGTTAGAACGGAGGCAAAATTAGATGAAATTGCCAAAAAAATACACCATTTCGCAAGTAGAACCTATTTTTGATGATGCCATTTTCACTCATAACCTGAGTTCGATAATTATTTGCTGAAAATTATATCTTATTTACGCCTAATCCCGCTTTATCGTCCTGCTGAATTTATTTCAGCATCTTTTTAGCGTGAAAGACCCTGAAATAAATTCAGGGTGACGACCGTCTTAACAGAAAACTTGATTAAAACGCCACAAAATG
>NZ_JAUG01000056.1 GCF_000708285.2 Pedobacter borealis DSM 19626
ATTTTGTGGCGTTTTAATCAAGTTTTCTGTTAAGACGGTCGTCACCCTGAATTTATTTCAGGGTCTTTCACGCTAAAAAGATGCTGAAATAAATTCAGCAGGACGATAAAGCGGGATTAGGCGTAAATAAGATATAATTTTCAGCAAATAATTATCGAACTCAGGTTATAGAGCCTCCGTGTTCCTCTGTGTAAAACTCGATGCACTCAGTGGTAAAAACTTAGCGCTCCTTCGCATCAAACTTAGCGCTCTTTGCGGTTAAACAAAGTAGAATCTTTTTTAACACAAAGGCTATGGAGAAAGATACAAAGTAAACAGAGCTGGATGCATATAGCTAGGGTCTGCTGAAAAACTCAAGCAGTATTTATTATAAAAATCCGGCAATAATTTTCAATCCTAGGTTTTCCATCTATTACTTCAAATTGTGCTGAAAAACTTTTTACAGCCGAAATAATTTGACATAAAAGTGCCAGCCCAGCCAATTTGACTAGGTTTAGCACCAGGAAGATGTAGGCAATCCATGTTTCGCTTGTCTGTTTCAGCCTAGCTTTGATACAGCCTAAGCCGTACGCTGTTTTTGCCTGACCAAATTTGCCTTCTATCGGATTGCGCTCTCCCGGGTACAGTATATTTTATCTGCGAGCAGTTCTTTGGGGTAACAACCAAAGCGTTGCAGGTATTTGTTAAGGTATTGCTCCATGTGCGAACCTTCGTTAAAAGCATCCCAGCCCAGTTCATCCAAAAAGGTAATTCCATCCACAATCGAAGCGTGTATTTTTGCCCCAAACTCTACCTTTGCCTGGTTTTTCCCCCTTACTATTGGCCGTACATGTGGCTGGTGGATGCTTACTATTCTATCAGCAACGCTATGGGTTTTGTTCTGGTGCATTTCCAGCTGTTGCTGGTAAAGGGTTTGTACCACATACAGGTATTTTAATGCTTTTGGGTTTAATGGAATAACCCCATAAGCATCCAACAGTTCGTTTAGGTGCTTGATGTTCCGTTTCAACAACCTTAGCTGGCTACCTACTGCTTTATATATTTCTTTTCGGCTTTTGTTCTTTTTCTGTGCTGTTTTTAAATAAAGTTTTCTCGCTATTTCCCTGTAGGTGCGTGGTTTTGTGCCATGTAGTGGCTTACGGTAGAGAATATCAATCAGTTCTTCGGTTTTCTCTCTGGCATCATTCAATAAGTTTAAATCCGTTGGATAGGCAATGTTTTGCGGGCAAGCTGTGGCATCCATAATCACGGTACCTTTATGGTTGGCTGGACAATCGGGCTGATTGTTATCCTGATCCTGTTTCGGCTCATCTGGCGGAGTACTTGATAATGAACCAAGGCAACTTTCTTGTTTTGCCCGGAGTTTAACAATCTGCTCATTGAGGGCGTTAACCGCATCCAGGCCCAAACGTTTCCGGATTTCAACAAATAGAGAAGCATCAAAAGGGGCTTCATCGGTAAAGGTAGGGTAACCCAGAAAATACTGCATGTAGATGTTCTCACTTATCTGCTCAATGGTATCACGGTCATCCAAATCACCCAAATGTTTGATAATCAGCGCCCCGATGACCACGCGTGGGCTAATCGGCGGACGACCTGTTGGACTTACGGGAACATGATGCAGGTAGGTGTTGCAGATCATTAGTTCGAGTAAATTGCATAAAGCCATCGTCGTGCTGATTTCTCTTAATGTTCTTAATCCCTTAATGGTGAAGACGTTTTTATCATTAAGCAGTTAAGAAAGTTAAGCTAGATTTTTGTGATATCAGGCTTATGTGCCCTTTGGTGACTATTGTGGTTAAAATTAAGGCTCAACTGGTTAAGAAATCTACCTAAATGTAAAAAGCATATTCGCGAGGAAATTCCACACAAAAACAATCACTATTGCAAAGAATTTGGCTACATAAAAATTGGTTCCATTTTTCCGCTGGTGGAACAGGTAAATAATAAAAGTATTTAACCCTAAACCGATTAAACTCACCACTAAAAACTTGCTAAATTCGGTCCCCCAATGCGTATTCGTACTTTCGAAAGTCCAAACCCGGTTAATCAGATAATTATTGGTTACCGCCAAAGTAAAGCCAATGGCATTAGAAATGTATTTGTTTATTTTGATCTTTTCCTTACACAACCAGGTCGCGCCGAAATCTATTGCCATCCCGAGGAAACCTGTTAATCCAAATTTTAAGATGCGGAAGAATAAATCCATGTTAATGTATTTTAACCAAATAAAATCGCTCTAAAACCTGAGGACGTGTTTTTGCGTTTAAAAATTTACCCGTCAGTTTCGTGGTATGAAAATATTCAAACGATTTTAGAATTTCAGCATGGTATTCGCTTTTTAATTTTGCCAATTCCTGTTCCGGAATGTATATAACCAAGTCTTTTAGTTTCTTTGATTTGTCTAGATCGGTATAATTATGAATATATTTTACTTCACCAGGGGCATAAAAATCAAAAGAAAATGCATCTATATAATTTAATACTGCAGGTTTAGCAGTAGGATAATTTTGCTTTAACCAATTACCTGCCTGCATACCCGATTGATATTTTAAAAGGGCAGGGTAGAAAAAAACAAATAGAAATATCATTAATCCAACAGATAAAAATGCACTTCTGGCAATGATGGTTTCCAATAAAATGCCTTTAAATAGTAAGAAAGAGATGGCGAGAACAACAATCAGGATACCGATAATTAAATATGGGCTTTCAAATCCAAAGAAAAAGGCTAAGACAGAAAGTAAGGTAATAACCAAAATGAAAATGATGTTCTGTATAATGAAGAAGGTTTTTAAACCTTTGCTATTAAGCTTTCTCAGGTACAAGGCTGTGATGATCGAAAACTGAGGAAAGATGATCAGTATATAATGCGGCAACTGAAATTTAGAAAGCGAAAAGATCAGAAAAGTAACCGCTGCACTTGCCCAGATCATAATGCTTTCGGGAGCTAAAGCAATTCGATTTTTTTTTTTGAACAGATTTACTACGGCAGTATAAAATAATACAGACCAAGGAAGGAATGCCCAAAGGGTAGTGTGTAGAAAAAAGGAAATATCCCCTTTTCCTTTAATCGGGCCGTTGTTAAAAAACCTTCCGAACTGGCTGTCCCAAAAGAAAAATTTTAAACCCGAAACACAGGTTCTTTCAAAAACGATTTTTTCGGGATGCAGATCGAATTGCGTGTAAAGCGAATACAGCTCAGGGGTAATAAAAATAAAAATCAAAAGAATGGCGATATACCATTTTTGTTTTAAAAGCTGACGGGACTGTTTTGTAAGCAACCAGTAGATAATAAAACCGGCAAATACAGGAATCAATACAAAAATTCCTTTGACCAATATCGCACAGGCAGCAAAAAATGAACCTGCTACAATGTGCCAGAAAGAATTTTGATGCGCTTTATAATAATGGTAAATAGATGCTAATGTAAAGGTGGTGATATAAATTTCTGCCCTAACATCAAATGTAGAAGTAATGATATGTAAGGCACTCAGAAAAATTACCACACTGATTAATCCGGTTTTTTCATCGTATATATCTTTGGCTAATTTGTACAAATACCACGCGCCCAGTAAACCGAACAGAAATGATGGTAATTTATAAGCGAAGGATGAGATTCCGAAAATTTTAAAGGATGCTGCAGAAATCCAAAAAGTGAGGTGAGGTTTGTCCAGCCAGTCGGCCCCACGGCCATAAAGGTTAAACCAGTCTTTAAACAGGATGATGTTTTTAGACATGGAAGCATACAATGCGCCATCGGGCTCCATCACGCCACCAAAAAGTGCTGGTATACTCGCAATTGCAAGTAAAACGATCAGGAATTTATATAGTGTTGTATCTTTTAAGTTCATTTACAAGAAGCAAATATGAGCAAAAAAAAGTCAAATTTTTTTAAGGTTTAAGATTAACAGAGGCAAAGCCTTATCTTTGCTTCATGACAAAGTTATCGGTTAATATCAATAAAATTGCTACACTTCGCAACAGCCGCGGAGGTAATAATCCTGATCTGGTTAAGGTTGCATTAGATTGCGAGCGTTTCGGCGCACAGGGGATTACCGTGCATCCAAGGCCTGATGAACGCCATATCCGTTACCAGGATGTTTACGATTTAAAGGCTGTTATTGCGACAGAATTTAATATTGAAGGAAATTGCAGAGAAGATAAATTTGTTGATCTGGTTTTGGCCAACAAACCTGCTCAGGTTACGCTCGTGCCTGATGCCGAAGGTCAGATTACTTCAAACCACGGTTGGGATACGGTTAAACATAAAGACTACCTGAAAGAAATGGTTGCTGTTTTCCAGAAAGAAGGCATCCGCGTTTCTATTTTTGTAGATCCGGTTGTAGAAATGGTTGAGGGTGCTGTGGAAACCGGAACAGACCGGATTGAATTATATACCGAGGCTTATGCACATAATTATTTTGCCGATCGCGAAAAAGCTGTTATAAGTTATGTTGCTGCGGCACATCATGCCAACAAATTAGGCTTGGGGATTAATGCGGGGCATGATCTCGACTTACACAACCTACATTATTTTGCGCAGAGCATCCCAGGTTTATTAGAAGTTTCAATTGGTCATGCGCTCATTAGCGATGCACTTTATCTGGGCCTGGAAACTACCATTCAGAAATATTTACAACAATTAGCTTAGTTTTTAACCACAAAGTACACTAAGAAGTGCACAGAGAAACAGAGCCTCTGGGTACTCGGTGAAAAACTCTTTTTCTCTGTGGTTAGATAATATAAATATGTTAAAAGGAATTCTCCTTGTTTTTTTCGGTGTCTGCAGTTTTGGTATCCTCTCTACTTTTGTTAAACTGGCTTATCACGAAGGTTATACGCTGGGTGATGTTACAGGGGCTCAGGCTTTCTTTGGTGCAGTAATTTTATGGGTGCTATTTTTCTTCCAAAGCAGAACAGCTGGTTATAAAGCCAAAACAATCATTATTAAAACCCCTTGGTGGAAAATGGTGCTGGCAGGAACATGCACTGGATTAGTGAGCGTGTTTTATTATCAATGTGTAAAACTTGTGCCGAATTCGGTAGCCATCATTTTGTTAATGCAGTTTATATGGATGAGTATTTTAATGGAATACCTCGTTTTTAAAAAGAAACCCACGGGCTTACAGCTCCTGGCAATCCTGTTGGTCTTAGCTGGAACTGTTTTGGCCAGCGGGATGGCTGAAACAAGTATCAAGAGCATGGATTTAAAAGGGATTGGTTTCGGTTTGTTGGCTGCAATTTCTTATGCAGGCTTTTTGCTACTGAGTGGCCGGATTGGAAATGAATATGCTCCATTGCAAAAAAGTGCCCTGATGATTACCGGTGCCTGTATATTGATCTTCATTATTTTTCCGCCAACATTCTTGTTTAACGGTGCTTTAAATGGTAGTTTATTAAAATGGGGACTGATTATCTCAGTTTTCGGTACGGTTATTCCGCCTTTATTTTATGCAGAAGGCGTGCCCAGGATCGGGACTGCCCTTAGTTCGATATTAAGCGCAGCAGAATTGCCTGTTGCCGTAATGATGGCGGGTTTTGTGTTACAAGAGCAGGTGTCGTTTTTAAGGTGGGTTGGCGTTGTGGTAATTTTATCGGCGATGGTTTTGCCAAATCTGAAATACTTAAAAAAAGGTAGAGGGTAGAAAGGTTGAGGGTGGAAGGTTAAAATACGCGACAAATAATCTTCCGACTTTCGGACCTCGGACACCCGACTTATTGAAAAATTAAATATCTTTAAAAAGCATAAAACATATACACATGAAAAAACTTACTATTTATATTTTATCCTTAATCATTGTTGGATTAACCGCATGTAAAACCAAAACTACCATCAATCAGGACGAAGCTGCTGAAGTAATTACCGATTATTTAAAAGCCAATCCTGAATATAAAACTGCAAGGTTTAATTTTGGGGAGATCAAATTCAACAGCACCAATGATATGTTCGAGCTTGGAAAATATAAATCCTTAGCAAGTAAAGGTCTGGTTTCATTAAGTTTAAAGGAAGCAAAGAAAAAATTCTTATCGAAAGATAGCAGCTACGTTTATCAGATCACTTTAACCGATAAAGCAAGTCCGTTGGTGTTGAAACAGGATGGCGATAAGGCAACCGTAAAAGTTGTAGAATATGTTTTAGCCGATGAAAAGCCTGTAGATTTTGCTCAGGTAAATTCGAGTACGGCAAAGGTTACCGTATCACTTAAAATGACAACAACAGATTTCGAACCCTTTGATAAAGACGCCAATAGAAACAGCAACTTCATTACCAAAACCTATAAATTAAAGCTGAGTAAGGACGAGGGTTGGAAGGTGCAGAAGTAAGCTAAAAGACTAAAGCTGAAAGACCAAAGATAAAGTGTAATAGCTATTGCGCCCTGCAACCGCTGTTTCTTGTAGTGCCCTCGTTTTTAAACCCGACAGAAGCGAAAATCCTTTTTGTTTACAGCAACCTTGAATATGCTGTCATGCTGAGGCACGAAGCATCTGCCGGCTATGAAACAGATGCTTCGTACCTCAGCATGACAAGGGAGTAGCAAAAAGATTGTAGCGAATGGCGGGAACAAAATGAATTTTAGCATAGCCATTGCTTTTCAAATGATAAGGTATTAAAAAATAGAACAAACGTTTGTTTTGGGTTGAAAAATGGAACTATCTGATTTTTAACATTTTTTAAGAATTTTTAGATTAAAAACTTGATACCTTCATCAGTCTAATCTAAATAATAACCATGAAAAATCTAGCTCACCTCCTCACTCTCATTTTCTTTTTTTATTTAATACCTGCCAATGCAAAACCTATTGTACCTAAAAATCTTCACGGCTTTTGGAGTTATAAAGTAACAAAAGTAGGGAACTGGAACGGCACGTTAATTAATGATAATTATGTTGAGTACAATTATCGGATGTATAAAGTTGACAGTCTAAAAAATAACAATGGGACCTACAAAATGTGGCTCAATACAGGAGATAAAACCTCTTTAACCTTAGAAATTAAAACGCCAAATGAAGGTAAAGCCTTATTGAAGTTTAATAAATGGGAAAAAGAGATTTCTTGTACATGGAGTGCTTCTGATCCTGACATTAAAATTTATAACAAAAATGAAACCCCATCATACTATTTTGGAAAATGGGTGAATACACCATCACATTCAGATTTTTACATCACTGCCAAGCATAAAATGCTTTATCAAAATAAGGAGTGGGATATTGTATGGGCCGGCAACTACATGGATAAAGAAGATCGGTTTTTGTTGAAAAATAAAGATAGCTGCAGAATGGTTTATGTACATAAATTGGTTAAAGCGTTAAAGGTAAACAGCCTTGAGGGACTGAAAATTTATGCCCCTATTGCTAAGAATCCTTTGGTATACCAATTCTTGGGTAATTGGATAAACGATGAAACCAACGAATGGCAGTATGGTTTTTTTGAAGACTTTGCGATCTACCATAAACAAGTTTATCCCTATAAAAGCATCGAAAAAAATGGGAAAAGCTTAAAAATTACGCTTCTTAAAGATGGTAAGGAGAGAAATATTCAATTTACGGCGAAAAACGATAGCATTGCCCAATTGGTCGACGAGCAAGGTACAAGCAATGTATACCTGCTGAAAAAAGAATTTAAAGCTAACAGTACAAAAGATGCAACAGCATTTAAAGACAACCATTTTGCCAGAGTGGACACGGCAGTTATTACGGGTTATTTAAGAAATCCAACAAGTAATAAACCTTTTTCGGTTGGTTTTACCGATCATTTAAAAGATGAACAGGTGAATTACTATGGTGATTTGGATAGCAATGGATTTTTTACTGTAAAGATACCTTTGTTAAATACCACACAGGTTTTTTTAGACTGGGAGAGGAATGGAGTTATTGACGTGATTGAACCTGGTGAGCATTATTTTTATTTTGAAGATTTTAATACACAGGTCAGGAGTACAATGGGCGATAATGCCGGTTTTCATAACGAATTACTGAATTACAGGTATTATGGCCCTTATTCAAGAACCTCAGAGAGTGATTATAATGCCAGAAGAAATGCAGATTTGTTATCTTTTTTAGCCATCAGTAAGAAAGAACATCTAAAAGCAACCGAATATCTGAATAAACATTTGGCAAAGTACCCCAATGCAAGTAACCGATTTAAATATTTTGTGTCAGAAGGTTATAAGTACAAAATGGGATTTGACTTAATGCAGAAAAGATTTACGCTAAAGCAAGGGAAATTCCCTGAACCGTTTATAAATTTTGTTAACGATAGTTTGTATAAAAACACCCCACCTAAACCTTTTACCTTGGTTAGGGATTTTTCTTCGTTTAAAAGAGATTACTTTGCTTATTTGGCCTCGAATGAGAGAAATTCAGTCAAATGGGACGATGTGCTTGCTGAAATGGTTTTTTTAAAACAGATCAATTTATCAGTCAAGGAAAAGGAAGCCGTGCTGGCTGAGATCGAATTGAATGAAATTGGGTCAACTAAAGACTCACTAAAATATCTACGGCTTTTGAAGGGCTTTTCTCCTGAAAAACGAAAATTAGCGGATAGTGTAAGGAGGGTTTATAAAGAACAGATTATAGATGGGGCGAGTCAGAAATTGGCCTTTAAAGCTTTTGATAGGGAATTAAAGGTGGCAAAGGGGATTGGAAACGAAGATTTGAGAGAGGGTATTATAGCAAGTCGTTTTTATAAATATTTTGAAGGTAAACATTCTGCAATGCCAGATACTGTATTTGCTCGGTTTATGGGCAATTTAAAAAATGATTTCTACCGAAATGAAATTGAGAAGCTCCAGCTTACTTATCAAAACATGTCGAAGGTTGATGTGGAATACAAGGAAAGTTTAAAGAGAACCGATCATTTAAAAGATGCAAAAAATGCAGATTCTCTGTTTGCTGAGCTAATCAAACCTTATAAAGGAAAAGTAATTTATGTTGATTTTTGGGGTACTTGGTGTGCCCCCTGCAAAGGCGAAATGCCTTTTGTAAAACCGGTTAAAGAAGCTTTAAAGGGAAAAGATGTTGTGTTTATGTATTTCGCCAATAATTCTCCGGAAGAAGGTTGGAAGAATATTATCAAAGAATATGAACTGTCTAGTGAAAATGCCGTTCATTACCGCTTGCCAGAAACGCAGCAAAATATGATTGAGACCAGATTCTCGATAAACAGCTTTCCTACCTATATCTTAATTGATAAAGAAGGGAATGTAAACACAATGAAGGCCCCACGACCAAGTGACAAAGAACAACTTGTGGCTGCCGTAAATACTTTGCTAACCAAATAATGCTTTCCTTGCAGCTGGCTTTAGCCTACTGCAAGGAAATATTTATAAAATTAATTGGATCGCATCCTGCAAACTTTAAAACGCCATTGCATTCCAAATTATTAGATATACAAAAATTAATTAAGAATTCTTTTTCGATAGATACGTTTTAAGCTTCTTAAAAAGATCTTCTTTTTTAGGCCTTTCCTTACCGTTATGGGTTAAATTGTTGTCGTAATGGTTTAGCAGTTCTGTCGCATAATCTTTTTGAGCTTGACTGCCCGACCTTAACACCTCGATAAACCGAACAGCATTGTGATTTAAGGTGCTGTTAAACGAAACGGCATAGTACTCGCTCCGTTCAGACGGGTTTCTATTTTTATTGTTTTCCTCCGCGCCGTTTTCTGTAAAATAATCGGCATGAAGAATAAGCGGGTTTAATTTTTTCAATCTCTTAGTACCTTTACGCTCATTCCTCCATGGATGTTCTTTTTTATAGAGTTGGGCAAGCAGAAAATCTTTTTTCCAAAGGGTAATCTGGTGCGACATTAAATAATCTGATGCCTCATTATCGATCTCCGCAATATTAAATCCTTCGATAAAATTAATGGTTTCTTTCGTTTTGTAAATACCAGAACTATGGAGTTTAACCTGTTGCCAATCGTTTTTAATTGCCTGTTCGAACAGCGCTGTAAAGAACATGGGATTCACCGGTTTGCTTAACCACATATCTTCCTGGAAATAGAGCACATATTCTTCGTCTATATTACCTAACAGCGTTACCAGACGATCGACTCATTCGCCGTTGCCCGATTTGATGTTTGTAAAGCCATTCACATCAGCGTTTTTTACTTCTGTAGCGAAATAATAATTGCAAGGTATTTTAAAATCCCAGTTTTCTGAGAAAGTGTAATCAAAACCTTTATAAAGAAATTCGTAACTATCGCAGGCATGAACTAAAAGTGCGATGTTATTTTTGTAAGTTGACATAGGGTAAATAAGTGCTTTTCAAATTTACGGAATTACTTTTTTCCCTTCCTTTGGTAGCCGATATTTTACGTTGCAGCTGCTTATTGATTCGGCTCAACAGGATGCTAAAAGATTGAAGTTAACCATGGCAACAAACTTAAATTTCGGAACAGCCATTGCTTTCCTGATAATGGGTTAATCAAATAAAAAATGAACAAACGTTTGTCTTCTTGTTTGTGCATAAAATCTATCTATTTTGTCGCTTTTAACGGCAAATAATACTCCTTTTTTCACTGATATATAGCAAAATACAGCTTCGTTTTTGCTACCTTTGCACGCAAATTTATTATTCATACCGCATGAGCTTAAATATCCACTACAAGGAAGATTTTCAAAATCGTCATATTGCACCAAATGAGGCAGATACAGCCGAAATGTTGCAAACTGTTGGCGTAAATTCTATTGATGAGCTGATTGAACAAACTGTTCCGACGGCAATTAGGTTAAAACAACCTTTAAACTTGCCTGCAGCAAAGTCAGAAACTGAATATCTTGGTGCTTTAAAACAAACTTCATTGTTGAATAAAGTTTTCAAAAGCTTTATCGGACAGGGTTATTATGATACCATTACCCCGGGTGTAATTTTACGTAACGTATTCGAAAACCCAGGATGGTACACACAATATACACCGTATCAGGCAGAAATCGCACAGGGCCGTTTACAGGCTTTGTTAAATTTCCAAACGATGGTTATCGATTTAACCGGAATGGAAATTGCCAATGCATCTTTACTGGATGAAGGTACTGCTGCTGCTGAAGCGATGTTTATGCAATATAGCTTGCGTAAAAATCAGGCGGCTAAAAAGTTCTTCGTTTCGGAATTGCTTTTCCCTCAAACGATCGATATTTTAAAAACACGTGCTAATCCTTACGGTATTGAACTGGTGATCGGAAGTCATTTAGATTTCGTAGCCGCTGAAGATTTCTTTGGTGCAATTGTTCAGTATCCGGCAGGAAACGGTGAAGTTTTCGACTACAAAGACTTTGCATCGGCATTGCACAATCAAAATATTAAATTAACGGTAGTTGCCGATATTTTAAGCTTAACCTTATTAACGCCTCCAGGCGAGTGGGGAGCTGATGTAGTGGTAGGTACTACACAACGTTTAGGTGTACCAATGGGTTTTGGTGGGCCACACGCTGCATTTTTCGCAACTAAAGAAGAATATAAACGTAACATCCCAGGTCGTATCATCGGTGTAACCATTGATAGTCATGGCGATTATGCTTTACGTATGGCTTTGCAAACCCGCGAGCAGCACATCCGTAGAGATAAAGCAACATCAAACATCTGTACCGCACAGGCGCTATTGGCTATTATGGCTGGTTTTTATGCCGCTTACCATGGTCCGAAAGGATTAAAAGCTATTGCAGAACGTACTCACGGTCTGGCCATCAGCTTAGCTTCTACTTTAAAAGGTTTAGGTTTCGAGCAGTTAAATTCTGCTTATTTCGATACGATCCGTTTCGATTTAGGCGATTTAAAGGGCGGTATCCATTCAGGATGTATCGATAACGAAATCAACTTAAATTATGTTGGTAACGTTGCCACTATTTCGTTCGACGAAACCAGCACTTTCGAAGATGTAGCTTTAATTGCTAAAATCTTTGCTAAAGTTAAAGCTATTGCTGCCGATCAGGTTGAAGTGGTAGAAAATGTAGAAACGGTTATCCCTGCTTCATTACAACGTACTTCAGCTTATTTAACACACCCAATCTTTAACGCACACCATTCAGAACATGAAATGTTGCGTTATATCAAATCATTAGAAGCAAAAGATTTATCGCTTTGCCACTCGATGATTGCTTTGGGTAGCTGTACCATGAAATTAAATGCTACGGCCGAGATGATTCCGGTTACCTGGTCTCACTTTGGTCGCATCCATCCATTTGCACCTGCCGATCAGGTATTAGGTTACTATTCGGTTTTTAATGAACTGGATAAATGGTTAAGTGAAATTACCGGATTTGCCGCAATGAGTTTACAGCCAAACGCTGGCGCTCAGGGCGAATATGCAGGTTTAATGGTTATCCGCGCTTATCACCACGATAGAGGCGATTTCCACCGTAATGTTGCGTTAATTCCCGCTTCGGCACACGGAACAAACCCTGCTTCTGCTGCAATGGCCGATATGAAAATTGTTGTAGTAAAATCTTTAGAAAACGGTAACATCGATGTTGAAGATTTAAAAGCAAAAGCAGAATTACACAAAGACAACCTATCGTGTTTGATGGTAACTTATCCATCTACTCACGGTGTGTTTGAAGAAAGCATTATCGAAATCTGCGAAACCATCCACGCTAATGGCGGACAGGTATATATGGATGGTGCTAATATGAATGCTCAGGTTGGTTTAACAAGTCCAGCCAATATTGGTGCCGATGTTTGTCACTTAAACTTACACAAAACTTTCTGTATTCCTCACGGTGGCGGCGGTCCAGGTATGGGCCCAATCGGTGTGGCGAAACACCTGGTTCCTTATCTTCCAGGTCATGCCGTGGTTGATATCGATAAAGGAAAATCAATTTCTGCAGTTTCATCTGCGCCATGGGGCTCGGCTTCGATTTTGATTATCTCTCACGCTTATATTGCGATGATGGGTGCTGAAGGATTAACCAACGCTACCAAATATGCTATTTTAAACGCAAACTATATGAAAGCGCGTTTAGAGCAACACTATCCTGTGCTTTATTCAGGCGCTCAGGGCCGTTGTGCACACGAGATGATTTTAGATTGCCGTTCGTTCAAAGCTTTCGGAATCGAAGTGACCGATATCGCTAAACGTTTAATGGATTATGGTTTCCACGCACCAACGGTTTCGTTCCCGGTTGCAGGAACTTTAATGGTTGAGCCTACCGAATCAGAGCCTAAACACGAGTTAGACCGCTTCTGTGATGCCTTAATCGCGATTAAAAACGAAATTACCGCTGTAGAAAACGGCACTTTAGATAAAGTTGATAACCCATTAAAAAATGCACCTCATACGGTTTCGGTAATTACCGCTAACGAATGGGATCATGCTTATAGCCGTCAAACAGCTGCGTTCCCGCTTCCTTATGTGTTAGAGCGTAAGTTCTGGCCTTCAGTTGGTCGTGTTAACGATAGTCATGGTGATAGGGCATTAATCTGTGCTTGCCCGCCGATTGAGAGCTACTTAGAAGAGATCGTTCCTTAGTAAGGTTTAAGCTATAAGGCAGAAGGTTTAAGGTTTTATGCAGGGTGCGTAAGGCATGCGGCAAAAAATCTTAAACCTTTTTTAGTTTACGGGGGAGAAGAGCATTTAAAAGAATAGCATGGAGCCTTCCACCTTAAGCCTTTTACCCTACACCTTTAATTGGAAATGAATGTTAGGTTTTCATAGGGGAGTGCAGCCCTGCCATTTGCTTCAATCTTTTTGTAGCGCCTGTCATGCTGAGGCACGAAGCATCTGTTTCATAGGCTGCAGAATGCTTCGTGCCTCAGCATTACGGTATATTCAAGGTTGCAGCAAAACAAAAAGGATTTTCGCTACTGTCAGGTTTATAAAGGAGGGGTTGTAGGTAAAACCAAAACTGTTAATTCTTTTGCAACTATAGATAACTGGCATTAAGAAAATCGATAAGTTGGGTATAAAAGAATAACATATCTGCATTTGATTTGCCATCAGTAAATTCTGACATATGATTTACCCAAGCCTTATAAAGCTCCCATACAGTTTCTCTTATTTCGTGTATGGGATGATTTTCAAAAAAGTCCAATAAGACAATTTTTGGATCTTCAAGCTCCCTTTCGGTTAAAGAATTTGGCTGAAAGTTAAGATTTGCGATAACTTTTTTCATATCATTTACATGATAATCTATCTTCTAAGTTTATATAAAGATATTAAAAATAATATAATTAGTCAATAAAATTAAATATTAAATTATTTTAATAATGTAAAACATCTTTTTTATGTGTTTTAGCATTATTTTTTTTAATATTATATTTGAGTTATCTATTAATTATGAGTAAACCCAATTATAATCGAATAAAGGCCGCCTTAGCTGAGAAAGGGATAACCAATAAAGATTTGGCTGATGCATTAAAAGTTGCACCGGAAACGGTTTCTAGCTGGTGCACAAATACCGCCCAGCCTTCAATTAAAAGATTGTTTGATGTAGCAACATTTTTGGATGTGGAAGCAGGGGAGCTATTGGTTAGCTGGAGAAAGAGATAATATTTAAGGGTTGGAACTTTCCATCTTATGCCTTTTGCCTTTCTAGGTTTTAGCACAGAAACCCTCTACTTTAAACCTTCCGCCTTCTACCTTTCTATATTCACATTAAAAAGTAAACAAATTAAACCATTGCTATATTTCTACAGTCAATAGAATGATTTTAAATAAATCCGATTATTTTTGAAAAAACTTAACATAGGTCAATAACAAGAGATCGGGAGTTAATCTATATTTGTATCAAATTATAAAAAACCAGAAAATGAAATTAAAAATTAGCTCAATTTTTTTATTAGTGGCAGTTGTAGCATTGTCAGCTTTTAAAAACCCTACTAAACCAGTAACTTATACTGTAGATGCAGCAAAATCAACCATTACTTGGGTTGGTAAAAAAGTAACAGGTTCGCACAATGGAACAATCGCTTTACAATCAGGTAGCTTAGCTGTTAACGGTAAAAATGTAACTGGCGGTACTTTTGTTATCGATATGACTTCAATTAAAGATGCTGATGGAAGCGCTAAATTAGAAGGTCACTTAAAAGCAGACGATTTCTTCGGTACAAATAAATTCCCAACTTCAACTTTCGTAATTACTAAAGTTGCTGGTTCAGGATCAAACGTAACTGTATCAGGTAATTTAACCATCAAAGGTATTACTAAACCATTAAGCTTCCCTGCAACTGTAACGGTTAATGCAGATGGTACAGCTTCGGCTTTAGCAGGTAAAATCGTTGTTGACAGAACTAAATATGACATCAAATACGGTTCTAAATCATTCTTCGATAGCATTGGCGACAAAGCAATCGATGATAACTTTGAATTAGCTGTTAAATTGGTAGCTAAGAAATAATTATTTCCGTCTCGGAAAAATTAAAGCTCAGGCATTGGTCTGGGCTTTTTTTGTTTCACTGCGAAGAGCGCTAAGTTTTTACCACCGAGTGCATCGAGTTTTACACAGAGGAGCACGGAGACTCTATAGCTAGGATCTGCTGAAAAACTCTACTAACATTGATTATTAGCTGTTTATGCTTATATTTAAAGAACTTAATGCATGAAAAAATGGCAATACCTTCAAAAAAGCGTGCATCATCACCTCAATATGTTAGTCCAACTCAGTTGACCTTATCAGGTTTCGAGAGCCCCTTTGAAAGAAAACTGAATCCGCAGAACCGTTGGGTTGTATTATCAAAGCTAATACCTTGGGACCTGATCCAGTGCCAGTGAACAAACGAACCAATTTAAGTAACGTTTTTGCCAATAAAATAGAACACTACAAGCCATATCAATCCTTTAATCAGGAAGAATAAAAACCCAATCAGCCCCACCCGCTTAAACCATAATTTTACTTTTTCTTTGTTCATGGCGATGTTTGTAAAGATAATGGATTTGGCTTAAATTAGAAAGATTTTAAATAAGGAAATATGACGTTATCTAAATCTTTGCTTCTCATTATTTTTTCCATTTGCTTTTTTAGTATTAAAGTTTTTGCACAAA
Source organism: Pedobacter borealis DSM 19626 (assembly GCF_000708285.2). Taxonomy (GTDB): domain Bacteria; phylum Bacteroidota; class Bacteroidia; order Sphingobacteriales; family Sphingobacteriaceae; genus Pedobacter; species Pedobacter borealis. The sequence goes on from NZ_JAUG01000056.1 coordinate 15,976, forward strand.
ATTTTGATGATATTAAACGCTACAAGGTAAACTTTGCTACAGCCGCCCGCGATAACGAAAAGCTGATTGCAATTAGAAGTTTTTCTGCAAATAATCAAAAATATTTACTGTTGGTAAATCCAGAGACTTTAGACACTAAAATAGATCTGGCCAGTAATTATACTGCAAGCAGCTTACAATTTCAAAATGTATTAGCGATTTTCAAAAACACAGTCTATATTAAATCAATAGAAGCCGCGGCTGCTAAAGATCTACAGCTTCAAAATGCAGGGATAGATCATGCCATCCCGAACGAAAAGGGGATTACCTTAACGATCGATCTTTGTCCATCGCACAAGGCTTTAGACAGGATTATTTTTCAATCTGTTTTCGATGAATTTAAAAAGACAGAACAGCCTGCCCCACTCGCGATTTCTGTTTCTGGTAAATGGATGCTGAAACATCTGGATGACTTGAACTGGCTGAAAAGTCTGGTAGAGAAAAAGGAACTGAATATTACCTGGGTAAACCATACCTACAACCACGAAGTGAATAAGTTACCCTTAGCTGAAAACTTTTTATTGGCACCCGGAACCAATTTAGATGTCGAGGTATTGGAGAATGAAAAACTGATGCTCAAAAATGGTTTAACGCCATCTGTATTTTTCCGTTTCCCCGGTTTGATATCGGATAAGACCATTGTCGAAAAAATTGAAGCCTACGGATTAATTCCTATTGGAAGTGATGCCTGGCTGGCAAAAGGACAACAGCCGAATGCGGGCAGTATTGTATTGATCCACGGCAACGGGAATGAAGAAATCGGGGTGAAAGATTTCATCCAGTTATTAAAAACCAGACAGGCAGATGTGAAAAGCAAACAATGGCTGCTTTTTGATTTAAGAGAAGGCTTGGAAAAGGAATTTGAATAACCTAATTTTTAACCGCAAAGCGCACAGAGAAAAGGCACAAAGAACACAAAGCTGGGTTCAGATAGTTTTAAATCATCCTTAGCGCCGCTTTGCGAAAAACTTTGCCTTCTTTGCGGTAAAACTATTTCTTAACCGGCAATAACTTTATTTCTTTCGCCTTAAAGCGGTTGTTCACGATTTCGCCAGTAACTTCCGCTTTGCTTACGGCGTTGCAAAAACCATGTTCGCCATGGGCATCGCCAAAATCATCAATACCTTTTCCATCAACAAAATAAGATTTACCATCTATTTTCACTGCTAACTCGCAATCTTTACCTTTCATTTTAAACTGGCATTCGCCGCAAGCAATATCTACTGTTTGTTTGGTGATTACTTTTGCTGTCGCAGTTTTTTGAGGTGCAGTTTGGGCATTTGCTACAAAACCAAAAAAACCAATGCATAATGTTATAATAATTGCCTTCATAATAATTTACTTTCTTAATTCAATATTAACTTTATTTTGCCAACAACCAAGTGATTAAATCCACTGGTTCCGCTATACTCCAGGAATGCGGATGTTTTTGTGTATTATTTCTTAATCCTCTATCTTTAGTCAAAACGAGTTCTACTTTATTATCTTGCGATTTTTGTTTTAATTTATTGATGTAACCCGCACAATCTGTTACGTTCATATCCGACAGATCCATGCTCCTATTGTTTATCCACCATAAAATATCTGGTTCACTATAAATCCTTAAAGCAGTTGATCGATAGTCTGGCAACATATTTAGTGCTGTATAATCGGGATTGTAAACTGACAACTCTTTTAAACTTTGTTCTTGTTGCTTATGTTCGCTATTTAAAGTATCTAATTTAACCACAAAACTTTTTTCCCGCCCTTTTAGTAACGATTTCCTTAATCTAACCATATCTAGCGGGGGATCTATAGCGAAAACCTTACGGATCTTTATACCCTTATTTTTCTCTGAATAAAACTTTAACGCTGTTGTACCACCAATAGAAAAACCACCAAGATAAAGATCAATTGCTGGTTGAAGTTTATTTTTACGATAAAAATCGGCAATCATTTCACCTAACGTATTGATGCTCTTTTTATCAATTGGAAAACTTTCATTGTTGGGCGTAAGATTAACCATTACAACCGCTAAACCATGTTTATTGGCTTCTTGTACAATTGTTGATTGAGCCGTTACTGCTGTTGGACTTTCTAAAAAACCAGGCACCAAAAATAGCACTCCATTAATATTCCCTTCTGATGGGACACTTTGCATGTAAAAACATTCTTTCCCAAAAAGATGATCGTTTTCTACTTTAACCTGTGCACGTACAACAAAACCAGCAAATAAAATTAATATGGAGAGTAAATATTTCATTAAGATACATTTTTTTCAAATGTAAGTTTTCAAGGGCAAAAGAACCACAATTCTTTGTAAAATAAACCTGATGGGAACGGATCCCGATTCTTCCATCGGGATAAAGTGTACAGCAGGACTGATGTCTGCCAAGAGTACTGAACGTACGTTTTCAACATATTTCAAAAAATCGTCTGCTCATTAGAAACACCCCGTCCTGCGGACACCCCTCTGGGAGAGGGGAATAAAAAAGGGATATGCAATTTGCACATCCCTCTTAATCATATCGACTCCAGACTCTCGACTGAAGACTAAGGACTAGTACCTATATGTATCTGCTTTGAACGGACCTTCTACCGGTACGCCGATATAATCAGCCTGGTGTTGATCCAGAACATCTAATTCTACACCGATTTTTTCTAAGTGTAAACGGGCAACTTTTTCATCTAAATGTTTAGGCAAAGTATAAACCTTGTTTTCGTAAGCCCCAGTATTGGTCCAAAGCTCTAATTGAGCTAAAGTTTGGTTGGTAAATGAGTTACTCATTACAAAACTTGGGTGACCAGTTGCACAGCCTAAGTTAACCAAACGACCTTCGGCCAGGATGATTACATCTTTACCATCAATGGTATATTTATCAACCTGAGGTTTAATCTCCACTTTGGTATCGCCATAATTGCCGTTTAACCAAGCCATGTCGATTTCGTTATCGAAGTGACCGATGTTACAAACAATCGCTTTATCTTTTAATGCTCTGAAATGTTGCTCGCGAACGATATCACAGTTACCAGTAGTGGTTACTACGATATCAGCTTCTTTAATTGCAGTAGCTAATTTTTTAACTTCGTAACCTTCCATTGCAGCCTGTAAAGCACAGATCGGATCAATTTCAGTAACAATAACACGTACACCTTGCGAGCTTAACGATTCTGCAGAACCTTTACCCACATCGCCATAACCACAAACAACAGCAACTTTACCAGCCATCATTACATCAGTAGCACGACGGATCGCATCAACCAATGACTCACGACATCCGTATTTGTTATCGAATTTAGATTTAGTAACCGAATCGTTAACGTTAATTGCAGGTAAGTGCAATGTTCCGTTTTTCATTCTTTCGTACAAACGGTGAACACCAGTTGTAGTTTCTTCTGACAAACCTTTAATCGCTGCAATTAGCTCAGGATATTTGTCAAAAACCATATTGGTTAAATCGCCACCATCATCCAAAATCATGTTTAATGGTTGTTGCTCCGGACCGAAGTGTAAAGTTTGCTCAATACACCAATCGAATTCTTCTTCGTTTAAACCTTTCCAGGCATAAACCTGAATACCAGCAGCAGCAATTGCAGCAGCAGCGTGATCCTGAGTTGAGAAAATATTGCAAGATGACCAGGTAACTTCAGCACCCAGTGCAGTTAATGTTTCGATTAATACAGCCGTTTGGATGGTCATGTGCAGACAGCCTGCAATACGTGCACCTTTTAACGGTTGTGTTGGACCGAATTCTTTACGTAAACTCATTAAACCTGGCATTTCTGCTTCGGCTAATCCGATTTCTTTACGGCCCCATTCTGCCAGTGAAATGTCCTTAACTTTGTAAGGGATATAAGAAGTCTCTACTGATGACATAATTATTTGTTTTAAAATGAAATGCAAAGTTACCACATCCCTTTGTGAAAGCCAAATAATTAAAAGTACAAGCAGGTTTACAGATTGTAAAATAGTGTTCAAAAGCCCTCAGTTTTTTATATCTTGCGTACCAAAAATTAAAAATCAAATGAGCGCTCAAGATTTATCAAACCTAATTGCTGGGTTTTCCCTTTTAGCAACAATTATAACGCTTTGGCTAGCCTACAGAATTTACGATAGATTTGGTTTCGCTACCAGCTTTAAAGCTAAAGAACAGCAACTTGTTATTGACTTTGTTGGGCAACTTTTTAGCTTTAAACTGGGAGTTTTATTTGAGAATGGTTCAGCTAGTTCAAATTTCAGCTCGGATGCAGTCGAAATGTTTAAAAGGATGCCGATACTTAATCAGCATGAAAATTGGCAAGTATATCTCAGCAAAGACCTTTATGAAAAGTTCATGTTCCTTGGGCAGCTAATTAACCACCCGTATTTCCCAGACCAAATTCAAAAAAAATGTTTACTTTTTAATCAGCATTATCAAATCGTCGACCCCTCTGAAATGGATGAAAAATCATTTATGTTCTTTAGTGGTGATCTACGTTACGAGAGAGATGTGAACATCTACAACCAAGGCCATAACTCTACACCATTTGATCTTAAAACATTACTTAATGAATTAAAAAACATTTTGATGGCTGTCGAAGCTTACTATAAATTAAACCTATCTAAACATACACCCGCAAGATTAAAATATAGATATTGGAATTAATAACATTTCCAGTTAACTTTAATATAGACTAACTGCAAACTAGATAAAAAGCAAAAAGCCTTCGCATAATGCAAAGGCTATTTTGATGTTATGAAATAAATATAATTATGTGATGGAGAGATTTAATGAAGCAAGTTCTTGACCTAGTTGTTTAATTCCTTTCATTATTTTTTCAACTTGTTTTGGCCCAGGTATTTTATGTCCATTAGCATATTGGGATATCAGTGTTTTGTCCATCCCAATCTTAGAACCTAATGCACTGGCGTTAATAATTTTGTAGTAATCAAAGAATTGTTTTACATCGAGCCGAATTGATATATCATCAATCGACAATTCCTTTAGTCCTCTGATTTCAGCATATGAATTATATGCGTCTACAATGTTTCTGTTTAATTCGGATACATCATTACCAGAAGTGCCGATTGGCAAATCTTCATCTGATGCATATGCAGAAAAACCGGATGCAGTCTTTTCTACAATGAATTCGATCTTTGACATTTTGTGGTATTTAAGAGTTACAGTTTATCGAACTAAGCGTTAATTTATTGACATATCGTTGTCAGCGCTTTACCTTAAGGTGAATAAAGAACCTTTATAAAGCAGAGTTATTTCAACCCTGCTTTTTTTAGTAGTTTCTGTGCTAGACCTGTGCCGACTTCTTTGGAATTGTGGCTAGTGAGGATCATTTCACTGTTTGGTCTATCTGGGTGGTGCCAAACCTCGTGGCTACCTTTCGCTTCTCTTAAGAAGACAAACCCCTCATTCTTCAATTTGCGTTTAAGCTCGCTCCATTTCATTTCTCCTATATTTATTTAAAAACATATCCAAAGGTAAACAATAGTTTACTTAACAAAGAATAAAGTAAACTATTTTATACTTTTATTTTAAAATTATTAGTGGACTGCTCTTTCTGGTTGGTCTAAGTTCATTCACTAAGGTGGCAAACGGTCTTTCTAAGGTCAAGCAACTTATTAATATTTTAAGTGCCAATTATATTTAAGCAAAACCAGCAACTCATAGCTTGATTCCGCCACATCCATCACTATAGTCCCAATTTTCAATTGGGAGCTGTCGTTCCTCTCAGGTTTAGATTACCTAAAACTGTGCTGTGTTTGTAAAGCTGAGAGCAACCTAAAATAAAACTTTGATTTACAGCTAATTATTTCTTAAATTGTTATAACCAAATTAAGTTTTATGAAAAGCGTAAAACACTTGTTAGATACCAAACAGGTACGGATTATCTCGGTATCAGAAAATATTTCTGTTTTAGATGCCTTAAAAGTAATGACAGAAAAGAACATCAGCGCAGTATTGGTCATGGAAAACGATCGGCTACATGGCATTTTTACGGAACGCGATTATGCCCGAAAAATCATCCTTCAGGGTAAATCATCAAAAGATACTTTGATTAAAGAGACAATGACGGCCAGTCCGATCACCATTAACTTAAGTGACAGTATCGATTATTGCATGGAGCTGATGACCGACAAACACATCCGCCATTTACCTGTTGTAGAAAACGACGAAGTAAAAGGAATGGTTTCAATCGGTGATGTGGTAAAGTTTATCATTGCAGATCAAAAACAGACCATTTCGCAATTGGAAAGCTATATTAGTGGTTAATGCTGAGTTGGATTATGTTGGTTGGTGAGACACCAACCAATAGATGAGGCCTACGCTTTTATGGCCACTTTATCTTCTGTTTTGCCTGATTGGTGCATTTCGAGTTTTCCATTGTATTGTGCACCCAGTTCAATTTCAATCGCCTCTGTTTTAATGTCGCCATTAACTTTACCTGTCTTTTTTATTTCGAGGTTTTGGGTTTTTACATTTCCGTTAACCGTTCCATAAATAATGGCCGAACCTGTTTGAATGTCGCCTTTAATCATCCCTTTTTCACCTAAAACAATGCCGCCTTCAACATTTACGTTCCCGATTACAGTTCCATCGATCCTCACTACTGCTTTCCCTTTTAGCTCGCCGGTAATGGTAAATCCGAGGCCAATTAGCGTAGAAATTTCCTGTTGATTTAAGTCTTTAATCTGATTGTTTTTCTTGAACATGTTTCTTATAAGGTTAAAAAGGATCTTGGATTTATAACTTTACCATTTTTATGCACTTCATAATGTAAATGTGGCCCGGTTGACCGCCCGGTTGAGCCCGCTTTGCCAATGTTATTGCCAGCAATCACATCCTCATCTACCCTTACCAAAATTTTAGAAAGGTGACCATAGTAGGTTTCAAAACCATTACCATGTTTAATTACGATGCAATTGCCATAACCACCACGCCTTCCAGCAAAAATCACCTTACCGTTCGCTGTACATTTAACAATGTCGCCATAATTGGCCCTGATATCGAGTCCTTTATGTGTCTCCACATTTTCACCACTAAAAGGATTTTCGCGATGCCCATATCCGGATGTGATTGTACCTAAATGTGGATAACCCATAGGCGTATAGGCCACGTTATAGGCAATTTTACTCAGGTAGTTGTCGTAAAACTCGCCGATCTCTTCAGCCGATAAAATATCATCGCTTTGTTCTCCGCCTTCATTGCCCGTTAAAATCGGCTTTAATCCTCTCGCTTTTAGGTATTTATTGATGGTAAGCAGTTTTTTATCGATTGATTGGTAATGCTTTTTTAGGGAAGAAGTATCGATAACAGATAGTTTGTCTTTACTTTTTAAAAGCGCCAGTTCAAGTTTACTCTTGGCTAATTCTACACTCGAATTACTACGGATCAGGTAAAATATGCTGGATATAAGTATTAAGAATAATCCTAAAACGCTTAAAATATACTTTTTCCAATGTACAATGTATCCTGTTGGAACTTGGATGGGCTTGCTTGAACTTTGATTATTATTTACAAAAATTACGGTTGTTTTGTTCCGTTTTCTGTTCATTTTTACTCAGATTTTTTGTTTGGGACTAAAACAAATATATGATTAACAACCACACAGTCAAAAACAAAGCCCAGATTTAACACTTATAGGAATAAAAATCACAACACATTAACATCGAATTAACCTTCAATTTATTGCTCACGCTCGCTAAAAGACAGGTGTGTAACATTTAAGTGGTTTTGGCTGTAAAGCGATTTAGCAATGGTTAAAAACGAGCGCTAAAACAAAGAAAGATTTCCCATTCCATTACCGATGAAACCTGTGAAACAAGCATGCATGCCATAAGTAAATAAAAACAAATACTTAAATTGCTGATTTTCAGTCGAAAAAACGGCTCTTTGGATGAGTTATTTCCGTCATTTCGAGCGCAGATCAGCGAAGTCGAGAAATCTTTTAAGGCAGTTCTCACAAAGATTTTGCTTCGCAGAGCCTTCGGGTTCTCCTCCGAAGGAGTTCCTTTGGAACACTGCGGTCGAAATGACGAATTATCTTACGGGAATTAACCACATAAAAATCTGTGTAATCCCTACATCTGTGTAATCAACCCGCAGGCAACATCAGTGTAATCAATCCGTAAGGAAAGAGGCAAGAAAATCTATGAAATTACTTCCACCTCCATTCACCGGCAATACTCAAAGGCTCCTTTAGGTTCTGAGATTCTAAGAAAGCCCTTAATTCTTCTTCGCCCTGAACACCAACAGGAATTTTCGGTGTACTGGCTAAAGCGTAAGTTAACATGGCGCTGTAACGTACTGTATTTTTAAGTTCCTGCTCATCAACCAGTTTAAAACTATCGCCATCTGAGTGATAAAATGGACCAGAATTGTTTGGCAATTTACCACCAAAACCACCGCCAGTAGGAATACCTTCTAGCATAAACGGTTGATGATCGCTATGCAAACCAGCGCCAGCATTAAACAGATTTTTGAAACCAGTATCAATTTTTACAATATCAGCTCCCCAGGCCGTAAACAAATCTTTCATTTCTGCTCTTGAAGTAGAAAAACCTTTCGGATCGTTGGTCATGTCGTAATTCAACATAAACTTAACCTGGCTTAATGTTTTGTCTTTCTTAGCCTGATCGATGTATGCTTTAGATCCCAATAAACCTTGCTCCTCGCCCATAAACAATACAAACTCTACGGTACGTTTGGTTTTTAAATTCAGTTTTTTAAAGGTACGTGCCATATCCATAATAGCAAAAGAACCAATTCCATTGTCGATTGCACCGGTTGCTAAGTCCCAGCTATCTAAATGTCCACCCACTACAATTTTATCCTTAGGCCATTCAGTTCCTTTAAAAGTAGCAACTACGTTTCTCGCTTTGATTAAACCAGAGAAATTAGTCATGGCGATATGTGCAATCTGCGGTTGTGATTTAATTTTTTCCTTTAAAGCTGTACCATCTTCTAATCCAATACAAATAGCAGGAATAGAAATTAATTTACCCGTTACCGAAGCTGTTCCGGTTAAAAGCACGCCACCTTTTACCGTATTAATAATAATTACCCCAATTGCGCCATATTTTGTGGCAATGGCCGTCTTTTCTGAGCGGTGTAATGACTTTGTCCCAGCCGGAGAGCCTGGTAATACACCAAGATAAATCAATGCAATTTTACCTTTAAACTTCTCCGGACTGCCTTGATAATCTGCCTCCAATCCATTACCTGCATCTGCTATCTCACCAGTAACGTTTGCACTAACTGGCGAATGTGCTAAAGTAACAGCCTTCATTTTCGTCAGACTGTTTTTATCAGCACCAATTTCCACACTGATTGTTTTTCTTGCCCAGCTTTCTACTTCGAAAGGTTGAAACTTCACTTCACAACCGTAAGATTTTAATAAATCGAAAGCATACTGTTCTGCTTTTGCGCCGTTTGTAGAACCTGTTAAACGATGACCGATAGTTTCGGTTTCATATTTAAGTGTTTGATAAGCTTTTGAATTTTGCTGTACATCAGCATTGATTTTGGCAAAAACATCACCGAATTTATCCTGGGCATTTACAAATAAAGTGGTATAAAGAAGCGCTGCAGCGAAAAGATATTTCATTAGGAATAACAGTTTAGTTGCTGAAAGTACAAATTTTAGCTAGATATTGCCAGCTGTAACGTATATTTTGCTTTAAAACCAGCTACCTACACCATGTTGTCATGCTGAGGCACGAAGCATCTGCAACCTAGATACACCTGGCCGTTGCTGCCGAAGATTCTTCGCTGCGCTCAGAATGACAAAAATCGCAGCTGGCGTAGGTGGTCAAAAATATTTTAAGGCTGTACATGCGCCTTTTTCTTAGGAAACACCAATGAAGCTACAATACTCATCACTAAGATACTCAATATGATGATAAGCGAATGCTCAGTAGTGAAACCCCATTTCTCCAGATAAGTATGTCCCAGCATTTTTATCCCGATAAATGCCAATAATACGGCTAATCCGGTTTTTAAATAGTGGAATTTATGGATAATATTCACCAACAGGAAGAACATGGAACGTAAACCCATGATGGCAAAAATATTAGAGAAAAATACAATGTAGGGATCTTTTGTTACCGCAAAAATAGCAGGGATAGAATCGACAGCGAATAAAAGATCGGTAAACTCAACAATCAGCAGTACCAAAAATAAAGGTGTCACCAGTGTTTTATGGTTAATTTTTACGAAGAATTTTTTGCCCTCGTACTTTGGATGAATAGAAAATATTTTCGAGGCCCATTTAACCACAGGATGATTTTCCGGATCAATCTTATCATCTTCATCTTTGCTAAAGAACATTTTTACCCCGGTAAAAACAAGGAAAGCGCCAAACAAATAGAGTATCCAGGCAAATTTTGCAATTAATGCTGCACCAACAAAAATGAAGATGAAACGCATAATAATGGCACCCAAAATACCCCAGAACAATACACGGTGATAATATTTTTCTTCAACGGCAAAGGCAGAAAAAACGAGTACAATTACAAAGATATTATCTACAGAAAGGGCATATTCAATTACATAACCTGTTAAAAACTCTAAGCCGAGGTTTTGTCTATAAATCGCCAAACTCCCTTCAAAATCATCAGGAACCAGCTTAATATGATGCTGATGGCTAATTACAATTTCTTTGAGATGAGCAAAGTCCTTTATTCCATGAAGCTGGTGCCCTTCGGTTAACAGGATAAAGTAAAAACAGATAGCCAAAGCCACCATAATCAAACTCATTACCCCAGCTTGTTTTAAGCTCACCACATGCTCTTTCCGACTAAACAGACCAAGGTCTAAGGCAAGAATCAGCACAATAAAAAGAAGAAAACCTAAGCTAAAAAGTAATTCGTTACCCATTATTTTTTACGTTCAGTGGTGTAAAGTACAAGTTGTTCTAAACCAGTTCGTGCTTCGCCTGCCTCAAAACTGTGCAAAAGATCAAATGCTTCTTTCTGGTACTCCAGCATTTTCTGATTGGCATAATACACCCCTTCATGGGCATTTACGAAATCAATGATCTGCTGAATTTTAACCGGATCATCCTGGTGGTTTTTCACCAGGTTAATTATTTTTTTACGTTCGGTTTTTTCGGCTTTATTCAGCGCATAAATTAAAGGTAAGGTTACTTTCTTCTCTTTAATATCAATGCCTAAAGGTTTGCCCACATCATCTGTCCCAAAATCGAAGGTATCGTCTTTAATCTGAAAGGCAATTCCTACTTTTTCGCCGAACAAACGCATTTTTTCTATCGTTTCATCATCAGCACCTGCCGAAGCAGCACCCGCAGCACAACAAGAAGCAATTAAAGAAGCGGTTTTCTGTCGGATCACATCAAAATATAAATCTTCCGAAATATCCATCCTCCGCACCTTTTCTACCTGCAACAGTTCACCCTCGCTCATCTGTTTCACCGCTTCCGATACAATTTGTAACAAACGGTGTTCGTTATTGTTTACCGACAGCAACAATCCTTTAGCCAACAGGTAATCGCCAACCAAAACGGCAATCTTGTTTTTCCATAAAGCATTGATAGAGAAAAAACCACGTCGCTCGTAAGCATTGTCTACCACATCATCATGCACCAAGGTAGCCGTATGTAAAAGCTCTACTAAAGCAGCTCCACGATGGGTTGATTCGGTAATGCCACCGCATAGTTTAGCCGCAAAAAATACGAACATCGGCCGCATTTGTTTGCCTTTTTGCTTTACAATATAATGGGTAATCCTATCCAGCAACGGTGCGTCGCTATGCATAGATTCTTTAAAGGTTTTTTCAAACGCTTTAATATCAGCAGCAATAGGTGTTTTTATCTGTTCGATTCCCGGCATTAAGTCGAAAAATTTTGATTGCAAACTTAAGCTAATTTCCCATAAAAAGGTAATGTGCAATCGTATTATTAAGGATTTGAAAAGCAACAGCTTAATCTTTAACATCTTTTGCTCCTGCTATTGCCCGTAGTCCTCGCCCTCATGCTTCGGGCTGTGGGCCATTTAGCGCGATCAGGTTTAACATTATGGGTTAGTGCGGGCAATAACCACTCAAAACCACAACTAATTCCTCAAAAAGATTAGCTTTATTTGATTTCAAATTTTACATTTAAACTAATATTAGCTGAGCCATAGATGAAAAAACGCTACAAAGTACTTATTGGCCTTTCGGCATTAATTGTTGCAGGCTACTTATTGGGGCCAAAACCCAAAAAGCCAGTTTATAACAAAGAACTCACACAGGTTCCCGATCTGGAAGATTTAGACCGTTATGTGGCCAGCATAGAATCGATGCACAAAATAAAACCGGGTAACGAAGCCGAAATCATCTGGGCCGATCCCCTCCACAAGCAAACCGAGTATGCCATTGTTTACCTCCATGGTTTCTCGGCATCAAAAACAGAAGGAAACCCCGTTTACCTAAATTTAGCAAAAGAACTAAATGCCAATTTATATCTGGCTCGTTTGGCCGATCACGGCATTGATACACTTGCACCCATGCAATATTTTACCGCCGACCGTCTTTGGGAAACCAGTAAACAGGCTTATGCCATCGGCAAAAAACTGGGCAAAAAAGTAATTTTAGTAGGCACTTCTACCGGTGGAACTGTCGCTTTAAAACTAGCGGCAACCTATCCTGAAATTAACAGCTTGATTTTATTGTCGCCAAATGTAGCCATTAACGATAAAAATGCATGGCTCCTGAACAACCCCTGGGGCTTACAGATTGCCCGAAAAGTGGTGGGTGGCGATGAACGCAAAGTAGACGATCGTACTGATGAATATAAAAAATACTGGTACACCAATTACCGCCTAGAATCTCTGGTTGAGCTGGAAGAGTTTATTGAGAGCAGTATGGTAAAAACGACTTTCCAAAAAGTAAAACAACCTGTTTTAATGCTCTATTATTACAAAAATGAACTTGAGCAAGATCCTGTAGTGCGTGTAGATGCTATGCTGAAAATGTTCGATGAATTGGGTACACCGAACGCTTTAAAAAGAAAGCAGGCCATACCCAATGCTGGAAACCATGTGATGGGATCGTATATTACTTCGAAGGACTTACCGACTGTAAATGCGGCTATTGAAAGTTTTGTGGAAAGTACTTTGAAAGTACCGGTTCATTGATTTAGTTTTATCAGGAGGATCGTCACCTTGACCTGTAGCGCAGCGGAAAGCTACGCAGTAAATTTATTTCAGAGTCTATTTTGCAGGAAAGATGCTGAAACAAGTTCAGCATGACGGCTAATATGTATATTTATTAAACAAATCTAAATCTCGCTCATTATGAAAAACAAACCATTATTGCAGGAAATCTTATGGATTTTAAGCTGTACGATATTTACAATAATTATAGGTTTTGCCATATTCGGGAAAACAATCTTCAGCGACTCTATCGATCTAAATCTGCACGACACTTATTTCGTTATACAAAGCCGACATTTCTTGATTTCGTTTTTTGTAATCATTTCTTTTTTTGTTTATTTTTTCAAGGAACTTAAACACTCATTTCGCAGAAAAATTCAGCGCTCATTTATTTTCTTTTTAGGTTTTATTTTAATCCTGCTAGCGTCCATAGCAGTACAACTTTTGCCTTTCTTTAATCCATATCACAATATTAACAGCTGGACAGTTTACCCGCCATTATCCATGCAACCAAAAATCAATCAATATGAACAAAACTTCATTATTTTAACGATCGTATCTAAAGCTGTACTTATACTTCAAATTATAGTAGTATCTATGATGCTATCTGTAACCTATAGATGGGGAAGATCAAAAAATAACCAATTAACTTCAGAAGTCTAAAAGCTTAGCGCGCAGAAGACTTCGGAAGTTTTAACTCGGGTGTAAGACTTACGAAGTTATTCTATCGCTTATCCCCTGGCCAAACTTCGTAAGAAATTTAACTCAGGATATTCTTCACAATCATTTCGGCGTGTACCCTAGAATTTTCGATAAAAAGTTTGTGTGTATCCAATCCACCGCAAACTACACCCGCCAGATACAAACCTTTCACATTGGTTTCCATCGTTTCTTCGTTGTAAACCGGACAAAGCGTTTCAGGCAATTCGATGCCAAATTTCCTCAGCATCCCAAAATCCGGTTGATAACCCGTCATCGCAATTACAAAATCGTTCGGTATGGTTTTTATTCCTTCAGGTGTTTTAATATCTACTTCACCTTCTCTTATTTCAAGCAATTCGGAATTGAAAAGTGCTTTAACTTCTCCCTCTTTAATCCTGTTCCGGATATCCGGGCGCACCCAATATTTAACATGAGGACCAAGATCGTTACTACGAACAACCATGGTTACATTTGCACCTTTCCGATACGTTTCTAAAGCAGCATCTACGCCCGAGTTATTGGCACCAACCACCACTACATTCTGAAAGGCATATAAATGCGGATCTTTATAATAATGCGTTACTTTTGGTAAATCCTCTCCAGGAGCATTCATCAATAAAGGAACATCATAAAAACCTGTAGCCACAATTACATTATTGGCAGTATAATCGGTTTTCGAGGTACTGATTTCGAAAATATTCTGATCATTTTTAACAACCTGTTTTACGCTCTCAAAGAGATGGATATTTAAATCAAATTTTTCGGCCACACGACGGTAATACTCAACCGCTTCATTTCGGTTAGGTTTCGGACTGATGGTTACGAAAGGAACCCCTCCAATTTCTAACTTTTGAGAAGTAGAAAAGAAGGTCATAAATACAGGATAATTGAACAAACTGTTCACTAAAGCACCTTTCTCTACAATTACGTAGCTTAAGTTCGCTTTTTGCGCCTCTATTGCACAAGCCATCCCTATTGGGCCAGCACCGATAATTAATACGTCGTAATGATTTTGATTGTCTGACATCCAGGTGTTTTTCTTCCGCTTTAAGAGTGGCTGTCATTTCGACTCGAGCATCGTCCCGACGTTAAATCGGGAGAGAGATCCATTGAAATAGATTTCTCGACTGCGCTGCGCTCCACTCGAAATGACGATCTCTTTTAATGACTAAGTTACTTATACTTTCATCGCTTTGCTTGGGCAGGCGAAATCGGTTCTTTTTAAACCAGTATTTTTAATTGCGCCGTAACCGCCTGCAACATCAATCACATTTTCTACTCCACGCGATTTTAAGATGGAAGCAGCAATCATCGATCGGTAGCCACCTGCACAGTGAATATAATAGGTAGATTTTGGATTAATCTCGCCAGTCCAGTCGTTAATAAAATCTAACGGACGGCTCAGCGTAAATTCCAGATGTTCTGATTCATACTCACCTGGTTTGCGTACATCAAGTGCTGTAATTTCACCGTTAAGACTAGCTGTTTCAAATGCCTCGGCTGAGATTGATTCAATCGTATCGATTTCCTTGCCAGCATCTGTCCATCTTTCGAAACCACCATCCAAATAACCAATGGTACTATCGTATCCTACACGGGTTAAACGGGTAATGGTTTCTTCTTCTTTACCCTGATCGGTAATCAGTAAAATTGGTTGCTGTAAATCGGTAATCAAAGCACCAACCCAAGGTGCAAACTGTCCGTTAAGCCCTATATTGATCGAATTTGGAATAAAACCTTTTGCAAAAACCTGCGGATCGCGGGTATCGAGCATAATCGCCCCTGTTTGGTTTGCAGTGTCATCAAAAGCTTGCGGGGTTAAAGCGTTTAATCCTTTCTCGTAAACCTCATCAATACTTTCCACTCCACCTTTATTAATGGCCGCATTTTTAGCAAAATATTGTGGTGGTGGCAAAATGCCATCGGTTACTTCGGCAATAAACTGCTCTTTTGTTTCGGCTTTTAAAGCGTAATTTACTTGCTTTTGGTGCCCTAAAGTATCGAAAGTTTCTTTACTCATGCTTTTGCCACAGGCAGAACCTGCACCATGCGCCGGGTAAACAATTACATCATCAGCTAAGGGCTTTATTTTTTCATTTAACGAATCGTAAAGCATTCCCGCTAAATCTTCCATGGTTAAATGGCCCTTCTGCGCTAAATCAGGTCGACCAACATCGCCAATAAATAAGGTATCGCCACTAAAAATGCAGTGATCTTTCCCATTTTCATCTCTTAGCAGATAAGTAGTCGATTCTAAAGTATGCCCAGGAGTATGTAAAGCGGTAATGGTTACGTTTCCAATTTTAAACTGCTCGCCATCTTTAGCAATATGCGATTTAAACTCGGTTTTAGCGGTTGGGCCATAGATAATTTCGGCACCAGATTTCTCTGCCAGATCTACATGTCCGGAAACAAAATCGGCATGAAAATGCGTTTCAAAAATATATTTAATGGTGGCCCCTGCTTTTTCGGCTTTCTTTAAGTACGTTCCAACCTCTCTTAGCGGATCAATAATTGCAGCTTCGCCATTACTTTCGATGTAATAAGCGGCTTCTGCCAGGCAACCTGTATATATTTGTTCTATTTTCATGTTATTTACGCATCGTCACCCTGAATTTATTTCAGGGTCTTACTAGAAAGATACTGAAACAAGTTCAGCATGACGGATCTATTACTGCAAAAATAGCGCTAAATACTTATAACCGAAATGATGTCGGTCATAATTGCAGAAGTTTTACTTATTTCGGTACAGACCTTGTAGGTTTTTGAAACCTGCGAGGTTTAGTAGAAGCCTGGAACCGAAAACTGTAAATTGCTAGCTGTAAACTGATTTGGGCGTTACCCTAATCCCGATGAATCCTATCGTGTGGACACATTTCTGAATAATTTGTTTCTTTGTTGGATGCAAACACGAGGTTTTACGAGTTTATCCGATTCAAGGTTAATTAGCAGGGGTAATAAGAATCTGGATATACTTTTCAGGAACAGTGTCCAGAGTATACGCCAGTTAAGCAAAGATGAGGCTGA
>NZ_JAUG01000057.1 GCF_000708285.2 Pedobacter borealis DSM 19626
CTCCCGCAAATTACGCCGATTACCGCAGAACTGACCATTTATGGAGTCGTAAATTTGGAGGTTAAGATTAGCTTACATTTTTTCGCGACGAAGAGAGATTAAATATCATCTGCGCTTATCTTCTTAAATCTGTGGGAAACCTATGCACCAACTGCCTCCCGCAAATTACGCCGATTACCGAAGAACTGACCATTTATAGAATGCGTAAATTTGGAGGTTAAGATTAGCTTACATTTTTTCGCGACGAAGAGAGATTAAATATCATCTGCGCTTATCTTCTTAAATCTGCGGGAAACCTATGCACCAACTGCCTCCCGCAAATTACGCCGATTACCGAAGAACTAACCACATTTCCCATCCTCTCCCCTTAGCTTATCCCTTCTCTATTCCCGTTTTAGTAGCCACTGGTTTTTTCTTCCTAAAGTTGGGAAAAGTCATCGGACTTTTAGCCGGGCGTTCATCCCCTAGTAACACACCCCATTGTTTGAATGATTCTGTGCGATCGAAGACAATTTTGAGTACAGCCACAATAGGCAGTGCGAGGAACATCCCCGAAACCCCGGCTATACTGCCACCTATAAATACCCCGAGGATGGCAAATAAGGCATTAATTTTCACTTTAGAGCCTACAATACGCGGCATGAGTATGTTGTTATCTAAAAATTGAACAAATGCAATTACGCCTAAAACGGTAATTACCGGCCACAATTCCTGCGATGAAGTAAGTGTAAGCAGCACCCCTATCAAGTTACCAATTAAGGCCCCCACGTAAGGGATCAGGTTTAAGATGGCAAAGATTACCCCGATTAATAAGGCATGTTTTATACCGATTAACATCAATATTCCACCCAACAAAATGGTCATATAGGTGATCTGGATCAACAGTCCGATTAAGTAACTTTTAATGATCGATTCGGTTTCATAAATCGCTTCTTTCACTTTTGGATGATCATCTGTTTTAAACCACATGAAGATAAAGCGCAATAAAATGTCTTTATAAAAAAGCATTAGGTAAATATAAATGGGCAACAAACCGATAAATACGAAAATGCCGCTTAAGGTAACAGCAGCACCACCTGCAAGTGAGGTGCCCATGTTCATCAAATCGTCGCTTTTAGTTTGTATGAAGGCTTTTTGCTCCTTATCGTCGTAATGGGTAATGCGACTGATCCAATCGCTCAATGAATTGATATGCTGTGTTACGTTCGCTTTTATCTGTGGAAAATCTTTAACCAAAATGCCAATCTGGTTCGAAAAAAACCAAATGATCAAAGCTACAAACAGTGCCACTAATAAAATGGATAAGATAATGGCTAACGATTCGGGTATTTTTTTTCTTTTTAAAAAGCGGTACACCGGCAGCAGCATAATGCTGATAAAAAAAGCCATCAACATGGGCATGATAATGTCTCTTCCGATTACCATAACGGCTACAATGGCCATCAGACCCAATAATTCTATCGATCGTTTAACGGTCAGTGGTAAATTGTTCGTCATAAAAGCTTATTCTGATTTGAGGTTTAAACACAATCGGAGTGAAAATGTTTTAAGATAAGCTTTAATATTGAAAAGCGGAATGAGTTTATAGTCCGAAGTCGGCAGTCTGGAGTCCGAAGTCAATTAACTCATTAACCAGTTTGGAGTTGGGCGCTTAGCATTGAGAGTCAATTAATCGATCTCCCCTCGATATGTCACACTGAGCGGAGTCGAAGGGCTGCTAGTTGATTTGGCGTTGAGCGATTTGCGTTTGGCGTCAGTTAACCGATTAATCAATGCTTAAAAAAATTACTTCCCTTACACGATATACCCACAGATTAGCCTTATTTTTGCAACTTTAATACCACACATGAACAATCAAGATACCATTATTGCTTTATCTACTCCCTCAGGTTCTGGCGCCATTGGCGTAATCCGTTTATCTGGTCCAGAGGCTATCTCACTTACCAATACAATATTTGCAGGAAAAGATTTAGAAAAGCAGGCCTCGCATACTTTACATTTTGGCCTGGTTAAAGATGGCGATCATATTGTTGATGAAGTGGTGGCGGGTTTATTTGTTGCCCCAAAATCGTATACCAAAGAAAATGTGGTAGAAATTTCCTGCCATGGTTCTAATTATATTATCCAACAGATTATTAACCTGTTAATTAGTAAAGGAGCCCGTGCTGCCAAACCTGGCGAATTTACTTTACGTGCCTTTTTAAACGGTGCATTTGATCTAAGTCAGGCAGAGGCAGTAGCCGATTTAATTGCTTCAAACTCGAAGGCTTCGCATGATGTAGCGATGCAACAGATGCGCGGAGGCTTTGCCAACGAATTAAAAGGTTTACGCGAACAATTGATCCATTTCGCTTCGATGATTGAGCTCGAACTTGATTTTGCAGAAGAGGATGTAGAGTTTGCCAACCGTGAGCAGCTAAAAAACCTGGTGAACAAAATCAACTACATTCTGCAACGTTTAATCTCCTCTTTCGAAATGGGAAATGTGATTAAAAACGGGGTTCCCATTGTTATTGCGGGTAAACCTAATGTGGGCAAATCTACACTATTGAATGCACTCCTGAACGAAGAACGCGCTATAGTTTCGGATATTGCCGGAACCACACGCGATACCATTGAAGATGAACTGACCATTGGCGGCATTGTTTTCCGCTTTATCGATACGGCCGGAATCCGCGATACTGCCGATATTATTGAAGCTTTAGGGGTAGAACGCACTTTAGAGAAAATGAAACAGGCCAAACTGATCATTTATATGGCCGATGCTGCTCAAAGTATTTCAGAAATTGAAGAGCAGATTCGGGGTTTAGCACAATTGGCTATCCCCTATTTAATTTTAGTCAATAAAGCCGACCTTATAGCAGATGCACAACGTAAAGCTTTCGAAGCTTTAGATGTTGTTTTTATTTCTGCTAAAGAAAAACAGGGTATCGATGAATTAAAAACCAATTTATTGGAACAGGTTAACTTGCACCATATTAATACCAGCGAAACCCTGGTGACGAATATCCGCCATGTAGAAGCTTTAAAACAAACAGAACATGCCCTGCAAAGGGTTTTGGCTAATGTAGATAATCCGGTTACCTCCGATTTCTTAGCAATGGACATTAAACAAGCGCTACATTATCTTGGTGAAATTACGGGTACAGTTACTACGGATGATTTGTTGGAGAATATATTCACGAAATTCTGTATCGGAAAGTAATTATGTTTTCCGATGTTTTCATTTGTTTTCCTATCATCTATTAAACAGCTATTTATGTTGTAAATATTAATATTTATTTTCATTTATTATCATTAAATTTGTTACGTATTTGTTATTCTGTATTTTAAGTAACAAAAAATAACAATAATAGCTATGGTAACAATAAGGGAACGCAAACTGAAAAATGGGAAAATAAGTTTAATGCTAGATGTATATGTTAATGGAGTTCGAGAAGTAAAATCACTCAATATATATCTTGATGAAAATGCAAATACGCCTACAAAAAAGGCTCAAAATAAAGAGAAACGATTAAAGGCTGAAACAATCTGTAAAAAGAAAGAGCTTGAAATAATAGAAAACAACCACAGTCTTGTTAGTGTAAAGCAATCAAACATTAAGTTTTTGGATTACTTCAAAGCTATTAAAGAAAAAAAGAGGGGTAGTTTAGGTAATTATGGCAATTGGGATAGTGCATACAAAATATTAGTAGAGTACTTTGATAGTAAAGATGTTAGAATTAACGATTTAACAGATAAAGATTTAAATAATATACGAGATTATTTTTTGAGCACTTACAGAACTAAAGCCAATAAGGTTCTTTCTCAAAACGCAGCATCATCTTATTTTAACAAAGTTAGGATTTCACTTAATCAGGCTTTTGACGAAGGAATTTTAAAAAAGAATATTGTTAAGCCTGTAAAATCCATCAAGCCTGGCGATACAACAAGAGAATTTTTAATTGATGAGGAAATTGATAAGTTAATTATTACCGATTGTGAGGAACCCACCATAAAAAATGCTTTTTTATTTGGGGTTTATTCTGGCCTAAGATTTTCAGATATTATAAAACTTAAATGGGGCGATGTAAGGTTTAGCGAAAAAACTGGATATTCAATTAAATATCAGCAACAAAAAACTAAATCATACGAAATACTCCCTATAAACAAAATCGCACTACAATATTTAGGAGAGGAAAAGAATGCAGAAGAAAAAATATTTAAAGGTTTAAAATATAGTGCTTATAA
This sequence comes from Pedobacter borealis DSM 19626, assembly GCF_000708285.2. Lineage (GTDB taxonomy): Bacteria > Bacteroidota > Bacteroidia > Sphingobacteriales > Sphingobacteriaceae > Pedobacter > Pedobacter borealis. The sequence goes on from NZ_JAUG01000057.1 coordinate 4,231, forward strand.
TAATCTTAAGCTTAAAAAATGGATTATGCAAGCAGGAATACTGGATAAGCATATAACTTTTCATTCAGCAAGACATACTTACGCTACTTATTTACTAACTAACGATGTTGCATTTCCTGTTGTAAGCAAGATGTTAGGACATAAAGATTTGAAAACAACAATGATTTATGCGAAAATTATCGACACAAAGAAAATTGATGCAGTTAAAGTTTTTGATAAAGATTAATAACTCATTCTATTTCAATATCTGTTAGAATTTTAAAATAATTTTTTTGCTTTAAATCTTCTTATCTATCTTTGTACTGTTCAGTTAAAGTACACAACTCGAGCGAATCGAAAATTGCTTTAAAAAGCAAATCCCAAATCGTAAAATCCAACTCTCTGTAGTTGGTGGCCTTAAAAAGCCAATACAATCGCAACTTCTAAAAACGGAAAATTATTTCAATCCATTTAATCATGCTAAAAGCATTTTTAACAGTAGAAGATTTGTGCATTTATTTGGGCATTTCGAAATCAACAGCTTATAAGTTAAGCCACAACAACGTATTACCAAAATACTGCCCAGGAGGCAAGAAAATTCTGTTTAAAACAGAAGAAGTTGAAAGTTATGTTAATTCACATCGTATTGCATCTGTAGATGAAATTCAGCGGTCGATTGATGAAGAATTAATGTATCCAAGTAGCCTTCATTATAATAAGCGTAAAAAAGTAACCAAAAGTGTAACCTTAAACGCAAAATTATCATGATAGATACTTTAAAATTTGAAATCGATAGAAGACACTTCGATTATAAAGAGTTACACGATCTGATGTACAACAAATTTGAATATGTATGCATCAGAAAATACAAGCATGGAGATAGCATAAATTTTAAGTATAAAAATTGGCTATTTTTTTTAACAAAAAATAAGTTCGTTGCAACAGGTAGCTTGAATAAACTTTTTCATGGTAATAATTTAGTCCCAATTTCATTTAAAGAAGTGAAGAATGGTTTAGATTCATTGTATGAAGTATTAAAATTTGATATTAGCGATGCTAAAATCAAACAGATTGATATTGGCCATAATTTAGTGATGAATCAAGATGTAAATTCTTATTTGGATTTAATTGTTGCACCTGTCGGATTTAAACCCTGGAAGCTCAGCAACGAAACATTATATTTAAAGAAAAATGATAATGTTTCAGAAATTGTTTTTTACAATAAATTTAAAGAAGCGAAATCGAAAAACAAGACTTTAATGTTTAATAATGAAAATATTTTAAGATACGAGTTAAAGCTTAAAAAGAATATTAAAGAAATATTAGGAGATAATTCTTTGGTTAGTTTGTACAATGTAGATACATATTCAAAGCTTATCAAGGCATGGTACGAGTCCTATGTATCAATCCCTAAAATTACTCAACCAGTATCTTCTAAAATACAGTTAGCTTCCAAAAAATCATTAACTGATTGGTTAATTAAAGAAGGAATAAAAGCTAACGGTGGTATTGAGGTGATTTTTAACGCAGTTACCAATTCTAAATTGGATAAAAACATAAGATATAAAATTCGAAAGCTATTAAAATCGATTGATGATTTGGAATACTTAAATCCGCAACTTAAAGAAGAGCTTGATTACCGTATCGAAGCTGTTTATCTACATCAGCAAGCTGCATAACATGAATAAAACTGATGCAATGCTCTTATTTGATGATTAGAGTTCATCAGTCAGCATATTAACAGTTTAATGTTGAGATATTAATTTAAAGAATTGGATGTGCTTAGAATTAAATTCTACACATCCTTTTTTATTTTATACTTAAACCTTTAAAGAATTAAGCAACTCGCTAAAATCAACATCTAATTTCTTCGATAAAAGAATGATTGTAGTAAGCTTGGGATTGATTTTCCCTTTTTCGATTCGATAAATTTGAGAAAGCTCCACACCAGCTTCATTTGCTAAAAATTCCATCGACCATTCTTTTTCAAGTCTAATCCTGCGAATATTTTCTCCAAAACGCTTAAGGATATCTATCTCACTTGTATTTAATGGCATTTGCCAAAATTGTAGCGAATAGCTAAAAATCATTTAGGCATACATGCCTAAAAAATAAAAATTGTTTTAGATTTGCAGCAATATTAGTTTGTAATTCAGTTATAGCAAATTAAAAAAAAATAACAGCCATAAGTAAACATTATAAAAATAACAGAATTAATCCTCTTAAAATGAAATACAAAAGCTTAACTCTAATTTCAATACTTGCTATAGTTGCAGTTGGATGTAATAATCCTAAATCTGATGCAAAAGAAGTATGCGACTGCTACCAACATGTTATTGATAATCCTAAAGAAGCTGAAAATTACGGCATCCAAAAATGTCAAGCTTTAAATGCAGAGAAATTACTGAAGTATAAAAATAGTCCTAAACAAATTTTAGAATTCAATTTATATTTAGATAGTTGTACAAAAATAATTTTCGCAAAGGCAGCAAAGAAATAACGATAAAATATGCAATAGAATGACGAAGTTGGATAATGACTTAATTAAATAACTGTTGGGCATCTCTTAAAACATTCAACACCTTAATTATCTCCTTTACTCTTTCATCATTTGAATGAAGAAAGTCTTTAACGCTAAAAACAATCTCGTCTCCCTCATCAAATAAATCATCTATGTCTGAGAATTCGCCAGACATGGATAATTGAATAACTAAATCTGAAAACTCTTCTATTGCATTAAATATTGATTGCTTAGTCTCAACAACTGTAGAAGCATAAATTTCTGTATGTAACATCTGTCTTGATAAATTATAATTGATTTGACTATAAAATTGACTTAAATATTTTAAATCTTGATAAAGTTTATATGATTCTTAGGATAAACAAATCTTTAAAACTAAAAATCTACATCGAACTACCTTAACTTTTATTAATACTTCAATAACTATTTCGGTTAAAGTGCTAACTTAGGATATAATTAACCCTCAACTTATGAAGAATTTAATAAATCAAATATTTGAAATTGTCAAAGGATATAGAGAAGGTGAAGATGGCGAAATGTCAATAGATATAATTACTAATTGGATTAGACAGTTTGATGAAGAAGATCAAGAGTTCTTACTCTCAGAGTTACTACACATTCTAAAATTAAGATATGCTTCTAAGGATAACTTTAAGGAGTATTTTAAAGGAATCCTTTTTAAGGATATCGCAAAGATGGCCCAAAGCAATTTCGGATTAACGGATTTAAAAGACATTTTTGGAAAACTATACTTTATTGATCAACAACCAAAAGATAAAAGTCAAAAAAATATATTAAATATTTTAGGTGACGTATTAAGAGAAGAATTTGATTTGGATATTTCGAACTGTGGCAAGGATAATGTCATAGCTGTAATATATTTAGATGATATATTATGCACAGGCGACACTCTTTTTAAAGGGCTAAGTGACTGGCTTCAAAAGGCTGATTTTGCCGCCGACAAGAATAATAAAGAGTTCATGGAAGAGAAGAAATTAAATGTAATTTCAATTTTTTATGCCGTTCATAATCTTAATATGTATAAAGTGCGATCTCGGTTTAATAGGGAGCATAAAAATATCCAACTAGGTTTTATTTGGGAGGATAACCATGGAATTGATAACGATTATAGAAAACCGCAAAATTCAGCGCTACAGTTTATATATCCAAAATATAAAGCGGAAGAAAAATTAATTGAAGATTGTAGAGCTCAGATCGAAGAAAAAGTCGATGGATATTGTGATGAAAAAAGATATTCACGCACTGAAAATTATTTTTATCGTGACAAGAACTATCCATCAAAAGAGTCGATGTTTACATCAAATGCAAATAGAGATAGATTTGAAGAAATTATTTTAAAAAAGTCCATAGAACTATATAATCTTGCTGATTCTAAAAAAGTTCGGATGAGACCATTAGGAAACGGACTAACCACGGATAAATCTTTTGGCTTTGGAACACTCTTCTTTACCTGGCGAAATGTGCCTTATAATACTCCTATGGTGTTTTGGTATGAACATAAAGGTTGGCAACCTCTGTTTAAACGAAACTATACAGAATATGGCAGTGCATCTGGGTGGGATGATTTTTTTAAGGAGTTATTTGGTTAATAATGAAATACATAGAGTTAGAAAATAACTTTCGAATATATGATTTGGCAGATTCATGTATTTTCAAAAAAAACACGGATGAATTTGGTGGTCTTTCAAATATGTCAACCCTTTACAAAATCAGGATTAATAATTTGTCAATTTCCTCGGTTGAGGCATTATATCAAGCATGTAAATTTCCAGAGAATTTTGAAATACAACAACGAATATTGACGGAAAGCAGCCCTTTCACTGTCAAGATGCTATCAAAGAAAGGTGTTGAAAGGGAGGATTGGCTTTCAATAAGAGTAAAAGTAATGAAGTGGTGCTTAAAGATAAAGTTGGCACAAAATTACTATGGATTTGGTGAACTTTTGAATTCTACTTTTAATAAAAATATTGTCGAATTTACAAAAAATGATCAGTTCTGGGGTGCAAAAAAACTTAATGACACTCAGCTAATAGGAAAAAATGTTTTAGGCAGACTGCTTATGGAGTTACGTGCAGAATATAAGTCAAAGCGCATTGATGAGCTTATTGTTGTTGCTCCTCCAAAAATAAGCAATTTTAAACTCCTTAACCAGCAACTCGTCAAAATTGACATGTCCTCAAAGTATTTAAAATAAGTGTTAGAAAACAGTACTTCGAAATGTAGTGCGATTTCTATCAAACCAATTTCAAATGGAAAATTACCTTTTAAACAAATTAGCTTTAATGCCAGATGTTGAAGATGATGTTACTAATTCCCTTTTCTCTCGATTTTATATGTTAAAGGAAAGAAATTTCTTAACAAAAGATGAGTTGATCATGATTTTGAAATGGAAATCTCCCAGACCATCTAAGCATTATATTAAGAATTCCGAGATTGATGTAAAAGAGATAACTAATCTGGCTTTCACAACAAAAAATGAAAATTTAAAAGTTCATATCCTTACAGCTTTAACAGGTGTTAATATACCTTCGGCTTCTGCAATCCTAATGTTTTATGACAAGAAAATATTTCCTGTAATAGATATTAGAGTATGGACTCAATTATATAGGGCTAAGTTGGTAAATTCAAATGAAAAAGGACAGGCATTTAGTTTAAAAGAATGGGAAATGTATTTGTTGATAATTAGAAAACTTGCTAAAGAACTGAAAATAACAGCTCGGCAAACTGAAAAGCGTTTGTTTGATTATGACCGAATCACTCAAACAAAACCAATTTATAGCAGAAAATCAATTACTTAAACTGATTCCTAACTCCAGTTATATTAATTCTGTAATTTACCATTATTTCGCTTGCAGAAAATTTGGCAGCTATTTGAGTAGTTGTCATTTTTTTATATAAACACCATGACAACGCTTCTCTTGGTAGTTGTAAGCTTGCTCCTAACCATTCAGCTTCATTTTCTTGCTCGGTATTGAAGTCTCTTAACAATCCGCCTAAGCCACTAATAGAGGACGATTCGGATGTTGTGTGTTTTAAAATTACATGTGCAAGCTCGTGCATTAAGTTGCTTTGTTGCCTAGCTGGTGAGTGGGAATCATTATGTATTATCAAATATTCATTGTTACTTAAAGGAATTGTAGCGGCGGACCAAAATTCACTTCCTTTACCTAACAAGTTGTCTAAATATATTCTATCGAGCCCGTTGATGTTGTTCGGCGTTAAGATTGGTATAGATAAATAATCACATAATTTAAACGCACATAAGAAATCATGTGATTTTAAACCTAGTTCTTTTCTAAAAAAGATAGATTTTTTTTCAGCTTCAGTTTTAAATCCTCTTTTAAAAGAAAGTTTAGTATTATTTCTTTTTGATGTACTTGTCTGCTGACTCATAAGCAAGATTAATCATTTGAATTAGGGCTTCTGCAGTGTCTACAGGCAGTGTTCTGTCAGCTCTTAAGTGTGCTATAACTTGATTTTTAGAATCTGTTTTCGTTAATTCTGTTTTGGTAAAAAAATCAGGAGCAACTTCCAGCCAAGAACAAATTTTTAAAAATGTTTCAATATCAGGTAAATTACCTTGTTCGATTCTTGAAAGTGTAGACGCACTTACCCCACCAATTTCAGTGGCGATTAGTCTCAATCCTCTGGAGCCTCTTTTTGATCGTAACAAGTCTGATAATTTTTCAGTATCAAGGTTTTTGCTCATTTGTTGAAAAAATCTATAAATGTGTTAATAACTAAACAAGTGTTTCACTTGTGAAACACTGATTAATTTCGTTTCTTTGATGAAACAAATGTATTAATTATAAAACAACTTAAATGCAAGAATATGATTAAATCTAATATAAATAAAATTAATCCACAAAACTGTTACGATAATCTAGTAAATATTCAGCCTGCTGATAGGATAGTGGTTCCCAAAAGTGATTTTCAATTAGTTCAGCATCATGCTATTTTTCTCGGTAATGATCAAAAAGGAGATAGTTGGTTTGCCGAAAATATTATTGGTAAGGGAGTACTTTTTACTAAAGCTGATTTTTTTTTGAAGAATTCTCCTAAGATTACAAGGATAGAAAAATTCCCCGGCAATGAAAACGAAAGAAGAATTGCTATAGATAGAGCAATATCCATGAAAGGTAAAAAATATAATCTATTTAATTTCAATTGCGAGCATTATAGTAATATGGTTCAAAAGAACATTTCTAAAAGTGACCAAATAAATATTTTCATCTGGTTAGCGTTAGCATTCGTGTTTTTATTAGCAGTTTTCAATGATAACAAAAAATATAGCTATTGAAATTAGCTAAAATGCTTATATATTTAGTTTTTACTTATTTAAGTATTTGATTTTTAGTTATTTGCATTTTATTTTATGTGGATAATTATTTTATAATATGGGTTTTTTAATACTTACTTTTGAATAGTAAACAACAGTATAATAAAGAGTTATGTCTAAAACTAAGATACCAGAATCAGTGAAATTCAGACTTTGGGGCAAGGCCGCAGGGAGATGTGAATATGATGGTTGCAATAAGCAACTTTTTTTTGATAAGCTAACTAAAACTGAGTTTAATACATCTTACATAGCTCATATATATGCTGATAGTGAAAATGGGCCTAGATATAGCTCAGAATATTCTCCTAAGTTGAATAAGGATATTTCTAATCTTATGTTGATGTGTGATGAACACCATCGTTTGATAGACAAAGAGCAAGTTGAATTGCATACCGTAGAGCGATTAATGGGAATGAAACTGGCTCATGAAACACGAGTTGAAATGCTGACATCAATAGTACCTGACAAACAAAGCCACATTGTTTTTTTTGGTGCAAATATTGGACAACATAAAGTTCCATTAAATTATAAGGAAGCATCAAATGCTATGATTCCTCATAAATATCCTTCACAACTTACCGCAATTGAATTAGGACTACTTAATAGTGTTTCTGCTGACCATGACGATAATTATTGGATTTTGCAGGATGAACAAGTGAAAGAAGCGTTCCGTCAAAACATATCGTCCCTAAAAGGGAAACATGAAATTCAACATTTTTCACTTTTTGCATTAGCACCTATCCCATTATTAGTAAGATTAGGCACTTTGTTTTCAGACTTGTACGAAGTTGAAGTATTTCAAAGACATAGAGAACCATCCTCATGGAATTGGCAAAATGATAATAGTGATTGTGAATTTATAATAACACCTCCATCTAAGTATGATGGGATTCCCGTATTGAAAATTTCACTAAGCGGAAATATTACAAATGATAGAATTGAGCAAGTATTAAGTGATAACTGTAGTATATGGGAATTAACTATTAAGAATCCTCATAACGATTGTCTACGCACAAAAGAAATTTTGTCAAGTTTTAGACGGTCTGCTAGACAGATATTTAATATTATAAAGCAAAAGCATGGGCAAAATGAATGTTTGCATGTATTTCCAGCAATGCCGATTTCTGCTGCTTTAGAGCTTGGGAGAGTTTGGATGCCAAAGGCAGACGTCCCCTTTAAAATGTACGATCAGTGCAGGGTTAAAAATCAATTTATACCAACCCTTAATTTCAATTAATATGAGCAATCAATTTTTAACATTTAGCGAAAGACAGTACGCAGGTGCAGTACTTGAAAAATTAGGTCAAGCAATTGACTTGACAGATTCTCAATATCAAGATGCAATAGATAGATATGGTAGTGTTGGTAGATTCTTAGGTGATCCTACAGGTAGTCTTTATATTTACAATCCACGCTTAGTTCCGCAGGGTTCATTTAGAATTGGTACAGTTGTTAGACCTGACCGAGATGATTGTGAATTTGATGTTGATACCACATGTTGGTTATATATTAATTTACCAAATAGTCAATATAGGATTAAAAAACTTATAGCTGATAGATTAAATAGTAGTGCTACTTATCAGAGGATGTTAAAAGAAAAGCATCGTTGTTGGAGGCTTATTTATAGTGAAGCAACTCATTTTCATTTAGACATTGTTCCTGCAGTTCCAGATGATTATCAATGGTTACTTAGACTTGGAGTTCCAGAAAAATATGCGAAACATGCTATAAAAATTACAGATAATAGAAATAGTAATTATTATGATACTACGACAGAATTTCCCAGAAGTAATCCAGAAGGTTATGCGCTTTGGTTTTTGGACGTAATGCAAGTCCAAGCTGACCAAATAAGGAATAAGCTCTCTATTGAATTGAAGATGAGTATTGATAAAATACCAGAGTACAAAGTACGCACCCCACTTCAAAGAGCTGTACAGTTGATGAAAAAGCATAGAGATCAACTCTACGGTGATAACGATCTAAAGCCAATATCAGTTATAATTACTACGTTGGCGGCTAGATCCTATACTGACGTAATGATGCATCAATCATCTTCTAATTTGTTCTATGATATTGTTTTAAAGATAGTCGAACAAATGCCCAATTATATCGAAAAGCGAAATGGCACTAGTTGGATTACTAACCCAGTTAACCCAAGTGAAAATTTTGCAGACAAATGGTTGGGTGAGCCAAGATTAGAAGCTAAGTTTTATGAATGGCATAACCGTTTCCTTTCTCTATTAAAGGGTAGTGAGATTTCTAAACAATTTGAAGCTGCACCAGAGATTCTTAATCTATCATTTGGGATTAATACTGTTAGGAGGGCTTTTGGTGTTAATTCACAAGATACAGATAGACTATCAAGATTGCGAACTACTGCTTCAGTTATCGGGTCAAGTAATGCTTATACTAATTCTGAAGGTCACATTACTTCAAATCCTAATGGCACAAAGAACCAGGAACATCGGTTTCACTTTAATGACAAGTAATGATTCCTAAAAGGCGAAATCACAAATATGCTTATTTAAGCTATCAGAAATATCTAATGGAAAATAAATTTTCTTTTATGAAGTGTTCTATAGTTAATAATGTTTTAAAGTGTGTAGGATGGATGTCCCCACCTGATTGCGCAAATAGGTATAAGGTTTTAATTGAATATGTTTTAGGCAAAGAACCTAAGACCACTATACTTTATCCTAAAATTGAACCCTCTAAGCACATTCATATGTACAAGGACCATAGTTTGTGTTTAAGTTATCCATTTGACCTTAAATGGACGGAAAATAGTACGGTTGCAGATTTGACACCACCATGGCTTGCCGAATGGATAATTTATTACGAGATATATATGTTGAATGGGAATATATGGGAAGGACCTGAATCGCCAGCCCATTTAACAGAAGCCACAAAAAATATAAACGTTGATTCGGATTAAAATTGATGATAAATCATATATTTTGTTACTTATTTGTTATTTTTTATAGTTAAATCATTGATAATCATAATTAATTTACTTTCTGTATCGGAAAGTAATTTTTGGGGTTTAGATAATTAAATTACTTAGCGATAAACGAAAGTATTCCTGAAAAGTATATTATTTTACATTACCCTTTTACATGACATACGCTTTCAAAATATCATAAGCAAAACGTAAAATTGTTCCAAAAACAACGATCAGAAAAAATACACGGACAAATTTATTTCCTTTAAGCAAGGCCAGTTTTGCACCAAAAAAAGCTCCGGTTAAGTTAAACAGTGCCATCGGTATGGCGTATTGGAACAGGATATGTCCTGTAGAACTGAAATAGACAATGGCTGCCAGATTAGTCGCCATATTTACAATTTTGGCATGTGCACTGGCGCCAATAAAATCGAAGCCCAATACGGCAATAAAAACCAAAATTAGAAAAGATCCTGTGCCTGGTCCGATTAAGCCATCATAAAAACCGATTAATATTCCAAATAAAGCAGCCATTAAAACCTGTTGTTTAAGGGAATGGTCTTTCTCCTGGTGGATACCAAATTGTTTGTTAAAGTAGGTGTAAAGTGCAACTAAAATCAGCACAACGAGGATTACAGGCTTGATGACAGAATTATCTATCCTGCTTACCAAAAACGCGCCCAACAATGCCGCTAAAAACGCAGTTAGCACACAAGCCGCAAGTACTTTGTAATTAAAACGAACCTGTTTTGAATATTTGAAAGCGGCCAGCGTTGTACCCGCCATTGACGGGATTTTGGTAGTGCCTAAAAGCGTGGCTACAGGATAATGGGGCAAAATAAGTAAAATGGCGGGAGTTTGTAATAAACCACCGCCACCTACAATAGCATCTATAAATCCGGCAGCAAAAGCCACCAGACAAAGTAAAATCAGTTCGCTAACCACTAATTAAATTTTTAAATCAATTCTTCCAAATTCATTACCGCGGACTTCAGCCAACAGTATCTACATTCGCTCTGGCGAAGTAATGCCTAAAATCAACATCCCGGCATGAATAATATCAGCCGTTTTTTTACTTAGGTTTAAACGGAATTGTTTCGTTTCACCTTCTTCTGTTTTTACAATTGGCGGTACCTCATGGTAAAACTTGTTGAACAGCTTGGCCAGTTCGTATAAATAGTTGGCCAAACTTGCCGGACTGTAGGCCTTAGCCGCAATAGCAATCTCTGCAGGGTATTTTGCCAATTGCAGAATCATTTCCAATTCCACGTCACTAATCCCGCCAAACTCCAAACTCCCAACGCCAAACTTATACTCAGACTTGCTCAACAGCGATTTAATCCGCGCGTGCGTGTATTGGATAAATGGACCTGTATTCCCTTGAAAATCGATACTTTCAGCAGGATTGAACAACAAACGTTTCTTTGGCTCAACCTTTAAAAGGAAATATTTTAAAGCGCCTAAACCTATATTTTTATACAGCTCTTCTTTATCTGCTTCGCTAAAATCGTTGGTTTTACCCAATTCTTCTGTTTTTTCGCGGGCGGTAGTTACCATGCTCTCAATCAGCTCATCTGCATCTACAACAGTTCCCTCGCGGCTTTTCATCTTACCGTTTGGCAAATCGACCATTCCGTACGATAAATGGTATAAACCTTTTGCCCAGCTTTTGCCTAGTTTCTCTAGAATAAGGAACAACACTTTAAAGTGATAATCCTGTTCATTGCCCACCACATAAATCGACTCATCCATGTTGAAATCGTCGTGTTTCATTTCGGCAGTACCTAAATCCTGTGTAATGTAAACCGAAGTCCCATCAGCACGTAAAACCAATTTCTGGTCTAAACCATCGGCAGTTAAATCGATCCATACCGAACCATCTTCCTTTTTAAAGAAAATACCTTTGGCCAAACCTTCATCAACCGTACCTTTTCCTAACAGGTAGGTATTGCTTTCGTAATAGAATTTATCAAAATCAACTCCGAGGTTTTTATACGTTACATTAAAACCAGCGTAAACCCACTCGTTCATGGTTTTCCAAAGCGAAACTACCTCCTCATCCCCTTGCTCCCATTTCAACAGCATTTGTTGTGCTTCCTTAATCAATGCCGCATTTTTCTTGGCTTCTTCTTCTATTTGTCCTTCAGCTTTTAAAGCATCAATTTCTTTTTTGTACTCTTTATCAAAAATTACATAGTATTTCCCAACAAGGTGATCGCCCTTTAAGCCTGTACTTTCGGGTGTTTCGCCATTACCCCACTTTTGCCAGGCCAGCATGGATTTACAGATGTGGATACCACGGTCGTTAACCAGGTTTACTTTCACCACATCGTAACCGTAAGCTTTAAGCAGTTCAGAAACCGAGTAGCCCAATAGGTTATTACGCACGTGCCCCAGGTGAAGCGGTTTATTGGTATTTGGCGACGAATATTCTACCATTACCTTTTTACCATTCGATGCATACACGCCAAAATCAGGCGATAAAATTTCTTCGTTAAATTGTTTTAAGAAATAACTTTCGGCAATGCTTAAGTTCAAAAATCCTTTAACCACATTAAATTTAGTAATATCGGTTACGTTGGCAACCAAATATTCACCAATCTCAGTGGCAGTTTGTTCAGGCGATTTCTTCGAAATTTTGGTAATCGGAAAAACAACAATTGTTGCCTGTCCTTCAAATTCTTTACGTGTTTCTTGTATGTTGATTACACTTTCGGCTACTTCTTCCTTATAAAGTTCAAAAATGGCTTTCTGTGTTTCGGCAATAATAAAATTCATGCGCCAAAAATATGTAAAAAAGGTGGAAGGTGAAAGGTTTAAGGTGGAAGGTTTTCGAGCTTTTAAAGGGTTTGGAAAGCTAAGTAGTGCCAATCGGTTCCGATAGTCCTTCTTTCCGCTATAGTCCCGATTGAAGGAATCGGGAGCTGCCGCTTCAATAAGGTTTATTTAGTTGGTTCTGTGCAATAAAAAAGTCCGAAGTTGGGAGTCCGAGGTCAGAAGACAGAATGCCTATAACTATAAATCTCATTGGTCTTCTAACTTTTCCAGCACCTATTTTCAAACTATATCTTCGGACTTTCGGCCCCCTGACTTTCGGACTCTCAAAAATTCTAATAGATTTGCAATAACTAACTTTTTTATGAGCGAGCAGAACCCCAATTTTAAAGTGAGCGTAAACACCGAAATCGGCAGATTGCGTAAATTATTAATACATAGTCCTGATAGTGGATTAGGCAAAGTAGTACCCTCTAAGGCACAAGATTGGCTTTTCGAAGATATTGTGCATTTAGATACCATCCGTAAAGGCGAATACGATTATTATATTAAAGTGTTGATGTATTTTCTTGATCCTGATAAGATTAAGGGAAAACTGGCCGAAATAGATTCGGAAGCATCCAACCGTAATTTTTACAAACCCAACCACCCCGATTTTCACAATTCTCAATCGGTAATCGAGATTCAGAACCTGTTAAGCGAAATGCTGGAGAACGAATCCATCCGTAAAAAACTGGTTGCTGCTGTTTGTGCGATTGAAGGTTGTACTTATAAGGTTCAGTTAGAATTAACAGATACCGATCCGAAACAATTGGCAGAGATTTTTATCTCAGGAACATTAGCCAACGATACAATGATTTTTGCGCCCATCCCCAATTTAATTTTTACCAGGGATGTGGGCACAACCATTAACAACCATATCCTGTTAAACAAACCGGCAAAAAAAGCCCGTGTGCGCGAAACACTTTTAATGCGGTATATTTTCTTCAACCATCCATTGTTTGAGGGCTACCGCAACAATATCCTCGAAATTCCGGATGTTACGATGCACTTTTTACGCCCAGGCGATGAACCTGCTTTCAGTACCACTTTAGAAGGTGGAGACGTGATGATGGTGAGCCCAAACCACGTATTGATCGGTTGTAGCGAAAGAACCTCTGAACATGGTGCCAACGAAGCGATTAAATTATTGTTCGATCAGGATGTGGTAGAAAAAGTTACGGTGGTAAAAATACCGAGCAAACGCGATTATATGCACCTGGATACTGTTTTTACACAGGTTAAACGCAATACCTGGGTAATTTTGAATTCGATTGCCCATTCGCCGAAATATAATCCTTACGAGCCGATCAACTTTTTAAAAGAACCCGAAAAATTGGAGGCTACCACTGCTATTCAGTTTACAAAAGCGAATCCACAAGAGCCGAAACATTTCGAACATGTAGAAGCTTTATTAAATGACATTAGCCAGAACGATTTAAAAAGCACCGAGCCTACCCAAATCATCTACAGCGGAAATAATCAGTTCCCTTACGATTCGCGTGAGCAATGGACCGATTCATGTAACCTTTTAGCCATTAAAGAAGGAGTTGTTTTAGGCTACGATAGAAACGATAAAACCGTTGAAGCCTTTAAAGCTGCCGGTTTTAATGTGGTGGATGTGAAAGATTTGATCCAGGATTTAGAAAGTGGCAAAGTAAATGCCGAAACCATAACCGATACTTTGATTTTAATGCCATCGGCAGAATTATCACGTGCACGTGGTGGTTTCCATTGTATGAGTTTACCAATTTTAAGAGACAATATTTGAGGTTTAGGGCGTAAGGTATAGGGTTTAGGGTTAAAACCCAATGCTTTAAAATTCAATGTTCTCATAAATCGAAAAATAATTATCTTTCATAACAAATCGAACCATAACTAGAAATATAATAAGTAATTAAACAGGCGACATAGGTCTACCTTAAACCTTATGCCTTATACCTCTTACCTTTATGCAATCTACCAACCATATCCTCATGATCCGCCCTGTTGATTTTAAATTCAATGAGCAAACAGCCGGAAATAATAAGTTTCAAGTTGCATCTACTGAAACCAATGTACAAACAGAAGCCTTAAAAGAGTTTGATGTCTTTGTTGATTTATTAAGAAAAAACAATGTTGATGTAACGGTTGTAGACGATACTTTACAACCTGAAACACCTGATTCTATTTTCCCGAACAATTGGGTCTCTTTTCACGAAGATGGTTCAGTATATCTTTATCCGATGTTTTCTGAAAATCGCCGGTTAGAGCGCAGAAAAGAAATTCTGGATGGCTTGAAAGAAAATTTCGAAGTTAACCACATCAGCGATTTAAGCTTTTACGAACAACAACATGCGTTTTTAGAAGGTACCGGAAGCATGGTATTAGATCGTGCCAATAAAATTGCTTACGCCTGCTTAAGTGTACGTACCGATGAAGAAGTACTGAACAATTTTTGCATGCTCACCGGATACGAACCGGTGGCCTTTCAGGCCGTAGACGGATCGAATTTCCCGATTTACCATACCAACGTAATGATGTGCATCGGCGACCGTTTTGCTGTAATCTGTCTGGATTCGATTCGCGTTCCTGAAGAGAAATTAAATGTAACCATCAGTTTAAAAGGTAGTGGAAAAGAAATCATCGAAATCAGTCTGGAACAGATGAATAAATTTGCGGGTAACATGTTACAGGTTACCAATGCAGAAAACGAAAGTTTATTGGTGATGTCGGAACAGGCTTTTTTATCCTTAACTGCCGAGCAGATTGCTGCATTAGAACAATACAGCAGAATCATTTATGCACCACTTTACACGATCGAAAAAAATGGCGGCGGCAGTGCAAGATGCATGCTGGCTGAGATACATTTGCCGAGTAAATATTAGTATGCCGTCAACAATAACGGCTTTTCTATTTCAACGCCGTGGTTCGTGTCTCCACGAACCATTTTTATTTTTGCCACGGAAGCTCTGAAAACACGGAAAACCCATCTGACAAATGCAACTCGCTATTCAACCTTCAATAGCAGCACCACCCCAATTTAAATAAACCCGATCGGAATGAACACGAGTGCAACGAAGTAAAATGAAGAGCAGGGCTACTGAAACCGATAAAAACAGTAACCTGCTTTCCAAATGATTAGAAAACATTATTTCTCGCCCATGTCTCGTATCTCAGAGCCATTTTTATTTTTGCCACGGAAGCTCGGAGCGCAGGGAAAACCCATCTCCTCGCCGTGGTTCGTGTCTCCATGAACCACTTTTATTTTGCCACGGAAGCTCTGAAAACACGGAAAACCCATCTGACAAATGCAACTCGCTATTCAACCTTCAATAGCAGCACCACCCCAATTTAAATAAACCTAATCGGAACGAACACGAGTGCAACAAGTAAAGTGAAGAGCAGGGCTACTGAAACCGATAAATACAGCAACCTGCTTTCCAAATGATTAGAAAACATTATTTCTCAACCATGTCGCTTATCTCAGAGCCATTGTATTTTTGCCACGGAAGCTCGGAGCGCGCGGAAAACCCATCTCCTCGCCGTGGTCCGTGTCTCCACGAACCATTTTTATTTTGCCACAGAAACACGAAAAACCTGTCGCATAATTGCACTCACTATTAAACCTCAAATAGCAGCACCACCCCAATTTAAATAAACCTGATCGGAACGAACACGAGTGCAACAAGTAAAGTGAAGAGCAGGGCTACTGAAACCGATAAATACAGCAACCTGCTTTCCAAATGATTAGAAAACATTCCTTTCTATCAAACCAAAATTTAAAAGATTTCTCCTCCAAAGGAGTTCCTTTGGAACACTACGGTCGAAATGACGATCCGCGAGATTCCGATTAGTTTTATTACTTTCGCCAAAAATCCACTATCAAGATGTCTTTAGCACAAGAATTACAGACCCGTTCGGGTAATAAATGCGAATTATGCACCGCTGAAACCAATTTATCGGTATACGAAGTGCCACCCACCAGCAATGCCAATAGCGATAACAGTATTTTAGTTTGTAAAACCTGCTTAGATCAGATTGAAAAAACGGAACAGCTTGCACCAAACCATTGGAAAATATTAACGGAAACCATGTGGTCGGAATTTGCCCCGGTACAGGTTGTTGCCTGGAGAATGTTGAGCAGGTTAAGAAATGAAGGCTGGGCAGCAGATAGTCTGGATATTTTATACCTTGAAGATGAAACTTTGGAGTGGGCTAAAAAAACCGGCGACCACGAGCAAGATGGAACTGTAGAATTTCATCAGGACAGCAACGGCACGCGCTTATTTGAAGGAGATACCGTGGTTTTGGTTAAAACTTTAGATGTTAAAGGCTCAACTTTGAGCGCTAAACTGGGTACTGTAGTTAAAAATATCAGATTAGTTCATGATAATATCGAACAGATTGAAGGTAAAGTTGAAGGACAAACTATTGTAATTTTAACCAAATACCTCCGTAAAGGATAACACGTTATTTGATAATTGATTAGCCAACTCGCTATTAAACCTTAAATAGCAGCACCGTCCTTACCAACTAAACCTGATCGGAACGAACACGAGTGCAACGAGTAAAGTGGAGAGCAGGGCCAATCCCAATCTATAAAAACAGGAACCTGCTTTCCAAATCTTTAAACTTAAAATATTATTAGCTCCTGTTTTCCAGATCATTAACAAAATAGAACCACCCACTTTCTATTCAAAACAATTTGTCGGCATTTTTTGTAGTTAGGCTAAGCGTTTCCTTACAGTAAAAATATTTTCAATACCGTTTAATTCTCGATTTAAAATTACATTTTTGCAAAAATTATTTAAAAGTAAATGCAGAGTTACTCAGAATTTCTTGATCTAAGTGTTGGTTTCCCTCAAGAGGGCTTCGATGTTATAGATGATGAATTATATTTTCAGGATTTAAACCTGATGGAAATGATCGAAACTTACGGTACTCCCCTACGTTTCACGTATTTACCAATGGTAAGCAAGAAGATTCAGCAGGCGAAGATTCTTTTCCAAACCGCTATTTTAAAGAACAATTATCGTGGCGATTATAAATATTGCTACTGTACAAAAAGCTCGCATTTTAAGCATATTGTAGAAGAAGCTTTAAAAAACAACATCCACTTGGAAACTTCTTCGGCTTTTGATATGCCGATGGTTGATGCGCTGGAGAAAAAAGGCGTGTTAACGAAAGATACCACCATTATCTGTAACGGCTTTAAAACCTACCAGTACAAACAATATATCATTGATATGTTGCATGATGGTTATACCAATATTATCCCTGTTTTAGATAACAAAGAAGAGTTTAATCTTTTTGATGATGAGGTTGATATTGATACCCCTTGTAACTTAGGTATCCGTATTGCAGCTGAGGAGCAGCCAGATTCGCAGTTCTATACTTCGCGTTTAGGTGTGCGTATGGAAGACATTATTGATTTCTACAACAATAAAATCGTTCACAACCCTAATTTCAGGGTTAAATTATTACACTTTTTTATTAACTCTGGTATTACCGATTCGCCATATTATTGGAACGAGTTAGAGAAATACGTAACGCTTTATTGCAAGTTTAAAAAGATCAATCCTGATTTAGATACCCTGGATATTGGTGGTGGTATGCCATTTAAAGATTCGTTGGTATTCGATTTCGATTACGAATACATGGTAAACGAAATTGTAAAAAGGATTAAAGAAATCTGCGCGATCCACGACGTAATGGAACCAGATATTATTACCGAATTTGGCAAATATACGGTTGCAGAGGCTTCTGGTATTTTATATAAAGTATTGGGCCGTAAACAACAGAACGACCGTGAGCGTTGGTTAATGCTGGATGGTTCTTTTATTACCAACTTACCTGATGTTTGGGCATTAAATCAAAAATACATTTTATTACCAATTAACAACTGGGACGCTGAATATGAGCGGGTTAACTTAGGTGGTATTACCTGCGACGGGCAGGATTATTACAACCAGGAGGCACACATGAATAGTGTATTTATGCCGAAAACGCGTAAGGTGCAGTATTTAGGTTTCTTCCATACTGGCGCTTACCAGGAAGTACTGAGCGGTTATGGTGGTATTCACCATTGTTTATTGCCAAGCCCCAAGCATGTTTTGATCCGCAGAAACCGTGATGAAAGTTTCAATTTCGAAGTTTTTGGAGAAGAACAGAATAGTAAGCAGGTATTGAAGATTCTGGGTTACTAATTCAGTTTACAGTTGGGAATTTGGTGAGTGCAAAAACAAAATTTCATTAAAATACGCATATACCTCAGTTTTTTTACTGAGGTATATTTTTTATATTTGAGTATGGCACATGAACAAATTAAGTTATTCGATCGGATCATTGCTACAGATGGTTTGATGGGAGGAAGACCTACAATACGTGGGTTGAGATTTCCAGTTTCTGATGTACTTGAATTATTAGCAAGCGGCATGAGTGAGGAACAAATTCTAGAGGAACACCCCATCCTAGAAAAGGAAGATATTAGGGCTGTACTCTTATATAGCGCACAAAAAATAAATGAGGACTTAATGTATGAATAATTGGGAAATTTGGACCGACACCAATATATCCCCTATAATTGCCAAATGGCTTTCAGAATACACAAATTTTAAAACAAGATCTTCTTTCAGTCTAAATTTACATTCAGTAGATGACTTGACCATTTTTAGAATGGCTCAAATTAAAAAAAATGTCATAATTGTTTCTAAGGATTCAGATTTCAAAGAATTAATCGATTGGTTTGGTGCTCCTCCAAAACTTATTCTTATTAAATTCGGGAATTGTTCAAATAAACTATTTTGGCAAAAGTTAGAACCAAAGATTAACTCAGCATTAGAAGTTCTTTTAAATAAAAAAGAGGAAGTTAATGTAATTAGTATCACATAACATATATTAAAAATGCAATTCGGTAAAGTAGACGACCCAACCATTATAGATTATACCCTTCCTGCTGATGCTCCTGAAACAGCAACAGTTTTGGCAGCAAATAAACCTAAACAATCTTTCCAGGCCTATGTGGGTTGCGCCAAATGGAATAAGGCAGATTTAAAGGGGTTTTATCCAAAAGGAACTAAAGATGAATTGACTTATTATTCTACTCAATTTAATTCCATTGAGCTTAATGCAACATTTTATGGTATGCCAAGCCGTGAACAGGTAATCACCTGGACGCAAAAAACACCTGCAGATTTTAAGTTTTTTCCAAAACTGACCAATACCATCAGTCACTTTAAAAGGTTGATTAACGTTAAAGAACCTGTAGAACAGTATTGCGATGCCATCAGTAATTTCGAAGATAAATTAGGAATGGCTTTTCTTCAATTGCACGATAACTTTAAGCCTAAAGATTTTGAAAGGCTAAAAATTGTAATTAACGAATTCCCAAAAGTAATTCCTTTAGGTGTTGAAGTTAGAAATGGAGAATGGTTTTCAAATCCGGCCATTGCCAACGAATTTGCACAATTGTTTCAGGAAAATGGTGTGGCCAATATCATTGTTGATACTGCAGGCAGAAGAGATATGCTGCATATGCGTTTAACTTCGCCCACAGCCTTTGTGCGTTTTGTTGGCGCAAACGATGATGACATAGATAAAAAACGCTTAGACGATTGGATTGAAAGAATTGTGAGCTGGAAGGCGCAAGGTTTACAAAACTTATATTTCTTTGTTCACCAGAATGTAGAACTTTCCTCTCCGTTATTTTCCGCCTATTTTACGGAGAAACTGAATAAAGCTGTTGGAACTGATTTAAAAATCCCGGTAATGGCCAATCAGGCTTCGCCTAGCTTATTTTAGTTTTTTTGGTACGTTATTCCCGCGTATGCGGAAATCTTAATGCATTTTAAATGAAGGATTAAGATTCCCAACCTACTGCTGGTCGAGATTTGCAATCTCGTCTGAATGAGTTGTGGATTTATAATCCACTTTAAGAATTTGCAAGTCGGGATTACAAATCCCGACTAACATATTTAATTTCTACTATTAGTCGAGATTTGCAATCCCGACCAACATATTTAATCTCTCTTATAAATCGTTTCGGTAGCTTTAGCTTCTTCCCCTTCCGGCGAAACATTGTAAGCCGTTAATACGATTTCATTTTCGTAATTATTTCAAGCACTGTTTTCCAGCCCCAAAGCTGCTCGCCATATTCCGGACTGCCATATTCGCCAAAAACAGAAAAACCGTTTGTTGTAGCCTCACCACTCGAAAGCATAATCTGCGTACCCATGTGAAAACTATCGACCCAACTTGTCGTAAATCTTTGGTAAGGAATATCGAAACCGATAATCATTTTCCCTTCAAAAGCTTTTCCTTTCAAACTTCCCTGGTAATCAAGAGAAATAAAACGCTTACCCAAAATAGAAGTAATTTTTGCTTCAGCCTGAGATTCATCTGCCAGTACGTCCTTTTCGAACCATGTTTTGGTTATCCCATTCCAAGTACCTATTAAACTTTGAAGCTGTTGGTGAGCACCATCTGCTAAAGATTGCTCAAATTTACTTTTCGCCATAATCCAAACTTATAAAATTTAAGTAGGAATGTTTAATGGTTTGCATAGAAGATTTTGAATTGAAAATTGTAAATTGTTAACTGAAAACTATCTATATATGTTAAAGGCGTTAGATCTCAATCAGGTAATGGTTATCGATATCGAAACTGTACCTCAATATCCATCTTTTCAAGATGTACCCCCACATTTCCAGGAACTTTGGGAGCAGAAAACACATTACCAAAGAAGTTCAGATCAAACTGCTGAAGAATTTTATGAAAAAGCAGGCATTATGGCCGAATTTGGTAAGATTATCTGCATTAGCATGGGCATTTTCAATGTACAGGACGAATCCTGCTCTTTTCGCATCAAATCTATTTTTGGCCACGATGAAAAAGAAATGCTGCTACAGTTTTCTGCTTTATTGAGTAAACAAATGCCTACCTTAATGTTCTGTGCGCACAATGGAAAAGAATTCGATTTCCCCTATTTGTGCCGAAGGTTATTGGTTAACGGCATAGAAATTCCGGTTCAATTGCAGCTTTCAGGTAAAAAACCTTGGGAGGTAAATCATATCGATACGATGGAACTCTGGAAATTTGGCGATTACAAACATTTTACTTCTTTAAACCTGCTAGCCGCTATTTTAGATATTCCTACACCTAAAGATGATATCAACGGCGCGCAGGTAAGACAAGTTTATTATGAAGAAAAAAATCTCGATAGAATTATTACCTATTGCCAGAAAGATGTAATTACTACCGCCCAGGTACTGTTAAAATTTAAAGGTATGAATATAATTCCGGCAGAAAACATTACAATTGTAACCTAATGTTAAACGTTGAGCATTTAAATATCGATTTTTATAACCAGGAAGAAAAAACCTGGTTTAATGCGGTAAAACAGATCAGTTTTAATGTAAAAAAAGGAACCGTTTTGGGTATTGTTGGCGAATCTGGTTCTGGAAAATCAGTTACATCTTTCTCTATTATGCGCTTGCATGATGAACGTGCCGCAAAAATTACCGGAGAAATAGATTTTGAAGACATTAGCCTGCTCAATCTCAGCTCAAACGAAATCCGCCAGATCAGGGGAAACCAGATCTCAATGATTTTTCAGGAACCCATGACTTCGCTCAACCCCGTTTTTACCTGCGGATACCAAGTGGCAGAAGCCATCATGTTACATCAAAAGGTAGATAAAGCCGAAGCCAAAAAACATACCATCGCACTGTTTAACGAAGTGCAGTTGCCCCGACCAGAAAAAATATTTGATAGTTACCCACACCAAATATCAGGCGGACAAAAGCAAAGGGTAATGATTGCCATGGCCTTAAGCCGCGATCCAAAATTATTAATAGCCGATGAACCCACCACGGCACTAGATGTAACCGTTCAGAAAACAATTTTACAGCTCCTGTTAAAACTGAAACAGGAACGGAACATGGCAATGATCTTTATCTCGCACGATTTAGGCGTAGTAAATGAAATTGCCGATGAGGTTGCCGTAATGTACAAAGGCGAAATCGTAGAGCAAGGTCCGGCAAAATCTATTTTCGAAAACCCGCAACACCCCTACACCAAAGGTTTGCTTGCCTGTCGCCCCTCACCTAGTCTACAATTAAAAAAATTACCGGTGGTGGCCGATTTCCTTACCGGAAAAATTGATGATGCTTCAGCACATTTACAGGCTTCAAACCAACTAACAACAGCAGAAATAGCCACACGGAGAGCGGAACTTTATACCCAGAAACCTTTACTTCAGATTAAAGACCTATGTACCTGGTATCCTATCCATAATGGTCTTTTTGGCAAAACGACTGGTTATGTTAAAGCTGTTGACCAGTTGAATTTTGAGGTTTTTCCTGGTGAAACCTTAGGTCTGGTTGGCGAATCGGGTTGTGGCAAAACCACTCTCGGCCGTACCATTTTACGGCTGATACAGCCTACTTATGGTGAAATCATTTTTAATGGAGAAAACATTACACACATCAACAAAACAGCCTTACGGAAGTTAAGGAAAGATATTCAGATTATTTTTCAGGATCCTTACGCTTCATTAAACCCTAAATTAAGCATCGGTCAATCGATTTTAGAGCCATTACAGGTGCATAAATTATACCGTAACGATAACGAGCGTAAACAAAAAGTACTGGAATTGCTTGATAAAGTTGGCTTAAAAGAAGAGCATTTTAACCGGTATCCGCATGAATTTAGTGGCGGACAAAGGCAGCGTGTAGTGATCGCAAGGGCTTTGGCTTTACAACCTAAATTTATCATCTGCGATGAATCGGTATCTGCTTTAGATGTTTCCGTGCAGGCGCAGGTTTTAAACCTCATCAAAGATCTCCAACGCGAATTCGGACTCACTTATATATTCATTTCTCATGATCTGGCGGTTGTAAAGCATATTTCAGACCGTATTTTAGTAATGAATAAAGGAAAAATCGAAGAAGAAGGTTTTCCAGAGCAGATATTTTATGCGCCAAAAGCAGCTTATACCCAAAAGCTGATCGCGGCTATACCAGGACACCAATAATAAAAAATGCTTAAATATTTTTCAATTGTTTTTGCACTAATTTTTCTTTCTTTAAACGTTTATGCGCAAAAAGTAGAAATCATTCAGTCGACTACTATTTTTGAAAAGGCGCCATTCGAGGCCTGTCATGCCTCAACCCTGGTTGATTTGGGCAAAGGAAAACTAATGGCCGCCTGGTTTGGCGGCAAACACGAAGGAAGTAAAGACGTAATCATCTGGTCGTCAATAAAAACCGGGACACAATGGAGCCAACCAATCGAAATCGCAAATGGGATAATAAACGATAGCAGCAGATTTGCCTGCTGGAATCCTGTGCTTTTTAAAACAAAAAACGGCACTTTATTTTTACATTATAAGGTCGGTGCAAATCCCAGAACCTGGTGGGCAGAATATAAAACATCTGTTAATAATGGAAAAACATGGTCTAAAGCACAGAAATTGCCTAAAGATTTCTTAGGGCCAATCAAAAATAAACCGATTCAATTACCAAACGGAACAATTCTTTATCCCTCAAGTACAGAAAGTTTAGATGGAAAAACATGGGCCATCCATATTGAAAAATCAGATGCGGAAGGTAAAAACTGGAAAAAGATCAATCTCAACTGTGATACTTTCGGCGTAATCCAACCTTCTATTTTAACCTATCCAAATGGAAGGTTACAGTTATTATGCAGAAGCAGGCAGAATGCGATTGTAGAAAGCTGGTCGGAAAATAATGGCGAAACCTGGTCAAAACTTAAGGCTACCCAATTGCCTAATCCAAATTCTGGTAGCGATGCCGTAACCCTGAAAGATGGTCGGCAATTACTGGTTTACAATCCGCTAACAGCCGGTAAAAACTGGTGGGAAGGCAGATCAGTATTAAAACTGGCCATATCAACCGATGGCGAAAATTGGCAGGATATTTACACACTCGAAAACCATAGCAAAGGCGAATACAGCTATCCGGCCATTATCCAGGATAGAAGCGGCAACATCCATTTGAGCTATACTGCCGAGCGGAAGAAAATCACTTACATGGAGATTAGGTTAGTCCATAGTCCATAGTCCATAAGGAGGAATGAAGGTTAGAAATAAGGTTTAATCTGGAATATTATTTATTTGGTTAATCCTTGATAGTCAATAGCAATTTTCTCTACCCCCGCCTTGGCTATCAACTATGAGCTATTAAACCATCAGCAGGTAACCTGTTTGCTGTACCAATAAAAACCCAATGACCGATGAACCAATGAACCATAAACCATCATCCATTTTACATATTGTGCCCTATATTTTCCATCCTGAGCATCTTTTCTGTATCTTCGGTAAATTCAGTTTAGCATATGGCAAAGAAAAAATCGGCAAATATAAAATTGGTTCTGAATCAATTGGTTAGTGATGTTTTTGAAAAAAACAATAATCAGCTGCTTAATTACAAGCAGGTTTCGGCCAAATTAAATTTGAACGATCAAGAATCAAGAGAAACCATTCTCGAGATCTTAAAAGAAGGGAAAAGTACTGGCATTTTCTTAGAACCAGAAAAAGGTAAATTTAAACTTAAAGAGCTGCAAAACTTTATTATCGGTACGGTTGATATGACTGCCGATGGTTCAGCTTATATTGTTCCGGAAGATGAATTTGAGAAAGATGTTTTTGTAGCTCCACGAAAACTTAAAAATGCGTTGCATGGTGATACCGTAAAAGCTTATGTTTTTGCGAAGAAAAGCGGTCGTAAAAATGATGGTGAAGTTGTCGAAATCATCAAAAGGGCAAAATCAGATTTTACAGGTGTAATCAAAATATCAGATCGTTTTGCCTTCGTAATTGCGGACGACAAAAAAATGATGCACGATATTTTTGTCCCATTGGCCGATATCCACGAAGCCAAAAACGGTCAGCGTGTATTAGTAACCCTCTCAGATTGGCCAGAAAGTGCTAAAAATCCTATTGGGATTGTTAAACATGTACTGGGTAACCAGGGCGAGAACAATACCGAAATGAATGCTATTTTGGCACAGTATGGTTTTCCTTTAGAATTCCCCCCTCAGGTAGAGCGTGAAGCCAATGCCATTCCTGAAGAAATACCAACAGCTGAAATTGCCAAAAGAAAAGATTTTAGAAAGGTACTAACCTTTACGATAGATCCTGCAGATGCGAAAGATTTCGATGATGCCATTTCTTATCAGAAACTACCGAATGGAAACCATGAAATTGGTGTTCATATTGCCGATGTTTCACATTATGTAATCCAGGGAACCGATCTCGATAAAGAAGCGTACAGCCGTGCCACTTCGGTTTATTTGGTAGACCGTGTGATCCCGATGCTGCCAGAGCGTTTGAGTAATGGGGTATGTTCATTACGTCCACATGAAGATAAATTGTGTTTTGCAGCCGTTTTCGAACTGGATGAGCAGGCCAATATTCAATCAGAATGGTATGGCAGAACAGTAATTCATTCTGACAGAAGATTTAGTTATGAAGAGGCTCAGGAAGTAATCGAAAACAAAGAAGGTGATTATGCAGCAGAAATCCTGAAACTGAACGAATTAGCCTATATCCTTCGCGAGCGTAAATTTAAAAACGGGGCCATCAGTTTCGAAAGTACTGAAGTTAAATTCAAACTGGATGAAGCTGGCAAACCAATTGGTGTTTATGTAAAAGAGCGTAAAGATGCCCATAAACTGATTGAGGATTACATGCTTTTGGCCAACCGTAAAGTTGCCGAGTTTATAGCCAAGAAAACTAAGGGGAAAGACAAACTGACCTTTGTTTATCGTGTGCACGATTCGCCAAATATGGAAACCCTGAATACTTTCGCAACCTTTGCTTCACGTTTCGGTTATAAAATCAATACCAAATCGGATAAAGAAATTGCCAAATCACTAAACAATTTAATGGCCGATGTAGAAGGCAAGAAAGAACAGAATATCCTAACTTCTCTGGCCATCAGATCAATGGCAAAAGCGATTTATTCTACTAAAAAAACCAGTCATTATGGCTTGGCTTTTGAATATTACACACACTTTACTTCCCCTATCCGCCGTTATCCGGATGTAATGGCGCATAGGCTTTTACAGACTTATTTAGATGGAGGTAAATCTGCTGATATGGAATTTTACGAAGTGGCCTCTGTACATTCTTCGGCAATGGAGAAAAGAGCTGCAGATGCTGAACGTGCTTCTATTAAATACAAACAGGCCGAATACTTAGAAAACAATATCGGTACGGAATATAAAGGCATTATTTCGGGTGTTACCGAATGGGGTATGTATGTTGAGATAGAAGAGAACAAATGTGAAGGCATGATCCGTTTAAGGGACATATCAGACGATTTTTATGTGCTTGATGAGAAAAATTACTGCATAGTAGGTCAACGCAAAAAGAAAAAATACCAGCTGGGTGATGAAGTGATGATCAGGGTGAAAAAAGTAGATCTTTCTAAACGTCAAATCGATTTCACCTTAATTCCAGATTAAAATTTAAAATTGTGCCTTAAACACAGTGTTTACGCAATAATTACAATGCATACTACAGAAGAATTACAACAAATTTTAGATACCGCAATACAAAATTTAAAGTTTCCGAATCATCCTAAACAGCTTTACGATCCGATTACTTATATCATTAATCTGGGTGGGAAACGGGTAAGACCACTATTGGTTTTAATGGCGACAGAGTTGTTTGGTGGAGATGCAAACGAATCTATCCACGCCGCTATGGCCATTGAGATCTTTCATAATTTTACGCTTGTTCATGACGATATTATGGACAATGCACCACTCCGTAGAGGGAAAGCCACCGTACACGAAAAATGGAGCACCAATATTGCCATTTTAAGTGGCGATGTGATGATGGTGGAAGCTAATAAAAACCTTGCGAAGGTGAATCCGGCTTTTCTTGGCCCAGTACTAAACACTTTTAATGCAACCGCTCAAGGCGTTTGCGAAGGCCAGCAGTTAGATATGGAATTTGAAGGCCGTGATGATGTGAGTATTGAAGAATACATCAACATGATCAGGTTAAAAACAGCAGTGCTTTTGGGTGGTGCCTTAAAGCTTGGTGCCATTATAGCGGGAGCTTCAGAAAAAGATGCAGACTTAATTTACCAGTTTGGCGAAAATATCGGCATTGCTTTTCAGTTACAGGATGATATTTTAGATGTTTATGCTGATCCTGAAAAATTCGGAAAACAGGTAGGTGGCGATATTATAGCCAACAAAAAAACCTTCCTGCTGTTAAAAGCTTTCGAACTTGCCGATGGAGAAACCAGGGCATCATTAGATACCTGGACAGGCTACAAAGAATTTAATGTGCAGGAAAAAGTAGATACTGTGCGCCAGGTATACGATACTTTGGATATTCAGGATATTGCTAAAGAAAGCATGAACAATTACCTCAACAAAGCTTTAGCTGTATTTGCGCAGATTAATGTAAGCGATGAGCGCAAAGCGAATCTTTTAACGCTTACAGATCAGTTAATGGCCAGGGAGTATTAATAAAAAAGAGTTGTCAACTTTTATAGCCAAACGGCCTGAAAGTTGACAACTCTATATTTCCTTTACTTGTCAGTCTGAGCCTGTCGAAGACCCTTTTATGGTTAAATCAAAAATTGTCTTTCGACAAGCTACCATTGACGTTATTTTGCAATTGCTTACTAATAAGATATTTGCGATACTATACATTTCCACCCAGCTAGGCCACAGCACCGTATCCCCGTTCCACTTAAATCCGGCCTAACAAATTTTTCGTATTCTGCTGACCCAGCCACCCCACTGACCTTTAAAGAAAAATTTTCAGCCGGCATTTTTTGTTTCTTTTTGATGCCAAAAAGAAAGAGCC
>NZ_JAUG01000058.1 GCF_000708285.2 Pedobacter borealis DSM 19626
TTTTGTGGCGTTTTAATCAAGTTTTCTGTTAAGACGGTCGTCACCCTGAATTTATTTCAGGGTCTTTCACGCTAAAAAGATGCTGAAATAAATTCAGCAGGACGATAAAGCGGGATTAGGCGTAAATAAGATATAATTTTCAGCAAATAATTATCGAACTCAGGTTAGAAAGATGCTGAAATAAATTCAGCATGACGATCGAATTAGGCAAACCAGCTAAAAAAAACAGTATAGTTCAGGTACAATAAAATATAAGCTTACGCTTGTTGGAAACGAGCCTAAGCAAAATTTACAAAACCAACAAGCCGTATTCTCGAAGCGTGTTGATCGGTTTAGAATACCAGAACAGCTCAAAGTTTTCCATTTCTTGTTCAAAATCGGTTTTAACCTCCTGAAAAGTGTAAACTTTTTCGTTTGAGATAGAAACTTTATTTAAAACAGCAGTGAGCCACTCACCCTCCTTTTTATTGGTTTGCACAGTAAAAGTCTCTTTTTTATCGTGAAAAGTTAATGATGCCATTTCCCAGGTATTCCCCTTTTTCGATTTGGTAAAATATTCTGCAGAAGGCTTTCCTCCTATCCAAACTACTTTTGCGGTAGGTTTCGTATTAAACTGATCTTCATCATTTAAAGCGCTCTCAATAAAATCTGAAGGGATTTTCGTCCTAGGAATTTTAAAATCAAACCAATCCTGCAGTTCATAATCAAAACAGATACCATGCATAAAATTGAAAAGTGACTTTTTCAACCCGAAACTGAATTTATTATGGTCAATGCCTGTTTTATCGGTATAGTTGATGTCATTATTGGCAAAAGTGCCAATCACTTCAGTGTCTTTTACCA
The DNA here is from genome assembly GCF_000708285.2 of Pedobacter borealis DSM 19626. Classification (GTDB taxonomy): domain Bacteria; phylum Bacteroidota; class Bacteroidia; order Sphingobacteriales; family Sphingobacteriaceae; genus Pedobacter; species Pedobacter borealis. The sequence continues at coordinate 844 of NZ_JAUG01000058.1, forward strand.
CCCCAAATTTTTCCGGGTACATACCCACGGGACTGTGTGCCGTCATGGCAAACTGATGCCAAAAGCCTGATTGTAATATCCCAACCTCAAACAACTGACGTACCATCTCCAAACTGTCGATCGTTTCCTGTATGGTTTGCGTTGGGTAGCCATACATTAAATAAGCATGCACCATAATTCCAGCTTCGGTAAAATTACGCGTAACCTTAGCCACTTGTTCTACCGTTACGCCTTTATCGATCAGCTTTAACAAACGATCTGAGGCAACTTCCAGTCCACCCGAAACCGCAATACAACCCGAAGCCTTTAACAATAAACATAGGTCTTGCGTGAAGCTTTTTTCAAAACGGATGTTTGTCCACCAGGTAACGGCTAACTTTCTTCTGATGATTTCTAAGGCAACCTCACGCATAAGCGCAGGTGGTGCAGCCTCATCAACAAAGTGAAAGCCATTTTGCCCTGTTTTCTCATATAAATCCTCAATGCGATCTACAATTAGTTTAGCCGCAACAGGTTCGTAAACTTTGATATAATCGAGCGAAATATCGCAGAAAGTACATTTACCCCAATAACAGCCATGTGCCATCGTGAGTTTGTTCCATCGTCCATCACTCCACATGCGGTGCATCGGATTTACAATCTCAATTACCGAAATGTATTTATCCAATAATAACCCTGTATAATCTGGTGTACCAACATCAGCCTGCTTATAATCATTTCTGAAGGCATCGTTACGGTAAACCACTTTGCCGTTTTCGAGCAGAAAAGTCCTTTTATAAAAATGGGCTTCAGCTGGAATAGGATGAGTAATATTTTGATATAAGAGTTCAATTGGTAATTCACCGTCATCTAAGGTAATGTAATCGAAGAATTCAAAAACCCTTGCATCAGATAATGATCTTAATTCTGTATTCGGGAAACCACCGCCCATAGAAATTTTGATTTCCGGATGATTGGCCTTGCCCCATTGTGCACAACGGAAAGCACTATACAAATTGCCCGGAAAAGGAACAGAAATCAAGAACAATTTAGGCTGAACAGTTTCAATTTTCTCTTTTAAAACCGAAATCAGGATCTCATCTATATAGGTTGGTTCTTTATGCAAAGCATCGTACAGTTCATCAAAAGAATTTGCACTTCTGCCTAAACGTTCTGCATAACGGCTAAAACCAAAATTTTCATCAACACACTCCACTATGTAATCAGATATATCTTCAAGATAAAGTGTAGCCAAATGTTTCGCTTTATCCTGCGTACCCATTGCGCCAAAAGCCCAGTCCAGCTCTGCTAAAGCTGCAAAACGCGAAGCTTGGGGCAGAAAATCATCACTACAGATCTGCAAGGCCAAAGTTGGATTCTTACCCTGTAGAAACGCAATTACCGCATCGATGGTTTTTAAATATTCGTCTTGCAATGCAAAAATACGCTTAGCATTATCGCTTTTTGGATTTTCATTATCAACGCATAAACTTCGCTCAGTGTGATTGAACAGATCTTGCAATCCTTTTTTAGAGAACAGCTGTAAAATAACTTCAATACCTAAATCGGCCTGTGTAGCGCTGATATTTTTAGTGTTCAGAAAACCTTTTATATACGCCGTTGCTGGATATGGGGTATTCAGTTGGGTAAATGGCGGCGTAATGGCAAATATTTCGGTTTTCAAAGGGAATTGTTTTTCTGCAAAAGTAAGGGATTTTTAAGGATTATCGCTAAATGCATGAAGAAACGACTTTATGATTAGAAAATCGTAAACTGTTTTTTAAAAGTCTAATGTATTAAGATCCCCAATCAAGTTGGGGATGACGGATCTATCGGGATATACAACTATCTTAAACTAAAACACCAAGTCAAACGTTTTAATCCTACATCAACACGTTTTCTACCTGAATGAAAGTTTTTTGTTTTTACATCCTGATGCTCTGTGTGCAAATCGGCTTTGCACAAAAAACATTTGTATTCCCTAAAATTAAGGCGCAGGGGGCTTCTGCTGAACAATTTACGCCTGCAAACTGGACGGTTATCGATCAGGTTCGCGGCGATTTAAATAATGATGCAACAGATGATTTAGCAGTAGTTTTTGAGTTTAATAAATCTATCGACGAAACGCGTGTTTATGGAGACAACAATACAGATATCATAAAAGAAACCCAGAAACCAAGAATATTGGCCATATTGTTTAAAGATAAATCAACAGGTAATTACAGTTTATCTACCCAAAACAACGATTTCATTTTACGTTCGGAAGAAGGTGGTAAATTGGGCGATCCGCTACAACAGATTGCCATTAAAGATCAGCAACTGTATTTAAGGTTTCAAGGGGGTTCAGAATGGCGCTGGGAACTGGGCTATACCTTTAAATTTGAAAATAAGGACTGGTTTTTAACAAGCGCGATAAACCTTTATTTTAACCAGAACAGCGGCGATATGACCGAAAGGGTTTACGATTTCAAAACCCGTGAATTATTTACTACGGTAGGTAATCTACACCGAAGGGATATTGCAAACCATAGAACAAGCGAGGTTTTATATTTTTCACAGCTCAGAACTTTTAAAACCTTTAAAAAACCATGGGCATGGGAAATTATGCCGAATGTTTATTTGTAGGTTATAATATTAGCTCCAACTTTGAGATTGGATTTTAGTAATAATAAGGTTTGTGGTACCAATTCTTTTAGTGTTAAATATGTATTGTCAAATGCATTTAAAACAATGATGGGTAGGGTATATTTTGCGAAATTCTGTTGAAACTGGAGATTTTTATCAAATGTGATCAGTACATGAAAATCATCAGCGATCATTAATTTCAGCAATTCACCATTCTTAACGCCATTCCAACCCATGTCTCTAACGGTATAAATCTCATGTTCGGAAAAATGTTCTTTTAATCTTTTGGGGAGATTTTCATCAAGAAGCAATTTCATATATTTTATCTATATGATCGGAGGTTATTAATTTGTTCGCCACTTCTAAAACACTAATTACCTGCCTCTTAGATACACTTGGAAAGTCTTCTAAAAATTCATCGATAGTGATTCCTTTCTCTACATGAAAAAATAAGGTTTCAACTGGAACTCTTGTACCTGCAAAAACAGGTAAACCACCTAAAATGTCTGCATTTGTTGAGATAATATCTTTTAATGATTCCATAGTAATCAAATTTAATCAATTTTAACAACAAATTTTAAAGATGTTGTACAAACCTATCAGGTTTTCGAAACCTAATGGGTTAATTAAACTTTAAATATTCTGCGCAATTACAAAACCACTTGCCCAGGCCCATTGAAAATTATAGCCGCCCAGCCAACCTGTAACATCTAAACATTCGCCACCAAAAAATAGGTTCGGAATCTTTTTACATGCTAAAGTTTTAGAAGATATTTCATTGGTATCAATTCCGCCACGCATTACTTCAGCTTTATCATAACCTTTATCGCCAGCAGGTTTAACCTTAAAATGATGAATGGTTTGTTCAATCAAATCGATTTCTGACTTTGTTAATGCTGCAACAGGTTTGCTTAAAGGTAAAAACTTACCTAATGCATCGGTAAACTTCTTGGTATAAATCCGGTTTAAAAGCGTCGACAATAAAGTTTTGCCGTTCGTTTTTCTTTCCTCATCCAATAATGCTACGATATCCTGATGAGGCAACAGATTCAGGTTGATGGTCTCGCCTCTTCTCCAAAAAGAGGAAATCTGCAAAATAGCAGGCCCGCTTAATCCCCAATGGGTAAAAAGGATATTTTCTTCGAACGAAATCTGATCATTGCTTACTTCGCAAAACACAGAATTTCCCGAAAGCTGCGCAAACCATTCTTCATCCTTACCAGTTATGGTCAAAGGGACCAAAGCGGGAGCCGTTTCAATAACTTTTAAGTCGTGTTTTCTCGCAAAGCGTAAGGCAAAATCCGTAGCGCCCATTTTTGGGATGGGTAAACCTCCGGTGGTAATCACCAGCTTTTCCGCAGTTAAAACTACAGTTTTACCATTTTTCTCATAACTCACTTTAAAGCCTTCTGGCAATATTTCAATATCCTTTACATCTGCGTTACACCTAATTTCTTGCCCAAAATCTTCGCAAACGGAGGTAAAAACCTCAACAACATCTTTCGCATTTTTATCATCAGGAAATAATTGGCCTAAAGTTTTTTCTTTGCCTGTTATGCCATAAGTTTCAAAAAAGCCAATGGTATCGTCAACCGTCCACTGCGTGAAAGCAGATTTGATAAAATGTGGGTTTGCTGATATAAACTGCTCAGCTGATGCAAATTGATTCGTATAATTACAGCGACCACCACCTGAAATTAAAATTTTGGCGCCGGGTTTGTCATTTTTTTCGAGCACAATTACTTTCTTGCCCAGATAGCCTGCCTGCACCGCACACATCAATCCGCAAGCACCTGCACCAATAATTATTGCATCAGCATTCATCAATAAAATTTATTATGGTTACTTTTGCACAAAAGTAGCATTATTTTCAAGCGCATGGCAAAACAGATTAGCGAATTAAAATTAGGTATTTTAGGCGGCGGACAATTGGGCAGAATGCTCATTCAACAAGCAATCAATTACAATGTAACCACATTAGTTTTAGATCCAGATCCTGATGCCCCTTGTAAACACATCTCTAATTACTTCGAAAATGGCTCAATTACTGATTTTGATACCGTTTACAACTTTGGAAAGAAAGCTGATATTATTACCATAGAAATTGAAAAGGTAAATATTGATGCACTTGAGCAGCTTGAAAAAGAAGGCAAAAAGGTATTTCCACAATCTAGGGTAATCCGTTTAATTCAAGATAAAGGCGTACAAAAACAGTTTTTTAAAGAAAACGATATCCCAACCTCTCCTTTCCAGATTGTAAATACGAAGGAAGATATGGAGAACAGTACTATCCCTTTTCCATATATTTTAAAATTGCGTAAAGATGGTTATGATGGCAAAGGCGTGATGAAAATCAACAGTGCAGTCGATTTAGATAAAGCTTTTGATGCGCCTTGTATCATCGAGAAACTGGTCGATTTTGAAAAAGAAGTTGCCGTAATTGTTGCCCGTAATGCCAACGGCGATATGAAAACTTTCCCAATGGTAGAAATGGAATTTAATCCAGAGGCCAATTTGGTTGAGTTTTTAATTTCCCCATCTACTTTTGCCGAAAGCTTACAACAAAAAGCAGAAAACATTGCTAAAAATATTGCCTCGGCAATGAACATCACCGGGATTTTAGCGGTAGAAATGTTTATTTGCAAAGATGGAGAGCTGCTGGTTAACGAGGTCGCACCCCGTCCGCACAACAGCGGTCATCAAACTATCGAGGGCAATTATGTTTCTCAGTTCGAACAACATTTACGTTCTATTTATAATTTGCCACTTGGCGATACCACGAGTATTACCAATGCCATTATGATTAACCTGCTTGGCGAAAAAGGTTTTGAAGGTGTGGCTAAATATGAAAATCTGGAAAAAATATTGGCGATTGATGGTGTTTTTGTTCACCTATATGGCAAGAAATACACAAAACCTTTCCGCAAGATGGGCCATGTAACCATTGTAGATATCGATAGAGAAAAAGCCATAGAAAAAGCACGCTTTGTACAAAAGACACTAAAAGTAATTGCATAGCCCCCTAGCCCCCTTAAGGGGGAACGAATATCAAGGTCGAAATGCCAAAAGCTTAAGAACAATATAAAATATAAATAAAGACTAAACAATATATATGAACGCTGGAAATTCAAAGTCCCCTTCAGGGGATTTAGGGGCATTAGTTGGAATTATCATGGGTAGCAAATCAGATTTACCTGTTATGCAAGACGCTGCTGATGTATTAAAAGAATTTGGAATAAACTATGAAATTACGGTTGTTTCTGCCCACAGAACACCAGAACGGATGTTCAATTACGCTAAAGAAGCGCAAGGCCGTGGTTTAAAAGTGATTATTGCCGGTGCTGGTGGTGCTGCCCATTTACCAGGAATGGTGGCTTCTATTACCACATTGCCAGTAATTGGCGTTCCGGTTAAGTCATCAAACTCTATCGATGGCTGGGACAGTATTTTATCTATTTTACAAATGCCGAATGGTATCCCAGTGGCTACAGTGGCATTAAACGCTGCTAAAAATGCAGGTTTATTAGCCACTCAGATTTTAGCTACAGCTGATGAGTCTTTAACGGTTAAAATGCAAGCTTACAAAGATGAACTGAGAAGAAAGGTTGAAGAAAGCGCTGATAGTCTTGAGTCCTAAGTCAGGAGTCTTTAGTCTATTCAACTAATATTTATTCATAATGGTCATTTTCAGCACCGTTTCCTAACGCGATCGTCATGCTGAATTCATTTCAGCATCTTTCTTGCAAGATTGACCCTGAAATAAATTCAGGGTGACAACTCTAAATTTAAATATCCCCGGAAGATCTTTTAAAGACATATTATAAAAAGAGATCAAGTTATTCATTCTATAAAAGGGCGATGTAAAAATAATTTTCATCGCCCTTTTTCAATCCATATCAATAATATCACCAGGCTTGCAATCCAAAACTTTGCAAATCGCTTCCAGTGTATCAAACCTTACTCCTTTTGCCTTCCCTGTTTTTAATATGGAAAGATTTACAATGGTAAGCCCTACTCTTTCTGAGAGTTCAGTTAACGACATTTTCCGCTTGGCCAGCATCACATCTAAATTTATAATTATGGGCATAATTCGGGTTTATACGAATGATTCATTTTCTTCTTTAATCTTAACTCCCACTTTAAAAGCTAAACCAAAGGCCAATATTATTAAACCTATGATGGTTTCTGAAGCTATAATACCTTCTCCATTACTCAAGGCATATTTAGAATCGTTTAAACTCAACTGGTTAATACAAGAAACAAATAACTCTTGAGAAAACCACCTCGCAATTGGCAAACATATTAACAATAAGCTTCCCCATATTATAATCGATGCATTTTTTGCAGTAAATACTTTGTCCTTTGTTAGCGACTGGAAAAACACTTTTATAAGAAATATAATTATCCCAATAATTAACCAATAAACAACAATTGAAAACTGAAACAATATAGCTGGTAAGGAAAATAATTGATCATAAGTCCTAAATCTCAAATGAACCAAAGCCCTATCGGTTTTTTGTATCACAACAGTATCGTTGAACCAAGATTTTAAAGGATCTTCATCAACTTTATTGGTAAAATAATTAAGTTTTACATTATATACTTCATAACTTTTAACTGCTTTACTACTTGCTGGCGAAGAGGATGTAAAAAATTGTTGGAATAAAAATACAACATAAAAAGCTAACACGATCGTCGCCAATCTATTTAGGTTTTTAATCACCTTACTTTCTGAGAGTTTCATAGATAATAAATTTAAATATGAAACAAACATAAGATATTATTTAAAATAAAACAATAAATACTTATCGTTTTATTTTAAATGAATGCTAATTAAAAACTATCTAGTTCAAATTCGGGTCCACTGGAAAATTACTGATATGTGCATATTTCGGGCCTAAATTTACGATCACATCCCGCCAAAGTTTTTCATCATCGTTACTAAAAATGAGGTCAGGATTAAAGGTATCGCTCACCATCCAGGCATTCTGCTCTATTTCGCGATCGAGCTGTCCATGGCCCCAGCCAGAGTAGCCCATAAAAAATTTTATCTCCTCAGCGCTTATGGCATTGGTATTTAAAAGGATTTTAAGTGTTTCAAAATTTCCACCCCAATACAGTCCATTCCCAATAGGCTCACCACTCTGTAGTTTATCATAACTACGATGAATGAAATGTAAGGTATCTGCAGCAACAGGTCCGCCAAAATAAATGTAGTTTTTTGCATCCCATAAATCCTGTATCACATCATTCAGCATAAGATTACCTACCTGGTTAAGTATATAACCTACAGTTCCATCATCGCCATGCTCTGTTAATAGCACAACAGATCTTTTAAAATTAGGATCAGCCATAAATGGCTCTGAGATGAGCAAGCGGCCTGTTTTAGGTTTTATATTGTTCAGCATGATGATAATCATTTGTTACACCGTAAAAGATGTCTATTTTTGTTAAATGCAAGTTACAAATGAATTTCTACAAAACCTGCGCCAAGATTATAAAAGCGCTTCGCTGGATGAATCTGACGTTGATCAAGACCCAATTATCCAGTTTAAAAAGTGGTTTCAACATGCTGTTGATGCCCAGATATACGAACCCAATGTAATGACTTTGGCTACAGCCGATAAAGCCGGCAGACCCGATGCCCGTATTGTTTTGCTTAAAGGTGTTGATGCCGGTGGATTTAGGTTCTTTACGAATTACTTAAGTGCTAAGGGAAAAGAGCTTAAACGCAATCCATACGCAGCTTTAGTATTTTTCTGGCCTGAATTGGAAAGACAAGTGAGGATTGAAGGAACAGTAGAAAAACTAGATAAGGAAACTTCCGAAGAATATTTCAATACGAGGCCGCTTGACAGTCAGATTGGAGCGGTAGCTTCCCCACAAAGTCAGGTTATTCCAAACAGGACGTTTTTGGAAGAAAAAGTTGAAGAATTAAAGGCTAAAAGTACCGATAAAGGTATTGCAAAACCTGCGCACTGGGGCGGTTATATTGTAAAACCTACAAGGATAGAGTTTTGGCAAGGAAGAAGCAGCAGGCTGCACGATAGGATAAATTTCGAAAAGGTTAAGGGAATCTGGACTAAAACCAGATTGGCACCATAACTTAATATAATAAATAGAGATCGGGCTATCCGGCAAGATCTCTATTTTAACTAATCGTTTACTATTAAATTCTCTTTTTTTAATCTCTTAAAGATGAAACAAATCGCAGTTATAGGATCTGGCACGATGGGAAATGGCATCGCTCATACCTTTGCACAATTCAATTATCAAGTCAACCTAATCGACATCAATCAGGATGCATTGGATAAGGCTATACAAACCATTACCAAAAATCTAGACAGACAGCTTGCCAAAGGCACATTAACAGAAGATCAGAAAGCGGCCACTCTTAATAACATCACCACCTATACCTCAACAAAGGATGGCGTTCAAAGTTCCGATTTAATTGTAGAAGCCGCTACCGAAAATGTGGACTTAAAACTGAAGATCTTTAAGGATTTAGATAAGTACGCACCTGCACATGCTATTCTGGCTTCAAATACCTCTTCTATTTCCATTACGCAGATTGCTGCCGTAACCGGTAGAGGTGATAAGGTAATCGGGATGCACTTTATGAACCCTGTTCCGGTAATGAAGTTAGTAGAAGTAATAAGAGGTTATGCCACGAGTGATGAAACAACCAGTACTATTATGTCGCTATCGCAAAGTTTGGAGAAAGTTCCTGTTGAGGTAAATGATTATCCGGGTTTTGTGGCTAACCGCATTTTAATGCCAATGATTAACGAGGCCATTTACACCCTGTATGAAGGCGTTGCAGGCGTTTATGAAATCGATACGGTAATGAAACTTGGAATGGCACATCCGATGGGGCCCTTGCAGTTAGCCGATTTTATTGGTCTGGATGTTTGCTTGGCAATATTAAAAGTATTGAACGACGGTTTTGGTAATCCTAAATACGCACCATGTCCATTATTGGTAAATATGGTTGCTGCAGGTAAAAAAGGTATTAAAACTGGCGAAGGTTTTTATAAATATACTGCCGGATCAAAAGATCTTGTCGTTTCTGATAAATTTAAAAAATCCTAATTTTTTTAGCATTTAATTTTATATTTGCTGTATGAATGAGAATCTGGATCCCGAAGCAAGCAACCTAAGCCCTACCGATCGCGATATTGAAAGGGTTTTAAGGCCACAGGCTTTTGAAGATTTTACGGGGCAGGAAAAAGTGATGGAAAATCTGAAGATTTTTGTTCAGGCGGCGAAACTCCGTGGCGAGGCTTTAGATCATGTTCTTTTGCATGGTCCTCCCGGATTAGGTAAAACCACACTCTCTCATATCATTGCCAATGAAATGGCTACTGGCATCAAAGTAACCTCTGGTCCGGTGTTAGACAAACCTGGCGATTTGGCTGGTTTATTAACCGGCTTGGATGAAGGCGATATTCTTTTTATCGATGAGATCCATCGTTTATCTCCGCTTGTAGAAGAATACCTATACTCTGCCATGGAGGATTTTAAAATCGATATTATGCTCGAAACTGGCCCGAATGCCCGTTCTGTACAGATTTCGCTTAATCCTTTTACTTTAGTAGGTGCTACCACCCGCTCCGGATTGTTGACTGCTCCGTTAAGGGCACGCTTTGGCATCAATGCCCGCCTGGCTTACTATGACGCTAAATTGCTAACCACAATTGTGCTACGCTCTTCTGATATATTAAAAACGCCGATCAGTGATGAAGGTGCCTACGAAATTGCCCGCCGTAGTCGCGGCACGCCCCGTATTGCCAATGCACTTTTACGGAGAACAAGAGATTTTGCGCAGATTAAAGGAAACGGAAATATCGATACTGAAATTGCCCGTTATGCCCTCAATGCATTAAATGTAGATGAACATGGCTTGGATGAAATGGACAACAGAATCCTGGTTACCATTATCGATAAATTTAAAGGCGGTCCGGTAGGTTTAAAAACCATTGCTACGGCTGTTGGAGAAGATGAAGGTACTATTGAGGAGGTTTATGAGCCGTTTTTGATTCAAGAGGGATATATTATGCGTACTTCACGGGGTAGAGAAGTTACCGAAGCCGCATATAAGCACTTAAAGAAAAATTATCCAGGCCAAACCGGGAAGCTGTTTTAATACAAGATTGTTTCCCGCAGATCCGAATGATAAAAAACGCAGATCGACACAGATTTGGCCAACCACAAAAACCTTTACAATCCCTTTAAATCTGCGGTCCTTATCTGCGAAATCTGCTGGAAAAACTAGACATATAATACTAATCTAAGCCATAAGCCTTTCTAATAATATTATCTGCGATGTTATCTGTATTAAAATTAACTAGTAAACCCAATTTATAACCAGACAACTTTAAATAAGTAAGCAGTTGTTTATGATGAACATTCATAATAAACTCCACTGATTTTAATTCAACAACCACCTTTTGCTCTACCACAAGATCTAACCTATATCCCACATCTACAGTAATTTCTTCATAGCGCATAGGTAATGAAACCTGTCTTTACACAAATAACCCTGCCTTTTCTATTTCATATTTTAAGGCAGCTTCATAAGCAGATTCGAGTAAGCCCGGGCCAAGAGTATTGTAAACTCTAAAAACACTTCCTCGAATGATATATGATACTTCATTTTCCGTCATTACTTAAATTTAATAATTCTTTCCAGAAAAGAATATCCCAAAACACAACTTCATAACCTATTAATATTTTCAAGAAAACATTAAGGTAGCTTTTGTGTTCAATAACTACAAATCAAACATTATGAATATTGAATTACGTAAACTAACGCTCGAAGATTACGAAGATCTTAAAGAATCGATGCTCCAGGCCTACGACAGTATGGGCGGTTCCATCTGGCCAAAATCAAGTATTGCAAAACTTTTAAATATTTTCCCCGAAGGACAGCTCTGCATCGCTGTTGATGATAAGGTTGTAGCCTGTTCATTAGCCATTATTGTAGAGTACGACGAATATGGAGATCGGCATACCTACAAGTTGATCACTGGTGATTATTCTTTTACAACACACGATCCAAACGGCGATACCCTCTATGGAATCGAAATTTTCGTGCACCCTGACTTCCGTGGTTTGCGCTTGGGAAGAAGGTTATATGAGGCACGTAAAGAACTCTGCGAAAGCCTAAATCTAAAAAGCATTATCGCCGGTGGCAGAATTCCGGGTTATCACCAATATGCAGAACAGCTTAGCCCAAGGCAGTATATAGACAAGGTAAAAGCAAAAGAAATTTACGACCCTACATTGACTTTTCAGATCTCTAATGATTTTCACGTAAGAAAAGTATTGAAAAACTATTTACCTGGCGATAAAGAATCAAAAGAATATGCCACCTTAATTGAGTGGAATAACATTTATTATCAAGGTATTGATGCTTCAGCCCGTTCGGCAATGACCATCCGTTTGGGTTTGGTGCAATGGGAAATGCGTTTATTCCCCAATATGGACGCATTTTATGAGCAGGTAGAGTTTTTTGTTGATGCGCTAAGTGGCTACAAATCAGACTTCGTGATGTTCCCTGAGCTATTCAACACGCCCTTATTGCAACCTTATAATCATTTGCCAGAGATTGAGGCCATGCGCAAACTCGCCGAAAAAACAGAAGAGATCGTACAAAAAATGCATGAGTACTCGTTGAGCTACAATACTAACATCATTACAGGCAGTATGCCACTTATTGAGGATGGTAAACTTTATAATGCCACTTACCTTTGTCACCGTACCGGTAAAATAGATGAGTATAGAAAAATCCACATTACACCGAATGAGCAGAAATATTATGGTATGATTGGTGGCGATAAAGTACAGGTATTTGATACTGATTGCGGTAAAGTAGGTATTTTGATCTGTTACGATGTAGAATTCCCTGAATTAAGCCGCATTTACGCCGATCAGGGCATGCAGATTTTGTTTGTACCATTTTTAACCGATACACAGAATGGCTATACACGCGTTAGGCACTGTGCTCAGGCCCGGGCGATAGAAAACGAATGTTATGTGGCCATTGCAGGCTGCGTGGGTAATTTACCGAAGGTAAACAACATGGACATCCAGTTCGCGCAATCGGCTGTTTTTACACCTTCTGATTTCGCTTTCCCAACCAATGCCATAAAAGCAGAAGCTACGCCAAATACGGAGATGGTTTTAGTGGTAGATGTTGACCTACATTTACTAGACGAACTACACCACTATGGAACAGTAAAGGTGCTAAAAGACAGAAGAAAAGACCTTTATCAGGTTAAACTTTTGAAATAATAACCCATAAAAAATGCCGGTCAAATTAATTTACCGGCATTTTCATTTTAATCTAAAGCTAATTATTTTCTCATCACAAACCATATAATCAAACCTATAATAATGGCGATTGGCAACACCCATTTCAAAGCTTGCCCTGCCCCATTTTCATCTTTCTCAGTAACGGCAGGTTTTGCTGGTCCCGGGTTTTCTTTATGACTTTCGTAATCTTTTTCAATCGGTTTCGGAGCTGCTCCTGATTCCGTATGTTGTGGTTCTATGTCTTCCATGTCTACTACGTTAAAGGTCTCCTTCTAAGTTGATATCCCAATCCGGATAAACCATAATCAATTAATTTTTTCTGTATTTAGAACAAGTGATTAATGAAAATGTTTTAAATCCTAAGCCTTATCTTTGCAGATCGGTGTACAACAATTATGCAAAATATAGCCAGCTAATTAAAGATGAAGCCATGCGCTTAGGCTTTATGGCCTGTGGCATTTCGAAAGCTGAATTTCTGGAAGAAGAAGCGCCAAGACTGGAAAACTGGCTGAACCAGAACCGTCATGGTGAAATGAAATATATGGAAAATTATTTCGATAAACGCCTCGACCCCAGACTTTTAGTAGAGGGTGCAAAATCAGTAATTTCCTTATCCTTAAACTATTATACAGAAGAAAAACAATCGGATCCTGATGCGCCAAAAATTTCCAAGTATGCGTACGGACAAGATTACCATACAGTAATAAAAGATAAATTAAAAGAACTAACTCATTTTATTGAAGAAAACATTGGTGAAGTTTCGGGAAGGGCGTTTGTAGATTCTGCTCCGGTTTTAGATCGTGCCTGGGCGAAAAAATCGGGTATTGGCTGGATTGGTAAAAATTCTAACCTGATCAGTAAAACTGAAGGTTCCTTTTTCTTTCTGGCAGAGTTGATTGTTGATCTGGAGCTAGATTATGATCACCCATACCAAGCTGATTATTGCGGAAGCTGTACACGTTGTTTAGATGCCTGTCCAACTGATGCCATTATTGCACCTCAGGTTGTAGATGGAACCAAATGTATCTCCTACCTCACCATTGAACTCAAAAATGAAATTCCCAATGAGTTTAAAGATAAAATGAACAACTGGATGTTCGGTTGTGATATCTGTCAGGATGTTTGCCCATGGAATCGTTTCTCTAAAGCCCACAATGAAGAAGCTTTTAACCCTGAGAACGGCTTACTGGATTTGAACGCAAAAGACCTTACTGAAATTACAGATGATGTTTTTAAAAAGGTTTTTAAAGGGTCGGCAGTTAAGCGCACTAAATTTTCCGGACTGAAAAGGAATATCGATTTTCTGAAACCTGAATAGTCACAAATCTTTTTTATATTTGATATTATGACTGACATTCAATTATATACAAAATTGGCAGACTTACCTACTGAACTAAAAAAAAGGGTATCAGATTATATTGATTCTTTAATGACGAAAGAGAAATCAGTTGATAAATCCAAAAAGAGGGTATCTGGTTTAGGAAAAGGTCTAATTAGCATAAAGGATAATTTTAATGATCCTATTGAAGGTTTTGAAGGTTACCTATAATGAATCTTTTACTTGACACGCATATTGTAATCTGGTTTATCACCAATGATGATAAACTTTCAAAAAAAATCAAAGATCTTATTGAAGATTCAAAAAACAAGTGTTTTGTTAGTATAGCTAGTTATTGGGAATTATCCATTAAATATGCTCTAGGAAGGTTGAATTTAAATTCAACAATTGAAGAAATATTTAATATTATAGAAAAAAGTGGATTTGACATACTACCTATTACACTGAATCATATCATCCAACTTTCAAAGCTAGCGCATTTCCATAATGATCCTTTTGATAGATTGATGATATCTCAGTCAATTACTGAAAATCTAAGCTTAGTAAGTAATGGCAATTATTTTCCAGCTTATAAAATACAACTCATTAATTAACAATATCTTATACTTAATTTATTTCAGCATCCACAATCAAAGAATTAAGTTTAATAGATCCTGAAACAAGTTCATTATGACGATCGCCATAAAACTTACCTATGTTAAGGAAGTCAAGTTTTTAGGCGATTTGCTCAGTTCAACTTGACTTCCTTGGTATTTATCTAATTCAACGAAAAACTATTATCGCTTTTCACTTTATCAGGGGTGTGTGGGTTTCCCATCACTACTTTTGATAATTTCTTGCTTGTTTTTATATTTATTTTCACTTGCGTATCCCCTTTTTCCCAAACACCAATAGTATTATGGTTATTTTCGATAGAACCATCTTCATAAGTCAGGGATAAATCGATTGGCAACGGCTTAACGCTTTTGTTCTCAATGGTAATTGTATATCCACTTGATGTTTTGTCAACTGCTTTAATAGCCATATCGGTAACACCATCTTCAAAAAAAAACCAGGCTTTCCAGAACCAGTTTAAATTTTTACCGCTTCCCTCATTCATGCTATTAAAGAAATCGTATGGCATTGGGTGTTTACCATTCCAGTTTTTAATATAAGTATGCAAAGCTTTGGTAAACAGTTCATCTCCCAGGTAATCTTTAACAAACAAATAAGCCAAACCTGGTTTAGGGTACGAATTGGTAAAAGATCCTAATCCTTTTAAATCTGGTGTTAAAGTCATTATTGGGGTATCATCTTTCCCGCCAGATGACGAAGCCGTAGGTTGTACGCCGTATTCATCAACAATTGTAGAATCAATCATCGGAGAAATCAACCACTCACCTATTGTGGCCCAACCTTCGTCCATCCAACCATATTTTGTCTCATTTATGCCCATGTAAAAAGGAAACATAGTATGAAAAATTTCATGGTCGGTTAAAGTAATCGCATCTGTGCGATTATCAACCGGGTTATCGTTCACCATCATTGGGTATTCCATTTGGTCTAAACCATCGAATATCGTTTCATGATTGTATGGAAAAGGCCATTTAGGAAAAGTATAACTCATGGCTTCAACCGTTTTACGGGCGAAATCAATCACTTCGTAATAATCTTTATGTTTTGGATTAAAAACAGCATCTACACGGGTTCTTCTTTTTGTTTTAGGATCAACTACCAAACTACTCGATTTCCACAGGTAATGATCGCTTAGCGCAAATACAAAATCAGTAACGTTTTTAGCCTCGAATTTAAAGGTATTAAAAGCATTCGGTTGCGTTACTTTTTTATCAGCTAAATCTTTGTCGGTAATCACATCAATTACAGCGTCATTTTTTTCGGCAGATAACATTCTGGAAACAATATCTTTCTGGAAAACTTCTGAAGGGTTTTTCAGGTCGCCGGTTGCCCAAACTCCATATCCACCTGGAACCGTAATTGAAGCATTGAACTGGTCAAAATCATTATAAAACTCCTCGGCTCCTGTGTAAGGGAATTTATTCCATCCGTCTACATCATCATAAACCGCAATACGCGGAAAAAAGTAAGCCACGAAATGAGAGCCCTCATCTATCTGACCTGTTCGTATATGCGATCCTTTATTTAAAGTATAGCTGTAATCAATAGAAAAGCTAACGGTTTTGCCAGGAACAACCGCAGGAACATTAACAGTCATATTGGTTCCATCAATTTTAAAATCAGTGATTGATTTTCCGTTCGTTGCCAGTTTTTCAATAGCAACTCCATCACCCAGGTCAGACTCTGCCAATTTTGACTTTCTTGGTGTTCCTTTTTTATACAGATTTGGGTAAAGCTTAAACCATATCTGCTTCAGCGTATCAGGACTATTATTGGTATAAGTTACCTGAACCTTACCTTTTAACAACCTGCTGATTGGATTAAAATCTACATTAAGATCGTATTTTGAAGTATTTTGCCAATAATTTTTCCCTGGCTTTCCGTCCGTATTTCTAGTTTCCTTTTGATAGGTTTTTTGAAATTCAGGTGCTATTGATAAAGTAGTCTGCGCATTAACGTAAAATGCTGTACACAATAAAAGGCTAAATATTTTTATAGATTTCATTTTTTGAGTTTAGGGCAAAGCGCTTTGCGCATGGCGTAATGTTATCTTTTAATAAAAATCAATACTAACAATTAACCGATTAACCAAAACTACTTACCAAATTTCATTTTCAACTGCTCCAACATATCTGTATTAATTGGCTGTGCTGGTTTTTCTGTCTTCGGTTGAGGTTTCTGTTGATATTGAGGTTTATTTGCAGGTGCATTATTTTGCGGCCTAGCTACTTTGTTTTCGTTTTTCTTGGCATTGAATTTTGCCCACTCCTCATCTAATTTCTTCTTTGTGTACAAGGGGAAATCGCCATTCTTCATCCAGGCATAATAACTAGGTTCTACAGAAAATACCTGTGCTGTTGTTTTACCTTTATGTTTACCAAAATTGAAACACACTTCATCATTATCATTATACACCAATCTACCGGCAAAATCTACAGGTTTATTAATATTGGTAAAAATATGCAGTGCATCTACATCATTTACAACGGGAATACTTTTTACACCTTGTTTGCTCTCAAACTCGGTTTCCTTGTACATTTCTAACTGGCCAAGTAAAACTTTGTAAGTGGCAATAACATCTGCTTCTGCAGCATGTGCATTAATTAAATCTTCCTGACAATAGAATTTATAAGCCGCTTTTAAGGTACGCTGCTCCATTTGGTGGAATATGTTCTGTACATCAACAAACTTGCGGTTGTTCATATCAAAATCCACTTCAGCCCTTAAAAATTCTTCTAAAAGCATCGGGATATCAAATTTATTCGAATTGTATCCTGCCAGGTCACTTTCGCCAATAAATTCGGCAATTTCGGCTGCCAAAGTTTTAAAGGTAGGCTCGTTTGCAATGTCTTCATCATAAATACCATGTATTAACGACGTTTGCAAAGGAATCGGCATTTCTGGATTTACACGCCAGGTTTTAACCAGTTCAGAACCATCTGGCATGGCTTTTAAAATCGCTATTTCAACGATTCTGTCGGCTCCAACATTAATTCCAGTAGCTTCTAAATCAAAAAATGCTAAAGGGCGCTTTAAATTTAATTTCATTTCTTATGATGTGAGATTGGCGACATTAGATTTGAATCGGAATGTCAAATTCTTTTTTTTCAAAAGTGCTAAAAAGGTTTCATTAGTTCTGTAAAACAGCTTTATTAATTTATAAATTTAATTGTCAAATTATTTCAGAATGTTAATTTGTAGGATTAAATTGCGACAATTTATATACGCTCAAATGAATAAGACATTAGCCATACTATTCCTCCTATTTTTATCATTAACTACTCATGCTCAAAACTTTAACTTTGGCGCAATCACTTATGATGATTACGAATTCGACAGAAAAAAATTAGACAGCAATGCGAATGCTATTGTTTTAAAAGAATTTGGTACGGCATCAATTCAACGCGACGATAATACAGGTAATTTAGAGTTGATTTTTGAACACCACGTAAAAATCAAAATCTACAATAAAGAAGGCTTTAAGGAAGCTAATATTGTTATTCCAACCTATAAAGACGAATCCCGCGAAGAAACAATCAGCGATTTAAAAGCTTCTACTTTTAATTATGTAAATAATAATTTTGTAGAAACCGTAATGGACAGAAAGGCTGTTTTCACTGAAAACCGGTCAAAATACACCAGACTAACCAAGTTTACGCTTCCAAACCTCAAAGAAGGATCGGTAATTGAGTATAGTTATAGGTTAAAATCTCCAAACCTGTTTAATTTCAAAACCTGGGAATTCCAAAGCGATATTCCAAAGGTGATTAGCGAATATTTGGTTTACATTCCAGGCATTTACAACTATAATGTTTCCTTACGCGGATTTCAAAAACTGACGGATCAAAAAGTAGAGTTGAGCAAAGAATGTTTAAGGCTTTCAGGCGTAGCTATCGATTGTTCAAAAATCAACTACATGATGAAAAACATTCCGGCATTTATCGAGGAAGACAACATGACTGCTCCCAGTAACTTTAAATCGGCCATTTATTTTGAGCTTTCAGATGTACAGAATTTGAATGGGGGAAAAACATCTTATACCAAAACCTGGAAAGATATTGATTATGAACTGTCATCGTATAAAACGTTAGGCGATCAGATGAAAAGGAAAGATGTTTTTAAAGACCTCATTCCAGAAATTACGAAAGGAAGTACTACCGATTTAGATAAAGCAAAAGCCGTTTATAATTACATTAAAAAACAGATCAAATGGAATAATTATTACGGAAAATACGCAGAAGATAATATCAAAAAGGCACTAGAAAACAGATCGGGCAATGTGGCAGATATTAACCTGAGCCTAATTGCGGCACTTTCTGCAGCTGGTTTAGATGCAGAGGCTGTTATCCTTTCTACCCGTGATAATGGAACTGTAAACAAACTTTATCCGGTAATGAGTGATTTTAATTACCTGGTTGCTAAAGTAAACTTTGCCGATAAAAGTTATTTGTTGGATGCTACTGAACCACTTCTACCCTTCGGATTGTTACCACTTCGGTGTATTAACGACCAGGGCAGGGTAATCAATTTAAAAAAACCATCTTACTGGATAGATTTAAAGGCCAGCCAGAAAACAACTACCAGTTATATCCTAACGGGAAAAATGACAACTGAAGGAAAAATCATTGGCACTTTAACTACCCATACCATGGGTTACGCGGCATATGGCAAACGTAAAGATATTCTTCGATACAATTCGCCGGATGAATATGTCGAGAAGCTTGATGAACGTTTAACCAGAATTAAGATACTTGATCATCAAATTTTGAACCTGGATAGTGTAGAAAATTCTTTAATAGAAAAATACGAGGTTGAGTTTACCATAAACGATGGCACAAATAAAGATCAGTTTTATTTTAGCCCATTTTTTATCAATACCATTTCGAAAAATCCATTTAATTTAAACGAACGTACCTACCCAGTTGATTTGGGTGCGGCGTCTGACGAGCGTATTATCATCAATGTGCTGTTACCAGAAAAATACCAATTGATAGAAAAACCAAAAGATATGGCAATAGCTTTACCCAATGCTGGCGGCAAGTATTTATTACAAACAGGTTTAGATGGAAACACCATTTCGATGAGTCAGGTCTTACAGTTTAACAATGCTATTTATCAGCCAGAAGAATATCTTTTCTTAAAGGAATTCTACAGCAAGATCATCCAAAACCAAAAAACAGAGTTTTTATTAAAAAAAGCAAATTAAATGAGATTCTTATTTACCGTATTTTCCTTGCTTTTAGTTTCTGTTGTTGGCTTTGCACAAGACAACTATGATGTTGATTTAATTCCCGCTAACCTGCGCAACCGCGCCAATGCCTGTATCAGGAATGAAGAAACAACCATCGATATGCGTTCGCCTGATAACGTAATGCTTAATGTAAAAAAAGCCATTACGGTATTTAACCAAAATGGAGAGGACGAAGCACGTTTGGTACTCTATTACGATAAAAATATTTCAATTAAAGGGATAAAAGGAGAAGTTTACAACAGCGTTGGCAAACTCACGAACAAATTTTCTCAGAACGATTTTGCCGATATGAGCGCAGCAGATGGATTTTCGCTCTTTGTTGATAGCCGTGTAAAACACTATCTGCCATCGGTAAATCAGTACCCTTACACCCTGGTTTATAATTATGAGATTAGAAATAAGCAGAACCTGATTATACCCGATTGGAGTCCGAAACCGGCAGATGATGTTTCAGTAGAGAAAAGTACCTATACCTTTATTTGTAAGCCAACAGATCAGGTAAGAATAAAAACCCAGAATTATAGCGGAACACCAGAAGTACTCACTGATGAGAAGCAGAAAAAAACAATCTGGAAGGCAAATAATATCTTAGCCGTTAGAACTGAACCCTATAGTCCGGCACACGAAACTTATGCAACCAACATCCAGATTGCCCCGCAAACGTTTTATTATTACAACCATAAAGGCAGTTACACCAACTGGAAAGATCTCGGCAAGTGGATTTATGACGATCTGTTAGCAGCACGCAAAGCCCTGCCACCTGCCACCATTGAAATGGTAAAAGATCTGGTAAAAAACGAAAGAACCGACAAAGATAAGGCACGTAAAATTTATCGGTATTTACAAGATAAAACAAGGTACATCAGCGTACAAATTGGTATTGGCGGTTTTCAGCCGATTGCAGCCAGCGAAGTAGACCGGTTGGGCTATGGTGATTGTAAAGCTTTAGTAAATTATATGCAAAGTCTGCTCAGTGCAGCAAATATAGATTCTTATTACTGCGTAGTATCGGCTGGTTCTGAAAAGAAAAGTATGGACCCGAACTATGCCAGTATGGTACAGGGCAATCATATAATTTTATGCATGCCGTTAAAGGGCGACACGACCTGGTTAGAATGCACCAGCCAAAAAATCCCCTTTGGCTTTTTAAGCGATTTTACAGATGATCGATTAGTACTTGCTTGTACTACCGAAGGAGGTAAACTATTGCATACACCGAAACTAACCACTGCTGAGAACTTGCAGATACGTAAAGCCAACTTAACTGTTCAGTTAGATGGCAGTGTATCTGGAAAAATGAATACCGTTTATGCTGGCTCACAATATGAAAATCAGGAATCGCTGATTGGTAAATCAATAACCGAACAGCATAAATTACTAAAAGAAGCTTATAACATTGACAATATTGATTTCGAAGCAGTTTCCTTTGCGCAGAAAAAAGATATATCGCCCAAATTAACGGAAGAAGTAAGCATTAATATCAGAAATTATGCGCCTGTTAATGGAAATAAAATGTTTTTACAGCTCAATGCCTTTAACCTGAGGCGGTCAATTCCTGAAATAAAGAACAGAACACTGCCCGTTTACATTAACCGCGGATATACAGACGAAGATACCATTGTTTATACCTTGCCAGATAATGTAATTACAGCATTGATTATTGGACAAGATAAAGCTTTTAAAAGCCCTTTCGGAGAATATGTATGTAAGGCCAGCTTAGTAGGCAACAAACTAACCTATTACCGGAAATTTATACTAAACGATGGTACATTTCCTGCAGCGCAGTATAATGAGTTTTCTAAATTCATTAATGATGTAAATTCTGCAGATTATTTAAAATTAGCACTTAGCTTAAAGAATTAGTTCATTGGTTCATAAGCCATTGGTCTATTGGTTAGCATGACGATGAAACAACCTGCAAAGAGTGCCTTCGACTACGCTCAGGCCGACAATACGCACGTGTACGGTGTAAAAATGTGAGCTCAAATTATATCTGCGCCTCTTTTCTGCTAAATCTGCGGGAAACAAAAGCAGGCTTTAGCTTAAAAAAATAATCCCGAGGCCAATACCAATAATCATAATTAAATACATCAAAATTTCTGTTGAAGCAAATCTTTTGTATTTGGTCCAGAAAGAGTAATCATTTTCTTCGTTTGGCATTTTTTATTCGTTAGGTAGCAAAAATAGGCAAATAGATTTAAAGAAAAATTAATAAGTTTTTTTCCGCAGATTAAGACGATTAACACAGATTATAATTTAACTAGAGAGGATCATTTCCGTTAGGAATGACAAGCCACTCAAATCTGCGTCCTTCTGCGATTCTGCGGGAAACAACAGATATGATATAGCTTGCCGCCTCACATTCCTAAAAGCTATATTATTCCGTTTTAAGTCACCAAAATGTAAAACCAATTGTATTTGAAATGCTACAGAATTGATTTGGGCAACATTTGAGCAAAACAACCGTATAAATAGCTCAATATCAAATTAAAACATACTGAATGAAGAAATACATCCTGGACATTGCTACGATTTTTTTGATGGGTATGAGCATTGTCGGAACAAGTTGGAAAGCAGCGGAGCTTCCCCATACACAACAAGAAGTAGTTAAGCACGTAGCTACAGATAGCTTATACAATCAATATATCTCAAATATTTACCATCAGGTTCATTTAGATTCTGCCGGATTAAGCGAAGAGGTTTTTGAAAAAGCCCTAACCGGTTTTTATAACTTAAAATATTCTGGTCTTTTACATAGCAAATCTATTTTAACCATTGCCGATTTTGATCAGGAAAGTTCTAAAAAACGCCTGTATATTATCGATCTTGCGAGCAAAAAACTGGTATTAAATACTTGGGTAGCTCATGGGCAAAACAGTGGTGGCGATAAACCAGCCTACTTTTCCAACAATATCAATTCGAACCAGAGTAGCTTAGGTTTTTATTTAACCGGTGAAGTCTACTACGGAAAACATGGCCGTTCGCTTAAATTGGATGGTATGGACCAAGGTTTTAACAGCAATGCAAGAGAAAGGTCCATTGTGGTTCATGGCGCCAGTTATGTAAGTCAAAAAAGCATCGATCAATTAGGCAGACTGGGCAGAAGTCAGGGTTGTCCTGCTGTCCCGGCTAAGTTGGCCGATCAGGTGATCAATACCATCTCTGACCGAACGGTACTGTTCATCAATAATTCAGAACAACAATACAATTCATCATTTTTAAATGAAACACTGGCAGCAAGTGTTGTATTAAATCAGGAACAGATTTTAGCAGCCCAAATGGATTAATGTTGTTTAATATTTTTGGCATTCAGGTTTTTAGGTAAAATCCAGATAAAAAACGATTTGCTACTGGCTAGTAAATCCCAAACCCAACGGTTACTGTCTACCCCCTTTTCGCCACAGTCTACAACTTCTGCCCGTTTGAGCAGTTTTTTAACCAAAGCTTGAATCCATTTTATTTGCACCATGCGATTGAAGGATAGTCCCAGATAATCGCAATACACATGTACCAGGATTTCTACAATAAGCGAAGCGTTAGAAATCGCTAGTGCTTTACCGAAATGCTGTTCATAATCGGCTTTAATTGTATTTATCAAAAGCTCAAACCTTGCATCTGCTTTTCCATCAAGATAAGTCCAAAGTTGAGCATTACTATACACGCGGATTAATTGCGGTTCGAGCCCTACTTTAATTTTATTACCTGCCAGTTCATAAATTTTATCCATTCATTAAAAATCAATTGTAGCTGTTAGATAGAGATATTACCGAATTGTTAATCAATCCGATATAAAAATTTCTGACACAAATGGTGGACAAAGTTATATGATAATTGTTTGCCCAAACGAATGTTAAGTAGCATTGTGAGTAATTTTTTTAATCGGTTGCCAATATTTTAATCATCTTTGGGGTTGAAAAGATAAGCCCATTCATGAAGATTGTAATTGCAGAAAAGCCCTCTGTTGGTCGTGAACTTGCTAAAGTTTTCGGAGCAACCACCAGAAAAGATGGATACATTGAAGGTAAAGGATATTCTTTTACCTGGGCATTCGGGCATTTATTACAATTGGCTCCCCCTCAAGATTATGGTTTTATTGGCTGGAGGAAGCAACATTTACCCATGCTTCCGCAAAAGTTTAAACTTGCCATTAGAAAGATTAAAACAAAAGATGGTTTTGTAGAAGATCCGGCAGTACGGAAACAATTAGACACCATAAAAAAACTTTTTGATGAGGCGAGTGAAATTATTGTGGCTACGGATGCGGGGCGTGAGGGTGAATTAATTTTCAGGTACATTTATTATTACCTCAAATGCAAAAAACCTTTCAAACGCCTTTGGATCTCTTCGCAAACGGATGAAGCTATAAAAGATGGATTTAGAAATTTAAAACCTGGAACCGATTACGATACCTTGTTTAATTCGGCCCATTGCCGCTCAGAATCAGACTGGCTGGTGGGAATGAATGCCACACAGGCGCTGAGTATTTCGGCAGGTAACAGAACAGTTCTTTCATTAGGTCGGGTACAAACGCCTACCCTGGCCATGATCTGCGCTCGTTTTTTGGAGATTAAAAATTTCGTTCCTCAGACCTATTATCAAATCAGCATTTTACTTTCTAAAGATGAGCAGACATTTAAGGCTATATCAACTTCGAATTATAAAGAAAAGGAAGAAGTAGAGAAGTTATTTGCGCTTGTAGAGGATGTGGCTTCTGGTTTTCCAACCGGCGGAAATATTACGGCTGTAGAAGCAAAGCCAAGAAAAGAACCACCTCCCTTATTGCACGACTTAAGTAGTTTACAGCAAGAAGCCAATAAGAAAAAGGGATATACTGCTGATCAAACACTTAATATTTTGCAAAACCTGTACGAGAGTAAATTGGTTTCTTACCCCCGTACCGGATCGCGCTACATTGGTGATGATGTTTTTGCCGGAGTTCCAGATTTGATTGCAAAATTTACCGATCATGCTGATTTTGGAAAGCAAGCACAGTTTTTGCAAACCATCACTTTAAATAAGCGAAGTGTTAACGCTAAAAAAGTAACCGATCACCATGCTGTTTTACCTACTGGCGAACAAGCTTATGGGCTAAGCTCAGATAAACAAGCTGTATACGATATGGTTGTTGGTCGGATGATTGAGGCTTTTCATCAGGAATGTATTAAGGAGTTAACCAAAATAACCATTCAATCGGGAGTTACTTTTGTTGCCAATGGAACGGTAATCCGCTCTGCAGGCTGGCGGGCTGTTTTTAACGACCCTGAAGATGATAAAAAAGATGAAGACAATGCAGCTTTACCAAAGGTTGCTGTTGGAGAACTATTGCCTATAACGGAAAAATCTCTTTTAGAAAAGCAGACTAAACCAAAGCCAATGTACAACGAGGCTTCGCTATTAAAAGCGCTTGAAACCTGTGGCAAGGAGATTGAAGACGAAGAACTGCGTTATGCCATGAAAGATAGTGGTTTAGGTACGCCGGCAACTCGTGCATCCATTATCGAAACGTTAATCACCAGAGAATATATTACAAGGGAAAAGCGAAATCTTGTACCTACCAATAAAGGTTTGGCTGTTTATGAAGTAGTGAAGGACAAGCAGATTGCACAGGCTGAACTTACCGGACAGTGGGAAAAAAGATTGGAAGAAATACGTTCAGGCTCATCAGTAAAAGATTTTAAATCAGAAATTACAGAATATACCAAAACCATTACGCAAGAACTGTTAATTGCAGGGGCCAGTATATCGGGCAAACTCGCAGAAGAAAAGAAACTGGAAAAGGTTTAGCATCAACTTGCGTCATATCATGTGAAGCAATTGTAAAAAGCAACAATTTTATGGTTATAGCTCCATAAATTCCCAGGCGCTGTGGTACGCGTTCAATTGCTCAGCATACTGGATAAATTCAG
The DNA here is from genome assembly GCF_000708285.2 of Pedobacter borealis DSM 19626. Lineage (GTDB taxonomy): Bacteria > Bacteroidota > Bacteroidia > Sphingobacteriales > Sphingobacteriaceae > Pedobacter > Pedobacter borealis. The sequence continues at coordinate 26,876 of NZ_JAUG01000058.1, forward strand.
CATAAAAATTAGATTTCGATAAAGTAGAACTATCGCCAATAACAACCAGCTTTTTCTTTGCCCTTGTCATGGCAACATTCATTCTCCTGGTATCTGATAAAAACCCAATGCTTCCATCGCCATTACTCCTGGTGAGGCTAATATAAACCACATCACGTTCCTGCCCCTGAAAGCTATCAATGGTGTTAACTGCAATTTTATTGCGATATGGATTTAAAATTTCATTTTCCTGAACCAACGCATTTAAAATCTGAACCTGCTGTTTATAAGGGGAGACAATGGCAACAGACGGAAAACTATCAGTTAAGGTTTTACCTGTCAAACTAGCAACCAAATTCGTTAAATGTTTGACCAAAAATGCAGCTTCATCAGGATTGGTTGTACTTGTTCCATCTAATTTTTCGTCAAAACTACAACCTGCAGTATCGATAAATTGAATCGGTTGATCGCCGGTAAACAATAAATGATCGGCAACAGAGTGATGCGCTATTAACTCATTTTTGTAAAACACCTGAGATGAATAACCCATAATATCTTTGTTCATTCTGTATTGTTCTTTTAACAACACAACCGACTCTGGATGAAGACTTACTGCTTTTTCGAGTAAAGTATTACTTAAACCATTTCTGGCAGCTTCATTTGATTTTATAGTTGGAGAAAGCTGAAAATGATCACCAGCTAATATTACTTTCTGCGCTTTTAAAATCGGTATCCAACAAGCAGGCTCCAAAGCCTGGCCAGCCTCATCAATCACAATGGTATTATACTTTAAATTCCGAACAGTATAGTGGTTGGCTCCCACCAGGGTGGCGGTAATAATCTGTGCTTTAGTAAACAGATTATCCATAATGTACTGCTCCGTTTTTTCTACTTCCTTTCCAATTTTATGCGCTTCATCAAATAAGGCCTTACGTTGCTCCCGTTCTGCTTTGCCGAAGCTCCGCTTGTATTTATGAGCCATGTTTTTATACTCACTGGCTTGTTTTTTTAAAGCCTTAATCGTTTTCATCTCCGGATGATCGGCCATTTGATGATCAAGAGTAGCCGCAAGCAATCTTTCTGAGACCCTTGCCGGATTCCCTACACGGATCACTTTTAGCCCTTCAGCAGCTAACTTCTCAGTAAGTAAATCAACAGCAGTATTACTTGGTGCTACCACCAGGATTTTTTGATCGCTGTGTTTAACCAACGATTTTATAGCGTGCACAAGTGTTGTCGTTTTTCCAGTGCCTGGTGGACCATGAACCACAGCCAAATGATCGGCTGCAATAATTTTATTCACCGCTAATTGCTGCGAGTCGTTTAGCGTATTTGGAATGATAAATTTCTCTTCGCCCTGAAATGAAGGTTTTTCTCCTTTCGTTAAAATACGGATCAGTTTATTTTCTGATTCATTTTCTGCCAAATGCGTAGCCTGTTTAAGGGCACTCTGCATTTCGTCGTAACTGTTATTATCAAAAAGTAAATCTACACCAAGTTTGCCATCTCTGGTCCAATCTGGTAATTCATCAACACGGAAGCTGATTTTCATCCTGCTACCACTTTGGTGATTTATAATCCCCTCTATCCGATCTTCTTTGGCATCATGATTAGAAAATAATACCACTGCAGAACCAAAACGGAACTGATGAGAAAAATCTTGATGGGTAGTCCTTTCCAACTCTACAGTTAAGTAATCGCCACGGCCTATTTCGGTATTCCTGATTGCAATAGGGTACCAGGTTAAACCCAAGGCTCTCCTATCGGCAGCCGAAGTATTTTCAGTAAGTTTTAAATACGATTGTAAATCTTCGTTGCGTTCGGTATCGAGCAGATCCTGGAGTTTTTTGAAATATTCTTTTGGCAAGGGTAGATGGGTTAATGGTATTGTTATTGCTTAATTGTAAATTGCTTGATTGTTAACTGAAAACTGCCAATTGCAAACTGTTTTCTATAAAACAAGCTCGTTATGCAGCCTTAGCAGTGTTTCTTCTGCATCATCGCAAAAACCAGGGTGTACTTTTGAGCACTGCACAACCGTACTTCTGGTTGCCGTAAGCCACCTAAAACGAGAAGCCTGGTCGTATTGACCAATGGCACCTGATCCTTTTGCAGAGGTACTTATTCTCTCAAAAGCACACAAGTTCTCTTTTAGTGCTTCTAGATCTATCTCTGTAAATAAAGCCTTTACTCTTTTCTCATCCAGTGCAAAAACACTTTTTAGAAATTTTTGCTTGGCACAAAACAGAATAATGCCCACATTAATAAACTCTTCACGTTCTACCCTGGGCATTACGCGAATCACAGCATACTCAAATAAGAATTTCCCTTGCATGCTGTGCTTCTTTTAAAAATATAGTTGAATGAGTTAACCTGGTAGTAAGGAAATGCGTATAGGCATTACGGTGCGCTGCTTTGCTTTCGAAGTTCGTTTCGCCTTCCAACCAGTCGTCAGGAATTAAATTAATCACCGCTTCGATCTTTTCAGGACTAAGAAGTTTACTAAATTCCTCATTTACGCTTTCTAGTTCAGTGGCCCATGGTAACAATACATGGTCTTTTACCAAAAAGAAAGGTTTAATAGCCTGCTCTTCCCAATTCTGCCAGGAGTGATGAAAATATAACGCAGCACCATGGTCGATTAACCAAAGCTCTTTATGCCACAGCAACATATTGGTGTTTCTGCAGGTACGGTCCATATTGGTTAAAAAACAATCCAGCCATACAATCTGCGAGGCAAGTTTAGCATCAATCGTAGTTACAGTCGGGTCGAATGTTATTGCGCCAGATAAATAGTGCAATGCCAAATTTAAGCCCACGCTGGCTTTTAGCAGATCCTGGATTTCTTCGTCGGGTTCTGTTCTCCCAAAAGCTTCATCTAAATTAGCAAAAACCAATTCAGGTACACGCAAACCTAAATAGCGGGCTATTTCGCCACCAATTAGTTCGGCAATTAAAGCCCGGGTACCCTGTCCTGCTCCTCTAAATTTCAGTACATATAAAAAGTTATCATCAGCCTCGGCAATGGCAGGCATAGAGCCCCCCTCGCGTAGAGGCGTAACATATCTGGTTACATTAACTGTTCTAAGTTGTAAATCGTTCATATCTGCAGATAGAATGGCCTATTATTTTATTTAGGGCACAATTCTAAACTTGCTGCAAATTTAGCAGAATTCCAACAATAAATTGGTCAAAGTTTAGTTGTAAAGATCCTAATGGGAGGTCTACTGATCAATCGTTAAAAATAAACAGTTTTTTTTTGAAGCGCAATGCCAGTAGCCATTAGTGAGGGTCCAGTCCTGCTGTCCATTCCAATCCTTTTGGTTAAAATCTGATATAAACAAGTCATCGCATAACCAAAAGGGATTTCCATTTCCATCAGGGCTATATGGCTTGAAGAATCAAATTTTTAATAATCTTGGTATTAAATATAAATTGAAAGAATTTCAAATCATTTTAAACCACGCAAGAATATACAACCTTAAATGACCTTATATTTCTTATATGGTCAATAATAAATCTAAAAGTCTTAGACTAGGCTATCATCCACAGATTCCAAAGAACGGTCGTCGCAGCTTTGTGATCTCCGCGCTCTTCACTTGGCGTCCTCTGTGGTTAAAACATTGCAATCTGTTTTAATCATGCCCCAAATAAGCATTTCCTGCAGGCGTCATAGCAGACGACCATTGTACCGAATCGCGGTTAATTTTAATCAGTCCCATGCTTTCTAATTCTTCATATTCTTCTTCCATCCCACCTAAAACCGAAGAACTAACCTGTTGATTGATTACCTCAAGTAGAGATATGATTTCTGATCTTTCCATAAAACAAATAATTTGATATATTTTAATTAACATAAATATAATCAAAATGTTTATCGCTTAATAAACATTTTCAAGGCTTTAAGGTTGTATTTATACCCTGATTTAATTACTATGGAAGCACCCATTTATTACCTCTTCATTATGGCTTTGCCAGTAGCTTGCATAGCCTGGACAGTTACTAAAGAAGAAATTCTCAAAGAAGCGCGTGAATTCTGTGTAAACCGTTCTAAAAACTGCGATCAACTGGCAAAAAGAAAGTTTTTTTATGTTTTTACCTGCGAATATTGCTTCAGTCATTATGTAACCGCTATTCTGCTTTTTATTACCAGATTCACTTTACTTTATCCCGATTGGCGTGGTTACGTTATTTCTTTCTTTTCGATAGTATGGGTGGCAAATGTTTATATGAGCTTATATAACATTATCCGTATCGATCTGAAAAAAGAAAAGATTAAAGTCCAAAAAGAAGAATCGACACTCGAAAAGGCTTGAAACCATTTGTACTGACAGCTGTTTTTAAAGTATAAATCAATATTATGCCATCATCAGTGATCAAATATTTTAGTTATGATGCAGCTACAGAAACATTGAAAATCATCTTTGTAACCGATATGATTTATCAATATAAAAAGGTCCCCGAAAAAATTTATAAGATGTTAAAGGCTTCTGGATCGAAAGGAAGATATTTTAACCGTCATATTAAGGATAAATTTAAATTCCAGAAACTAGAGGAAGAATAATATGCCCGAAGGCCCATCAATTGTAATACTAAAAGATTTAATCAAAGCGCTCCATTTGGGTAAACCTGAAGTACTGGAAGTAGCAGGCAATGCAAATTTCGACAAGGATAGATTGCTCCATGAAAAGATCCAGGATTTTAAGAGCTGGGGTAAACATTTCCTGATCTGTTTTAACGATTTCACCATCCGTATTCATTTTATGCTATTTGGCAGTTATTTAATTAATGAGCGTAAAAAAGCGCCATTAAAATTGGGACTGATCTTTAAAAAAGATGAATTAAACTTTTATACCTGCAAAGTTGACCTCCTGGAAGGAAACGTTAAAAAACATTACCACTGGGAAAACGATGTAATGGCTGATGAGTGGAACGGCAATGCAGCTATTAAAAAGTTAAAAGAAAAACCCCAGGCATTGGTTTGCGACGTATTGCTGGATCAACAGATTTTTAGTGGAGTGGGTAATATTATTAAAAACGAGGTCTTATACCGCACGCGTATGCATCCATTAACCAAAGTTGAAAATTTACCACTTGTAAAACTAAAGGCACTAGTTAAGGAAGCCAGAAATTATAGTTTTGATTTTTTAAAATGGAAAAAGGAAAATACATTAAGTAAGCATTGGGAAGTATATAGTAACCTGAGTTCGATTATTAAATCTCATTTTGTGGCGTTTTAATCAAGTTTTCTGTTAAGACGGTCGTCACCCTGAATTTATTTCAGGGTCTTTCACGCTAAAAAGATGCTGAAATAAATTCAGCAGGACGATAAAGCGGGATTAGGCGTAAATAAGATATAATTTTCAG
>NZ_JAUG01000059.1 GCF_000708285.2 Pedobacter borealis DSM 19626
TGAGTATAATTAATGCCGTCAGAAACAAAATAGCATTGAGAGTTGCAGCAGTTATAAAAAATCAGGCCAGCTACAAAAATAACTATAATATAGCTGCTTAAAATTTGTTTTTATCATAACAATCATCTCGACCGAAGCACCACGTAGTGTTCCAAAGGAACTCCTTTGGAACACTACGGTCGAAATGACGATACTTCTAATCGACTCAACTCTTTAAAATTCTCCTGTCATTAATTTTTATACAATAAATTAGTCCTTATGGTGACATCTTTTGCAATTTATCCCACTAACTTAATGGCAACTACCCATATAAAACTACCACCCCGTCCTCTGCTGCATATGAAGATTGTTCGTCCCATCGGGACGACTCCTAGGTAGAAAAAAATGTTTTATTTTTTCGTTCCGTAGGAACGTTTCGTGTTTTAGGCACCACGGTAACAAACCCCTGTACCTAAACCCGACAGCAGCGGCAGCCTCCGATTTTTTTCTATCGGAGCTATAGCGGATGGCGGGACTACAGTACCTATGAAATACTAACCTTTCATTTCCTAAAAAAACCATTTTATTATTAATGGGAAATGAGCGGTTCCGAGCTTTTGGCAATTTCAAAACAAAGTCATCAATTTAATCCAGAAGCATCTATTTTCTTATATACCAAGAAAATCGTTTACTGCCTTAATTGCATTTTCGAACCTTTCATCACCCAATCCACCAATTACCTTATAATTCGCATTTAGTGCTTTCAGTTCATTATGCCAAACCTGCATAAAATATTCGCGCTTATCGGGGAAATCGCGCAGCGGATCATCTTGCCAAGGCAAATCGATGTCCATTAACAGATATAGATCGTACGGTCTCTTAGGCAGTGCATCCAGCACTAGCTGTGGTGTTTCACCTAATACTTCATCGCTCCAGATCTTTACCGTAATAAAAGTTGTATCACAAATAATAAAATCGTTTTCGGTAGTTACTAAAATGGCATCCTCTAAAGCTACCTGCCCATAATACATGTTCACTTCATCTTGCAGGGTATAATCGGCAACCAGGTTTTCGCAGTAATAGCGGGCATACTCTGGCACCCACGAAACTTTATAATATTTTGCCAGCAATTGAGATATAGTAGATTTTCCCGTACTTTCCGGGCCAACAATAGCGATCTTTTTAATTTTTTTATTCACGATATGTTTTCTGAATACGGTCAAATGTAATGGAAAAAGCCTTAAAAGAAAAAATCCGGTTGAGGAGGGCTCCTCTAACCGGATAATAAACCAAACAAACTATTTATGAAGAAATCCTCATGGCGGGTAACTAATCCGCGGAGGAAGCTTTAGATCATTGTCTAAAGTATATACAAAACGCATATATGTTCTGCTTATTACAACATTATTGCCAATATTTCTAATATCACAACTTCGTGACTTAATTCTGACGCGTAGGGCCACTTTTACGAAATTCTTTTAACACTAATTAACATTTACAATAAAACCGTATATTTGATTTTGACAGCCATGTATAATTTATAGTACAATCTAAAAATTAGTGTTCATTATTTAAAACTATTTGTACTAAATGGTGTTATTTATTTAAGACATCAACAACTAAAACGTTATACCATGAAAAAGTTATGTGTTGTATTATCTCAGCTCATTGTATTTGCTTTGGGTTCAATTGCCTTTACAAATATTAAATTGGGTGGAATAATCGGAAAAATTACACCGGGTGACGCGGCTTCTGCTGTTTCGCTTGTAGCGGCGACAGACACGCTAAAAGCGCAGATTAGCCAAGGTGTTTTTACTTTTACTAACCTCAAAGAAGGCGTTTATACCGTTGTGGTAAAAGCCAATGCACCATACAAAGATGCTGTTATAGAAAAGGTTGCCGTGAAAGATAGCGCCACCACAGATTTAGGCGAAATTAAATTACAGCAATAGTTCATTTCGCAAAAGAAAAATCTAAAAAGAGCACTTAAATAGTGCTCTTTTTTATTTTAAAAAAAACGCCTAAAAATCATGCTAAAGATGTATCTTTGCATCCCGACAGAACAGTTGGGATTTTTCTTCTTACAAGCACAAAATCTCGTTGCTTTCAGGGTTTCAAAAGAACCAACACTTTAGAATTTTAATTATTGTTTAAGCTTTATCATGCCTAAAGACACTTCCATACGCTCAGTACTGATTATCGGATCTGGACCAATTATTATTGGCCAAGCCTGTGAATTTGATTACTCGGGTTCGCAAGCGGCTCTTTCTTTAAAAGAAGAAGGGATTACCGTTTCCATTATCAACTCTAATCCGGCTACAATTATGACGGATAAGGTTATCGGCGACCATGTTTATTTGCGCCCGTTAACTGTTGATTCAATAGAGGTTATTTTACAAGAGCACATCGACTCTGCAGATTTACCTAGAATTGATGCGGTACTTCCTACCATGGGCGGCCAAACTGCATTAAACCTTTGTAAAGAAGCTGAAGAACGTGGTGTTTGGGAAAAATATGGTGTAAAAGTAGTCGGTGTAGATGTTGCTGCAATCGAAAAAACCGAAAACCGCGAAGCTTTCCGCCAGTTAATGGTTGATATCGGTGTAGGTGTTGCAGAATCGAGAATTGCCAACTCATTTTTAGAAGGTAAAGAAGCAGCACAAGAAATCGGTTACCCATTGGTAATCCGCCCATCATATACCTTAGGTGGTTCTGGTGGTGGTTTCGTACACAAGAAAGAAGAGTTCGATGCCGCTTTAAAACGTGGTTTAGAGGCTTCGCCAACACATGAAGTATTAGTAGAGAAAGCTGTGTTAGGCTGGAAAGAATATGAGTTAGAGTTGTTAAGAGACAGCAACGATAACGTAATCATTATCTGTTCGATCGAAAACTTCGATCCGATGGGTATCCACACAGGAGATTCGATTACTGTTGCTCCGGCAATGACCTTATCTGATCGTTGTTACCAGGATATGCGTAACCAGGCGATCAAAATGATGCGTGCAATCGGTAACTTCGCTGGCGGCTGTAACGTTCAGTTTTCGGTTAACCCGGCAAACGATGAAATTATCGCCATCGAAATTAACCCACGTGTATCACGTTCATCAGCTTTGGCAAGTAAAGCAACTGGTTATCCAATTGCAAAAATTGCAGCAAAACTGGCAATCGGTTACAACCTGGATGAAATTGAAAACCAGATTACCAAAACCACTTCAGCATATTTCGAGCCTACATTAGATTACGTAATCGTAAAGATACCTCGCTGGAACTTCGATAAATTTAAAGGCGCTAACAAAGAGCTTGGTTTACAGATGAAATCGGTTGGTGAAGTAATGGCAATTGGCCGTACTTTTATCGAAGCTTTGCAAAAAGCTTGTCAGAGTTTAGAGATCAACCGCGCTGGTTTAGGTGCTGATGGCAGACAGGTGCGCAATATTGAAGAGATTATGGACGGTTTGGAGCACGCTTCATGGAACCGTTTGTTCTTAATAAAAGATGCCATGGCAATGGGTGTACCTTTGGAGTCTATCCGTAAGGTAACCAAAATTGACAAATGGTTCTTAAACCAGATCCAGGAGCTTGTATTGCTTGAAACTGAACTAAAAAGATATTCACTAAACAATATCCCTCAAGATTTCTTCGTAACGCTTAAACAAAAAGGATTCTCTGATATCCAGATCGCCTGGTTGTTAGGCAATGTTACTGAAGATGAAGTTTACGATCGCCGTAAAGCTTTAGGTATAAACAGGGTATATAAAATGGTTGATACCTGCGCTGCGGAGTTCCCGGCCAAAACACCATACTACTACTCTACTTTCGAAGAGGAAAACGAATCTGTTCCATCTGACAAGAAAAAGGTAATTGTATTGGGTTCAGGTCCTAACCGCATCGGTCAGGGTATCGAATTCGATTACTCTTGTGTGCACGGTTTATTGGCAGCTAAAGAAACAGGTTTTGAGGCCATCATGATTAACTGTAACCCTGAAACAGTTTCAACAGACTTTAACATGGCCGATAAATTATATTTCGAGCCGGTTTTCTGGGAACATGTTCGCGAAATTATCGAGCTGGAAAAACCAGTGGGCGTTATCGTTCAATTGGGTGGACAGACAGCTTTGAAAATGGCTGAGAAGTTAACTGAAAAAGGCATCAAAATTATCGGAACATCTTTCGAGAATATGGACATTGCCGAAGACCGTGGCCGTTTCTCAGACCTGTTGAAAGAATTAGATATTCCTTATCCAAAATATGGTGTTGCAGAGAATGCTGAAGAAGCAATCGTTGTAGCAAACGAAGTAGGTTATCCTGTATTGGTCCGTCCGAGTTATGTACTGGGTGGACAAGGTATGAGCATTGTAATCAACGATGAAGACCTGGAAAAAGCAGTAGTAAAGTTATTGGGCGATTTACCGGGCAACCGTGTATTGATCGATCACTTTTTAGATAGGGCAGAAGAGGCAGAATCTGATTCGATTTCTGACGGTGAGGATGTACACATTGTGGGTATGATGGAGCACATCGAGCCTGCAGGTATCCACTCAGGAGATTCATTTGCCGTATTACCTACATTCAGCTTATCAGAAACGGTAACTAAAGCAATGGAAGAATACTCGATCAAAATTGCAAAAGCATTAGATGTACGTGGTTTATTAAACATTCAGTTCGCCATTAAGGATGAGAAAGTTTATGTAATCGAGGCAAACCCAAGGGCATCACGTACGGTTCCTTTCATTGCAAAAGCTTACGATGTTCCATACATTAACATCGCAGCTAAAATTATGTTGGGTGTAGCGAAGCTGAAAGATTTTACCATTGTTCGTAAGCTTAAAGGTTATGCCATTAAAGAGCCGGTTTTCTCTTACGAGAAATTCCCGGAGGTAGCGAAAGAATTAGGTCCTGAAATGAAATCTACCGGTGAGGCGATCCGTTTCATCAAAGATTTAGAAGATCCTTACTTCCGCAAGCTTTACAAAGACAAATCAATGTATTTGAGTAAGTAATTCCATACGAAGACTTATAAAATAGCAATGGCCAGTGATGATTTCACTGGCCATTTTTATTGTAGTTGTATTGGGCGGCTCGTCATTCCCAACTTGATTGGGAATCTTAAAGCCTACTGCATTACGATTCCCGCCTGCGCGGGAATGACGACCGTTTTATAACTACCCCTTTTATTGTTTCAACTTCGGAATCCTCGTTGGGGTATCCGTTCCGTTTACAATGGTAATTGCGCTCTTTGCGATCGCTTTGATGGTAGAAAGGATATTTTCTACGTCCAAAGAGCTGTATTCGTCTTTCACACTGTGGTATAATTTATCAATATCAATTTTATCGGTACTAATGGTATGTGCCGGAACGCCTAAAGCAGCTAAAGTTGCGTTATCACTTCTATAAAATAAGTTTTGATCTGGATATGGGTCTGGATGGAAAGTAAATTCGGTCCCAGCTAAATTTTTCTGCAAAATCTTCCCAAAATCAGATCTTTCATAACCGGTAATAAATGCGGTATTCTTGCCAAATTTCGAATCCTTACCAATCATCTCAATATTGAACATGGCTACTACATCATCAGGATTTAGTTTTTCTGAGAAATATTTTGCACCGAAACCACCGATCTCTTCAGCGGTAAAGGCAACAAAGATTAAAGTACGCTCATTGTTTTTCTGTGCTTTGTAATACTTGGCAAGGGCAATCATAGCGGTTGTGCCTGAAGCATCATCATCTGCACCATTTGCAATACTATCCCCATCAACACTTTTTAAAAAGCCTAAATGATCATAATGGCCTGAGAAAACCACAATTTCTTTTGCTTTTGATTTACCTGGAATTACCCCTGCAACATTAAATAAAGGCATTTTATCTACCTTACTTTTAAATGTTGCAGAAAAATCTGCTGCGGCATCTTTACCCAAAACAAAAACCTGCACAGCGCTTGTAGTTGCTTTAACATCTTTCTCATCAACAGTTGCCGGTTTTCCGAAGTAACTTCTATAGCGGTTAAACAGATCAGCAAATTTATTGTCGACCAGAATAATCTGATTTTTTTGAGCGCCCATCATTGCTCTTAACTGAGGCACAAATGCTTTTTCGGGATCCAATTTAACAACAGTGGTATTCGATTTATCTAGCGTAACACTTTCTGAAGTTACACCCGAAACAATTAAATTTTCTGGCGCAACTTCCTGTCCATCTATTTTAACTCTCGTACTTTGATTGGTAACCTGATATTTGTTAAAGGTTTGACGGAAAGTTTTCTCTCCAGGCAAAGGCATTAAACCAATCTTTTTAAATTCAGATTCGATAAAAGTGGCCGCTTTATCAATACCCGGCGTAAAGGTTGCACGCCCCTGCATATCATCGGCACTTAAGGTTTTAATCAAGTGATCGGTGTATTCGCGGGTGATGATTTTATCTATGTTTTGCGCTTTAAGCTGCAAACTTGCCATCCCGACAAGCGTAAAAAAAAATATTTTCTTCATATAATAAGTTATAATGGGTTCAATTTAGGAAAAATTAAGGTTTTTGATCGGTAGTTCTGTCATTTTTTGCTTGAGAGTTTGTTGGTTGATAGTTTAACAGTCCATATTTGAACCATCTGACCATGAACCATTTTCCCTCTTACATTTTACCTTCAGTTACCCCTCGCTGTCCCAATCGTGTTTTTCGAGATCGCGGTAAGCTTTTCCTTTTATAATTTCCTTCTTTTTAGATGATTCGGAATCGACTCTCGTTTCATGAATATTATCGGCTACTTCAAAATGGAAATCCTTGTCTTTTTTCGAATGATAAATCGATACCTCATCCCCATCCGCTATAGCATAATCATAAGGTCCTCTTGCACTCATCAGTTTTACAAACACCGGCAAACATTCAAAAAAGATAAACAGCAGCCCTATAAAAGTAACCGCAATTGCCGTATTGTTATCCCGTGTGCCATCTACATTAAATTTAAGTTGCCCCAATGCCCAGTTGCGGTCGGCAAAACCAGCAATATCCGATAAACTGTCTAACTGTTTTTTAGTGTACAGTTTTTCGGTAAACAGCCCATCAAACTCTTTGCGTTTATCTACAAAGCCTTCCGATTTATTGATGGTGGCTTTTAGCGAATCTAATTCGGCCGTGCGTTGTGCAATTTCGGCTTCCTTACGTTTGGCATAAGGCCCGTAGCCCATCACCCCAGATGTTTCGGTAGTTTTGTTTCCAAAAATCTCGAAATTAAGCTTTTGTCTATCCGCTTTAATTCCTTTTTCAAGTGAATCTCTGGTAGCTTTCTGTTGATTTAATCTGCCAAATTCTACCTGATATTTTTTCTCAAAGGCTTTGTTCAAGGTATCAATTTTAGAACGCTGACCATTTAGGTAACTTACTTTTAGGCGTTCTTTAATTTCTTTATCGAAAATTTTAAGCTCTATTGGTCTCGAAATTACCATACCAATCATAATGGCCAACAGAATACGCGGTGTAGCCTGTAACAACTGTTTATTGGTACTTGCACTTTTATTAATACTCGATACAATATAACGGTCCATATTAAAGATGGCCGCCCCCCATAAAAAGCCGAAAATAATGGCAAAAATTACGGCCAGATCATCCCCCTTAAACACAAAATACATGGCATAACCTCCCGAAAGGGCCGCAAATAATCCGGTAAAAAAGATGGTGGCGCCAATGCCTGTATATTTATTTTGTTCTGAAGGATACTTTTCCAGTGTCGGGATATGAGCGCCAGAGCAAAACCAAAAGAAACGGTTCAGTTTGTCCATTTGTAACTATTTATAATTAAACGCCTAAGGGTTAAAGTTGTTACAGTTGCACACAAAATTTTATGGCATTTTTTTGATAGGGAGGGTAAAGTTGATTTTCCTATATTTGCATAAATACATTTAATAAAATGAAAGAAATATCGGTACAAGAACTAAAAGAGAAAATCGATAACAAAGAAGATTTTCAATTGATTGATGTTCGTGAAACATTCGAATACGAGGTTTCCAATCTTGAAGGCGAGAATATCCCTTTGGGTGGAATTTTAATTGAGGCTGATAAGGTTGCGAAAGATAAGCCGGTAATTATTCAGTGCCGCAGTGGAAAAAGAAGCGCAGCAGCAGTAATGCAGTTGGAGCAACAATACGGATTTGACAATCTTTATAACTTAAAAGGCGGTATTTTAGCTTGGCAAGAAGCTTTTGATCCGAGCATGCCTGTATATTAAAATAATTTATGAATTTTGAATGAGAGAATGATTGAATTAATTTAAGTTAATTACATTCACTCATTCAAAACTCGCTCGTTCTATCATTCAATCCTTCTATCGTGGGTAAAAAATTTGCTTTAAATATCTTCTATAACCTGGCCATTATCCTTTCTATTTTCGGATTGGTTTGGTGTTATAACAATGCTAAATATCTTCCAGCTGGCTTTTTGGTAGGCACAACGGCCTGTTTGTTCTACTTTAAGTATCAACTTACCAAAGACATCAGAAAAAGCTTTAAAGAAAAAGATCAGAAGTAGCAATTTAATGATAGAATTAGTGGGTCTTGAATGAGTGAATATTATGATATAACGCCTATTCAAAATGCTGCTATCATTTCCTCGCTCAGACGCTTCAATCATTCTATAATGCTGTCATCCAATCATTTCTACTCTGCTTTAAAGAAAAAGATCAGAAGTAATGCCTGTTAAGCCTAAACCGGGCAGATCTTTTAAAATATACTTGCCGTTTTCGAAAGCTGGATCAGTAAAGGGGTTATTCTTGGTGAGCCATGGCCCATCCAAATCGGCCCAATTACATAAGGGTGCCAAAGCAGCCGCAGCTAAAGTGGCGCAACTGGTTTCGCTCATACAGCCAATCAGCACTTTCATCCCAAAAGAACGGGCTTTCAAAATCATCTGATGCCCTTCGTACATGCCACAGCTTTTCATCAGTTTTACGTTAATGCCATGGTAAGCGCCTTTCAGTTTGTCCATGTCGGCTAAACGCTGTACAGCTTCATCAGCCAACAGCGGGATTGGGCTGCGCTCGGTTAGCCAGGCGTTTCCATCGAGGTTGTTTTTATCCATAGGCTGCTCGATTAACACCACGCCCTGGTTATGCAGCCAATAAATTAAATCGATCGCTTTAATTTTATCTGCCCAACCTTGGTTCGCGTCCACATATAAGGGTACACTGGTCATGCTCCTGATCGTTTCGATAATTTCCTGATCGTTATCCCTCCCCAGTTTAACTTTGATCACTTTAAAAGCCTCAGCATCTTTCAGTTTTTCGCGGATTACCTCAGGCGTATCAATTCCAATGGTGTAGGAAGTTACCGGCATGTTAGCAGGATCTGCGCCATAAATTTCATAACAGGGTTTATTTAACAGCTTTCCCTGAATATCGTTAAGCGCAATATCTATCGCCGCTTTAATGGCTGGCTGGCCTGGAGCGAGGCTGTCCAGATAGGTAATCATTTCTTTGAAATCGAACGGATACTGGATTTTATCCCAATCTACAAGGCTAAGAAAAGCCGCTGTGCTTTCGCAGCTCTCACCCATATAAGGTACCATAGAAGCCTCACCATAACCTGTTACACCTTCATATTCTATCTTTAACAGCATTAAGGGGGTGCTGGTACGGGTAAATTTCGAGATCGAAAAAGGATGTTTTAATTCTAATTCAAATTGTCTGCAACTAATCTTCATTATCAATCGTCTTCTAAATAAATAAGGTAATTATCGCTTTGCAAATTATCTTTGTTTTTATTAACGCAACTACCACTGCCATGAAAAACATTTCAAGATTACGGTATTTTATTTATTTATCCCTAATAATTATTGCGGGATGTACCACAGGAAAAAAAGCCTTACAAAAGGGTGATTATGATGCTTCGGTTGCCAAAGCAGTAAGCAGGCTGCAAAACTCACCAAAAAATAGTGAGGCTATGGAAGTGCTAAAAACAGCATACGATTTAGCGCTGCAGGACCATCTGCGAAAAATTGAAGAAGCTAAAATGTCTAACGATTTATTCAGGTGGGAATCGGTGATGTACGATTATCAAAAAATCAATCAATTGGCTGATGAGATCAATAGCTGCCCAGCCTGTTTAACGGTTGTTCCAGGTCCGACAAAATACATCAATGAACTTGCTGATAGTAAATACAATGCAGCTGCCACAAGATATAACTCAGGTTTAGGTTATTTGAGAGAAAACAACCGCCAGTCGGCAAAAAAGGCATACTACGAATTTGAGAAAACACAAAATCTTCAGCCAAATTATAAAGATGCCAAAGCCAAAATGGAGGATGCTTATTGGGCAGCGGTAACCAGGGTTGTTGTTCAGCCGATTATTGTAAACAGCGGCATGTACAAATTAAGCGCTGATTATTTTCAGCAGCAGATCGATCAGTTTATTGGAAATTACTCGAGAAATAAGTTTGTGATTTTTTATAGCGAGGCTCAGGCTACCGACCAAAAAATTATTCCCGATCAGGTATTGAGTTTAAACTTTGATGATTTTGTGGTCGGTCAAACCTATGTAAAAGAAAGGGTAGAAAAGTTGAAACGCGACAGTGTGGTAATCGGCGAAACCCGTGGAAAAAAACCAATTTACGGTACAGTAAAAGCCACCTTAAGTATTTTCGAAAAGAACATCTCTTCATCGGGATTATTGGATATGAGCATTACCGATTGGAGCACAAAAAAACTGGTACGCCAGCAGAAATTCCCAGGAACTTATGTATGGAGAGATAATTGGGCAACCTATAAAGGTGATGATAGAGCGCTGAGTAAACAACAATTGGCCATTACCAGAAGGAGGGAACAACTGCCTCCACCACCAAGTGCTTTGTTTTTAGAATTTACCAAACCCATTTACAGCCAGCTGGTTGATGATATCAGTTATTATTACAACAACTACTAACTTAACCACCCCCGGCCCCTCCTTGAAAAGGAGGGGAGTCAGCTCCTTACACTTAATAGATTTGGTAATAGCAATATCTCTCGTTGAGGTTGCTTCATATAAGCGTTCCACCTCAAACGCAATCATGTTGTCCAAAGGACTCCTACGGAGAGCCTGTCGAAACACCTTAAAGCGTATTTAAGCAGGTCCGACGACAAGCTACTATAGACAGAATCCATCAGTAGGCCGTCATTCCCGCGCAAGCGGGAACCACGCAGTGCTCAGCGAAGCTAATCTTAAAGTGCTTGCATTACGATTCCCAATCAAGTTGGGAATGACGATTCCTCGCAGCCTATGATTCGCTAAAAAATCCGTCATTAATATTGATTTTTATTCAATAAATTAACCTCAGGATAACAAATCTATATTTATGATACAACCCCTGCTCGGTAATAGGGAACGCAAACCTTAAACAGGCTAAGGTTGTAATCCCTGCGTTAAAATAAAATATCGTTACAAAGCCCTAAAAATATAATGGCTAATATTGCAGTGATGAATACCGGCTTATACAATCCCTTCCAAAACTTCGATTTTTTATACAAAATCTGCTTCCTAAGCGGCAAAACTTTTAATTCGCCTGTTGTTCAGGTGCCGTTAATTCCAAAATGGTTGTTAACACAGGCTGGTTTAAGCGGCGAAGAGCAGATCCAGTTTTTGGATGAGAGTATCCGTTCGTACAACACCTTGGTTATCCCGGTAAACAGTGAGGTAAACGAGCAGTTTTTAACCCCGCTTGAACACAAGATCGAAGCAGCATTTGCAACAGGGTACGATGCCGTTTCTGCATTACCCGAACTGGATCTTTTTAACTGGATCGGCAAGTTTTTATATGGCTTCGTCTATATCGAAATGCATTCGGCTTTGCGTAAAGAAATGACTGCCGATGGTTTAAATATGTCGCAATCGCTAATGATGAAATTTGCCAATCTGAATTTCATGATGCAGAACCTGTATACCAGTCTGGAGTTTGAAGATTTTTCACCATGGTCTATCACGGTAGTGAAATTAGAAAACGGAGAAACACCGTTCAGTTTCCGTGATGAGATAAACACTTTAACCTTCTCGTTAAAAATGAAAGATTTTGGGATCATCGCCTGTTTACAGGATAATGGTACCAATAAACGCTATCATCAGGATATCATCAACGGAATAAAAGGAAAAGCGCTAACAGCCGAACAATTTGAAGAGCTAAGTGCGCGTTTTTATTATTCTGCCTATCTGTTTAACCGTTTACCCGAGTATACTTTTATGCTTGTAGAAGGCACCACCTATATCGAAGCTATGCCTTTACGCGGCAACATGACCAAACCCCTTTTTGATGTTTGGCAACATAAAGTATATGCACAGGTATTAGAAAACTTCTGGAAACCCTGGGGTTATGTGGTATTCGAGATTATTAAAAACCCTGATGAGCCGATGAGTTTCTTCGAGAAGCCTTATTTGCCTACTGCGGGGTAGGCTTTTTTATCATTAAGAAATTAAGAGCATTAAGAAAAGGTAGTAGCTTAATTATCTTAACGGCTTAATGTTATGCCTAAAAACATCTGACTATTAAAAAATTAAGTACATTAAGATGTTTTGTCTAAATGTTGAATACATATTTAAAGTTTTCGATAACCTAACGCGATCGTCATTTCGAGCGGAGTGCAACGAAGTCGAGAACCACGATTGCTCAGCGAAGCTAAATCTATTATAGATCTCTCCATTTCGCTATGCTTCAGTCGAGATGACGAAATTAAACTATCTCCCACCTGTTAACATGGTAATAAAGTTCTGCAAAATGCCCGGAACAAAAATGATGGTAAAGATCAATCCGGTTAAGGCACCAAAAAAGTGTGCATCATGATTGATGTGGTCTCTCGAATTGCGGGAAGCATAAGCACAATAAATTAAATACAAAATCCCAAAAACTACAGCAGGAATCCCGATCGGGATAAACATGATGTAAATTTTAGACATTGGATTAAACAAAATATAGCTAAAAAGCACCGCACTAATCGCTCCGGATGCACCAAGGCTATTGTAGTTAAAATGATCTTTATGTTTAATAACGGTGGGTAGATCACTCAGCACCAGCCCCAGAAAATACAGTAATCCAAACTGCCAGCTCCCCATTAATCTTTCCAGTGTAAAGGCAAAAGCATAAAAGGTAAACATATTAAAAAACAGGTGCATCCAATCTGCATGCACAAGCCCGCTGGTAATCAAGGTATATACATTCTGTCCTTTCGAAACGCTATACGGATGTAGCATAAACTTTCCATAAAGCGAATGATCATAGAAAGCATATAAGCTGGTAATAATGGTAAAAACGAAAATTACGGAGGCAACTGGTGCAATATTGAAGTATTCCATAGGGTTATTTTAAATCAAGTTTTACGTCTGTAACCAAACGGGCTACTGGATATCTATTGTGTGTTTTTTCGTAATAATCAGAATTTTTATATACAAAATCAAGTTGTGCAGCCGCATTCTTCGCAAATTCGGCATCTGAAGCTTTTTTCGCCTCCAGTTTATGCTTCAGCTCTGGATTATTGTTAAGCAGTGCTGTTGCGGTATCTTCAAAAACATATGCCGAATAATGTTCCTTCATGTCCAGAACTGAATCGAAAAAGTTCCAGTTGAAATAAGAATCAGTAGCTTGGGGTTCCAGTGTTTCTACAATATACCGGTTAACAGGCTGGTTAACATAAACCACAAAATCGCCTGCGTAATACTGGAGGTTCTGTTTTAGTGTATTCAATTTTACGGCCGAGTGCAGATAGTGCCCTTCATAGGGCCTTGTTCCGGTTTTAAAATCGCCGATATAATAACTTTCTACTTCAATTTTCTGATCGGTTTTTAGCTCCCTAATTTTAACATTATTCAGTTTAAGCAGGGCAATTACGCGGTCCCAGGCTTTCGGAATAATGTAGGCAACCGGTTTTTGGATAGACACCGCGGGTTCGAACTTATTCCATTCTTTTATGGTTTTAGTGTAAGGTTTACTGCGGTCGTAATATAAACGATCAGCACCGCTTACCGTACTGGGTTTTTGGCCAGCCTCAAAGCCTTTAAAGGTCAGATCGTTTACCTCAGTTTTGTTCAGTTTCCATTCTAAAGGAAATTCCTTTTGTGCAGCCACAAGTTCATCGGCCTTCCGCTTATTCTCCCCAATAACCTTGGCATCGCGTTCTACAAGCTGAATATAGGTTTGCAAAAGCTTGTAAGTGGCATCCACACGCAAATCGTATGCCTTTAGCATATGCGTTTCGGGCATAAAACCTATGGTGTTGTGCAGCGTGGTATATCCGGTAGAATAACGTGGGGGATCTATAAATCCGGTTATTCCGCTTTCAGGCGTTTCATCTATCGAGTTTACATAGGGAATCATCGGGTAACCCATCTTCTCCATTCCCTTATATAGATCAGGTACCAATGTTTTAGTTAAATAACCCGAAAGAATCGGGTTCAGCTTATCTTTTTGTGTAGGGATAAGCGTCATTACATATTGATAATCGGCACCATTGCTGGTGTGCGTATCTACAAATATTTCGGGCTGCCAGGTATTAAAAATGAGTTGAAACGCTGCTGAATTTTTCGAATCGGTTTTAATGAAATCACGGTTCAGATCGAGGTTCTTGCTATTGCCCCTAAAACCGTAAGCAACCGGTCCGTTCTGGTTGGCCCTTGATGTTCCACTACGGTTAAAACTGCCATCTATATTGTACAGGGGAATAATGCAGATCACTACATTTTTTGGCAGTTTACCTGCCTTAAGCAGATCGCGGGCAAGCATCATCGATGCATCCACCCCCTCTGGTTCGCCCGGATGAATGCCGTTGTTGATCAATAAAATCCTTTTATTCTGTTTTCTAATCTCTGAAGGATCAAAAACCCGATCGCGCGACAAAACCAATACATGCAAAGGTTTGCCAAAATCCGTACTTCCATAGCTGAACAATTTGGCCTGTGGATAGGTCTTAATTAGGTTTTCGTAATAGGTTATAGCAGCAGCGTAAGTGGAGGTTTCAATTTTTCCGCTCAGCTCGAAAGGTGTTTTTTGTGCAGCAGCTTTTAATCTCATCGAAAGCAAACAAAACACAAAGAATTTTTTCATGCCTTAAATCTAAGAAATGAAATGATGTTATTAAAGGGTTTTACGATAAGGTTTAATCGTTCCAAACATATATTTAAAACCTATGGTGTAAACGTTGTAAACATCCGGCGAATAGTTCGCGAACCTGCCGCTCGAATCGTTATAACCATCCAAACCTTCGCCAAAAGTATAGTTCGATTGTGCATTAATATTGATAACGTACCTCATATAGCCATAACCATCGTTAATGTAATAGTTAAAACCGAAGTTTAAGGGTACCGCCATATTAAGGCTTTTATCTTTTCCAGGAAAAGGTCCATAACCAGGATCGTATGCTGCCCAGCTTGGTTTATACCGCACAATATCGGTAATCTTGTTGTTAACTACCCCAATACCCAAACCCACATACAAACCCCTTAGATTGTATAAAAACTCGCTTTTATCATAGTTCACCACCTCACCAAGCATTAGCTTTACATTGGCTGTAATGGCGGTATATTTGTTTACAAACTGACGGTTGTGCGGATCGGTTTCAATATTACCACCCTGAATCCTGCCATACTGCCCTTCTAAACCCAGGGTTACAAACGGCGTGATATGATAATCGATTACGCCATAGGCCGTGTAACCAAAACTTCCTTTGTACACATCGGTGTAAGATTTGTTTATTCCTCCACCAAAGCCATACGACATTTTAAAAAAATTAGATTGAGCAAAAGAAAAACTTCCTATAAAAACAAGCAGAAGGGTTATGTAAGTAGTTCTCAGCAGATTAAAAATCATATTATTTTTTTTACAAAAATAATATAGTTTATCGAATATCTATAACTTTTACCTTTGAATTATGAGCACATACACCAACTTTAACAAATCTCTGGAGCAGCGGTTTATAAAATATGCGAAGATTGACACCCAATCTGATCCAAATTCTCCAACTTGTCCATCAACCCTAAAACAAAAAAAATTAGGTAAAGAATTGGCTCAGGAACTGTTAGAAATTGGCGTTACTGATGCCGAAATGGATGATAATGGCTATGTGTACGGCACAATCCCTTCAAATACAAACAAGCAGTTGCCCGTAATTTTCTTCTGTTCGCACATGGATACCTCGCCAGATTGTAGCGGTGAAAATGTTAAACCGATTATTCATGACAATTATCAAGGACAGGACTTAATTCTGCCAGATGACAACAATATTATAATAAAATTGTCTGAACACAAAGACTTAAAGCACCAGATTGGCAACAATATTATCACGGCAAGTGGAACAACTTTATTAGGTGCCGATAATAAAGCAGGGTTAGCAGAAATTATGGAAGCGGCTACCTTTTTAATGCGCAATCCTGATGTAAAACACGGAACCATAAAGCTACTTTTTACCCCTGATGAAGAAATAGGCCGCGGCGTAGACAAGGTCGATTTAAAGAAATTAGGTGCCGATTTTGGTTATACCGTAGATGGAGAAACACTGGGTTCAATCGAAGATGAAACTTTTTCTGCTGATGGCGCCACCCTTAAAATTTATGGCGTAAGCACTCATCCGGGCTTTGCCAAAGGAAAAATGGAAAGCGCCATTAAGATCCTTGCTGAAATTTTAGATTCACTGCCAAAAGATACACTCACACCAGAAGCTACACATCAAAAAGAAGGATTTATCCACCCCGTAAGTATGAACGGACAGGTAGAAGAAGCAGAAGCACAGTTTATCATCAGAGATTTTACCGATGAAAAACTAGCCGCACATGGGCAGTTTTTAGAAGAAACCGTAAAAAAGGTGATGGTTAAATACCCAAAGTCTACCTATAAAATTAATATTAAAGCACAGTACCGCAACATGAAACAGGTGTTGGATCAGCATCCTAAAATTGTACAATACGGAATTGAAGCCATTGAACGAGCAGGTGTGGTGGCAAAACAACAAAGTATTCGTGGCGGAACCGATGGCTCGCGACTTTCTTACATGGGCTTACCTTGCCCCAATATTTTTGCCGGAGAACACGCTTTTCATAGCAAACAAGAATGGGTAAGTGTGCAGGATATGGAAAAAGCGGTACAAACCATTATTAACATCGCCTGTATCTGGGAAGAGAAGGGGTAGTTATATCAGTTTGGGAGCTGGCAGTTTTGAGTTCGGAGCCGTATCCAACTCCAAACGCCCAACTCCAGACTCCAAACTCAATAGGAGGCTTGTCCAATATCCAACCTCGCTATTTTTCCTTCTTTGTTTACCTTAAATTTAAAGCAGGTTTTAAAATCACCCCATTGGTCGGAGTGGAAGTGACCATATACCTCCAATCCGTTGTTTTCAACTTTATCTATACTGGTAAAACGCTCATGTCCCAGCGCTTTCTTAAAGAAGTTATTAAATTTCATCTGGTTTCCGTCGTCGTAAAAGGCAACATCGATAGCAAATAAAGGAAACCACGTTTTTTCATCGCCTTTTTGCAATGCGGTAATAGCGGCCTTCACTTTTGCATTTGATAATTTTGTTAAATCTATCGCCATGGGTTTCTGATTTTATTTTAAGCGAAAGTAAATGCGCGGGTAATAAAATAAATAGTGCTTTAAGCTTTTCATTTGCTTAAGCTTTAAGTAGTAATCAAAATTAATAAAAAAGATATTTTTAAAGTACATCTTTTTGTTAATTTAGATTGCAAATGATAACTCTCGAGAACGATTATATAAAAGTTAGCCTGGCGGCTAAAGGCGCAGAACTTCAAGGCTTATTTAGTAAAGAAACCAAGCTGGAATATTTATGGAATGCCAATTCTAAATATTGGGCAAAACACAGTCCGGTTCTATTTCCTATTGTTGGCTCATTAAAAAACAACAGTTTTACTTACCAAGGTAAAAGCTATGAGCTACCACGCCATGGTTTCGCCCGCGATCATGTTTTTAATTTCGAAAAAATAAGTGAAACTGAAGCTGTTTTTACTTTAACCCAAAATGAAGATACCTTAAAAGTATATCCTTTTTATTTCGAACTGAAACTGAGGTATCAATTAATAGATAGAAAGCTGAGCTTAACTTACGAGGTAAAAAACACCGGTACTGCCGAGCTTTTATTTTCAATTGGTGCGCACCCGGCATTTGCGGTACCCAATACCCCCAATACCGTTTACGAAGATTATTATCTTGCTTTTAATAGCGATGAGAAATTAACTTTCTGGAAACTGGAAGATGGCTTAGTAGCCGACGAAACGGAGCTCATTGAACTGGGTGGCCACAGGTTAAACCTTAAACATGATTTGTTTTATAACGATGCACTGGTTTTTAAAACCCTTCAAAGCAACTGCATCAGCTTGCTCAACAACAAAAACGATTATGGATTACATTTCCATTTCGATGATTTCCCTTTCTTTGGCATTTGGGCTGCTACCGATGCCCCTTTTATTTGTTTAGAGCCATGGTGCGGAGTGGCCGATGGCGTTAACCACGATCAGGAATTAACACGCAAAGAGGGTATAGTAAAACTTGGTATAGGCGAAAACTGGTCGCGGTTTTGGGAAGTAGAGTGTTTCTAGATGGGTTATTGCTTATAGTTGGATACAAAATAAGTTGGCTATCGGTAGTTTTTTACGAACACTTGCTTTTGCCCTCTCTATGTTTGCCTTTGCAAATTACAGGGGCCCCTTTAATTATTCTGTTTGTAGTATTGCCTCCAGTTTGTTGCTGGCAACATTACCCGCTTATAAATGGCGTATTGAAGCAAGCAAATAATTATGCACATTAAAATTTCTGTTATCGCGTTGTAGTGAAAACCACTACCCATAAAGGGGTATTTTTACCTTTTAATTTGATGTTAACATGTTGATATCTATATTTATAATGTTAAAATTAAATCAACGGGACGATTTAGATTAAAACGCGAAACCTTTCAGCAATGAAAGGTTTTTTTTTACAAAAAAAACACGCCCTCAAAAGAGGTCGTGTTTACTCAAATCTAAAATTATTTTGAGACGATTGAGAATTATTTCAATAAATGTTTAATCCCCTGATACAAATATGAAAAAGATACAGGATTTATTTCCGTTCAGTTTTATTCATCTGTAAAAGAACAACTTATCCAAAAACGACAATAAAATGAATAAAACATTTCAGTCTATTTAAAACAGTTTTTTCTCAAGTTTGGCACCCGAGTTAAGGTTATCGCAACAAGGTGGAACCATACAAGTTTATTAATTTGACGATGTCAAAAACGCCCTTACATTTGTCTCAAGTACACCCATTTTATCATTAAAAGGTGCAGTAACTTAGTTGTAAACAAAATAAATAAGATTATGGCAACCATGCACCCTTACTTAAACTTCGACGGCAAGGCCGAAGAAGCTTTTAATTTTTATAAATCGGTTTTTGGAGGAGAATTTACCTTCTTTGCAAAAATGGGCGATGCGCCCGAATCGGATAAATTAACCGACGAGGAAAAAAACCGTGTAATGCACGTAGCCCTACCCATTAATGAGCATACGGTTTTAATGGCGTCAGACTGTGTACCTTCGGCAGGGCATATACTTAAAGAAGGCAACAACATGTACATTAACCTCAATGCCGAGAGCCGCGAAGATGCCGACCGCCTATTTAACGGCCTTTCAGCAGGTGGCATCATCGAAATGCCAATGGATGATATGTTCTGGGGCGATTACTTTGGGAGTTTTAAAGACCGGTTCGGTATCCAATGGATGGTTAATTTTAGTAATGCTAAATAATTTGATAGGCTGCGAGGAATCGTCCTTGCGAGAAGGCTCTTTCAGCCGACGAAGCAATCTTTATCGCAAGTTAGAAAGATTGCTTCGTCGTTCCTCCTCGCAAGGACGACCCATCTATTAGAAGCTGGCATTGATAGCCTCCAATTTTCATTGGAGGCTAATTTTTGCAGTTAAATATTAGCCAGTGCCTTAACCAAATCCTGAAAACCAGGCCTGTTTAATGGTGATGCAACTAAGCAGGCGTCTCTTAAGGTACCCAAAGCATTCGAACACGTTTCGCTTACCGTTTCGTTTTTTAACGAAAGTAAATCATCGAGCAGGTAACCATAAGCACTAACTTCTATCCGCTCTAAAGCGGTGGCAAGTGTAACATCAGCCTGATCATAAAAACTTGCAGCACCAAAATCGCCGAACAAAGTACTGCCCTCATCATCAATCAGGATATTGTGTGCATATAAATCGCCATGCATAATCCCAGCCTCGTGCAATTGCGCGGCTAAGGAGGCAATGGTTTTGGCGATACTCAGCAACTGTTTTTCTGACAGCTGCATATCTGTAGGAAAAATATCCCTGGTGCAGCTCTCTAAACTCGGCGGATTACCCAGGTTATAAAAATGATGAGGAATGAGGTCCATCACCAGTCCTTTTTTATCCTCTGGGTGCAGGGCAATCTGTCCGATTAAATTAACCAAACCGGGGTGGTAACCCGCAGCAATGTAGGCCGTCATTTCATCTTCCGGCAAGCCATCGCTGGTTACATTGCCCTTAAATAATTTAACGGCTACCTCTTGGGTTTCATCACCAATAGTCCGGTTTGCTTTCGAAATAATACCCGAAGCGCCTTCACCCAATAAATGGTTAATCTCTAAATCGTGCCAATTAATTAACGAAAGTGTTTCTACTGCAGGAGTTTTACTAAAGTTGTTTCCGGAAAATGCAATCCACGAAAGTTTAGGCATCATGGCAATCCATTGGGGCAGCTCATGCAGTTTATTAGCGGCAATCCGCAGCAACGATAAATTTTGGCAATTGCTTAATTCATTGGGCAATTGCACCAAACGGTTACCCGATAACATCAGCTTTTGCATCCGCGTACACTGCCCAATTTCTTTTGGTAATTCGGCAATGTTGTTGTTTGTTAAAATCAGCCAGCGGAGATTAGGATTCAGCGATTTTGCAGGCACCGTTTTAATCTGGTTAGATTTAAAACCTACAATATCCAGCAAAGGGCAGTCGGCCAATTGCTCAGGCATAACCGTGAAAAGGTTTTCTGAACAGAAGAAAATCTTCAATTTCTTTAAACGGCCAAAATCTGCCGGTAATGCACTTAATTTATTAAAAGATAAATCCAGCACTTCCAAAGTATCGGCCAACCCGAATATTTCGTTTGGAAACTCGGTTAGGTTTTCAGAAATTTTTAACGATACTGCTCCTTTAAGTTCGCCACTTTGTAGTGCTAACAGGTTTTGCATAGTATGCTGGTTTTAATAATTTGGAACGAAGATAAGGCTATATATTTATTTTAAAGATCAATGCTATGTTCCACATAAATTTGGTTAAGAAAATATTCATCGTGCGATATGACTAAAAGCGTTCCCTGGTATTCGTTAATCGCTGCTGTTAAAATTTCTACATTCTGGATATCGAGGTTATTGGTAGGCTCATCCAATATAATCAGGTCGGGCGATTGGTTGCTGATGGTTAACGAACAAAGAATCAACCGCATTTTCTCACCGCCACTTAAGGCCGAACAAGGTTTGTCCCAATCGGTTTTACCAAACAAAAACCGGTTTAAACGGATTTTCACTTCATGCTCCTGCAATGCGCCCAAGTTGTATTGCTGGGCCTGTTCGTAAACTGTAAGTTGATTATCGATCAACGAATAATCCTGGTCAATGTACATAGCGCTAATGCCTGTTTTGTTTAAACTTCCCACCGAGGGCTGCAGCTGCCCCAAAACAAGCTTGATCAAGGTGGTTTTGCCCGATCCGTTCCGGCCCTTTATCACATAACGCTCAGCACTAAAAATCTGAAAACTAAGCGGTTCCTTCCAAAGTAGTTGATCCTGAAAAGCAAAATTGACCTCCTTAGCCTCAACAATACTTTTCCCTTTGTGCAGCCTGCCTTGATTGAAACCGATCTTCATTTTGTCTGCATCAGGCAGCACAGACCTGAGCAGGCTTAATTCAGCAGAAATATGATCGAGCTTTTCGGTATGCACAGCCTTTAATTTTGCTGTACTTTTTTCTGCATTATTTTTTAACGTATTCATCGAAATGGTCGGCAATCCAGCTTTTTCTTGTTTTTTCTTCCCTTTGGCATCAAGCTTCTGTTGCCGCTCTATCGATTCCCGCTCCACTTCTTTGGCCTTGCGCAGTGCTTTTTCCTTTGCTTTTAAATCATTGTTCAAAGCAGTGTTTTCAATTTTCTTTTGCGCAGTATAGAAATCGTAATTTCCGCCATAAATGGTTATTCCCCGCTGACTTAGCTCGCAAACTTTCTCAATCTGGTTCAATAAAGTACGGTCGTGACTCACCACAACCAAAGTATTCCTGGTCAATCGGATATAATCGTACAACCTGTTTCTGCCTTCCAGATCCAAATGATTGGTCGGTTCATCCATCAAAACAATATCCGGACGGTGTATCGCGATGCCAGCCAAAAATACGCTGGTTTTTTGTCCCCCGCTTAAACTTTCCATTTTTTGGTTTAAGTCTAAACCCTCCAATCGCCAATAACTCAAAGCTTCCGCGCAACGTTCCTCAATGGTCCAGTCATCGTTGAGTATAGTCAAATTTTCGTCGGTTACTTCTCCGTTGAGGATTTCGTTCAGCGCTTTTAGTTTATCTTCAATCCTGAGTGCCTGCGCAACGGTAAAATCATTAAATTGACCAAAAAGCTGTGGCACATAATAAGGCACCGATTCCGTTTTAACATAGCCGGCAGTTGGCCTGAGTTTACCCGACAAAATTTTTAAAAGCGTCGATTTCCCTGTCCCATTATGGCCAATGAGTGCAATTTTTTCGTATTTGTTGATGGTAAGATTTAAGTCTGAAAACAGTAGATCCCCATTGGGATGGATATAGCTAGCCCCTTGTAGAATAAGCATAAATTTCTTTTTTTATTGTAAATAATTGCAGGAACGGAACTGCTCTGCTGGTTATCTATTTTCTGAAAAGAAATGAATCTTACATGTATGGGGTGATCTGGTGATGCTGCAAAGGTAAAGATTTTTTGCGTTTTGCAAAAGGCGGTTGGTGTGGATTGGTTAATTAGTCTTTAGTCCGAAGTCGGTAGTTTGAGGCGCGAAGTGAGTTTGTATTGCGCAGAGTTGAAAGTGAAGGATCTTTTTAATTAACCAAAGACATAGAAGATCATACAAGCTCAATAGCTTTATATTTTCTTAAATCCTTTAAATGGTAAAAAACTTTACGCCCAGCTCTGCAACCTTTGCGCCTTCACTCTGTTCCTTTGCGGTTAAAAAATATGGAAGATGGATGATGGGAAGGGTTATGTCTGAAGTCATGAGTCGAACAACGTGTCATTCACCAATATTTTTATTGAACCATATAAGACATAGAAGGTTCATATAAGCTCAAGGATCTTATATTTTCTTACATTCCTTAAACGGCAAAGAACTTTACGCCTAGCTCTGCGGCCTTTGCGCCTTCTCTTTGTGCCCTCTGCGGTTAAAAAAAAAGATGGATGAGGGAGTTTAGTCGGGAGTCTGGGGATCGAAGATTGAGTGGTGAAAATTTTGTTTTAATCGTCCCAATTGTCATCCTGAAAGCATTGAAGGATCTTTTTCCGATGTTACACCTAATTAGTAAAGATCCTTCGTTACACTCAGGATGACAATTTTGTGCTCTTCTACCCCTATCTCTATATTATCGATAGCTCTTTATAGATTTTATCTATATAAATTTAAATTTGCATTAGAAATTTAATCGCATATATTTACAAAAAACTTTAGGGGTGCCTACGTGCTGAGAAATACCCTTTGAACCTGATGCAGTTAGTACTGCCGAAGGGAAAAGTGAAAGCAATCTTACATTGCTGTCTTTTCGATCTCCATTTTGGGGCAATCTCTATAGTTTTTCCAATTTTTTTAAAATATGGAAGTAACTATAAACAATCAAAACTATCTGCTCAACGAAGCCTGTTCCATTGAACAGATGCTTGCTGTTGTCATTTCAACCGAAACAAACGGCCTTGCCATTGCCGTAAACCAAACTATTATTCCCAAATCAGACTGGGCAACCCATGTATTAAATCCAGCCGATCAGGTTATACTCATAAAAGCCACTCAAGGCGGATAAAACAGCTACCAATATGAAACAAGAAAAAACACCGAACCAAGAGGTGATCAGCCGCAGTCCTTTTCCAGCCTCACGCAAAATCTTTGTACCTGGAAAAATCCACGATATCCAGGTGGCCATGCGCGAAATCAGTTTATCGGAAACCAAAATCCATAATGGATTTGGATTAACCGAGCCTAATCCGCCTGTTACGGTTTACGATACCAGCGGACCCTATACCGATCCTAATGCTGTTATTGATGTAAAAAAAGGCTTACCACGCCTAAGGGAACAATGGATAAAAGACAGGCTTGATGTGGTAGAACTTGCTGAACTATCTTCTGCTTACGGACAACAGCGCCTGGCCGATGAGAAGCTTGATGCCCTGCGCTTTAACTTCACCAACAAACCTTATAAAGCTCAGGCCAGGGCCAATGTATCTCAAATGCATTATGCCAAAAAAGGCATCATTACGGCCGAAATGGAATATATCGCCATTAGGGAAAACCAACAGATCGAACTGTTAAATGCGCAATTGGGCGATCAGCACGATGTAATGAACCACCAGCACCAGGGCAATAGCTTTGGCGCAAATACGCCAAAAGGCTACATCACACCCGAATTTGTAAGGGCTGAGGTAGCAGCTGGAAGGGCGGTAATTCCCTGCAACATCAATCACCCCGAACTCGAGCCCATGATTATTGGCCGAAACTTTCTGGTAAAAATTAACGCCAATATCGGTAACTCGGCCGTAACCTCTACCATCGAAGAAGAAGTAGAAAAAGCCGTTTGGGCCTGCCGTTGGGGAGCCGATACCATTATGGATTTATCAACAGGGAAAAATATCCACGAAACCCGCGAATGGATTATCCGCAATTCGCCTGTGCCCATTGGTACCGTTCCTATTTATCAGGCTTTAGAAAAAGTAAACGGAAAAGCCGAAGACCTTACCTGGGAAATTTTCCGCGATACGTTGATTGAGCAGGCAGAACAGGGCGTAGATTATTTTACCATCCATGCCGGTGTGCTGCTCCGTTATGTGCCTTTAACCGCTAAAAGGATTACAGGTATTGTTTCGCGGGGCGGATCTATTATGGCCAAATGGTGCCTGGCCCATCACAAAGAAAACTTTCTGTACACTCATTTTGAGGAGATCTGCGAAATTATGAAAGCGTATGATGTGGCCTTTTCATTAGGCGATGGTTTGAGGCCCGGCTGTATTGCCGATGCAAATGATGCCGCACAGTTTTCGGAGCTCGAAACGCTTGGCGAACTCACCAAGATAGCCTGGAAACACGATGTACAAACGATTATAGAAGGCCCTGGGCATGTACCCATGCACCTGATCAAAGCCAATATGGAAAAACAGCTCGACCATTGCGGCGAAGCACCATTTTACACTTTAGGCCCGCTAACGATCGATATTGCGCCAGGTTACGACCACATTACCTCAGCCATTGGCGCTGCCATGATCGGCTGGTTTGGCACAGCAATGCTCTGTTATGTAACCCCGAAAGAACATTTGGGCCTGCCAAACAAAAAAGATGTTAAAGACGGTGTAATTACCTATAAAATTGCCGCCCATGCTGCCGATTTGGCCAAAGGACACCCAGGTGCGCAATACCGTGACAATGCTTTAAGCAAGGCCAGGTTCGAATTTAGGTGGGAAGATCAGTTCAACCTCTCACTCGATCCCGATACCGCAAAAGAATTTCATGATGAAACCTTACCTGCAGAGGGTGCCAAGATTGCACATTTCTGTTCCATGTGCGGCCCGAATTTCTGCTCGATGAAAATTACGCAGGATGTGAGGGAATATGCCGCAAAACAAGGTGTGGAGGCAGAAGATGCTTTAGCACAGGGCATGCAGGAAAAATCGAAAGAGTTTACCCAAAAAGGAAGCGAAATTTATTCTTAAACCGCTATGGAACTGATTGTAATTGCCAAGCCGACCGTTTTTAAGGAAGAATGCCATCTTGTAAATCAGCTTTTCGAAGCCGGTTTACAGATTTTTCATTTACGAAAAGAAAATGCAGATGAGGCCGATTACCGTAAAATTGTGGAAGGGATTTTACCAGAATACCATCCCCGCATTGCTTTACACCATTTCCATATACTGGCAAACGATTATAACATTCATAGAATCCACCATACTGAAAGCTTTAGAAAAAATATTACGCTCAATACCCTGCCGCCGCAAAAGCATATATGGAGCACATCTATTCATCAGTTATCAGATATAGATCGCATTAGACCATACCATTACAGTTTTTACGGCCCGGTATTCAATAGCCTCTCCAAACCAGGTTACATGGGGATTATCCCTCCCGGTTTTCGGTTAAACAAGCCTAACAGCAATACCAAATTAATCGCTTTGGGTGGCATTGGCCTCAACCAGATCGATTGGGTAAAAGAAATGAATTTCGATGGTATTGCACTATTGGGCTGCATCTGGAACGATCCCGCTCAAGCTTTAATCAATTTTAAAAAAGCACAACAACATTGCCTTGCTTACCATCAACCGTTAAAAACATCAATATGATTCAGCCCTTACAATATATCTCGCAAGCACCTCAAACAGGTACCCATTTAGATGCCATTGAGCAGGTGCTCCAAGCTGGCGGAAAATGGATCCAGCTGCGCATTAAAAACCAGGCCGAAAGCGAAGTATTGCCTTTTGCAAAAGCCGCGCAGGCCTTATGCGATAAGTATGGCGCCAAACTTATCGTAAACGATTTTCCGCACCTGGCAAAAGCCGTAAATAGTTATGGTGTACACCTGGGCCTGCAGGATATGCCTATTCTGGAAGCCAGAAAAATTATCGGCAAACACCAGATCATCGGCGGCACGGCCAATACTTTCGAGCATATACAACAAAGGGTAGCAGAGGGTGCCGATTATATTGGCCTTGGCCCCTTTAGGTTTACCCGGACCAAAGAAAACCTCAGCCCGGTTGTGGGCTTAGCAGGCTACCACAAACTCATGGAAAAAGTGCGAAAAGCTGGAATCAGCACGCCCATTATCGCCATAGGTGGCATAGAAGCCGCTGATATTCCGGCTATACTCGAAACCGGAATTTACGGAATTGCCATCTCGGCGGCGCTCACCAACCAAACACAAACGGCTGCGGTTCTTGAAGAAATCAACAGCAAGTTCAGTATTTATTCGATTTAAAAATTACAGATATGTTAACCATAGCAGATCAAACCTTTAGCTCTCGCCTCTTTACCGGCACCGGAAAATTTAGCTCTGCCAAAGAGATGGAAAGTGCCTTAATTGCCTCGGCCTCCGAACTGGTTACCGTAGCGCTCAAACGTGTAGATTTAAAAGACAAGGATGACGATATCCTTCATCACCTTAAATATCCGCACATCAATTTATTGCCCAATACTTCTGGTGTGCGCAATGCAAAAGAAGCCGTTTTTGCCGCTCAGCTGGCACGTGAAGCCTTAGAAACCAACTGGATCAAACTGGAAATCCACCCAGATCCGAAATACCTCATGCCAGATCCGATCGAAACCTTAAAAGCCACTGAAGAACTGGTTAAACTCGGTTTTGTGGTTTTGCCTTATATCCATGCCGACCCGGTTTTATGTAAACGTTTGGAAGATGTGGGCACGGCAGCAGTAATGCCGCTGGGCTCCCCAATTGGCAGTAACAAGGGATTAAGAACGATCGATTTTTTAGAGATTATCATCAGCCAGAGCAGGGTCCCGGTCATTATTGATGCCGGGATAGGTGCGCCATCTGATGCGGCCAAAGCCATGGAAATTGGTGCTGATGCCGTTCTGGTGAACACCGCCATTGCCATAGCCAAAGATCCGACCAATATGGCTATTGCCTTTAAAATGGCTGTAGAAGCCGGCAGGATGGCTTTCGAGTCTAAACTAGGTGCCCAAACACACTATGCTGCAGCAAGCAGTCCACTAACCGCATTTTTAGATGGAGAGTTTTAACGAGGTATTCGAATCCCACAATTGGGACGATACCAGGGCCAGTATTTACGATAAAACAGCTGCAGATGTAGAACGGGCATTGCGCAATACACAGCGCGATCTGGAAGATTTTAAATCACTTATTTCTCCCGCAGCGCTGCCTTATCTCGAAGATATGGCGCAGATCAGTCAGCGATTAACTTTAGATCGTTTTGGCAGGGTAATCCAGATGTATATCCCGCTTTACCTTTCCAACGAATGCAATAATATCTGTACCTATTGTGGTTTCAGCTACGATAATAAAGTAAGGCGCAGAACACTCAACCCAATGGAAATTATGCAGGAAGTGGCCGTAATCAAGGGTATGGGTTACGACCATGTGCTGCTGGTAACCGGCGAGGCCAACCAGAGTGTACACACCGATTACTTTAAAAAAGTACTAGACCTCATCAGTCCACATTTTGCCCATATATCCATGGAGGTGCAGCCTTTGGATGTAGCCGATTATGAAACCCTTATTCCGCACGGGCTAAATACGGTATTGGTTTACCAGGAAACCTACCATCAGGATGATTACCGAAAACACCATCCAAAAGGCAAAAAATCGAATTTTTTATACCGCTTAGAAACGCCTGACCGTTTGGGGCAGGCAGGAATCCATAAAATGGGGCTTGGCGTATTAATCGGCTTGGAAGACTGGCGTACAGATTCATTTTTTACGGCCCTGCATCTCTCTTATCTCGAAAAACAATATTGGCAAAGCAAATTCAGCATTTCTTTCCCCAGGCTACGGCCTTTTAGCGGCGGCTTAGAGCCTAAAGTAGTGATGAACGATAAAGAATTGGTGCAACTGATCTGTGCTTACCGCTTATTCAACAGTGAAGTAGAGCTGTCTATTTCTACCCGCGAAACTGTAGCTTTCAGAAACCAGGTGATTAAGTTGGGCATTACCGCCATTAGTGCGGGTTCTAAAACCAATCCCGGTGGTTATCAGGTAGAACCGCAATCCTTAGAGCAGTTCGAAATATCTGACGAACGTTCGGCGCAGGAAATTGCGGCCATGATCAGAAAACAGGGTTATGAGCCTATTTGGAAAGATTGGGATATGAGTTTGATCCAAAAATCATGTTAATAAAAGAAGAACTGAGCCGTTACAACAGGCAGATGATCCTGCCCGAACTGGGCCTCACCGGACAGGAAAAGCTAAAAGCCGCCAAAGTATTGGTTATCGGCGCAGGTGGTTTAGGTTGCCCGGTATTGCAGTATTTGGCCGCAGCGGGCATAGGAACAATCGGAATTGTAGATGATGATGTGGTAGAATTGAGCAACCTGCACCGGCAAATTTTATATAATCATACCGATATTGGGCAACCTAAAGCAAAAATTGCCGCTGAAAAACTCCAATTGCTTAATCCGCATGTGGGCTTCAGCGCCTATCACGAACGTTTTAGGGCTGATAATGCGGTAAATATTTGCCAGGATTATGACCTGGTGATCGATTGTTCGGATAATTTTACCACCCGCTACCTGGTGAACGATACCTGTGTGGCTTTAGGCAAAACACTTATTTTCGGTTCTATTTTACAGTTTGAAGGTCAGGTTGCGGTATTTAACCACCAGGGCGGTGCAAACTATAGAGACCTCTATGCAACACCGCCAACCGAAAATATTAACTGCGCTGAGGGCGGGGTAATTGGGATACTACCGGGCATCATCGGTCTATATATGGCCAATGAAGCCCTAAAATTAATCTGCGGCATTGGCGAAACACTTGCGGGCAAACTGATGACCGTTAATGCATTGAACAATGCTGTGCTGGTATTTAAAATCGCCTCAGAAAAACCAGCTAATACCGCAAAACCAGGACCCGACAAAACCGATAAAGCCGTACCAGAAATCGATAGCACAACATTAGATCGCTGGCTGGAAACCAATGCTGATGAAGTTTTTTTAATTGATGTACGCGAGGGTTACGAACACGAAGACGGCAATATTGGAGGCATCAACCTTTCACTATACGAACTCAGGGAGTCGCTTGCAGCTATCCCAAAAAACAAAAAAGTAGTGTGTTATTGCCAAACCGGGCAAAGAAGCAAAATGGCAGTACAGTTATTGGTGGGGGTTTATGAAGGAGAAGTATATAGTTTGAAGGAGGGGGTTACTTAGTTCATTTGTTGGTTTATTCGGTCAATTGGCTTCCGATTTCGGCCTAAAAATTCCATCTCCCATTATCATTTTCCATATTTTTAACCACAGAGGGCACAAAGAAAAGGCGCAGAGGCCGCAGAGTTGGGCGTAAAAAGTAGTTGTCATTCTCTCGCAGGAGGGAACCACGCAGTGCTCAGCGAAGCTAATCTTAAAGCATACCACCATTTAAGGAATATAAGAAAATATAAGACCCTTGAGCTTATATGAAACTCCTATGTCTTACATGGTTCAAAATACACGACTCCGGACTGAAAATTCCATCATCATTTTCCATATTTTTAACCA
>NZ_JAUG01000060.1 GCF_000708285.2 Pedobacter borealis DSM 19626
TGGCTGGCCGACTGGCAATTGAATGATAAATTAGCGATAATAGCTGCCTCACTTACCCGATCATTGGCAAGAAACCGATAGAAGCCCTTGGCTTCAGCCTCATCTTTGCTTAACTGGCGTATACTCTGGACACTGTTCCTGAAAAGTATATCCAGATTCTTATTACCCCTACTAATTAACCTTGAATCGGATAAACTCGTAAAACCTCGTGTTTGCATCCAACAAAGAAACAAATTATTCAGAAATGTGTCCACACGATAGGACTCTCCAAAGGGGGAAATAGCGAACGTCATAAACTTTGGATAGGTCTCTGCACTTTGCCCCCCTCCCTTTCGGGGAGGGTTGGGGTGGCCCCCCTTTTTTTACTGCCAGCCACCACCTAACGAACGGTACAAACCAACAACAGCATTAAGCTGCTCTGTTTTAATTGTCGTTAATTCCAGTTCGCTTTGCAATAGATTTCCTTGTGCTGTTATGACTTCTAAATAATTAGCCATACCGCTTTTAAACAACAAACTTGCATTTTTAGAGGCCTGTTGTAAAGTCTGTGCTCTTTTTTCAGCAATGCTGTATTGTGTTTTTAACTTCTCTACTTTCGTTAACTCATCAGAAACTTCGCCAACAGCATTTAATACCGACTGACGGAACTGGATCACCGATTTCTCACGGTCGATTTTAGCCAGCTCTAAAGAAGTTTTTAACTGACCTCTCTGAAAAATCGGCTGGGTAATCCCTGCCCCAACCAAACCGAATAAGGATGCTGGCACATTAAACCAGTTGCTTGCTTTAAAAGAGTTGATGCCTCCGCTTGCGGTAATCACCAACGATGGATATAAACTTGCTTTCGCAACACCAACCTTTGCATTGGCAATGGTTAAAGCCAGTTCAGCACTTTTAATATCAGGCCTGCGGCTTAACATCGACGAAGGAAAACCTGCGTTTAAATCCTGCGGGATATTCATTTTATCCAAACGGCTCTCGCGGTTAATGGTTTTTGGCAAAGTACCGATTAATACACTTAATGCATTTTCCTGTAAGGTTACATTTTGCTCCAAACGAGGGATCAGTTGCGCGGCATTTAACTGTTGCGCCTGAGCCTGCTGTATCGCTAATGAAGTTACCTGACCGGCATCGAACTGTAAGTTGATAATCCTTAATGTGCTATCGTTCAGTTTTAAGTTCTTTTTCGCGATTTCCAACTGCGCATCAAGCATTAACAAATTGTAATAACCTTGCGCAACATTGGCCACTAAACGCGTCTGTACTGCTTTACGTGCCTCTTCTGTCTGCAAAAAACTGGCTAAAGCGCCAGCTTTTTGATTACGGATTTTGCCCCAGATATCGGCTTCCCAAACCACACCCAGATTAGCATTGTAATCTTCGATGTGTGTTGAGCCTGTAAACTGGTTAAGGCTTAAACCATTTAAACTGTTATCAGACGGACGGCTCGAACTCGCCGCCACCTGCAATTTCAATTCAGGCAAATAACCCAGTTTCGATTGTTTGAACAATACTTCGGCTGCATCGATATTTTTCAAGGCAATCTGCATATCGTAATTTTTAACCAAAGCTGTATCAATTAAATTTTGAACAGTAAGGTCGTTGATAAAACTCTTCAATGGCATACCGCCAACACTCGAAGAATCTTTAGGCAATGAATTTCTGAACAAGCCTGGCGCAATATTGGGCAAGGCTGTATCTTTCGAAACCGAACATCCGCTCCAGATCAAAGCAAGGAGCAGGATGGTAATTAGATTAAACCGTTTCATAAACTACATGATTATTATTTACAGGTTCTCCATTGTGGTGAACAACCTCATTTCTTGATTTTTTTGATATTTTTTCCTGTAAGGCCTGGAAGATGACGAAAAGTACCGGAATGATGAACAAACCTAAAACTACACCCGATACCATACCACCTGCTGCACCGATACTGATGGAGTGGTTACCCTGTGCGGATGGACCTGTTGCAATACTCATCGGGAATAAACCAAACACAAAGGCCAGTGATGTCATAATG
Source organism: Pedobacter borealis DSM 19626 (assembly GCF_000708285.2). GTDB lineage: Bacteria > Bacteroidota > Bacteroidia > Sphingobacteriales > Sphingobacteriaceae > Pedobacter > Pedobacter borealis. The sequence goes on from NZ_JAUG01000060.1 coordinate 2,021, forward strand.
ATTGGTCTGATCCTCAATCGCGCTGCTTCTATAGCCGAATCAACCAAACTGAGTCCCGCCTTTCGTCGCTGCACGGCAAACTCCACAATCAGGATGGCGTTTTTAGCCAGCAAACCGATAAGCATAATCAGCGCTACCTGTACATAAATGTTATTTTCGATACCGGTTAAGCCCAATACCACAAACACACCGAATACGCCTGTAGGGATAGATAAGATTACCGCCAATGGCAAGATGTAACTCTCGTACTGTGCTGATAATAAGAAGTAAACAAACACCAAACAAAGCAGGAAGATCACTATCGACTGTCCGCCTGAAGAAATCTCCTCACGTGTTTGTCCTGAGAATTCGTAAGCATAGCCGGTTGGCAATTGTTCTCTGGCGGTTTCTTCAATTGCTTTAATCGCATCACCAGAACTGAAGCCTGGTTTAGGGATCGCATTTACCTCGATAGAGTTAAACAGGTTATAACGAGAAGCCGTTTCAGAACCATATACGCGGGTTAATTTAACCAGGGTACTGATCGGCACACTTTCTCCTGCCTTGTTTTTAACAAATACACGATCGATACTTGCTGGGTCGGTTCTGTCGGCAACATCAGCCTGAACCACTACACGGTAGTATTTACCAAAACGGTTAAAATCTGATGCCTGCGCAGTACCAAAATAAGTCTGCATCGTTTGTAGGATATCTTTTTTGCTTACACCCAACTGATCGGCCTTTTCGTCGTTAACATCCAATTGTAACTGCGGATAATCTGCTTTATAAGAAGTAAAAGCATAAGCAATAGCCGGTTTCGCCATTAACTTTCCAATAAAGTTATTCGCTACGCCACTAAATTTATCCAGCCTGCCGTTCGTTTTATCCTGTAACATCACGTTCATGGCCTCCACATTACTAAAACCCGGAACGGTAGGGAAACTGAATACAAAGAAGGTACCGGCAGATATGGCCGCCATTTTGGCCCTTACGATATTTTGTATCTCATCGATATTTTTTACCGCCCCTCTTTCGTCGTTTGGTTTTAACAATAAGAAAATCTGACCTGCTGACGGACTGTTGGATGCGGTTAAAAAGTTATAACCAGCCAACGACATCACAAATCTTGCTGATGGCATCGCCCTCAACTCTGCTTCGGCCTGTTTTAATATTTTATTGGTATTGGCCAATGATGTTCCCGATGGACTGGCAACTGCGATAGCCACAAAACCCTGATCCTCTGTCGGGATAAAGCCTGTTTTTGTTCTGCCTACAAGGAAAATGGTAACCAAAACGATTAAGGCAAGCCCACCCATACTGATCCATTTGTTGCGGATAAGCACTTTTAAACCGCCAACATATCGGTTGGCCATATAATTGAAACCACCGTTAAAGCCTGCATAAAACTTTTCTACAAAACCTTTTTTAGGCGCGTTATGACCACCTTCGGCATGTTTGTTCTTTAAAAATAAGGCCGCAAGAGCAGGACTTAAAGTTAAGGCGTTAACAGCCGATATAATGATGGCGATAGCCATGGTTAAGGCGAACTGTTTGTAGAAAATACCTGTTGAACCTGTCATAAAACCAACCGGTAAAAATACTGCCGCCATTACCAATGTAATCGATATAATGGCTCCTGTAATTTCATTCATTGCCTCGGTAGTTGCCGCCCTCGGGCTAAGCGAAGGGTTTTCTTCCATTTTGGCATGCACCGCTTCTACCACCACAATCGCATCATCTACCACAATACCTATGGCCAGTACAAGTGCAAAAAGTGTTAAAAGGTTAACAGAGAAGCCGAACAACTGCATGAAAAAGAAGGTACCGATAATCGCAACCGGAACCGCTATAGCTGGGATTAAAGTAGACCTGAAATCCTGAAGGAAGATAAATACAACGATAAATACCAGTAAAAAGGCTTCTATCAAAGTATGCTCCACCTGGTTGATGGATTCATCTAGATCGGTTTTGGTACGGTAAAACTGATTGAACTTAATGCCTGCAGGGAAATCTTTTGATAGTTTTGCCATCAGTTTATCAATGGCAATCTGGATTTCGTTGGCATTCGAGCCTGATAACTGGATTATACCAATGGTAATACCATCGTGCCCGTTTAAGCGGTTTACACTACCATAACTATAAGCACCCAATTCTACACGGGCCACATCTTTTAAACGTAATATAGAACCATCAGAATTAGAACGGATCGCGATATTTTGATATTCTTCAGGCTTGGTAAGCTTACCTTTATATTTAATGATATATTCAAAGGCCTCACTACTTCTTTCCCCAAACCGACCTGGTGCTGCTTCCAGGTTTTTGTCCTGAATGGCTGTGATCACTTCATTGGGTGTAATTTTGTAAGTAGCCAATTGACTTGGGTTTAACCAAATACGCATTGAATAATCTTTAATACCACCAAATACACTGGCAGAACCTACACCCGGGATACGTTTAAGTTCGGGAATGATATTGATCTGTGCATAGTTGTTTACAAAAACCGCATCGTATTTTTTGGGATCTTCCGAGTAAACACCGATGGCACCAATAAAGCTATTTTGCTGTTTGGTGGTGGTTATACCATATTGTACCACCTCTGCAGGTAACTGGCTTGTGGCCTGCGAAACCCGGTTTTGCACATTAACCGCTGCCTGATCGGGGTTGGTACCCTGTTGAAAGTAAACTGTAATAGCCAAGGTACCGTCGTTACTGGCGCTCGAGGTCATGTATGTCATGTTCTCTACACCATTAATTGCTTCCTCCAATGATGGAGTAACCGAACGTAAAATCGTTTCGGCATTGGCCCCAGGGTACACCGCGGTTACCAATACCGACGGAGGTGCGATATTTGGAAAGCGCTCTAAGGGCAACTTTGTTAAGCCAAGTATACCAACTATTACCAATAAGATGGAAATAACAGTCGAAAGTACAGGCCTCTCTATAAATTTCTGAAACATGACTTTTTAGATTTTAGGTCTTATTATTTTTTTGTTTTTGCAACAGCTACTTTATCTGCTGCTTTTTGAGGCTGGATCACCATGCCCTCCTGTAATTTATCAACCCCGCTCAACACAATCTGGTCGCCAACTTTTACCCCGTCTTTAACCAGGTAATTTTCGCCGGCTTTACCAACGATGGTAATGGATTGTTTTTTCACCTTACTGCTGTCGCCTACGGTAAATACAAATACTTTATCCTGCATTTCTACCGTTGATGACTGCGGTACCAGAATGGCATTATCGTGCTGTAAACCTAAACGGATCTTACCCGTATTACCAGAGCGAAGAACGCCACTCGCATTAGGGAAACTTGCCCTAAGCGTAATGGCACCTGTGTTTTTATCAAACTGACCATCGATCATATCGATCTTGCCTTTAATCGGGTAAGCAGAATTATCAGCCAATAAAAGTTCTACCGCTGGTAAATGTTTAATCCTGTCGGCAGGTGTTTTACCCGGGTAGTTTGCATTAAAATTATTGAAGTCGTTTTCTGCAAGGGAGAAATAAACATGTACTTCGTGGATATCGGATAACTGTGTTAAAGCAACCTGATCTGTCGGAGAAACTAAACTTCCCTGTTTTTTAGGGATACGGCCAATGTAACCACTCACCGTAGCCTTAACATTAGTGTAACCTAAGTTAATCTGCGCCGAAGCCACGCTGGCTCTGGCTTGTTCGGCATTTGCCTGCGCAATTTTATAAGCCGTTTTAGCAGTTTTTAACTGAAAATCAGAGACTACCTTATTCTGAACAAGTGGTGTTAATTTATCAACTTCCAATTGAGCGTTTAAAATGGCCGCTTCTGCAGCATGTAAACTTGCTTTAGCATTGTTTAAAGCCTCGCGATAAGGGTTTTTATTAATTTTGAACAAGGTTTGTCCGGCAGTTACATAAGCGCCTTCGTTAACCAATACACTTTGTAAGTAACCACTCACCTGTGGCCGTACATCGATATCAACAGCACCCTGAATAGAGGCCGGGTATTCGATATAGGTAGTTTCTGTACTCGCGTTAATGGCGCTTACAGGCAATGCCGGTGGCGGTGGTGCAGCCGCAGCCTGATCAGGAGACGACTTACAACTCAACAGAATTATAGATAGAAGAGAAATTGTTAACAATAACTTAATACTATTAAACTGTTTAACAGTGTTAAGTAAGGGATACAAGCGATGTAGAGATTTCATATGATTAAATTTAATTGGAATTAAAGTGTATAAATAATTTAACAGTGTTAAATTACGGTGTAAAAAAAATATTTTAACTGTTAATAGATAACGTAATGCCCTTGATGGCATCTTTTAAAATTTGCTGGTTTAGCTCGTCTGTTGTTCTTCCATTCGGGCGAACCAGGTTGATGGATATCAAACCGTGGATGATAGACCAATAAGTGTAATACTTCATGCAGATATCATCCTCAGAAACGGGTTGCTTCTCAAATAGAGATTCAATCACGTCGCCTAACATACTACCTACGTTTTCGGCTTCGGGCATTGAATTTTTAACGGTACAACAAACCATATCTACACCGTACATCAATTGATAAAATTCTTTATGGGTAAAAGCGAAGTTCCAGTAGGCAATCCACATGGCTTCCATTTTATCTTCCGGGGATTCGTGTTTATCCCTGGCTTCGCGGATATCTTTCGCTAACATTAAATACCCCCTTCTGGTGAGTTCCAGTAAGATGCCATCTTTGTTAGAAAAGTATTCGTAAATAATTGGTGCAGTATATTCGATCTGGTCGGCAATTTTACGCATACTTAATGCCTGCCAGCCCTCTGTTTGAACAATATTCAAGGCAGCATCCAGAATTTTTGTTCTGGTTTCATCTTTTAAACGTAGAATTCTTTCTTTACTTCCCATGACTTGGAATATACAGTGTAAATAATCTAACACCGTTAAGCAAATGTAGAACCAATTCCAGAATTGACAATCATTCATTTGTCATAAACATTTTATTGATTAGTTTTATAGCTGATAATCAACCGTTAAAGCATTTAAAAGGCTTTTTCAAATAAATTAATTTTCTCAAGAACTTTTAAAAATGATTTTCCGCGAAGCAAAAACGACTGACATACCTGCGATACAAATTGTCAGGCATACCGTAAAAGAGAACATTTTGTCAGATCCGGCGCTGGTTACTGACAAAGATTGCGAAGAATTTTTAACGCAACGTGGCAAAGGCTGGGTTTGCGAAGTAGATGGAGAAGTTGTTGGATTCTCCATTGTAGATTTAAGGGAGCATAATATCTGGGCCCTATTCCTTCGGCCAGAATTTGAAGGCAAAGACATAGGCAAAAAATTGCACCAGTTAATGATGGATTGGTATTTCGATCAAACGCATGAACCCATTTGGCTGGGTACATCGCCCAATACCCGTGCAGAAGAATTTTATACCCGGCAAGGCTGGAAAAAAGCAGGCATGGTAAATAAAGGGGAAGTGAAATTTGAAATGAGTTATGAGGATTGGGTGGGTAGGTAGATCCATTCGAAACATCGTCATTGCGAGGAGGCTTTTTCAGCCGACGAAGCAATCTTAATGCGATCGCTTGTAGCGATAGTTGTAAGATTGCTTCGTTCCTCGCAATGACGAAACAGCGGGAAAAAGATGAATCACCAAGTCACAAAGAACACAATGTTTAGTGCCTTGTGATATAGCGCAAAAAACTGAACCATATAAGGCATATAAGTTACATATAAGCTCAATGCCTTATATGTTCTTACATTTCTTATATGGTGAAAAACTATAATAAAAGCAAGGCCCTGAAACAAGTTCAGGGTGAGGACCGCAAGAGTCATCGTCATCCGATAGCTATCGGATGCGAGAAAGCTTTTTCAGTCGATAGCCTGTCCCGATCTCGGGAAAGCAATCTTAATGCGCTCGCTAGTAGCGATAGTTGTAAGATTGCTTCGTCGTGCCTCCTCGCAATGACGATGCATGGAAGAAAAGGAAAAAATACTAAGCCTTAAACTTCTTCATGAAGTTACTCACGCTTTCCTCCAAATTTCCATCAGCAATGGCTTTAACGAAAGCCGTACCAATAATAGCTCCATTGGCGTACGAACAAGCCTTATCAAAAGTTTGTTTATCACTAATCCCGAAACCGATCATGGTTGGGTTTTTTAGGTTCAAGTTTTTAATCCTGCTGAAATAAGCTTCGGTAGTATTGCCAACCTCAAGGTTTTTACCCGTTGTGGCCGACGATGATAACAAATAGATAAATCCATTGGTTAAACCGTCAATTTTATGGATACGTTCTTCAGCCGTTTGAGGGGTGATTAAAAATACATTGCTCAGGTTGTGTTTTCCGAAGCAATCTTTATAAAATTCTTCGTACTCTACCATTGGCAGATCGGGAACAATACAGCCATCGACCCCTACTTCGGCACAGGCCTCACAGAATTTTTCTACGCCAAACTGCAAAACAGGGTTTACGTAGCCCATTAACAAAACAGGAATGGTAACGGTCTTACGCAAGTCTTTCAACTGTTCGAAAAGCAGCTTAAGTGTCATACCCTGATCAAGCGATTGTTTGCTGCTCGCCTGAATTACCGGTCCATCAGCAACAGGATCGGAATAAGGAAATCCGATTTCGAGCATGTCAGCACCTGATTTTTCCAGTGCTTCGGCAATTTGAATGGTATCGCCAGTATTTGGATAACCAGCAGTATAATAAATTGATAATATATTTTTCTTCTCCTCGAAGAGTTGTTTAATTCGGTTCATATACCCCAACCCCTAAAGGGGCTTTATTTAATGTGAAAAAATTACCGCAAAAGTCCCCTTCAGGGGATTTAGGGGTTATAAGTTAAAATATTTAATATAAGTATCCAGATCCTTGTCGCCACGGCCTGAAAGGCAAACCACTACGTTTTCGCCACCTTTAAATTCCATTTTTTCTAAGTAAGCCAATGCGTGTGCGCTTTCGATGGCCGGAATAATCCCTTCCAATTGGGTACAAAGCAAACCTGCATGTAAGCTTTCTTCATCTGTAATGGAAACATATTGTCCGCGGCCAGTTTTAAACAAATGTGCATGTTGTGGACCAATACCCGGGTAATCCAAACCTGCTGAAACTGAGTGTGGTTCAACCACTTGTCCATCTTCTGTTTGCATTAAAATGCTTCTGCTACCGTGGAGTACACCTTCTTTACCCAAATAAGTGGTTGCAGCAGAAAATCCGCTCGACACGCCTTTCCCTGCTGCTTCAACGGCGATGAGTTTAACATTTTCATCATCCATAAAGTGGTAGAACATGCCCATGGCGTTACTTCCACCACCCACACAGGCTAAAACATAATCAGGCTGATCGCTACCTGTTTGCTCCAATAGTTGTTTTTTGGTTTCCTCAGAGATAATCGATTGAAAAATGGCCACCATATCAGGGTAAGGATGTGGGCCAACTACCGAGCCAATGATGTAATGCGTATCTACCGGATTATTGATCCAATCGCGCATCGCCTCGTTAGTGGCATCTTTTAAGGTTTTGCTTCCAGAACTTGCCGGAACAACCTTTGCGCCCAACATTTTCATTCGGGCCACGTTTGGTGCCTGACGCTCGATATCTACCTCACCCATGTAAATTACACACTCGAGATTACGCAAAGCACATACCGTTGCAGTAGCTACACCATGCTGACCTGCGCCAGTTTCGGCGATGATTCTTTTTTTACCCAGTTTTTCGGCCAATAAAATCTGTCCGATGGTATTGTTGATCTTATGGGCACCGGTATGGTTTAAATCTTCTCTTTTTAAGAAAATATTGGCACCATATCTTTCTGAATATCTTTTGGCAAGATATAAAGGCGAAGGGCGGCCAACATAATCTTTTAACAACTGATGAAATTCCTTTTGAAAATCGGCATCATCAATAATCTTTAAATAGTTTTGACGCAATTCTTCTACGTTTGGATAAAGCATTTCGGGGATGTACGCACCACCAAAATCTCCATAATATCCTTTTTCGTTTACTTTGTATTTCATGTTTTTTTCTTTTTTCCCTTGGTTGAAACCAAGGGTTATGAATAACAATCTATTTATTCATTTCTTTAATAAATTCTTTAATCTTCTCTGCATCCTTTAAACCTGGCTCAATTTCAAATCTGCTATTGATATCCAGGGCATATAAACGCTCATCATGTATGTTTTTTATCGCCCCGGTGTGTTCCAGGTCGATGCCACCACTTAAAAAGTAAGGTTTGTTATCGGTATATCGGTCTAAAACCGACCAATCGAATGTTTTTCCCGATCCACCATGTGCTTTGGTTTTGGTATCGAACAGAAAATAATCCACCACATCTAAATAAGACTCCAGACCAGAAAAATCAAAATCTTCATCTATTCCAAAAGCTTTGATTACTTCTAACGAACCAAATGCCGATTTTAATGCGGCACAGTATTCGGGCGATTCGCTGCCATGTAACTGAACAGCTTTTAGTTTCAATGTGTTTACTTTATCCTTTACTTTTTCAAGGTCTTCATTTGCGAATACGCCTACGGTTTTAATCTCTGAGGGAATGTATTTGATCAATTCAGCAGAAACCTCAGTGATTAGTCTGGGCGATTTTTCATAAAAGATAAAACCCAGGTAATCTGGCTGAAGCTCGGCTACCGCAGCAATATTCGCTGCCAAACGCATGCCGCAAACTTTTAACTTTAACATGCCAATAAGTTTTTGAAACTGTTTAACGCTTTTTTGCTGGTTAAAGATTCTTCCGCTTCATAAAAGCAATCGGCAAAAGATTGTTCAGGTTTTATGGTTTTAATGGCCAGTGCCGAATTGCACAATACCACATTGTTCTGTACATCTGTGGCTTCGCCATTTAATACATCCATAAATATTTTGGCAGATGATTCTACGGTATCGCCACCTTTAATCGCATTGGTATCAACCTTATCAAAACCCATATCCTGAAGGGTTAAAATCTGTTCGCCCTTGTTCGAAAAGGTTTTCACATCACAGGTTAAAGAAACTTCATCATAACCTTCCAATGCATGTACAATGGTATAACTTTTATCGGTGTCCTGATATAAATAAGCATATAAACGGGCGAGTTCCAAACTAAAAACCCCTACCATCTGGTATTTTGGCTGCCCGGGGTTAACCATTGGACCAAGCATATTGAAAAATGTTTTTACACCCAGTTCTTTACGGATCGGTGCTACAATTTTCATTGCCGGATTAAACAAAGGGGCATGTAAAAAACAGATTCCTGCGGTATCTAAATTACGCCTTAAAATATCCTCATTATTGGTAAAAGTATAACCTAAATATTCCATTACATTGGATGAACCGCAGCCCGAAGAAACGCCATAGTTACCATGTTTGGCCACATGATGACCAGCACCTGCCACCACAAATGATGATAGGGTAGAAATATTGAAAGTATCTTTACCATCACCTCCGGTACCGCAAAGATCAATCAGTTCGTAACCCGATAAGTTTACTTTAACGCACATATCGAGCATTGCATCACGAAAACCCTGTAGCTCCTGCACGGTAATATTACGCATGGCATAAGCCGTTATAAAAGCGGCAATCTGCGAAGAATTAAATGTGCCTTCCGAAATGGAGATTAAAATGTTTTTTGACTCTTCCCTGCTAAAACTCTTATTCTCGAATAAATGGTTTAATATTTTTTTCATGTTTTGTATAACGCTTATCGTCATGCTGAACTTGGTTCAGAATCTTTCACGTAGATGCTGAATTAATTCGGCATGACGATTTTTAAAAAAATCACTTTTTACGCCATGGTTTATGTCGCCATAAACCATTTAAATATTCCGTTTCGTGGAGACACGAACCGGGGTGTTTGTTTTGTATTCAATCTGCTCGCCATGGTTTGTGTCGCCACAAACCATTTAAAGTTTTCTAAATCTTATTTTTATCTCCGTGGTCTGTGTCTCCACAGACCACTTAATGTTTTATAAATCTAATTTTATAGATGCTGTCCCGATTAATCGGGATCAGCATGACGCACCACTTTTAAACCACCCCTTCCTTCGAACACCCCTCCACGGGAGGGGAAGGCATAAAAAAAGGATTGCTTTTTGGGCAATCCTCTTCGTTGTGTTTAAAATATTTTAAAATATATAACAATAGAATTTGCCTAACGAATTTCGTTATGCCACCACCAATTGTTATTTAAGTTTTTAATTATCATGTTTGTATAAAGCAAATATTGACATAGTTTTTTAATATTCCAAAATCTTTCTAAAAATATATGGCCTTTTTTAAAAGAAAAGTACAGTTTAATGATGATTTCGGTTTCGGATCCAATCCTGTAACCAAAAACCAGCGCATGCTCAACCCCGATGGTTCGGCAAATATCGAGCGTACCGGTCTACCCTGGTTTAAGTTCGACGATACCTACACCCGCTTGGTTACCATGAGCTGGCCGCGTTTTTTCTTTGTCATTCTTGTGGTCTACCTCATTGTGAATACCATATTCGCAGTTTTATATAATGTAGTGGGTATCGAAAATTTAAATGGTGCCAAAGGTATAACGCTTCGCGATCAGTTTTTTGATGCCTTTTTCTTTTCAGCCCAAACCATTTCTACCGTGGGTTACGGCCACATTTCGCCACAGGGTTTTGTTACCAGTGTGCTTGCCGCTTTCGAGAGTATGTTGGGTTTATTGGCTTTTGCCCTGGCAACAGGTTTGTTGTACGGCCGTTTTAGCAGGCCCACCTCAAAAGTAAGCTTCAGCAAAAAAATGGTGATTGCCCCTTATGAGAAAGGCCACGGATTGATGTGCCGTTTGGTTAACCTCCGCCGCAATCAATTGATAGAGGTTGAGGTGCAGATGGTAATGTCGTACAACGAAACCATTGATGGTAAACATGTACGTAGCTTTTATCCTTTGCCATTAGAGCGCAGTAAAATTGGTATCCTATCGTTAAACTGGACTTTAGTACACCCCATTACAGAAGAAAGTCCATTTTTCGAAAAATCGTTAACCGAGCTGCAGCAGGCCGAAGTAGAGGTTTTTGTAATCTTAAAAGCTTTTGATGATACTTTCTCGCAGACCATCCACACCAGGACCAGTTATCAGGATGAGGAAATCGAAATGGATGCTAAGTTTGATAAAATGTATTACCATAACGAAGAAGGCAAAATGGTGATGGATTATAGTAAATTGGATAAGGTTACAAGAACGGTGTAAGGATCTTTTTCCTCTTTTAAAAAATTATTTTGTTTTTTGGAAAGCAGGTTTCGGTGTTAATCGGTTGCGATAGTCCCGTTATTCGCTTCAATCTTTTTGTGGTGCTGTCATCCTAAAGCGCGAGGGATTGGTTTCATAGGCTGCAGATGCTTCGTACCTCAGCATGACATAATATTCAAGGTTGCTGCTAACAAAAAGGATTTCCGCTACTACCGGGTTTAGGACGGTCTGGTCTGTGCTAAATATGACCACCCCGCCTTTCAGGCACCCCTCCAGAGGAGGGGAATTACCCCTCATCGTCTCTATGCGATTTGCATTCCCTTCTTTCAGAGGGGTGTCCGCAGGACGGGGTGTTTCAGCGACCTATAAAATCCACGAGCTCCTTGTATAAATCCAGGTAAACTCAAAGTTAAGGGTCTTCGACGGGCTCAGACTGACAATTAATTAGCTTAAATCGCCAACTTAACGGTGCCACCTAAAGCCAAATCCCAACTGCAATACGTTATCCCTATTTACCTTACGCCTTAAACCCTAAGCCTTCCACCTTTAAACCCTCAACCTTCTACCCTTTTATCAATGGATTCTTTTCTTTAGCAAACAGATCAAAAACCTTTTTGTCTACAAAAGCCGGGAAGAGTTTATTCATCCAAACGGCTAATTTCCCTTGTCCGGTCATGATTAAGGTACGTTTACGTTTTTCGATACCGTCGGCAATAATGCTGGCTACTTCTTCAGATGACATCATTTTGCCTTCATCCATACTGGTTTCGCCATGTGCAGCACCATCTTTTGATAAAGCGGTTACCCTAATGTTGGAAGCAGTAAAACCAGGACAGGCCAATAAAACGTTTACACCGGTTTTTAGTAATTCGGTGCGTAAAGATTCCATAAAACCGTTCATCGCGAATTTAGAAGCTGAATAACCCGTTCTACCCGGCAGACCGCGGAAACCAGCAATCGATGAAACGCCAACTACCGTTCCTTTGGTTTTTAAAATCTCTGGCAAAGCATATTTGGTACAATAAACCGTCCCCCAAAAGTTCACATCCATCAGGTTTTTAAGCACTGATAAATCCAGATCGTTAAACAGGGCACGCATGGATAATCCGGCGTTATTTACCAGAATATCAATCTTTTGAAAAGAAACCAAAGCTTGTTTGATAATCAGTTCGCAATCTGCTTCTTTACTTACATCGGCCTGAACTGCTACGGCCCTAATGTTATATCTTTTCTCCAGATCGGCAGTAATTTCGCATAGAGTTACGTATTGGCGTGCGGCTAAAACCAAATTGGCACCACGTTTAGCAAATTCTTCGGCACAAGCTTTTCCGATTCCGCTCGATGCACCAGTGATGATGATTACTTTATTTTTTAGGTTCATATGTAGTATCAAGATTTGAGTATCAAGTATCAAGACTTGATACTGCTTTCATTAGTTTGTTTTAAAGTAGTTTGTGGCCGTGGCAACTTGGTCTGTATTAATAATATCTACACCTAAGTCATGTAGTAATTTCCAGCAAGCCTGATTATCTGGTGCGCCCCAAAAACGAAAGGGTTTACCTAATTTATGTGCGTGGTTAATCAGTTCTATCAATTTAGCTTTATCAGCTTCCGAAATTTCACCAATACCTTTCCATTTAGAATAAGTGGCAAAATTATCGCTGATCATGGTTATTTTCTTCAGGTCTTCCGGGCTGTAGTTTACATTTGGTAAGCCATCAAAAAATAGGTGAGTATATTTATGAAATGTATTTGCAGCAGGTCGGTTGCCGCTAATCACAACAACGGTATTTCTCCCCTGTCTGTCAAAGTATTTCTGGTATTTTTTCAGATTTTCCCGCAACAAGCGATATGTCGAATCCCAGTCACCTTTAACATCGATCATCAATTGGAAAGTATAATATTCCTTTTCGGCCGATAAGGTTTTAATCTGTTTTAAATACATTTGTTCTAAGGTATGACCAGCTTTGGTTTCTTTTTTACTGTGCGCCACCATTAACGAATCGCCAACTACAAAAACATCTGCTTCAATAGAGAAAACGCGATTATTAACCGCATCAATAAAAGGTTTTTCGTGGGCATAATCATTATGGGAGTGTATCTTAACCTGCGCTTTGGCAAATAATCCTGATAAAACCAGGGCTAAGAAAACGAAAAGATGCTTTACCATTATTTCATCATTGCAGTTTCGTAAGGCACGCGGGTTACAATCGATCTACCCAATGTAATTTCATCGGTATATTCCAGCTCACCGCCAAAAGCAATACCCCGCGCAATGGTCGTTACCGGAACATTAAACTCCTTTAATCTTTTGTACAGGTAAAACAATGTGGTATCGCCCTCCATATTCGGACTCAATGCTAAAATCACCTCTTTAATCCCTCCTGCTGCCATTCTGGCTACTAGTCCATCAATAAACAGATCGGAAGGGCCAACGCCATCCATGGGAGAAATTAAGCCTCCCAAAACATGGTAAACCCCAAAATATTGACCGGTATTTTCGATCGCCATTACATCGCGGGTATCTTCAACCACACAAATGGTTTCTTTATCGCGTTTTGGCGAAGTACAGATCTCACATACCACATAATCGGAAATGTTATGGCAAGTGCTGCAATGTTTAATATGCTGCTTAAGTTTTATAAAAGTATTGCCAAACTGGTTTACCTCCTCCTGCTCTTTGTTTAAAAGATGTAATACCAAACGTAAAGCTGTTTTTTGCCCTACACCAGGAAGTTTCGAGAATTCGTTTACCGCATCTTCGAGCAGCTTGGATGAAAAATTCATATTACAAAAATAGGTAAAATGGTTTGTTAGTTCAATAGGCCTAGTTCAGTTGTTTATTGGTCAATGGTTTGATAGTCCATGGTTGATGGTTTAGTTGTTTATGGTTAAATCGCTTATTAGTTCGATAGTCTGCTTGCTTTAGAGCGCCATGCTTATGCTAATCGGCTATTAACTATTGAACCATAGGCCATCAACCAAATAGCAAACCTATTGACATTAAATCCGAATTTCTTACATTTATCAGCTTAACACAAAACTATGTCTCCAACCATTCTCTTATGTTTTCTGATCGGTTATTTTTTACTGCTGATTATTATTTCATTCGTAACCTCAAAAAAATCATCTGATAATTCTACTTTCTTTGTCGCCAACCGGAATTCTAAATGGTATTTGGTTGCCTTTGGGATGATAGGAACCGCACTTTCGGGTGTTACTTTTATATCAGTGCCCGGAGAAGTTGGCGCCCCCAGCGGGAACCAGTTTCAATATTTCCAGTTCGTTCTGGGCAATGCAGTTGGTTTTATCATCATCGCCACAGTTCTGCTTCCACTTTATTACCGGATGAATTTAACATCCATTTATAGCTACATCGAAAAGAGGTTGGGGCATTATAGTTACAAAACGGCAGCATCGATATTTTTATTGAGCCGCACGTTGGGATCAGCAACAAGATTATACCTCGTAGTGATTGTTTTACAGCGTTTTATATTCGACAATTATGGCGTTCCGTTCTGGTTAACGGTTTTAATTTCGTTGGCATTGATCTGGTCGTACACCTTTAAAGGTGGATTAAAAACCATTATCATTACCGATACACTGCAAACTTTTTTCCTGGTGCTTTCGGTTTTTCTGACTATTTATTTTATTTGCAACAGTCTCGATTTCAATATTCCACAGGCATTCGAGACCATAAAAACCAGCAGTTACTCGAAAATATTCTTTCTAAACGATTTCCTAACCAATAAATTCTACTTCAGCAAACAGTTTATCGGCGGTATTTTCGTTACCATCGCCATGACGGGTCTAGATCAGGATCTGATGCAGAAAAACCTAAGCATGGGCACCATCAAAGAGGCACAAAAAAACATGTTTACTTTTACAGGGGTATTCGTAATCCTGAATGTTTTCTTTTTGAGTGTGGGCGCCTTGTTATACATTTTCGCCGCAAAAAACGGCATCGATATTCCATTAGATCACATTACCGGGAAACCAAGAACAGATTTATTGTTCCCTGAAATTGCTTTAAACAACCTTGGCGCTGTACCTGCAATTATATTCATGCTGGGCCTAACTGCAGCAACCTTTGCCACTACCGACTCTGCACTTACAGCTTTAACCACATCCTTTTGTGTCGACTTTTTAGGCATGGCTAAGGCGGAAAATGTAAATGCCAAAGACGCCGTAAAAAAACGCCATACCGTACACGTGGCATTTTCTATTCTGATGTTTTTGGTGATCATCGTCATCAATGCACTGAACAGCTCATCGGTGGTCAGTTTAATTTTTACCATTGCCTCTTACACCTACGGACCGCTTTTAGGTCTATATAGTTTTGGATTATTTGTAAAAAAACGGGGTCTTCACGATAAATTAGTTCCGATAGTTTGTTTATTATCACCTTTTTTATGTTACTTGCTTTCCACGTATTCTACCACTTTATTGGGCGGTTACGTTTTTAGTGTTGAACTGATTTTGATTAACGGTTTAATCACATTTATAGGCTTGTTGTTCATCAGTAAAAAAACTGATGCGCAAACCAGATTTTAATATTAGAATAACAGTATATGACGAGTGAAGAAAAAATTAGAAGCGCTTTTGAAAACAAAGACTGGCAAGAAATTAAAGTAACAGACTCTTGGCAAATTTTTAAAATCATGGCCGAATTTGTAGACGGTTTTGAAAAACTGGCTAAAATTGGTCCATGTGTTACCATTTATGGTTCGGCCCGTACAGCTCAAACGCATAGATATTACCAATTGGCAGAGCAGTGCGGTAAATTATTAACCGATCGTGGTTATGGTGTAATTACTGGTGGTGGTCCTGGTATTATGGAGGCCGGTAATAAAGGTGCCCACACCAATGGGGGTAAATCGGTAGGTTTAAACATCGAGTTGCCTTTTGAGCAGTTCCACAATAAATATATCGATCATAATAAATTGCTGGAGTTTGATTATTTCTTTGTACGCAAAGTAATGTTCATGAAATATAGCCAGGGTTTTGTGGTTTTACCTGGTGGTTTTGGCACCATGGATGAACTTTTTGAAGCTTTAACCTTAATCCAGACCGGAAAAATTGCACGTTTCCCAATCGTATTGGTGGGTGTTGATTATTGGGGTGGATTAATTGATTGGATTAAAGGAACGATGTTGCAGAAAGAACACAACATCCATGAAGAAGATTTAAACCTTTTCAGGTTGGTAGATACCGCAGAAGAAGCTGCAGAGCACATTTTCCGTTTCTACGATAAATATGTGCTTAAACCGAATTTTTAGGCTGGTTCAATGGTTCATTTGCCATTGGTTCATTAGTCAGTTCAAGATGGCTAACTGGTTAATTGTTTAAACCGGTTAACTGGAAACTGAAAACTGGAAACTGTCAACTGAAAAAGTGCTTACAAACAATAAGCACTTTTTTTATGTCTTCATTTATTGTAACAACTGAAGAAAACCATCATCTAAAATAAAACGTATCTAAATGTCGAAATTAATCAATTGGAAAAGTAATTGGCTTAGCGGAAACATCCAGCTTTTTGCAGATGGTATTCAAAAAGGGATTGTCACTTTCAAAACCTGGAGAAGCGATGCGGAAAGTATGTTTGAAGATAAAAATTATTTCTTCTCGAATGTGGGCTTCTGGCAATCAAAAACTAATGTAATCGACAGAAAAACAAATGAACTGGTTGCGGTAATCACTTACGACAGCTGGAAATCGAAGGCAGTAATCAGTTTAAAATCAGGCGAACAGTACGAATGGAAATCAACTGGGGTATGGCGGCAAGCGCAGTGGACACTAAGCAACTATAAAGACACACATATTGCCTATAGTGCAAGCAATAATTGTGGTGCTATCTCTTCTGATACAGACAATGAATTGTTGATTATTGCCGGTTTATTTATTAAACAAATTTACAACAAACGTGCTATTGTACTTTTCGCCTGTATTATACCAATTATAACGGTATCAATTAACCGTCATTAGTGGCAGATTTAATCCTTTTGTGAGATGGAACAGATATTAAATTGGAGAAAAGGTTTATTTGATAGCAATTATCAAGTATTTAACAATGCACAACTAAGATTTTCATTAAATTTTAGTTCGTTGAAAAATTCGGCAATAGCCACTACCCAGACAGGCATTTATCTACTAAAAAGCGAAGGGTTTTCCAAACCTGAAACTAAATTACTGAACAATCAGAATGAGGTTTTAGCTATAATTACTTACGACTGGCTTCGTTTTAAAGCAAAAATTGTATTTGCCTCTGGCGATACTTTTGACTGGAGCTTTCAAAATAGCTGGTTAAGCAGGTGGTCGTTAAACGACCATCAGGATAAACAGGTTTTATTCAATGCTTCAAGCGGAAATGGCATGTTACATAGCAATGTAGACGACGATAAACTGATTTTATGCGGGCTTTTTATCAGGGAATACTATTCGAGACTTCTTGTTGGCTTTATCATTGTAATATTCTTTCTGTTTAGTTTCAAGAATATTTTTTAGCGCTTTTTTTTATTCGAAAATCGTCATTACGAAGCCGCATGATCACCTTATTAACTAGTCGTCACCCTGAATTTATTTCAGGGTCTGTTAGCTAAAGAAGATGCTGAAACAAGTTCAGCATGACGATAACTCGATATAGATTTAACCTAAAACGCAATCTGGTCTTAGCATCTGGCTAAGACACGAGAAAATTAAACTTAGTATTACAGAATTATTTTATCTCGTAGCGGGACGCTACGACTAGAGTTAACTAAGGAAGATGCTGAAACAAGTTCAGCATGACGATAACTCGATATTAATTTATCCCAAAATCTCTTTTATCTTTTCGGTTGGTCTGGCAATTACAGCTTTATCTCCCGAGATGATAATCGGTCTTTCGATTAAAATTGGATGTGCAACCATGGCATCAATCCATTCTTCATCAGTTAAGATTTTTCCTTTATAGTTTTCAGTAAAAACCTTTTCACCTTTACGGATCAATTCTAATGGTTTAATCCCCAGTTTTTGAATAATAGATTGTAGCTCGGATTTGTTTGGTGGGGTTTCCAGATAATAAACTACCTCGAAATCTTTTCCGCTTTTTTCGAGTTCATCTAAAGCACAACGGCTTTTAGTACATCTGTTATTGTGATAAATCGTAATCATTTAGAAATGTTTAAAGTCCGCTTACACCACCGCTAACCACCAGTTTCATGGCATCAGCTGCTGTCATATGCAAATCAGTCACTTTATCTCTTCTTACAATACAAAGCTGACCTGCAAAAGAATAAGAAAGTGGAAAATATACGGCTACTTCTTCGGGCAAATTGAGTTTATGCAGATCGTTCTGCGTTAAAAATCCAATCTTTTTTAGGCCTCCCTCCACTTCTACCAGCACCGGGTGGTTAAATTTCTTCTCATCACCTACAAAAGCTTCTGTTAAATCTTTTATAGAAGAATAGATAAAATTAAGTAAGGGTAGCCGCTGCATAATCCGCTGAAACCAATTGTACATGGGCTCGGTTACCATATTGGTTACAAAGATACCGGCTAGTAAAATGAGGGCTAAAACCGTTAACAAACCTAAACCAGGGATATTCCGGCTTTCGCCTGTACTTGGATTTACGCCCAAAATATTGTTTACATTCAACCAGCTATCTACAGTTGTAACTGCCCAAACCACAATAAAAATACTTACGGCAATGGGCACAACAATTAATAAACCTTTAATCAAATAATTTAAAATAGCTTTCCCGACTTTATTCATGGTGCAAACTTAGGAAAAATATGGTTAAATGGTTAGAATTGTGATATTGTTTAATGGCTCAATTGTTACTGCTGTACAACCAACAATATATCAAATAAACAATTTAGCACCTATCTTACTCATAAAAATAAACACGTTTAACCCTTTGCGAGATATTGGTCAGAATTTCATAAGGAATGGTGCCGATATCTTCGGCCAGCTGCATAATGGTGTGCTCCTTATTAAAAACAATAGCTTCATCACCAGGCTTCACATCAATGCCTGTAATATCCAACATAGTCATGTCCATACAAATTGAACCAATTGTTGGTACCAAGTGGCCATTTATAAGCATTTTACCCACTCCATTGCCAAAATACCTGGCATAGCCGTCGGCATAGCCTATTTTTACTGTCGCTATTTTTCCACCATTTGGCATTATTCCCCTCCTGCTATAGCCTACAGTTTCACCCGGAGCCAATGTCTTCACTTGGGTAACCGTAGTTTTAAGCACCATTACGGTTTGCAAACCCCGGTTATTCAGCAATGCAGCGTCGAAACCATACAGGCCTATGCCCAAACGAACCATGTCCATTTGCCCTTCTGGCCAACGCGAAATGCCCGAAGTATTGGATATATGGAGCAATGGCTTGTAACCTAAAATTTCGACCAACTGGTTGGCGATAATTTTAAACCGTGCGATCTGCTGTTGCGTAAATCCATCATGCTCTGCTGCATCGCTTGCCACCAGGTGAGAAAAAATACTTTGAACCTTCACCCTCGCCGAGTCTTTAAGTAGATTGGATAATGGATCGATTTCCGACTGGTCAAAGCCCAAACGATGCATGCCGCTATCTATTTTAATGTGGATCGGATAATCGAAATCATAATCAGACAGCACATTTAAAAAACTATTCAGAATTTCTATACTGTAAATTTCGGGCTCGAGTTTGTGTTTAATGATGGCTTCGAAAGCCGATTCTTCAGGACTCATCACCATAATCGGCAGAGTGATTCCCGCTTTCCGCAAAGCGATACCTTCATCGGTATAAGCTACCGCCAGATAATCTACCTTATGAAACTGCAATAAATTGGCAATTTCAAAACTTCCGCTTCCGTACGAAAAGGCCTTAACCATAGCCATAATTTTAACACCTGGTTTGATTTTAGATCGGTAAAATTGCAGATTACCAACCATGGCGTTCAGGTCGATTTCTAAAACCGTATCGTGTATTTTCTGGGTAAGGAGTTTACTGATCCGACCAAATTCGAACCGTCTGGCCCCTTTTACCAATATCGTTTCGTGGTTAAACTGTAAACCAGGAAAAGCATCGATAAAGGCATTGGTATCGTCGAAAAACTGCGTCTCAAACTTAAAAAGATCAGCGTACTTAGAAATATGAGTCCCAATTCCAATCAGGCGGTTTACCTTCTTCTGTAAAAGCAATTCGGAAATCTCCGTATATAAATCCAAATCCGCCCTCCCCGTTTCAAATAATTCGGAAAGAATAACAGTTTTCTTTGCGTGCTGATTCTGTTGATTTAAAAAATCCAGCGCAATGGCCAACGAAGAAATATCGGCACTGTAAGAATCGTCGATAATGGAACATTGGTTAATCCCATTTTTCAGCTCTAAACGCATGCTCACATGACTCAATTTTTCCAAACGTAAATCGGCCTGCTCTGGCGTATAGCCTAAAGCCAGTAAGGTTGCCCAGCAGATCATTCCATTTTCTATCGAAGCTTTATCTTTAAAAGGCAAAATGCATTCAATTTCCCTATTTTGATAAATGGCCCTCAGGTAGCAGTTGCCTTCGATGGGTTCAACCGCAATAACCTGAAGATCTGCCGCTTGTTTACTACTCCAGCTAAACTGTTTTTTACCAGGCAGTTCTTTTACGCTTATTTCACTTACATATTCAGGTGAATAAATAAACAATTCGGAAGCGGCAAAAAGTTTCAGTTTCTCTGTTAATTTTTCTTTTTTAGAACTGAATCCTTCAGCATGCGCCTCGCCGATATTGGTTAGTATTCCGATTTCGGGACGGATAATTTCTGCCAAGTATTGCATCTCATTAACTGCGGAAATACCAGCTTCAAAAATACCCAGCGTATGATCGCCCTCAATCTGCCATACTGAAAGCGGCACCCCGATCTGCGAATTATAACTTTTTGGGCTTTTAACAATATTAAAATCGGCAGCCAGGAGCTGATACAGCCATTCTTTAACAATTGTTTTCCCATTACTCCCCGTAATACCGATGGTTCTTAAATCAAATTGATTCCGGTGTTCGATAGCAAGTTTTTGTAGCGACGCCAAAGCATCATCTACCAATAAAAAATTGCAGTCGGGGTATTCGTTAACGTATTTCGCTTCGGTAATTACAAAATTCCTGATTTCCTTTGCATAAGCATCTCTAATAAATTCATGTCCGTCGCGGTGTGAAGACAGGGCAAAAAACACAGAATTTTCCGGAACCAAAACCGAACGGCTATCGATCACCAAATATTGAATAATTACCTGTTCATCAACTAATTTAGCATCGGCATTTAAAATTTCGGCTATTTTGGCAATGGTGTATATTGGATTTTGCATGCTATTATATTCAGAAAAATACGGTAATCGCTATTATTTTTACGAATTTCAGTAAATAATTATGAAAAGCGGTAAACAAGAGGCAGTATTATTAGATAAAAAACAGGCGCTGGTAAAAGCGGAACATTTTTGTGTTTACCAGGAGCGCTCGCAAAAGGAAGCGCGGTATAAGCTGGTAGAATGGGGAATGCGTGGCGATGAGCTGGAAGAAATTATAAGCGAACTGATTTTGAATAATTTTTTAAATGAAGAAAGGTTTGCTAAAAGTTATGCATCGGGCAAATTTAACATCAAACATTGGGGACGTGTTAAAATTAAACAGGGTTTGAAATTAAAGGGTGTGCCCGACAAAATCTTACAAAAGGCAATTTACAGCCTTGATGATGATGATTATTTACAAACTATAGAAAAATTAGCCATCAAAAAAGTGGAGAGTTTGAACGAAAATGATCCGTTTAAAAGAAAAAATAAGCTAATGAGCTACCTTCAGGCAAAAGGTTTTGAAACTGATTTAATTTTACTTGTACTGAAAGCCAGCAATTTAAATTAAATATTAAATTTTTAACAAGAAATCTCTTGACAGAAATATAAATCTGCCTATATTTGCATCACCAAAACGAAACAACAACATCAGTTTTGTTCATGCGAAAGTAGCTCAGTTGGTAGAGCACGACCTTGCCAAGGTCGGGGTCGCGAGTTCGAATCTCGTCTTTCGCTCCAAAATGCCTTCCTACCAGAAGGCATTTATTTTAAAGTTAACCAAGCCGATGGAGATCGGTAGCGGCTAATGCTCGGGTGGTGGAACTGGTAGACACGCAGGACTTAAAATCCTGTGCTTTCAAAGGCGTGCGGGTTCGATTCCCGCCCCGAGTACACAAAAAAATCGAACAAAAACCTTTCATAAATGAAAGGTTTTTTTTATTTACAGCAGAAAAAATTCAATTATTTAAATTTCCAGAACACAGATTAGTGGTTTAATTTATTTTAATGTTCTACATAATTTATCCATATGGTGATCAATTAAAGTTTATAAACCTTTTTATTTGGCACAAGCAACGATTACAAACGCTATTAGAATAGATAATCCATTAGCTAACAAACATAAACTTGAAAAGTTCGACATCCCAGAAGGCCTACATTAAGCCCCAAAACAAAAAAACCTTACAAACCCTAATTTTCAGAAATTTATTCTATTGATTTTTAAGCATTAAGAATTTCATCCGAAAAATTTATTTTATTTTTTTGCTTTAAAAACTTTAATTCCTATATTTGCAACCCCAAAGGAATACAACACTATGTATTAATTTGCGAAAGTAGCTCAGTTGGTAGAGCACGACCTTGCCAAGGTCGGGGTCGCGAGTTCGAATCTCGTCTTTCGCTCTAAATGCCTTCCTACCAGAAGGCATTTATTTTAAAGTTAACCTACCGAAGGATTTCGGAACAGGCTAATGCTCGGGTGGTGGAACTGGTAGACACGCAGGACTTAAAATCCTGTGCTTTCAAAGGCGTGCGGGTTCGATTCCCGCCCCGAGTACAACAAAAGAATCGAACGAAAAAGCCATCAGTAATAGATGGCTTTTTTATTTTTCAATAACCTAGCTTTTCCAGCAATTGCGCACAATACCATTCCTGTCTTGGTAAATGAAAAGGTCCCTTAAACAGATTTCCTTTCGCTGTTTGTGCAACCGTGCCATCGCGGTGCAGATAACCAAACCATTCGCCATGTTCTTGATCATGGAATTTATCATAAGCATAGTCATGAACCATTTTATGCCAGCGGGCGTACTTTTCATCGCCAGTTAAAGTATAGGCCAACAATGTAGCAATAATCGTTTCGTTCTGTGGCCACCAGAATTTCATATCCTACCAATATTCCTGAACAGGTTTATTGTATACATCTTTAAAATACAAAATTCCCCCATGCTCTTTATCCCAGCCACGCGCCCACATATAATCGAGCATTTTACAGCCCAATTTAATTAGGTCGGGATCGTTATTACGATACTTTGCTTCATGTAAGATAAACCAAGCCCCTTCTATAGCATGACCGGGGTTTAAAGTTCTTCCATCAATATGATCGATTATCGAACCATCTGGCGCTACCTGCTCCATCACACATTGTATATCATCTTTCACAAAATCGTTCCTGATTTCTTCAATCCAGGTCGAAATCCATTCATCACAACGTGGATCGCCAATGGTTTCCCTTAACTGCTGTGCGTTATTCATCATGATCATGGGTACACCTATGCCTTTTGCTGGGCGCGTGCCTGTAAACTTTGCAGGCAATAAACCTAGCGTGGTGGCGTATTCGATACACTTTCCAAATAAATACCTTGCTTTTTCAGCTGCAATTTCATCACCGCTGGCTTTGGCATAGGCCGCATTTGCAATCACTGCAAAAGTTTCAGAAAAATAATAGCGTCTTTTGCGAATCGGCTGCCCATTACGGGTTACGTGAAAAAACATCTGCCCATCAATATCAAAACAATGGTTATTTAAGAAATCTATTCCAGATTTTGCCCCATCAAGCCATTCTTGTTTCGGTTCAATGGTATTACAAAGGGTGGATAGTAACCATGAGGCACGCCCTTGAATCCATACCGCTTTATCATCATCAATTAAACTCCCGCCCCTATCTCGCATGAGCAGATAACCGCCATGTTCCTGATCAATCGATCTCGGAAACCAAAATGGGACGGTATTATTTAACAACTGGTTTTTATAAAAAGAAGCAAGTTTTTGCAGTTCTTCCCGAGTATAACTCATATTTATTTAATTTATGGAAATGGAAAATGTTGAAGCAGGCAGTTTGGCTTCATTAATTAAATTTGCCTTGGTAAAAGCTTGCCAGGCATATAAAACCTGCTTTATTTTGAGTTGAGCAGGAACAATTAAATGTACCTCGTTATTAAAGATGGTTGCCTTAACAGGAAAGTGCTTTCCCTTATCATCCACTACTTCAAAACCTTTTAAATCTGAGTCATCGCTTGACATCAATTTTCTGGCATGACTAAAGTTGACAACAATGGTATTATGCTTTCGTACGGCTTTTATTGTTACAGGTCCACTTGCTGAGATATTTTTATGATAAGTGTTTTTTAAAGCGAGTAAAGCCAGGCGTTCGCCGATCTCTTTTTTATGTGTAGGATGAACATTTAACGAATCGCCCAAATCGGAACTTACTGCCATGCCCGAATTGGGAACAACTGCTTGCAATTTCCGCTGCGCATCTCTAAAATATGGCCAGGAAGGCCGATCGATCGAAGAGAGTTGAACATAATAAAAAGGAAAATTGTAATTCCATTTTTCACGCCAGCTTTTAACCAATAACGGAAATTCGTGGTAATAGAGCTCAACGTTATGCGCATTACTTTCTCCCTGGTACCAAATCACACCTTTTATCGGAAAGCCAATTAAATTTGAAATACCAGCTTCATAATTATAGGCTGGCTCATAAGGGTGCCGCTGTTTAGGATTCACGGCATTTTTTAGGTTTACATCTGCCCTGCCACGTGCCCAATCCTGCATAAAATCCGATTTCCGCCAGTTAGCTAACAGATCAACCAGCAAATCGTCGTGTTCTAATGTTTTTCGGTCCATCCACGATTCGAGTGTTGAACCACCAACTGCCATTTGAATGAGCCCAATTGGGATTTGGGTACTCGAGACAACTTTTTCTCCAAAATAATAAGCAACGGCCGAAAAATTACTGACCGTATTTTCATCTGGTTTCGCCCAAGTTCCGTAGAAATAATTGAGTTCATTTACCTGGTTTAATGTTTTTTCCTCCCAGTTGATGTTGTCTGTTTCCGCCAAAAGATTATACTTCAACAATCTAATGGAAAGATTTTTGTTTAAATGGCTTAAAGTAGCCTGAGCGGTCACTGATGATTTTAACGGAAAAGCCATATTCGATTGCCCTGAACACAACCAAACATCGCCAATCATCACATCTTTTATTAAAACGGTATGCTGATCGGCCTTAACTTTAAGCGCATAAGGTCCGCCAAATTTCATCGGTTTAAAAAAGACTTTCCACTTGCCACGGCGATCGGTTATTACTCGTTGTGTAATATGGTTAAACTGAACTTCAATCAAATCACCTGCATTGGCCGTTCCATAAATTGGGATTGGCTGATCGCGTTGCAAAACCATGTGCTCGGTAAAGAGTGTATTCAGTTTAAAACCACCAAAATTTCCAGTAACATGCCCGTACACTGTTTTCGCAATAATTCCAGCACCTTTAACATCAGGATGTAGGTTATCGGCAAAAAGCTCTGGGCGGTTATTTAGTGTGGTATTGAGGTCGATCAGTTCAAACCCATTTACCTTTGCAACCAGTTCAATTTTATCCTGTATCTGCCAATACCAATCACGTGTTCCTGACTTAAATCTTGGATGGCCGCTAAAAATTGGGCTTAGTTTGCAGATATAAATTTTAAGTTTAGGATTTACTTTTTTCAGACTATCTATCAGCCACTGATAATCAGCTTGAAAATCACCTTTATAATTTGGCCAGTTACGTGGATCGGTATCATTTAATCCGAGGTGAATAATGGCCATATCGGCACAAAAGTTTAACGCCTCGTTAAATTCTTTGGTTTTAAAATAAGGATTATGGCCTTTTTTCAACAAGGTAGCTCCGTTATGCCCGAAATTGCCTACCAAATACCGATTGCCCAAGAGCTGTTGCAATTGCGCCGGGTAAGATTCTTGTTGTGGCTTGGCTAATAAATAACCCGCGGTTACAGAATTTCCGATACAGGCAACTTTTATTTTTTGCGCACAGCTGTAGCTGCTAACCAAAAAGGTCAATCCTGTTATTAACCCGAAAAAAGCTTTCATAAGGTTTATTTTACGATTTCACTTACCGGAATACGGACAAAATATAAATCTTTCAAGCCTTCATAGAAGAAGCCAATAGTCTGATCATCAATCTTTGTTAATGAAGAATAACCATAAAATTTTCTATCATCAACCAAAAGTTCATTTTTCTTGTTCCAGCTTTCTCCCAGATCTAAACTGGCTTTTATGGTTAAGTTGTAACGATTGGCCTGCGTATTGTCGTTCCCAAAAAACACCACTTCTTTTTGCCTGCCTTTTACCATCACCTTTGCTTTGATAAAACTGGCCATACAAACCGGATCTTGAAGTGCATTGTATGAGGTATGGTGCTCAACCCAGTTTTTCCCCATATCAGCTGTTGTGGCTACACTTCTAAAACTTCCGCGGTTATCGCGCATATTCAGCATTAAAACACCCGGCATGGTTTCTATAATCTGGCTTTCGGTTGTGTTTGGCTTAGGTCCATCTTCTGTTTTCCAGCTGAGTCCATGATCGGCGCTATATACCAATGTAGAATGCGGCATAGCATTTTCATCCCAATATTGCGCGGCAAAAACCAGTTTACCATCTTCCATAGCGATCCCGCTGCCCGGACCGTTAAAAAACAGGTTCCAGGCCGGATCTTTAACATTTTTGGTAATACTTTTTGGTACCGACCAGGTTAATCCATCATCATCGCTACTTACCAGTACCAACTGTCCGGTAACATCTTCTGACAAGCCCGGTTTTGATCCTGCTATTGATCGGTTTCCCTTACTCCACAGTGCTGCTACCCAGATTTTTTTTGTAATGGGATCAAAAAGTACTGCCGGATCGCCCACCCCATTATTCTCGTTCGGTTCTCCCATATCCATGATTACTTTCATTGGCTCCCAGCTTTTACCGCCATCGGTGCTTCTGCTCATACCTACATCGATATTGCCGGGCAGATCTCCTGAGTTTTTATAACGGATATCGTAAACGGTAATTAACGAACCTTTGTCTGTTGTCGCAATCCCGGGAATCCGAAAGGTATTAATGCCGTTTTCACCTGCTTTTTTTACTGCGATACCCAATCTTTTAACAAAACCTTGCCCCTCTTCAACAACCAGATATTTTTTAGCATTTGCGTCTTCGATCTGGTTCACATGAAATTCAATTTTCGAATCGATATCGGCCTGATCTTTAAGTTTAGCACTAAACCAAATGTAATGCATACCGGGCTTAAGGTTAACGTTCAGCTCAAAACCTATATTCGCAGTACCTGGATTAATTGTAGTCAGTTTATTTTTTGCCGCAAAAAGTGGTTCCTGATCCGTAAAATAAACATCAATCTTTTCGATAGACTGCAATCCTGCGGGATTGAGCCTGGCAGCTATTTTTTTAAATGTAATCTCTTTTTCACCAGCAGGGATATAAATCAGTACACGCAAAAGTGGGTTTGAATCCATCCCTTTTAAAACAGGAACCACGGGTGATGAAGCTGTAATGATTAGTCCTTTCAAAGGAGAAGCCTGTAATGTGAATATGTTAAGGATGAGCAGCAAACTCAGCGCCGCTCCTATTTTAATAACTTTCATATTTTTTGTTGTTTTAAGCATCTTCAAAATCATTAAATTTTGGACGCAGGAAATAAAGTTGAATCATTAAAGCAATGAATGACCCCGAAGCAGAGCTATCGGGGTATCGCTTAACTAAAATTCTAAACTGAGCTGATTTCTATGCAACATCTTATAAGTTGTAGGTTCGGTTCCCTGATTTTGAATATACTTCATGATAACAGTTTCGTTTGCATATTGCCCAACAGTATTAACATAGTAACC